>PMMR01000005.1:1938-6155 GCA_003162175.1 Candidatus Methanoflorens crillii | reverse complement strand
CATTTTGAGAAGAACTACTAGAGCTAAGACTCACCGTTTCTGGCCGAGTGTATAGGCTAGAACTCAAGCAGACACGTTTTCGAGTAATCCGTCCCGCGCCAAAAACAAGACATGTAAATAACAGCGATTACACCCTAATAGGCTCGTTTGCTTCGGTTACCCATCCGTTTTTTGCGCCATTCCACTGTAAGCCAGCATACAACGCACGTTGATGCTCCGGCATAGAGAGGCGTGGATCCGGCTGTGGTAGCACTTCGACGCCTGCGTTTATGAGCTTGCGCAAGTGTCGCTTAATGCGATGCAACTCGGCGGCATTGTCTCGAAAGTCGGTTAGCGCCTCCCTCAATGCATGGGTTTTGCGCGGGTGCGCTATCCGCTCCTTTAGCTCTCCATTCTGCCCCTCGTGCCCTTTTACCTGTCCTATCGCTTCGTCGAGCGTCAAATATCGCTCGTCTACACGTCGGTAATAGTGCGCAAAATCCCAGTCAAGTATAATAACCGTCATGTACCCACCTTGTCACTCTCGCCAGTCATGCTTCTAGCAGCCTCGTCAAACGTTCATATCTCCCATAATGTAGGATTAGGCCGCGGTAGGAACACGGCCTACGCTCGGCTGCGTCACCAATCGCTTCTTGATCGCGTCAAACGATCGCTCAAATAGCAAACCCTCAAGCACGATCCCAACGATTATCGCCACCTCGATCACCACCAGTTCAATCGCTATCATTAGCTTCTGCCTCCTCGAATAGCGCGTTTGCGACGTCCTCGAACGCCAACGTCGCGCTTAACTATAAACCTTCATTTGTACTCTAATCTCGTCTTTTTCCAAAGACAACGCACCCACTGGCACGTAACGTTTAACCTCAGCACACGCTCGATAGGCGACGAGGATCGGATGAACAGCGGGTAAGCCCCGCACGAAAAAGAACAAGGGATAACTGCGGGCATGTCGTACGTCAGCTCTGGCATGCTTTGGTTGTTAAGCTAACTACACACCCTAAGTATATATAACTTGTCACCATATGTTAACTCGTTAGCATATACATCTAAGTATCTAAATGTTACTTGGTAATACAAGGTGTATCATGGAGCACTATAAGATGTTAAAAGTCCCGAAGGGAACCCACGATCGGTTCATGGTGTATATTAGTAAGCGCCATATCGCAACGCGGCATAAAATGACGGTAGCCGAGACCATAAACGAACTATTGGATATCGCCGAGGGCGTGAACGGCGACCGTACGCGCGAGTAACTTCTTATTTTCGATTTTCGTATGCGTATATAACCCGTTCGCCGATAGATAGGTCGAGTAGCAAATGACTATGTTTGGTTGGGCGCGAAATTGTGGCACATTTTTGGCTTAGTTTTGGCTTACTTCTGCATGCAAGCATTCAGGTCGCAAGCCCCTCCTTTACTGTCCCGCCCCTGGCTGAGCGGTATGCGACAAGCCATTCTTAGGCAAGCTCAAAAGGCTAAGAGACAGATAGATAAATACTAATCAACGACCATAAGTGCACTGACAATGATCGACTTAGAGCACGCTGTTTTCGATATCATCACCGCTGAAATGGATAGGCTGACGGCTGACGAGCTGATCGCTGCCCTGCAGCGCAATGCGCTAGATGGTCCGAAAATGGGGGTGATGGTTCCAGGAAGCGGGTGCAAGTTCTACCTGCCACACCACGACGACCTGCGCCGCGAGACAGAGTCGGAATTTGAGTGCGATCTCAAGGCGTGTATGATTCATTCGCTCGTCGCCCACACGCTCGGCATTCTCCAAGACGCTGACCTCATGGTTGATATGGAAAACCTCGCAACAGCCCGCAACCGGCTCACCAGCGTCCTGCAAACGATTTTCAGTGAGCAAAAAAGCACGGAAATCACAGCGCGTTTGATGAAGACTCTGGAAACATCGGATCACGCCCCTGTCAATGATGACTGGGCGGATTGAGCGCGGCTTACGCACGATGGACAGACTTGGCAGTTCATGAAGGCTAAAGAAGAAGCCGCTCCTCATTTCAGGAGCTAACGCGCAGATCGATTTTGAGCGTGCAGCGACGTTTACACAGCTCGAACCATTACCTAGGTCAGCAGTAACAGAGAGTACATATAACACGGCACCAAGTCTTTCTGATAGTCAAAGGAGGGTGAGCTCGTGTCTACGTGCAAAGAATGTAAGTTCTATGAGCCAATCGACGAAAGCAAAGGCAGTTGCATTAGCCACGAGGTGCCAGGCGACCGAGAGACAACTCAGTGTCCTACACGCACTTTCATACCTAAATAGTCCACGTCGTTGTTCCCGCGCTTTTTAGAAGCTCTGACGCGTCCTGAGCGCAACAGCCAAAGTGGTCGACGCGCATCAGAACGGAAGGATTGAACTGGCCGACGTTGAGGTATGCAAAGAAGCACGATTACAAGCATAGCGGACGTCACATTGGTGGAGACCTAGAGAAAGCGGTCGATCTGCCGACTTCTCAAGTGCAGTAATTCCTTTGCACCTACCGGCCGCGTCAGAATCTGTTTTTCAGCGTTTAGCGCGGACGGCGCGCCGCTGCGACTGCAAAAATAAAAAAAAACAGCACTCTGTGTCAGAGGCTGGATTTTCCAGTTTTTCGCTGTTTATTACGCCTAGGGCTTAAAGCGCCGGGCTATGGGCATGTGCTTCTGCATTCTTCCATGCCTTCCCATCTTTCCCATGCGCATTTTTTTCATCACGAAAAACAGCCCGAACATGACGGCCGGCACGACGGTGAACATGACGAACATGACGGCCGCGAACAGTAGTACCATCAGTTGCGCGAACAGCAGCATTACCGTTAAAAGACGCAACGCCATCTTCAAAGGCATCATCATCATGCGGACCGGCGCCGCCATGGGCCACATCATCATTCGTAGTGGCAAACTCATCAGTTTAAATAGACCCATTCTTTTGCCTCGCTTTGATTCTATTACTTTTCGACGCCTCAAACTTTCTGGTTCCGCGCACTGCCAATCCCGAACACGCAAACACTGAACCGTGCACGCGTCTAGAGACCATCATAGGCTCTACAGCGGACTTCAGCTCGTTAGAGCGTTTGATTTGCCAATTACTTTGATAGGCTTTCGCGTCTTTATAATCCTTTCCCTGCCTAAAGGAGCATATTAGCGTCGTGCGCTGTCTTGTTGCGCCAGTAGGATGACTGATGATAGGGGGGCAAAACGCGACGCTTACCCGCTATTTGCTTAGCAGCAGGTATACTGCCACCACCAACAGCGCTACACCAAAAACCTTTTGCAAAACAACGTTCGGGACGCTTACTGCGACTTTCGCCCCGAGGAAAGCTCCGAAAAAGAAGCCAATGCCAAGAATCGCCGCAATCTTCAAGTCGGCATAGCCGCTCTGGTAGTACGTCAAGGCAGCCAGTAGCCCAAAAGGTGCGGTCAGCAAAATGAGCGTGGTGCCTTGCGCCTGTTGCTGGGTGAGCCCGACGAGCAGCACGAGCATCGGGACCAGGATGAGGCCCCCCCCGATTCCTAACAAGCCGCTGAAAACTCCGGCAGTCGCCCCAAGGAGCACGTACAGAATTATGCTGTCCACGCCATGGTCACCCCCCACTCCTGCTCGACGCCTCTTGATTCGTCTCGGAGGTTTTAACCGTGTTGGGTCGAGTAGGTGCCGCCGATCAGTGTCAAAAAAAACGTCTTCGCATTTGAACTGGACGATAACGCGTTACTACTCGCGATGGGCGTCGTGTGGATTTGCCGTCAGTACCTCTCGTTGCGCCCTTAGATCTGAATGCCGCTCCTCTAGTTCTTCCTCCTTCTTTTGTAGAGCTGCGATCAGGCCGGCAATGACGCTGTCCAAGAACACCATCACATTGATCTCAAAGAGCGTCCCAAGCGGCGTGAGTGAGATTGATACGCCAGTAACCTGACGCTCTAAGAAGCTCGTTTCATCGGCTTCCGTTCGGCCGCGGATGGTCACCGTGTTGGTCGCAATATTGCCGAGGGATGAGTCCGTATTCGAGGTGACAACGGCAATCCTAGCTCCGTGACGCTTGGCGATCTTTGCTGTCTCGTTAACCGGACCTGTTTCGCCCGTCCCGGAAACGGCGATCACTAGATCGTTTGTTTTGACTGCAGGGGTGACTACCTCGCCAAAGACGTAAACGTCGAAACCTAGATGCATCAAGCGCATAGCAAAGGAGCGGGCGACCAACCCCGACCGGCCCTCGCC
>PMMR01000005.1:0-1904 GCA_003162175.1 Candidatus Methanoflorens crillii | reverse complement strand
TTCTCACTTCGCGGCGAGTCGCGCCCAACGCCGCGCCACGTTTTGCGAGGGGGCTCATTCAGCCCATTTTTTGCAAAAAAACGTCTGCGCTATCTGGCTCAACGCACATCCAATGAAAGAACTCGCCAGTTCTTAACCGATAGCATATTATACAGGCGCACGAATCGAGGGTGCAGCAGTGTTAGTCTCTCCAACAAGACGCTGAGGAGGACTCGACNNAGCGGCTACGAACAGGCGCTGGAAACGGTGCGAGGAGAGTTTGGGCAGCATCACCCCATGTATATCGGCGGCCGGCGCGTCGCAGCTATCGAGGATTTTGAGACACGCTCCCCCATCGATACCGATCTCGTCATCGGCACGTTTCAAAAAGGCGGTAAGGCCGAGACCCGGTCCGCGGTCGCCGAGGCGACGGAGTCGTTTCCCGCGTGGAGTCAAACTGACTGGGAAGAACGCGTGCGGATCATTCGCGCCATCGCGGAAGTCATCGAGAAGCAGAGCTTCCCCCTTGCCGCTCTCATGACCTATGAGGTGGGAAAAAACAGATTTGAGGCTCTCGCTGAGGTGTATGAAGCGGTCGAGATGCTCAGGTACAACTGCGCCATCTATGAGGGGGTGGGGGGTTTCACCGTTCCATTGTCCGATGTCACCGGAGAGCGAAGCATCAGCACCATGCAGCCGTATGGCGTGTGGGCTATTATCTCGCCGTTTAACTTCCCGCTCGTTCTCGCAGCGGGAATGGTTTCAGCGGCACTCCTCACCGGAAACACCGTGGTGTTCAAGCCGACGAGCAAAGCGCCACTGACCGGCCTGAAGCTGCACACAGCGTGCGTGCAAGCAGGGGTTCCCGGAGGCGCGCTGAACTTTATTACCGGTCCGGGAACGCCATTTGGAGCGGTCGTGGTGGCGCACCCCGATGTCGCCGGAATCGCTTTTACGGGGTCCCGAGACGCAGGGATCTGGCTTCAGCGCAATTTCTCGGTACGCCAGCCCTATCCAAAGCCGTTTGTCGCAGAAATGGGCAGCAAGAATCCTGCCATCGTCACTGCCTCTGCAGACCTCGACACGGCGGTCGAAGGCGTGCTCAAAGGAGCTTTTGGCTACAGCGGGCAGAAGTGCAGCGCCACGTCGCGCGTGTACGTTGAGTCAACAGTAGCGCCTGAGTTCATCGAAAAGCTCCGCGCAGCGACCGAAAAGATCGTTGTGGGCGACCCTCGCAAGAGCGACGTTTTTGTGGGCCCCCTCATCGATCGCGCCGCACTTGCGAAGTTCACAGGCGCGGTCAAAGACGGTCTTCAGGACGGAGGNNGACACCATCGCATCACTCGAGGAAGGGTTGCGGGAGGCAAACGCGACCGAATACGGTCTCACCGCGGGCATTTTTTCTAAAGATAAGGACGAGGTGGAGCGCTTCTTCGCTTCTATGCAGTTCGGCGTGTGTTATGCGAATCGGCGCGGCGGTGCAACGACGGGGGCGTGGCCCGGCGTCCAGCCTTTTGGTGGATGGAAGGCGAGCGGAGTTACTGGAAAAGGAGCGGGGGGGCCTTACTACCTCCTCTCTTTTGTTCGTGAGCAGACGCGAACGAGAGCGTAAACGGTCATCGCCGCGCTATGCAGTGCCTCAAGATGTATCGTAAGACGCTACTACAGTGAAGAGGTGCGCCAACGCTGCACGAGACCCCCGCCACCGTACGACCGGCGTCTGGCGCTGTGCGCGGTAGCGTCGCGGGTGTCGCTGTCGTCGACCGCTCTTTAAACGCCTACGAACAGCTAAATCACGTATCGCCTGAGTCTGATCGATCCCTACAAACGATCATCCTCTACCCACCCCTCTTCGAGAATCTGCTCGCGATACGCTATCTGAGGGAATGGACTTTGCGGTACGCTCATCTCTGATCGTTCGACTT
>PMMR01000062.1 GCA_003162175.1 Candidatus Methanoflorens crillii | reverse complement strand
CAACGACAGCAACGACAGCAACGCCAACCTAACGACCTGCACATCCCCTCCCCTCCTTTTTTTTGCAACTAAGCGGTGGTTAACACGGCCAACATAGGGGTGCGCACCCTTCGGAGAACAAGAACGAGGGTTGTAGGAGAGCGTTTCATCCAGGGGATCCTGCTGTTGTGTGCGATCTCGTCAATCTTCGCTATTTTCTTGATTATCATTTTCGTCTTTAGCCAAGGCGTGCCTTTCTTGGCTGAAGCGGGGTTGAGCTTTCTGACAGGCAGCGTTTGGTTGCCTACCGATAGCTTCGCCGCCGGCACGTGGGGGATATTCCCTATTATTCTGGGATCGCTTATCGTCACGTTGGGCGCCGTAGCGATTGGAGCGCCGCTGGGGATCGCGTGTGCCGTTTTCTTAGCTGAAATTGCACCCCCTGCGGTCCGGCGCGCGCTGATGCCCTCCGTAAGCGCTTTGGCAGGTGTCCCATCAGTCGTTTACGGGTTCTTTGCCCTTCTTGTGATTGTACCGTGGATACGCGGGCAATTTGGTGGATTTGGGACGAGCGTTCTTGCCTGTTGGATCATCCTCTCCGTGATGATACTCCCCACCATCATCAGCATATCTACTGATGCTGTGCGCGCTGTTCCTCGTGAATACAAGGAAGGGAGTCTAGCGATGGGGGCTACGCGCTGGCAAACGATTAGGGGCGTCTTGATCCCCGCAGCAAGCTCGGGCATCATTGCCAGCGTCATACTCGGCATGGGGCGCGCTATCGGCGAGACAATGGCGGTATTGCTAGTGGCTGGAAACGCTATAGCTATTCCCGGTTCAATATTCGCTCCCGTGAGCACGCTTACGGCGACAATCGCACTCGAGATGAGTTATGCAACGGGGGCACACCAGCAGGCACTCTTCGCAATGGGCGTAGTACTTTTTGTGTTCATTTTGATTCTTACGGGGCTCGCAAACCTTGTGAGCAGGAGGCGAGTGACCTACTAATGGCGGCCAAACTCCGCGAGACTGCTGCTATAGGATTGCTCTGGGGGGCCGGTATTGCGACCCTACTCATCCTCATCGTCATATTGGCCTACATACTCGTAAACGGACTTCCGCTCATCAGCTGGCACTTCTTGACCACAAATCCTGGTGTGAGGGGACAGCAAGGGACAGGAATCTACTCGACGATAGTGGCGACGGTCGCGGTCACGGGCTTAGCCTTGCTGGTAGCTGCGCCGCTGAGCGTCGGCGGTGCAATCTATTTGAACGAATACACAAAAGAGAACCTCCTGCGAAAAGTATTTCGCCAAGCGGCAGAAGTATTGGCAGGTATACCGTCTATCATTATCGGCCTCTTTGGATTCCTCTTTTTTGTCATCTATTTACAGCCTTACACTGGAGGATGGTCTGTACTATCGGGCGGGCTGACGCTTGCATTCATGGTGCTCCCCATATCGCTCAGAATTTCCGAAGAGGCGTTGAAAGCCGTCCCCGGGGAGCTGCGGGAAGGCAGCTTAGGCTTAGGTGCGACGAAATGGCAGTCGATTACCACCGTTGTCATGCCTACAGCGCTCCCAGGAATCATTACGGGGCTCATTCTCGGCGCAGGGCGTGCTATCGGTGAGACTGCGGCCATCCTGCTTACTGTAGGCGGTGCTCTGGGTCTGATCCACGGCGTGCGGGATCCTGCGTGCCCAATGACATTGTATATCTATAATATCCTTACTGAGTACAACGACACCACAACGGCTTATGGTACAGCCGCCGTGCTGATTATTGCGATCTTGGCCATCACATTTACAACTGACTATCTAATGAACCGCTATACCAAGAAACTAAAGGGGCTATGACGACATGAGCGGCGAGATTGAAATAAGCATAAAGAACCTGAACCTCTGGTTTGGGAACTTTCAAGCCCTCAAGAACATCAACATCGAGATTCAAAAGAACGCAGTCACGGCCCTAATCGGTCCATCAGGATGTGGAAAATCGACTTTCATCAAAACACTTGACCGAATGAATGATCTTGTAGACAATGTCAAGTTTACTGGCGAAGTAATCTACAAAGGACGTAACATCCTCGACTCGGATACGGACGTCGTGGAACTTCGCAAAGAGATTGGGATGGTTTTTCAAAAGCCTAACCCGTTCCCGAAGTCCATCTTCGACAATGTCGCCTACGGGCCGCGGGTCCACGGGATTCGAGATAAAAAGACCCTGCACGAGATTGCAGAAAGGAGCCTCAAAGGCGCCGCGATTTGGGACGAAGTTAAGGATCGGCTCAATGAGTCCGCGCTCAGGCTTTCGGGCGGTCAGCAGCAGCGGCTCTGCATTGCGCGGCTCCTCGCGGTAGAACCTGACGTCCTCCTTATGGATGAGCCGGCGTCGGCGCTCGACCCGATCGCGACGTCAAAGATTGAAGATCTACTACACGAACTCAAAAAGGACTATACGATTGTCATTGTCACGCATAACATGCAACAAGCCGCGCGCGTCTCGTCGCACACGGCGTTCTTCTGGCTGGGCGAGATTGTAGAGTACGCCTCTACGATAGACTTATTTGAACGACCGCGAAACAAGAGGACAGAAGACTACGTGACCGGCAAGTTCGGATAAGAGAAGTAGGCATGGCTAGAAATCGTTTCACTAGAAAGTTGAATCAGTTGAGGGACGACGTCACCGACATGGGGGCCATCACCTTGCAATCTGTTGAGGACGCGCTAGCCGCGCTTGAGACGAGCAATACTGCGCTTGCTGAGCGTGTAATCGCCAATGATAATAGAATAGATACTCTCGATCGAAAGATCGAATCGCAGTGCATAAAGCTTCTTGCACTTGAGCAACCTATGGCAAAGGACCTGAGAGTAATTGCGACCTCTTTTAAGATGATAACTGATTTGGAGCGCATCGGAGATTGGACGGTCGACATTTCCGAAGAGGTCGTCACCATGGGGAAGCCCATCCACATACCCGTTTCCGCATCGAAGTTTAATGAGCTCGTCGCTGACGTGAAGGCGATGGTCGCTGATAGCATCGAAGCGTACGCGCAAGGTGACGTTCAACAAGCGCGTAGCTTCGAGGCGCGTGACGACAGAATTGATTACCTCTATAAAGACATCGTAAACAACATGGTGAACGCGCTCGCTCAAGGCAAATGCTCAACGGAGACCGTATCTGACGTGACCAGCCTCCTATACATCATTCGATACCTTGAGCGCATCGCGGATCACGCAGTAAACATCGGTAATCGCGTCTGCTATATGGAAGAAGGCGAGCGGGCCTTCTTGAAATAGCAAGCCCCTTTCACAGCGCTAACGTTCTCGCGCTTGCTGATTCAAGTGCGTATGACTTGCGAACCTCTCTCGTCTCCTCGGCGGTGCCTATGCTGGCAACGCGAGAGCTTTTTTTAGAAAATTCGCGGCTTTGGAGTTTGACAGTGTTGCTTTGTTTTGCATCCCGTGCGGACCGACCTGACCATCAGTTTGGGGAGCAGAATCACCTTGAAATGCCGACCAAGCAATATGTTTAGAGGTTGCGTTAGTGGAAAAGGAAGAAATTCGCAGGTAGAAGGCCAAATGGCTTTTTCACTGACCTGGTTCGTCTAGAGGTGTAGATTCAGACCACGTATCGCCAGTTTTCATTTCGTGCAATCTTGTTCTGGCGTTTTTCGACGCGCGTTCTATGTCTTCAGAGGGTGTTTGCGAAAGCGATCCGTGGCCCGGAAAGAGTTGCTCTATCTTTTTCGTATTGAGCACGTCCATGGAATGAACGTAGTCACCAGCACTTCCCGAAGGTGCTATCGCCGACAGAGTCCCGTGTGCGAAAACTGTATCTCCTGAGAATAGCAGTTTGTTATACTCCTCATAGATGCATATACAGCCTGATGTGTGCCCGGGAGTATCGATCACTTCGAGTTTCGCGTTTTCTAGGTCGACAAACGCTCCGTTCTCAAACCACAAATGCGGTCTCGTATACCGATAATCGGCCGAAAATGACGAGTACATGGTGACATATGCGTCTTTCTCGGTTATTTTTGCTGCAGCGAGCCGTCCAGCCGCGATAATGGCCGTGCGGTAGAAGTACTTATTGCCGCCAATGTGGTCAAAGTGTTCATGCGTGTTAACGACCAAATCGACATCTGCAGGCGTGAATCCGATGTCGCTTAACGCATCCCTCAAATCACTAAAGCTTGCATCAATTCCCGAATCGATCATGACGATCTTGTCGGTCCCAACGATGAGGTAAACGTGACACGATGGCCGCTGCGCCGGTATCTGGAAGACGCCGGGGCACACTTCTACGGGTTCTTTGCGCTGATCTATCACATTTCATGCGTACGGTATCCCCCCTTATAAGTGAGCTACATAGACTCAATAGCTGTAAGGAGGTGTCCACGCTGCTATCGGTAGCGGTCAAACGGCGGTGTCCGCGCTAAACCGGCGACAAAGCAATAAGCTAGGCAGTCGAGTTAGTGAAAAAGGGAAGAAACCCGTAGACAGGAGGTACCAAATGGATTTCTCGATGAGCGCAATTAGGGCTCCGTTAGATGTTCCCCAGGAGCTGCGAATGGAATACACAAGAAATCTATTCACTATGACCAGGGGAAGTGGCCGTCTTATGCTCTTCGCGGGAGATCAGAAGATTGAGCACTTGAACGATGATTTCCACGGCCCCGGCATCTCCCCCGACGATAACGATCCTGAGCACTTGTTTCGAATCGCGAGTGGCGCTGAAATCGGGTGTTTTGCGACGCAGATGGGTCTGATCGCTCGGTTCGGCGAAGACTATCCGGACGTCAATTATCTTATAAAGCTCAATTCCAAGACGAATCTCGTAAAGACCGGGCAAGCAGAACCGTTCAGTGGCCTATTCTATTCCATGGAACAAGTCGATAGGTTTCGGACGAGTTCGGCGTTGAGCATTCCCGCCGTTGGATATACGATCTACGCGGGAAGCGAATACGAAGCGCACATGCTGCACGAGGCCGCCCAGATTATTTACGGCGCCCACAAGCGTGGCATGATCGCGATCATTTGGATCTACCCCCGCGGCGAGGCAGTGAAAGATGAGCACGACCCGCATCTCATCGCCGGCGCTGCCGGGTTGGGTGCCGCACTCGGCGCGGATTTTGTGAAAGTAAACTACCCAAAGAAAGACGGCGTCGATTCCAAAGAAGCCTTTAAAGAGGCCGTTCAGGCCGCGGCCCGATGCAAAGTATTGTGCGCAGGGGGTTCAAGCGTGGACGTCAAACTTTTCCTCGAGCGCCTGTGGGAGCAGATATTTATAAGCGGCGCAAGTGGCAATGCGACTGGCCGGAACATCCACCAAAAGCGGCTCAAGGAAGCCATTCAAATGTGCAATGCGATTTCAGCGATCGTCGTAAACGGTGCAGGCGTGGAGGAGGCACTGGAGATCTACACGGGAAGAAAAGAGTTTAAAGTGAAAGAGTACAACATGCCGTGAATCTGCGGTTGTTCGTCGCTGTGGATACCGCAACATCGCCTGCGTAATTCTGGTGGACGCGGGCAGACGTAGCTATGATATACACGATTACGCTAAATCCAGCCCTTGACCGCATCCTTACCGTTGAGTCGATCGAATATCACAACCCTAACCGAGTGGACGGCGATGAGCGATATGCAGGTGGCAAAGGCATCGACGTCTCGAAAGCGCTCACCCGGCTTGGCGTGGATAACAAAGCGATAGGGTTTTCTGGCGGGTACACTGGCCGGGAGCTCGAAGGATGTCTTTTTAACCTCGGCGTTAACTGCGAGTTTGTGAGGATCTCTGCCGAGACCCGAATTAACGTTTACATTCACGAGGCAGCAAAAAATCGACAGATCTCGTTCAACTTGCGCGGCCCGTTCATTCAGTCCTTCGAGCTCATGGAGATGATCGACACCATAAAACGCCTCAAGGACGCCAATTATGTCATCATCAGCGGAAGCGTTCCTTTAGGGGTCAACCCAATCATTTATCAGAAAATCGTAGAGATCGCCAAAGCCAAAGGAGCTACTGTCGTCCTCGATTCTGATGATGAGCCCTTCAAGGCCGGGTTGAGGGCAAAACCTCACATCGTCAAGCCCAACGTGCACGAGCTTGAACGACTGATGGCTACACAACTCAATAGCATCGGTTCGATCGTTGATGCTGCTGTTCAGGTGCACGAGCGAGGTATTGATGTTGTGCTTGTCTCCATGGGCGCTAGAGGCGTGCTTCTCGTAACTGAAGATGAACGCTGGATAGCGCGTCCGCCCCGTGTGACGGTCACGAATACCATCGGTGCGGGAGACTCGGCAGTTGCTGGGTTTGTTCACGCGTTGGTCTTAGGAGAAAGCTATAAGGAGGCAGTACAGCGGGCAGCGGCGACCGGGACGGCAGCAACGCTTATTCAGGATGTCTCCATAACGCCAGAAAACGTCAGCAAGCTCCTGGATCAAGTGAGTGTCCGCCACGTCAATTAGAGCGTAAGTGTTTCAACACTCCCCCGATATGTATTGATCTCATTGCGGAATGCAGTTGCCATCTTGTGAGGCGATGGCGCGAAAATGACGTCTCTAGAAACGGCAATGATGCCCATGCGCCCTTGTGCATTCATCCCAGACGTGACTGCCGCTTGAAGATTGCCTCCCTGTGATCCTACCCCTGGGATGAGGAGCGGAACATCTTCGCCTACGATGCCGCGCACCGTTTTCAGTTCGCCGCCTTGGGTAGCGCCCGCGACGATGCCGAGATTGCCGTGTATATTCCACTCTAAAGCCTTTTTCGCCACGACCTGGTAGAGCGGTTCGGCGCAGGATAGATTCTGTATCTCTGCTGCCCCGGCGTTTGACGTCTTGCAGAGGATAAAAACGCCCTTGTTTCGCCGCTCGATGAAGGGCTCTATCGCGTCGAGTCCCATATAGGGACTCACCGTCACGGCGTCACCTCCTACGATCTCAAACACGTACTTGGCATGTGCTTTTGATGAGTGTGCCACGTCGGCCCTCTTTGCATCTACGATGATCGGCACGCGCACGAACTCTTTGACATACTCCACTGTCTTGATAAGCGCGTCCAACCCCGAAGGGCCGCGCGCTTCGTAGAACGCCGTATTGACCTTGAAACAGCAGACTAAATCGAGCGTAGCGCTGATGATACGCTGGTTGAAATCAAAAATATCATCCACCGTGCCATCAGGATCAAGTCCCACGCAAAGCCAGCTGTCGTTCTGACGCGCTGTTTTTTCCAAGTCTCGCAAAAAAGCCACCATTTCTCGCCTCTCTCCCGAGTAAGCAGGATGTCTTTCTCCCTCTATTTACTGCTTGCGTTGCCCTAGTCGCTGCTTGCGACGCTGACATCTCTTACCCGAACGGTTGGCGTCGTCAAGCTGAAGTACGTCTTGACCTCGCGACTTATGCCATCGATCTGCTGAAGCAAGTCGAGGACGTTGATTCCGATGTTGGTTTGCTTTAGCGCGTGTTCGAGTTCACCGTCTTCGATGGCGTAGCCGGCGTAGACCATTCCGGAAAACTCTCCGGTGCTCGTATTCGGCCGATCGCCGGTGGCCCTAACATAAATGCCGTGTTGCACATCATCGATTACGTTGGCCTCAGCTCCGCTTGCGATTACGAGGTTTGTTGGGGATATCGAAGGCGGTTGCCGAAAGTCCCCGCGAGAGGCGTTGCCCGTGCTCGTTCTCCCCTCTTTGTTTGCCGTGTAGCTGTCGTACAGGTACGATCGCAAGACGCCTCTTTCGACGAGAGGGGTTCGCTGTGAGGGCACTCCTTCAGCGTCAAAGGGGCTTGTCTCTAAGCCGCCGCTAAGCAGTCCGTCGTCCACGATCGTGAACTCGCTTACAGCGATGTGTTCGCCTATTTTCCCTGTTAGAAACGAACGATCCCGTTGCGCGTCGTCAGCGCTCACGGTGACCGCAGCTGCAATGATGGATCCAACAGCAAGGGGATCAAGCACGACTGGCATCTTGCCTGATAGAATCGGCTGTGGGTTCATACTACGCAGTGCCATCTCTCCTGCTGCAATTCCAACCGAATCAACATCGAAATCGAAACGCCGCGACCCGGCGTACTCGAAGCCATTTCCGCTGGCCTCCCCCTTGTGAGCAATCACGTCTACGTCGAGCGCTGCCTGCGTTCCACTGTCCGTTCCCGAAACGCCGAACGTGTTTGCGATCGCGCCGCTCCACTGCCCGACGGACGCGCCAGAATTGATGATATCGACGCGCTTGTCAATACGCGCTGCATCGGCGACGTCAATCGCAAGTTGCGCGACCGTTGAGACGTCGAGTGATGCGATTGTGTTATCCCAGGTACCGGAGACGGCGGGATAGCGCTCGGCCGGCGGAAGCGATTTAAAATCTTTATCAGGACTTCCGGCACGTGCCGCCGCGATCGCCTGGTCGACAGCGGACTTAACCCGTTCGAGAGATGCGTGCGCGTACCCCATGCTACCATCCTTGAAGATCCGAATCCCGATGCCGCTCTCAAAGCCGCTCTGGCTTGATTTGATCTTGCCCTTCTCGAGCTCTGCGCTGACAGAGTTCGAGTGAGTGGCGAACGCCTCTCCTTGGTAGATAGACGTGTCTACGAGCTCTAATGCCCGCGTGCACACTTCAAGGAGCGTAGCCTCTCGCTCGGTGTGAGTCGTCACCTACATCCCCCCTACAACGACGTCACTCACACGCGTGTAGGCGCCGCCTGTGGTGTTTGGTGTCATCTGTCCGCCTTTGCCGCACGTTCCAGGGTCGAACGACAAGGTCCGCGTAATTGCGTTGATGTTGTGAAGGACTTCGAGCGTCATCGCGCTCAGCGCCGCGTCCCTCAAATGGTCGCGCAGTTCTCCGCGTTCGACCGCGTACGCCTCTCTGCTTTTGAAGGTGAACATCCCTGTTGTAGGGGTCGTGTAGCCATACTGCCAGCCGATGAAGTATATGCCGCTGAACCCCTCGAGCAGCTCGTCAAACGCGTAATCCCCAGGTTCAAAGAAGGTGTTACTCATCCGCACGATGGGCGGAGCGTCGTACCGCTGTGCGCGTGCGCTTCCGTTTGACCCCAACCCTAGGCGCGACCCGGTTTCGACGTCGGTCAGGTAGGTCTGCAAAATCCCGTGCTCCAGTAACACCTTTCGGCGCGTTTGGATACCCTCATCGTCGTAGGCCATGTAACCATAACTCCGCAAGCTCGGGTCGTCAATGATCGTCACTGCATCAGAGCCAATCTTCTGGGTTAGCTTCCCTGCCAGGATAGATGTGCCCGAAATGATCGCGTCAGCTTCGGCTGCGTGTCCGAACGCCTCGTGCGCAAAAACCCCGGAGAGCGACGGGTCGAGCACAGCATCAAACTGCCCGGAAGGTGCTGGTTTTGCGTCGAGGAGCGAGACTGCTTGTGTCGCAGCTGTTCGGCCGATATCCGCGCCGTCGAGGAACAGCTCGAACCCCTTTGAATCACCTTTGGCCTTATAGCCAGACTGCCGCAATGTACCTTCTTTGGCGAAGATCATAGCGCGAGCGATCGACCGCACGACGGTCTCATTGACATACGTTCCTTCGGAATTAGCGATTATTTTATGCAGAACAATGTCGGCGTATCCGATCTCTGTGCTGCTGACGCGCTTGTCCGTTTCTTTTGCATCTCGCTCTTGTTGCAGGACGTAGCCGAGCTTATCGGCTATTGGGACTTGAGTCGGCAGCCGCTGTACAGTAGTCTTGACGGTGTCTTCAAACGCCGGCACCTCGATCGAAAACTTCTCAGCGTGCTCATAAACTGCTTTGGCGAGACTGACCGCGCGTTCAGCGCAATCGGTCATGCCGCGGCGATCGACTTGTGTCGTGTAGGCAAACCCCCACGCTCCTTCCAAAAAAGCCCGTATTCCAGCCCCAAGTTCATTTGAGCTATTTATCTTCGTTATCCCGTCTTTCGCGGAGATTGAAGTGCCATCAGAGCTCTCTAGACGGATATCAGCGAACTGGGCTCCGCGCTCGCGTGCTGTGCTCAGAGCTTCTTCAATATCGTCCCTTTTTTCGCTTAGTTCTTGCATCGGCGATCGCATCTCCATACGAGTAACATTGGCTGTGCTTAAATCGTTTATCCACGGGTGTACGGCAGAGATGCTGGCGGCGTGAAGCGGGCGCTGTCAATGGTCGATGTGACGCACAGTTGCTATCCTTGACTTCCTGTTGATTGCGACATTTGCAAACGATTATTCCAAATGAGGCAGCGAGACGCCCCCCAGGGTTCGAATAATCAGTCGATGCAATAATCAATCCAGTTGTCCTTGTTGCGCCTAGTCGCTGCTATCTGCTGGGGCGTGGGCGCGTGAGGGGCGATATCGGTTCTTGTGGAATCTTAGCCCGGCTAGGTACTTGCAAGAAATGCGAAGGTTGACGCGTTGTCGCGATCGACCCAAAGCAAGTCGCAAGTGCCTTCAGTTCGCACAGGCATGATCGCTGGCTTTTGAGAGAGTCACGCGATAGGAGAGTTGGGCCTCAGATTGGTTGCATTAATCGCGAGTCGGAATAGCTATTCGAACACTTAAAATAGATTTCAAGCTAGTTTCCTGTCAAATTGCGCACGTAACTTTGAATTGCCTTATCGATTGGGCACAGAGAGTGGTTCCTGTATGCAGAGCTTGTCAGCACCTCGTGATTCCGCCAAGACGGTCGTTCACTTGAACCCATACAATGTGATTTGCCTCTTCAAGGCGTTTGGAGCCATCCACGACCTTCACGGTTGTATCACCTTTGACAAGATCGAAATACAGCTTGCGAAGCCTTTCATGTTGCTCGCTGGAGGGTATATCGTGTTTCCTCTGCAGAGCAATCTCAGCAGGGACATCGACGAGAAAGGCAATAAGTGGTGTTGGTGTAACGCTCTTCAGTAGTCGTATCAGGTTTTTGGCTTTAGATTCAGAATAGTGTAACTCCGTTGCAAAGAAAACTACGATATCGTATACGTAGCGATCGCAGACGAGATTCTTCCCCAAGATTGACGACGACCACACGTGCAATAGAAAGTCCATGAGGACGAGTAACTGGTACAACGCTCGCACCAGACTGACTTTTGGAACTCCATCAGTGTTGCTTTCTATAGGCTTGGCAAGTTTCTGGACCACAGATCCCGCGATTTTCCCGAGAAATGAGTCATTAGCAGAAAACCACCAAAGGTACTCAGTTTTGATGCCCTTGCTACTGAGCTGCCCAATAAGTGTTTGAGCAAGGGTACTCTTCCCGGATCCGTCGACGCCACTGAATGTTACTAACAAACGGGCTATTTTGGCCATTCAAACGATTTCGTGTGTAATTTCGCGCGGATTATTACGTATTTGCGATTTTGCTGGATATGGGTAGCTCGCCTATCGTATTAACTGTGCGTTTCAGTTCATGTCGTCATTTAAATGGTTTAGCGCGTTTCTGGGAGCTGTGAAGTATAGAAAGTATATGGGCAAAGTATTTCTGCTTCCCTTTTCAGAATTCAAGCGATCAGCACGAATTAAATAACGCTTCGAAGAAGTGTGCGGCCAGACGATCGATTTGGGCTGTAGCACCACCGAACGCGCTTAATAAATGCACACATTTGGTCACTTGAACGAGAAATGAGAAGGAGGGGGCAAGGTTGATTGTGGACTTTCACATTCATTCGGCATATTCGCCAGATTCTCCCGTGGAACCGAGGACCGTCCTTAAGATGGCAAAGAAAAAGGGGTTAAACGGTGTCGCGGTAACCGATCACGATACAATTCGTGGCGGGCTTGAAGCGTTGAAGGCCAACAGCGATCCCAACTTCGTGGTCATAGTTGGGTCTGAAGTAGAGACGACAGACAAAGGGGACATAATAGGCCTGTTTTTGTCCCAAGAAATACAATCGCGCGAGGCAAATGAAGTAATTGAAGAGATAAAAGAGCAGGGAGGGGTGGCTATGTGGGCCCATCCATATAGGGAAGGGAAAAACTTGCTGCCGAGTGTGCTCATAAAACGAATTGATGTCATCGAGGGGTTCAACGCAAAAACCTTGGAATCGCAAAATATGCTCGCCCGAGCGCTGGCCGAGCGATGTCGCAAGCCTGTCGCGGGCGCAAGTGATGCACACGCTGCTGAAGAAATTGGAAATGCTGCGACATTGATAGACTGCTCAAGTTTTGACGGTATTAGAGAAGCACTCATTAAAGGCAAGACACAAGTTATTGGCTTTAAACTCTCGCACGAGCATCTCTACGATCTTCATTTGCCAGCACAGCAACTAATATAATCGCTCTAATGGTGAACTGGCAATTGCAAGGGAATATGGAGCAAAACTGCATCCTGCTCGCGGAAGCATTTGTGATAAGACTAAAGGGATTGTTTTTTCACACGAGGTGAATCCTTTGACTACTCAGGTGCCGAACCCATCGAGTCACTTGCCGAATTCCATCGCCAATGGATATAACAGAGAGATCGAACGCCTTCTAAAAGCAAACTTCGAACTTGATGCGGTAAATGTCATTCCTTTCTCCACCGGGACACACTGGGTTTCTATTCCTCTTAAGGTGGCAGGGAGAGTCGGTAACGAGGACCGCGTATACCTAGCAAAAGTGGTAACTGATGAGGGGCTACACACACAGCATGACATCATCACGAATAAAAACGCCCGCTTTGTACGGAACGACATCGTCGACATCTCATTTGACGGCAGCGCCTCCGCATGCGAACTCTTGCAGCACGAAGCACTCTTTCTTAAGGCAGCGAAACGAGCGAATATCTTCGTGCCCGCGCCACTCGGCGTGTTCGAGTTGACTGCGGGAGCGACGTTACTCATGGAATTCGTAAACGGGGTGCCGCTCGAGCGTGTCGAACTCACTGACCACAATCTCAACGCCGTGTTCAGCCTCATGAAACAGTTGCGCAGATATCAACTCGTTCACGGAGATATCCGGCGTGACAACTTCTTAGCGACCATCGAACGCGGAATGTGCCTCATCGATTATCTTCGCCTCACCGGGAACATCGAAAGTGCACTGGACTACGATCTTATGAGTGTGGTATGCCATTTGAGTCTGAGCGTTGATCCAGCTGTTGTACTCAACGTTGCGCGTGCCCATTTTTCAGCGGCTGAACTCAGACGTGCTGCCTCTTTCCTCAATTTTATAACCCGGCGGCTGACGAAACGAGAGCGGGCCCAGATCTTGCAGATTATTTTGGCCTTCCCGTAATTACCGTATCCATCTGGACACGACCCGCCGATGACGATTTGCCGGCTACGCGCTATTTTGCGACACTTTTGAGTATTATCTTCTGGTAGCTGGGCTCACTAACCCGGGCTGCGAATAGCATCAAAAAAGTGCAGCCCACAAAAAGCGCTCCTGCGTGCAACCAAACGAAACGAGGGAGCGCAGCGACTGAGCGATAAATGGGCCTGGTTCGGTCGTTCGGTGGCTTGGCGTTGTTATGTGCAAGCGCAAGGGAGGGACGTATAGGGGGTTCTCTATTTTGCAATTCGATATGAACACAAGTAAGAGGCAAGGCTGTTGTAATTCTTGAGTTTTGCTGGCATTGCAGCGATGCGGTGAACAAACAAGCTCATCCTTCAAAAAGACGCCACTCCGGAGTTCTATATAGTGTATGAAGGATTTATTGACGTATTTCTCCCGCCCCTATTAACTACGGAGGTCATGGCCTTGAAAGAACCAGTTGATTGTCCATACCGTGAGCGTGAAGCGACTGACGAATGTGGAGGCGGTCTGCTGAGACCTAGCACGAGAACAATGTCTAATAAGGGCTCCGCACTGATTGTGACATCTTTCCTGGTGTTTCCGGCAAAGATTTGGCTTAGGATCCTGGGAGGTAGCCCAATAAGGTTTAATGAAGGCCCCCCATCTATGAGGACGAGGGGAGGCGGTTTAAAATGAGCGAACAGTGTAAGGTGTTGGGCGGTCCAGTGCAGCCGCTAAACTGTCACGGCTGCGCCACTAGGGAGTGCGAGTTTAGAGAGCGACAACTCGAACGGGTCTTCACTAGAGTCCTTATTTCGGCAGAAGAAGAAAGACTAGTTGACGTCAGCGCGGCGCTTGTGCTGATAAGCCTCTGATCCGACCAAATTTGATTCCGTCCCTTACCAGGATAGCACAGCGCGTTCCTTTTGGCATCTCCTTAGCTCCCAACTCGTTATTTCCTTTTTCGACTTGCTTTGATTCACGTCCCTCATTCAGAGGGTGACGCCGCACCCTGTGAAGTGACTGCCTTAGAAACGTCTTGCCCAAAACAATGATATTACACAATGAATAACGGCTTTAAGGCCTTCGATGAGGCCGTAAAAAGGGAGAACGCTACCTCGTTCCAAACTACCAAAACTATTTAGTGAATTTAAGCGCGCCTAAGCGGCTGAGTTAGAATCGACATGACAAACGCAGCGAGGGTCTCCACAAGCCGCTCTTCCAGAAGAAATGCGCAGCCCACCCGATAAACAGCAACTTTTAAGATGTTCGTACGAGCTGTACCATTGGACTTTCGAACGAACGGCCTTTGCTCACTTTTTTGAGCGGCTCGGATGGGAGGAGTAGTTCAGTCGAATCAACAAATTCGCGCGAGGTATGATATGGCATTTACAGAGATTACGATTCTAGACGTTGATTGCGCTCACGTCGAGGAGCTTTCGCTCTCAAGGAATGATGTAACAGTCCCATATATCCTGTCTAACACACCACCCCAAGAATGGAAGCGTTACTTCGAAAAACAAGCCCCTGCAAGTGCGAACGCAAAGATTGTTGGCAACACAGCTAGTTACAAATGCCCCAAAGCCAAAGCGGCAATAAAAAGGGACGGCGCATGCTGGAAGATGGTGGCTAACTTAGTCGAGCATGCAAATCGATACTATCTAGAGGTCGAATTGAGGCAAGTGCAAGAGCTAGAACGGCAAGGTGAAATGGAACGTGAAGCGGAACAACCGAGGGAATTTGAGGAAGGATGGGATCATTATATGAGCCGAGACTGAACTCTAGGCAAGCTATCATGAGCCACATGCCCTGTTTTTCTTTATAGTGCGCTAACAGCATTGTGACGATCACAGCCTGAGGCTTTCGCCATCAGGATGCAATTTCGTTCCATATTTTCCTTAAAATTTCAATCTTATATCAAAATATCATTCTATTCTATGCGACTCTGTAGTTTCCTTGCGGTAGAGTAGTATCCTGATGGTGTAATGAGTTGACGTCAAAAAGTCTACTCGCGCGGTGCGTGCTACACACATATTCGGTCATCTCATTTTTTCTTCGTTGTGCGGTAGCCGCACCAACGGGTAATTTTGCCAGATCATTAAGGTGCCCAGCACGCAACTCGTCCTTCAAAAAAGACGTCACTCCGGAGTGCTCTATACTGTATGAGGGATGTGTTGACGTAGGTCGTGTGCCTGCATTGACTATGGAGGGAGAGAAGAAGATGAATGCGAAGAAAAAGATCTTGTTTCTTTGCACGCACAACGCAGCGCGCTCGCAGATGGCCGAAGGGTTCGTCAACGCCCTGTATGCCGATCGATATGAGGCGTACAGCGCCGGCAGCGAACCGACGGAAGTGCACCCGTGTACCATCGAAGTGATGGCAGAGCAGGGCATCGACATAGCCTCACAGCGCGCTAAGTCACTCGACGAGTATGACAACGCATCCTTTGACTACGTTGTGACGATGTGTGCTGATGCACAGGAGAACTGCCCCATCTTTCCGGGAGGGGTTGAGTACCTCCACCACACCTTTGTGAATCCTGGGTCTGCTCCAAGATCAGATAACGATCAGTGCGCCTCTTTTCGACACGTGCGCGACCAGATTAAAGGGTGGCTTGATGTGACACTCGGAAAGAATTCGAGTAGCGTGTAACGCCACATGCGCTACGCATACTGACGAAAAAAGGCTTTTACCAGCCCGATAGTCATTTAGCAAGCCTCGAAGCGCCCCTCTAGGTTGAGGTTTGATCCTACCCCATTAGGTCCGCCACCCTTTGATCTGGAGCCGTGGGCCACGATAAAAATGAGAGCGAGTATGTTTTCGTCTTACGCCACCACGAAATGGCATCGGTGGTTGCGTTCGCCAAAGCTACACGGGAGCGTGCCGATTGCGACCACGTGTCACGCAGCTCGCTTGAACACAACGCTTAGCAACACGCCTGAGATAACCAGCACGACGCAGTTTATCGTGATGACTGCCACCTCAAACGTGACAATGGCATATCCCAGCAGAGAGAGGCCGACAAACGATCCGACCGCTACGACAAAACTCGCGACGAACAGCCATCGCAGCGCGCGCTCAAGCCTTCCCCCGGCAAAAACAGCGGCGGCGCTGACGAACGCCCCGTTCATCATGAGGTACGCAAGACTTTCGAGACTAACGACGAGCCCGTGAGGGTTGTACTGGGTGAACAGAGCGAGACCGGCCGTCTCCCCGCTCAAGATGCTCGGTTCTACGACGGTCCACTGAATGAAGAGTCTGTGGTGATAACGGCCGCATAGACCACCGCGAACGACAAGGCGATCTGACTGAATACCTTCCTTTCATCGGCCGCGTAGGAGTGGATGCACGCCACGAGCACGACGAAGGTCGGCGCCAACAGGAATGCCGGATACATCCAGAGGTAATCGTTGGGAATGAATGAGGCTACGTAAGGGTAGGGGATAGATCGCACCGGGGTCGCGATACCGACCGCGAAAAATGCCGCGGCGAATACAGCGGTTAGGACCGCCGACCAGAACCCAAGCCGGCGCACCGCTGGGTTCAAGTTCGAACCCGTTCTGTCCCTTGAGGTAATTTGATTCGTCAATTCGCGCCATCTCCTGCTTTCAGCAATTGCGCGAAATGTTCGGTAAACGTCTTAATTTGGTCCCAATCTCGCAAATCGTTGCGACCGCCTTCCGTCAGGTGGATGCCCGTATCTTTGACCATCTGTTTTGCCGCCATACCGAGCATTCGCTTGTCGAGGACGCCCATTGGCGCCGAGGAGGAGAGGTCAAAAACGCCGCCAAAAGCGTCATAGATATCCACTTCTGCTTTGATTCCAAGATCGGTCAAGACCTTGTCTACGTACCTATCCGTGGCCTCCGCATGGCCTTCAGGCGTTGACGCGGATCCACAGCTCACGAAAACGCCTACCACCAGCCCTTTCGCTTTGAGCGCTTTGAGCTCGTCCGCGTGCTTTTTGAGAAAAGTCGTTGCATCCCCAACCCATCGAAACATCTTGATCCCCGAGCCGACGAGGATGCCATCGAACGACGCCAACGTGGGCCACTGCTTCTGCTTCGTTTGTCTAAGGTCGAGGAGCTGTGTTTCTAAGCCTTCTTTTTCTAAGATCTGCACCATTGCGCGCACGATCTCCTCGGTGCTGCCGTAGCGGCTTCCATAGGCGATTAAGACTTTTTTGGACATGTCTCTCACCAGTAGTTGCTCAAAAGCTGCTATTTCGTACCATAAAGCTTGCTCTTTTGAGGCGTTTTCTCTGGTCATCCGTTTAATTTGAACTTAGATTGCTATTTTGTACGTCTCCGTCTTGACATCGTGCGCGAATCTGGCAAAGGCGGAGTCTAAATCATATCATGAGCGCATTCGGCTCACAATCCGTTCTCTGTGATAGATCAGATAACCGACAAGGCCGATTATCCCCGCTATGACGACGATATCAAGATACCTAAAGAGCGCCTCAAGATCCGACCAATGAGGGCCTAAAAGAACCCCAACATAAGCAAGCCCAAAACACCAAGGAAGCGATCCGAGCACCGTGTAGAGGGAGAACTTCTTCACGTCCATCCGGGCGACGCCGGCTGGAAGGGAAATGAACGTTCGCACGATCGGCAACACCCTGCTGACAAAAACAGCGATTTCTCCAAATCTTTCAAACCATGCGTGTGCCCTATCAAGTTCACTCTTACGTATCAGCACGTATTTGCCATACCGCTCGAGGAAAGGCAGACCCCCGTATGCCCCAACGAAGTAGGCGACGAGTGAGCCGGCGAGGCAGCCGGCAGTACCTACAAGCGCTACGCCGATCAGCGTAAGTTCCCCTTTCCAGACGACAAAGCCGGCAAAGGGCATGATCACCTCACTTGGCAGCGGGATGCACGCGCTCTCTAACCCCATGGCAACAAAGACGCCGGCGTAACCGAATTGTTCAATAACGGAAATGACGAAACTACTGAGCGTCTCTAGGATATTGAGGCTTAAAGCTAACATGTACGATCTTATCGTCTTAACAAAGTGCGCATTTCAAAGCGGGATGCTGCATCTCTCTAACCCTGATTGTTTGTCATGGTTGGTCAGTTGCGATTACCGTGTTCATTACGTCTTGTACTAGTACATTGCGACTGTGTTCTCTTGTATATACGCACCAGAATTCTTAGGTATGCTATGGCGGCAAGCACCTCATGCGGCTGAGGGAAGAGATGTCAATTCTGAGTCCTACACGCGTTCCCGAAAACAAACCGTTTCTTTGAAACGACGCTCAGTCAATAAGCGCGTGCGTTAGACTGGGGTTTTGTCGAACACTCCGTCAAAGACTTCGCCCATTATCAACGATCTGCTCATTCGGCTCTCGCGCTCGTGCAGCCCTGCCGTAGACATCAGGGCGCGGATTTCAAGAGCAGGCGTGCCGTGCTGCTCTCGAGTCGGCTTGCGAATGAACAGTCTGCCGTGCGGCCTCAACTTTCGCGCGAGTATGTCTACTTTTTCTTGCCGCTGGTCCTCTTCTACGTGGTGTAACACGAAGTGCACGACACAATGTCATAGGCATTATCTGCTATGTCAAGTGCAGCAATGTCACCAAGCTTATAGTCCACATTGGGGTACTTTTTCAGCCTTTTTTGTATGGTTTCGATCCATACGTTAGAAACATCGATGCACGTCAAGTGGCCTTTACCTGACAACAGGCGTTCGGCTATGTGTCGCGAAATCCGACCCGAGACAGATCCGTAATCCAGCACCACCTCATTGCCTGTCAGATCGAAGCTGTCTACGTAGCGCCTGTAAGGGCGTGCCACGCAATATCCTAACAGGGCTGTGAAGAATACCTGCAATCGAGTTGGTTCATTGCTTAATTAGATCTACCAGCGGTCAGCCTTGTGTTTATCGTAAAAGGAGTTACTTCCAACTTAACCGTTGCAATGCTTACCAGATCGCGCGCTATGCCATCGTTTACGCCAGTCAATGCGCACTTCCGTTTTTGTGAGCTCGTGTTCTTTTCTTAGCAAGCGGGCGAAATGTTCATGAGAGAGTTCAGCCAGACGCGCAATTTATAAGGGCCCACGCCTACCTGACTAGAGGAGAGACCATGAAAATCAAATATCAAATGAGGTGTTGAGCTGACAGAAGAACAACCGAGCAAGGTGAGGCTGCCCAGAAGACACCAGAATGAAATCTTTGGGACGGTGGAAAAAATGCTCGGCGGCAGTCGAATCACCGTCCGTTCTCAAGACGGAAAAACCCGCATGGGACGAATTCCAGGCAAGATGAAAAGGAGAGTGTGGCTCCGTGTGGGCGACGTCATTATTATTCGGCCCTGGAGCATTCAAGACGAAAAGGCAGATGTTGTCTGGCGATATCTTCCGCCGCAAGCTGACTGGTTGAGAAGAAAAGGGTATATCTAAACGCCACAGGACCTCAAACACTCCTTTTTTACATCTGCGCGGTGTCCGCCGCCGAGTGTTAAGTGTCGCAAATATGGCTCGTGAATGCTGAAGAACGCCCGTTACTGCCCTGTTTCATCTAGCGGATGCGTGCTGTGATGGTGTTAGCCGCTGAAGATGATGAGGTATCGGTAAATCAGTCTGTCCGTTGCCGGCGAGAGACGTAAGTGAAGCGAATGAAAGAAGACTATGACGTTATAGTTGTCGGGGCTGGCCCAGCAGGCTCTGTTGCAGCACAGAACGCAGCTGCAGAGTGCGACGTTCTGCTGATAGAGAAACGGCCAGAGATAGGGGCGCCGGTACGATGTGCGGAGGCTGTACCTCTTGTTGAAACTCCGTTCATTTTTCACACGTCATTCGAAAAATACGTAAAACCTGACAGGAAGTGGGTGGCAAGCGAGGTCAAGGGAGTGCGGGCTACCGCTCCTGACGGTACGATAGTCGAAGTCTCGGGCGAAATGCTCGGAAAGGAAGAACCGCTAGGCATCGTTCTAGAGCGCAAGCTCTTCGATCGACAGCTGGCTAAGGATGCCGCTCGTTCCGGAGCGCACGTTATGGTGCGCACCCGTGCGACTGGGCTTATTCTGGAAAACGGCACGGTGCGAGGCGTCAAACTTAGCCGCCTTGGTGAGGAGTTTGATGTGCGCGCTAAGCTCGTGATAGGTGCCGACGGTGTGGAATCTCAAGTGGGCCGGTGGGCGGGCATAAACACCACGCTCAAGCTAGGGGACATTGAGAGCTGCGCCCAGTACCACATGCAAAACGTCGAACTAACGGACAACACGCTCGATTTCTACTTTGGCTCCGCGGCGCCGAGCGGCTACGCTTGGGCATTTCCAAAAGGAGACGGCGCGGCCAACATTGGACTTGGGGTACTTGGAAGCAAGTTGAGCGGCAAGCGCCCGTTGGTATACCTCGACGAGTTTGTCGCGCAGCGCTTTCCCGGCGGCAAACCGGTCGAACTGATGATGGGCGCCTGCCCCGTAAGCGACACGCTTCCGCACACGGTGAGCAATGGGCTGATGCTCGTTGGTGACGCAGCGCATCACACTGATCCGATAACTGGCGGGGGCATTATGGCAGCGCTCCAGAGCGGAACGATCGCCGGCCAGGTTGCGAACAAAGCGGTGCGCGAAAACGATGCGTCGGTCAGAGTGCTTCGAGAATACGAAACTGAGTGGAACCGTTCGTTTGGCAAAGCACGCAAGCGCACGTACAGAGTCAAAGAGTTTGTAGTGAATCTCTCAGATGACGAAATAAGCCGGATCTTTCACGCATTCGCAGGAATAACAGCCGAAGAGCTGAACACGAAAGGGGCCCTGAAACGCCTGCTCAGATTGGATCCGAGGCTCTTGTTCAGTATACGCAAGTTGCTCTAACTAGCGGAGTCATTTTTGCGGTTACTTTTTTGATGCTCATTACAGTCGTCTTACCTCTTCCGTTTTAGGCTTCCGTCGAAACAGTCGCTCCCTCCATGTCCGCTTCGGTGGCTCGTCCTCCGGCTCCGGTAAGGGCGCCTGCACCTCTTCAGCTCCCGCCTCGCCACTGGGGGGTCGGGTGGGAGTTGACACGGCAGAAGGCAGCAAGCGCGTAAGCGTCTCACTCACGTCCGCCAGTCGGTTGATGATCTTGCTCGACTCACTTCCGTAGAACCCCGCGATGGCTTCATACCGCTTAATCTCGTCTTCGCGCGCCTGTTTGAAGCTCTCGTACTGCGCCGTAAGTCGCTCTATCATATCCGTTTTCATATAGAGGAGCTCCTCTTTATGACGCAGCTCGCGCTCCCGTTTTTCAAGCTCAGCTTCGAGGCGCGTCACGGTTTCACGCGGCACCATCAACATTCCTAGGTCTTCGTCTGCAGTGCCTTCGCTCTCGCGCGCCCCGCCTAAATATGCTTCTAACGCTGCCGCGACTATCTTGCTGCGGCTGCTGTTTTCAGAGCTCGCCCGCTTGTCAGCAGCGGCCAGGAGTTCGTCTGAAATGGCAATCGTAACTTTGTGTAACGGCATGGAAATCACCGCCCATAACGGCGCAGGGCCGTATTTGCCCTTCGCATTGGTTCAGTCACACCATAGTATGAACGCTTCATACTTGAGCATATCGACCGCTAACAGGATCTTCCACTCAACAGGTTCCATTGTTTCCTGTGCAACGCACGCGAACTTTTGTTCAAGAGGAATTGACTTGCGCGCCTCGATAGAAAAAATAACAAATCTTCAAGCTCTTTTGTTGAACAGGCGGGAGTTATGGCGGATCTTTGTCAAACGGTCTCTGTGAAGCTCTCTGTTCGCATAGCTCGCCACGTGGCTAGATAGCGGCAGTCGAAACGCAGCTAGAAACTATTTATAACAGGTAGAACACTTTTTTTCGGAATTCACTTCTGTGGATAGCCCGAAGCTGCCTGATTTACCCGTGGATATGGGCAGAACGCCGTGCGTTTACTAAAACATCTGTCGTGGCGCAAGAAAATACCTCTATTTCGAGTCCAGATTTTAAAAAGAAGGATAAAACAGAAACGAAATCGTTAAATATGATCGGTNNGCGCTCTTTTCGCTGGCGGGCCCTGCTCCATGTTGGTCGCCATATTTCTTCAACGATATGGCCCTTGAGAGTAGCGTACTATTTGTTAGGGCGAGGCGTCGCAGAACAAACCGGTTAATCTGCTTTCGTTGTTACCGTCGGCTCCAAAATCTCGAGAAACCATTGCGCAAAGGAGCCCGCTCCTCAAAACTGCGCGTGAAAAAAAGCTTGAAGTAGGCGCCGTCGACTTTTTTTCGCAAGATCATCTTGAATCCCAGCTCTTGGTACATGGTTAGGGCCACAACGTTCGTCTCCCACGTGGTTATGAGCGTTGCCTCCATCCCGTTTTGAAAGAGCTTCGACATGGCGTATTGAACGAGCTTCTTGCCGATGCCGAGCCGCCTAAACTCAGGGAGAACGGCGAGCGTCTCGATAAGGCCGAGCTGAGGTCGCCTATAATGGTAGATGACAGCGACGACGCCGACAATACTTCCGCCATCGACCGCTTTGATCCAGCCCCGCCGCCTGTCGTTCAAAATGCGCGCTACTTTAACGCGCAGGTTTTCGCCTTCGGTGAGCGGCGGCACAAATTCGTGATCGACGCTGCTAAGCACACCCAATATGGCATCAAAGTCGTTCCAGGTTGCTTCACTAATAGTGAGCGTCTCGAGCGGTTCGAGCAATTCTGTTACCATCCATCACTTTGTGCGGGCATCACGGCTAGCAAAGCAGGACGAGTGCATTCAACACGATGCGATCGGAGGCCGACTCGTTGAAAGGCAGACCTGCGTTGCGTGCTGTTTCTCCCACATCAATGCCCATTGCCTCCATAGACGGTCGTGCTTTGTACGGGTTGCGGCAACGATTGCCTGCACCGGCGCACGCCTCACAAAGCGTGCATTTTCCCGCGGAAAACGCCGTAGCGAACTTTAAGCCTTTTTTAAATGCGTCAGCTTCAAGACGAGCGGCGATCATATCAAGCGTATTTTTAGCTACCAAATACGTTTGATCCCACCCATTGAGATACGCTTCATCATTGTAGAGGGTCGCAAGATCTTTAGCCGCGTGGATCCGTTCGAGCATCCAGTTAGGCACGTCGTACGCAATCTGCACTATCAGCGCCTTTTGGAATCGCGCGAGGACGTTCCTGAATTCATCGAGCGGCATAACGTTAGGGGGGCACATCAAGCAGACGTTGTAATTCCTGCAGACCGGAACGCTGCATTTGAGTCGCACGCGGTCGTCAACCACTATGCTCGCAGCATCAAATACCTGGGCGGCGGTCGCACCAAGTTCACGCGCGGTTGTGAGAAATTCACGTGAAAATGTTTCGCCGTCGCAAGCTGTTGCCATTGTTAACCTTTACGGAGATAGCGATCGAAACTATAAGAAAGTTGCTTGGTGGGGCAGTCGCGTTTCTTGGCTGAGGCTCTGGAGCGACCCGCATTATACGCCTTGTTAATCGCTCCAGATGCCCTATCACGCAAGCTCAATTTCCACGGCTCGCGGTTCTTGCAGGTCCTTTAGCTGCTCCATCAAGCGTGCACGTTCATCTTCCAATGCTCTTAGATCGTCAATGTGTGCACCCTGCTGGATCTTTTCTAGGTGGTTTCGATTTACCGCACTTGTCGCACGTATTCTTTCATACCGCCCGCTAGTCACGAGCTTCTGAGTATCGCGCAAGAAGGTGAGTAGACCAGTTGGGGCGTTTAGTTTCGACAGAAAAGCGATAAGTCTCGGGATCTTCACGGCAAGAGATACTCCGGGCTCTTTGAGGGAGAGCTTCAGCGCTCCTCGGCGTTTGATATCATCGAGCGATTCAAGCCACACGACGTTTGACTCTAGGACCTGCCTGAAGCTTGTAGTATCCACAACGTAGTGCGAGAGCTTGCTGTCCGAGTATTTAGCATATTCGAGAACCCGGTAGAGGGGGAGTGAGGAGAGATCCTCGCTCAGCACAAAAGAGAGGAGTTTTTCAGCGTTTTCGTGGCTCGGCGACGGGGGGAATCCGAGCTCAGGATGGTAACTCGCGTCGAGACTTATTCTAAGCACGTCCAAGATCGGGGCTTGCTTAACGAACGTCTCTAAGAATGTGCCGACGCCGTGGTTATACGCGGTAATTTGCTCCTTTAAAGCGGCTAGCTCGTCAAACGAGGTGACGTCCACGTCTTGCAAAGATTCGTAGTACGCGCCCTTCTCGCGGATTTCTGCTTCCAAACTTTCGCAGCGAGTAAGCATGGCCGCATAACCCTTCTTGTAATCCTCAAATAGCTGGCGTTGCTCTGTGAGAAGGCCCAAGACCGGAATTCGATCAAGCTCCTTAATGGCGGTTTCAAAACGGCGCTTCTTGAGCACGGTGAGCGCTTTTTCAAGCTGGTCGGTGTAATCGAGTGATTGGTCTGCTTCTGCTTTTTCGACCCGCCGCGTTATGCGTTGAAGGCTCCGCGTCAGATCGAGGAACACCTTAAACGTATCCGGCGTGCCTTCGAAGTCGCGCACAAGCTCCCGGATCTCGCGGTTGAAGCGCTCGACAAGTTCAAGTCGCTCGCGACCAGCTTCGCATATTCGTTTGTTGACCGTGGCGATTTCAGCAAGAAGGTCAAGGGGTTCCAATCAAAGCCCCTCTAACGGGTTAAGTCTCACAAAAGGCTCTTGCTTCGACTTCCTGTTCGAGGGCTAGCTCTTGGCGGAGCTCCTCGAGCGACGCGACGCGCTCTGCGAAGGCGTTATGGCGGTGAATGCTCTCCTCGTTGAGCTGCTTTATGGTGACAATGGAGTCGTTGGGCAGATAGGGAAACGCTTCGACTACTTTGTGTGCCATGACTCGCACGCAGTCCTCCACAAATTTGGGGTTCTTGTGAGCCGTTTCTACGACGACAGCTTCGTCCGTTCGCTTGAGCAGCTCGTAAATCTTCGAGCTCATCGATTCTTCGACGATCTCGATGATCGTGTCGAGCGGCACCTCGTAGCCGGTGCCGACCTCTATGGCGATGGTCCCGCGCCCTCGTTGGTTGTGAGTTGCGAGCGGGATATCTCGTAGAAACGCCTCAATGTCTGCGGGCGCGACGTTGAGCTCCTTTAGGCGCATCTCGGCTTGCTCCCTTGTGTGTTCTTGGGCGCAGGGACACGCGGTCATTCCGACGACCTCAGCCCCGATCATGCGCCGCGTGCGGTGTTGCTTGTCGTTGGTGCGATACGTTGTCGTTTCTGCGAAGATGTTGGTAATCTCTTGGGTCGCGATGCCCGTGCTGGGGGTTTCGCGCTTTACCATATATTCGCTTCGCATGCGCACTTCTGCGCGTGACGCGTACTCGTGTCGGTCGAGCAGCTTTTCGGCGACATCCCCGCAAAACTGTTCTATTTCGTAGACTGGCGCGTTCAGTGCGTCTTCTAACGCTTCGTCCATCACCTCAAAGTTTCTGCTGAGGTTGGCGCCTTTGCGATCAGAGGGCAGATCAACAAACAAGTCAAATTCAGAGACTAAGATTACTGGGCGTTTGTCACGCCGCGTAACTTTAATCAGTTTTTTGACGTTCGTTACGCCGACGCGCGTCAAATTTATAGAAAATTCTGGGCGATTTGCTTGTACGTCAACTTGTGCATCCATTATGCTCCTCTTTCTTTTTACTATCAAATAACGCTTTTGACCAACCGTCAAATCCGTTGCCGGATAACGGACCACCCGTCGTTTGACACGCTCGCAGCCCTTCTCTCTTTGATATCGCCTCTATGAGCCGCTTTTCACAATCCCTAACTTGATCATTGGCCTGATGAGCTTCAGCAAGCGGGGCGCCTTTGTACTCAACAGCAACTTGCGAAGAACGATGGACGGTCGGTCCATATCACCGTACTTCGATATGATGTCCAACATGTGTTGGTCGTCAAGGGTCCTTATGATGTAGTTGAGATCATCGTCACTGAGCTTGTTAAATCCCTCACGGATGCGCAATCCCGTCTCGAGTTCGCGCCCGATCTCCGACCGCCACCGTGTGTCGTACACCATCAGAGCGTCCTTAGACGTGTTCGCCTGTGCCGCTGCCTCTGCTGCAACGGTTCCTGCTATTTTGGCGCATAGCGTCCCTGGATATATCCCCCCGCCGCTTGTTGGCTTGACGTGGCCGGCGGCGTCTCCAACGATCAAGGTGCCGGCAGCGACCGTGCACGGGGGGGGTCCAACGGGTATACCTCCTGCGGAGAAGTGGAGGAGCGAGGTCGCTGAGCGCGGCGAAAGCCGTTCGATCAGCGGGCCCAGTCGGTCGAGTGACCGTTGAGTCGAGCAGAGTCCGACCCTTACGGTGCCCGATCGCGTCGGTATCGCCCAGGCAAAAAAGCCCGGCGCTACGTCCTGCCCCAGGTACACGTCAACGAAATCGGGATGCCCGACGTCGGCGTAGACTTCAGTTTGCGCACACGTTAATACCGTTTGCACTCGCTCCAGTCCTGCAAGTCTCCCCACGGCGCTTTGCAGTCCGTCGGCTCCGATCACCACACGAGTCCGTATCTCGATCGGTTCGCCCTGGCTTAGTGCGGCGATGATGACGTCGCTTCCCTGCCATTGCAAGCCGCTAAATCGCGTTTTGACAAGCGAGGCAACCCCCGATTTGAGTGCCTCTAAGGCCATCGCGTGATCAAGCTCTCCTCGGTCGACAACGTAGGCCATCGTACGTTTGCCGTCGACCGTCAGGATGCGCCCGTCGGGGGCGTGGATATTGGCGCCGCGGATGGCGAGCCTGCTGACCGTTTCGGGCACTTCGCATCCTTCAAACGCGCGCGTGCTGATAAGGCCCGCACACTGTACCGGTTGGCCAATGGCGGCGTGTTCTTCGATCATTAGCACGCGTGCGCCAGCTTTTGCGGCGTACTTTGCAGCCATTGAGCCTGCGGGACCTGCGCCGACCACGACGACGTCGTATTCCATGAGCGTAAGCGGTTACGAGTTTACTATTTATATAATAAACCAGTCTTAGGCTCTCGTATCAGAACGCACAGGCGAATCGATCGTGTGAGGGAAGCACGTATGGAGTACAAGCAGTGCCTTATTATCCGATCAGACCTCCGGTTGACCACGGGAAAAGCGGCGGTTCAGCTCGCGCACGCTGCCGTCTCCGCGTATGAGCGCTCGGATCCGGCCACAAAGCGTCGCTGGTTTAGCGAAGGGCAGAAAAAGGTCGCGCTCAAGGTTCCGACGCTCAGGGACATTTATGAGCTTAAGTCAATAGCTGAGGCGCGCGGCTTCATCACGGCGCTCGTCGTCGATGCCGGGCTCACGGAGGTGCCGCCTGGAACCGTTACTGCCCTCGGTATCGGCCCTGCGAAGGAGTCGGAGCTAGATAAAGTGACGAGCGACCTTAAACTGCTCTAGCGGGCAACAGGATGACCGACGTCACAGTAGTTCCAGAAAGCGACGCGACTGTGGGAATGACGGTGTACCTGACGGCCTCTCGTGGCATCGGCGGGCGAATCCGTGAGCGCGTTGAGGACTTCGTAGTGAACGAGGTCTACGCAGACCGTTTCACTTCTGAGGGACGCTATCAGCTAATCAAGGTGACCAAGACGGACACCGAGACGCACCACATGGCACGTGATCTGTCGCGGCGCTTGAAGATAAGCCAAAGAAGAGTTAGCTGGGCAGGAACCAAGGATAAGCGTGCGGTGACTACGCAGCGTATGAGCATTGATTCGATTCAGCTTGCTGAGCCGCTCAGCTTTGGAACCGTCGTCGCTGAGCCCATAGGAAGATCCGACAGGCCGATCTCTTTGGGCGACCTCGATGGTAACGATTTTTTTATAACGGTCAGAGCTGTTGCGGGCCCTCAAAATGACGTCACAAGCACGGTAGGGGGCGTCGTCGAGGAAATGCGCAATGCTCGCGGGCTTCCTAACTTCTTTGGTATTCAGCGCTTTGGATCAATCCGCCCCGTCAATCACATCGTAGGGCGTGCGCTTGTTGACGGGGACCTCGAGCGGGCGGTAATGACGTACATCGGAAAGCCGTTCCCCGATGAGGCTGACGACGTCAGAGAAGTGCGGCAATCGGTTGCAGAAACGTATGACTTCAAAGAGGCGCTCAAGCGCATGCCTGTGCGATTGCGCTATGAACGTGCGATGCTTAACCACCTGGCGAAGTATCCCAGTGACTTCGACGGCGCCCTTGGCGTGCTCTCCACGAATCTGCAGAGACTTTTCGTGCACGCGTTTCAATCGTACCTCTTCAACAGGATGCTGAGCAGCCGACTCGAGCAGGGGTTCCCGCTTGCTGTCGGATTTGACGGTGACCGGGTGTGGGTGCCAGACAGGGAGCGCATCAGAACGGTCGTGCCTAAGAACGTGCACGAGATAAACCAGGCTCTGGCCGCAGGAACTGCCTCCGTTCAAATGCCGGTTCCGGGATACGACACCGAGCTGTCAGACGGAGTCATCGGTCAGATCGAGCGAGATGTTCTCGCATCGGCAGGTGTCGATCTTGACGCCTTCAAAATCGAAAGCTGTCCGCGACTGGCATCAAAGGGTGTTATGCGCAACGTCCTCTTGCCGGCAGATATTCGGTTTGACGTCGCCCAAGATGAGCTTGCCGGAGATCGGGTGAAAGTCGAACTGAGATTCTTCCTCCCCAAAGGGTGCTATGCGACGACTGTATTACGTGAAGTCATGAAAACGAGGTTGGGTTGATGCGCGTGCGAACGTCTCTACTCATTGTAGTTCTGTGCGGCATTATCGCAGTGAGCACGCTAGCAGGATGCGTTACGACGCAAACGGGCACGCCGACCAATACGAACTCGGTGACGACTGCAGCGTCAGGCAGCTCAGCCACCACGGCGTCAAAAGCACCGACCGCGTACCGCGTAACAGTGGGAAACGTAACAGTTTACGCTGAGGCGGCCGATACGTTTGCAGAGCGCGAAATGGGTCTTATGAACCGGACCTATTTGAATGAAGATGCCGGCATGCTGTTCATCTTCCCAACGCCACAACAGCAGAGTTTTTGGATGAAGAACATGCGCATCCCGCTCGATATCGTGTTTATCACAGCGGACAACCACGTGCTCGAGATTTACGCATCGGTGCCGCCGTGCACCGGTGATCCATGTACGCTTTACACGTCAAGCGCGCCGATACAATACGCACTTGAAGTGAACTCAGGCTTTTGTGCGCGAAACGGCATCGTAAGCGGCGATCCGGTCGTCATTGCTGCCGGAAGCTGAGGTCCAGCGTCGATTTGTACCGGTTGTCGATCGAGGTGCACTCTTCGCGAATCGGACACGGGAAGCACGCAGGGGCAGTCGCGTGACAAAACTCGAATCCAAGCTGGATTAGCAGGAGGTGACTCTTGCCGGGGTGAACAAGCTCGTGCTCGAGTGCCTCTTTGGCCAAGTCTTTTGACCGGTTGCTTCCACGAATCTCCTCCACGTTAACGTCGAGACCACGCCGCATCGCGCCGCGTTCGATGAATCCGAGTCTGCGGGCAACCCGTTCGATGTGTGTGTCTACGGGAACGATTTCGTGTCCCGCCGCGTAGAGCAGGACACAATCAGCAGTTTTTTGGCCAACGCCGGGCAAAGAAAGGAGGACCTCGCGCGCGCGGTGCGGTTCATCGTACACCCACGACATGTCTCCGTTCCACTGTTGCATAAGCGTGCGCGCGATGGAAATGAGGTAACCCGCCTTTCGGTGAGGCCCACACCGCTGTAGGGCAGGCAGGATCTCGTGCGGGTGTGCCTCGCACAAGGTTTGAGGCGTGATCGATCCGAACCGTCTGGAAAGTTCACAAAAGGCCGTCCGGGCGCGCTCGGCAGTCTTGTTCTGGGTCAGCAGGGTGAGCGTCAGGCACCTGAAGGGATCCTGCCCATTCATGAAATATAAGCCCGCAAAGGCATCTCTAAGCTTATGAATGCGGGGGTCGAGGCTTTTTAGGTGAAGAAGCGGCGTCCAATGCATCTCGTTAGGGCTCACACCCTCCATGTCGAGGTCGCAGGCTACTTGGCCGTTGCATGCGTGCGGAGCTATCGTCTGCGTGACACCGTCAACGAGTCTGCGATAGCCGTTTGAGTTATTCACCCACTCTAAAGCGGGAATCTGAATAGTCATGGTGCGTGCAAGATCGATGGGCGGGGTCATCGTGAATCGCACGTTTAGACACCTCGGTGGTCGCAAGCATGAGTTTGCACAGAGCTGGTCATGAAAATATAGGGCTATATAGCATCCGCATAATCACCTCGTATGTAAGCAGACGATGCGGCGACGTGGCACACGGAATCAAAGAAAACGACGATCGCCTGTCACGTGCGCAGTGCGGCGTGCTAAATGGTACGGCACGGCAAGGACTCAGTGAATCGGTCCCTTGCTCGCCGCCGTTGCTTCATTTGCGCGGGTGGCACAACTGTGCACTTAAGCACGCGTTCACGGTGCTATCCGCTGGTCTCAGACATAATACTAAACTTTATCATACCAGACGCTTCAATACGCGACTGGAGGGCTAATCGTACTGGCGCAAGATCCCGCGTGGCGAGTGTTCGCCTATGAGCTTAACAAGTCGACGCTTCAGGTGAAAGAAGAAGATGAGAGCGGCCCCTCGTACGTCATTTCCCCCACCGGTGCTAAGATCAACCGCATCTTCGTGGTTGGCGTGCTCACCGAAGTGGAAAACGTTCGCTCGAGTGAAGACCTCTGGCGCGCACGCATAGCCGATCCCACTGGGACCTTCACTGTGTATGCAGGAAAATATCAGCCCGAGGCAGCGGCGTTTCTTGCTCAGGCTGACGTGCCCCAGTTTGTCGCCGTCCTTGGAAGAGCGCGCCTCTATGCTCGTGACGAGGCCTCATCCGCGTCTATATGGTCGAAGGAAATCAATCCAACGACGGAAACGGTCCGCAACAATTGGGTTATCACAACTGCCGAGCGAACGCTTGACAGAGTTGAGGCCCTTAAGACCGCCTTGAGCGCGGAATTGCAGAGCGATACGCTTCGCACGAAGCTGCTCGACAACGACGTTAATGCCGTGCTCGCAGACGGAATCATCCGTGCCGTGCTCTCATACAACGGATCAGACGTAATCGCTGATATGATTCCGGTGATCGCTTCGGCCATCGAGGCCGTTGTCGAACCGCGCGAGTTCACGCCGGCAAACGTCGATCCGCAACGCGCTCGCGCGACGGACGACGCAGTAATCAGCGAAAGTAAGCAAGGGCACGAGCAAGCTGACGAGGCGGCCACGACACAAGAAGACTCCGCAGCGACGGAGGCGCTTGCGAGGAACAAGGAACACGTGTTGCTCAAGATGAACGAGCTCGATGCCGGTTCAGGCGTCCCGTACGACCGTCTGATCGAGACGCTTGAAGCACAAGGTCTCAACGAAGATGACGTCGAAGAAGCTGTGCAAGAACTGATGGATGCAGGGAAGTGTTACGAGCCTAAGATCGGTATTCTCAAGTTAATTTAACCTTCTAAGCGGACGAGCCGCGATAAGTTCTTTCATAAATGGCCTTTGTCCTGTGGCAGACAGCAGTTGGTCTCTCTCGTTGGAGTCGTTTTTCGATAAGTAGTTGGGGCTCTAGATCCGGGTTGCTTTTGAAAAACGCGTGCCGTGAACAGATCCATAGCGCGCGCAATGTGTAAGCTCGTCCGCGTCGCTTGCCACTATCCCTTTAGTGACATCAGTAGCGCTGCCACTTTTCGGTTTGGCGTCTCTCAGGGATATGTTCAGGGACTGTTTTTAGCCCCGTGGCGCACGCTTCACTCACGTACAAGCCACAATAGCACGCGCCGTATTCGGCAACATCTGGGTCACAGTAAACGCACGGGCATATGATGTCCTTGTCCCACTCCTTGTCGTTTGCAGCCATTCGACAAGGACAAGAGTGGTACCCATACCGCTCCTTGTTCGTCAGTATCCCATCAACAAGGGCATTCACAATGTCCTTGTCGGGGTTCAGGTAGCGTCCCTTGCGTGGCGCGGCCGTGGTTATCGCTGCGAGGTATTGTTCGCGATCCATACACGTTCTTATCACCTCTCTCATTCTTTAATCTTGCTTTGGAACGCTATCCCTGACGTCGGTCCGCGATGCTAACTAAAGCAGCCGATTGTGTGGGACGTCGAGCCGGAAAAGTCGAGAAGGGTAGCCAGCCCTCTGCTCGCACGTCTTGGCGAGTTAGACAAATTTTTTGAACATCATTGCGTGGAGTTGACTGATGCCGAGATGCTTGGATATAAGTGCAATATCGTTTCCTGTAACCGCCCGGGCCTTAGAGGGCGGCAGCGCCTTTGCTCCGCGTGCGAAGATCGTGCCTCCTCGTTTGTTGGCCCCCAGATAGCCCTGAGGCGTTCCTCCTACCAGGAGAACGCCCGATTTCATGTCGATTCCGGCGAACGCATCTGCGTCCCCGTGTATAACCACCGTCCCCCCATTAAGAAGAGCTCCTGAGTTCATGCCTGCGGTGCCAGTCACAATCACTGTCCCAAGCCGCATGAGAATGCCGGTGCTCAAGTCAACGTCTCCTTCAACGCAAATTCGTGCGTCACACGCGCAGCGTGCGCCAACGGTGTCTCGCACAAGTCCATCGGACACCGTGAGCTGTTTGCCCGATAGAACATTAGGGGGTACAAGCGTATCGCCACGGAGGCCGTTGCACACTACATCGGTGATCGATCGATACTTCCGGTACCCGCTCCGATCAGACGCGACCTCAATGACGTTGCCGATCGGTACCTTTACGACCCCAGCCACGTACACCACTCCAGCGGTCATACTGATCCCCATGCGCGTGTCAACGTCGCCATCGACAATCACGTCGCCGACCGGGATGGTGGCGCCAGTGCCCGAGAAGAAGTGCAAGTCGACGCCGAAGCTTGAGCACAACCGATGTCCGACGTCTCCGCTAACGTAGACATCATCACCACGTTTTAGCGCCTCAACGACGTCGCGATAGGTGTATCCGCTCCCTTCTTGGTGCGGGATCCGGTCGCTGGGCTCCAGCATCGAGCCTCGATGCTGCCAATAAAAGTTGTACGTGAAATCTGCTATGCAATCAACGGGTGCGCTTAACTCGAGCTCCATTACAAAGCCATGGTGTGCGCATCAGAAAACACTATCGAAAAGGCCTACGTTCGACGGTGAGCGAGTCGCCCCCGCGAAGTACGACATGTCCGTCGACCGAGCTAACTTCGAGTCCGTTCAGTCCTAGAGAGCCGCAAAGTACGTCCTGTTCAGGATGCGTCCCTTTTTGGATATCACAGCGCAAGACCGTGCGCTTTCCTACCGATGCCACGACCTTGAGCCGCGCTGATGCGGGATGATGTTTGGGAAGTACGATGAGGGGTGAACCAGAGTCTCGGATGAGGGCCAGGGTGCAAATAATTGCGTTAGTAGTCGTACGATCGTTGCTGAAACCCGATGCGACGAGAAGATCTTCGGGGTCAACGGTCATCACGATCTCGTCGTCTACCGTCTCGACGAAGAGCTGCCGGACGGCTCCTGACTTCACGACGCCGATCACACCGTCAGCACTGCGCACAAACAAGATTTCATCGGCGTCGAGCGGTATGCGCTGTTCCATGCTGGCGCTCTGGATAGTCTAAAATCACTAGTAAGAAAAGGGGCTCACGAAAGGCTTCGCAGTGCTAGGCGCTACGCGTCAAGCTCTGTTATGTCTTCCGATTGGCAGGATGGGCACATCGGGTTCTTGCCTATGCCCTTGAACTTCGACCCGCACTCCTTGCAAGCGTATTGTTTCGCTTCGAGTCGCTTTATGTCTTCGTTTCCAAACGGGCCACCGACCGTACACATGGTGAACTCTCCTTAGTACAAACATGCTCTTGAGTGCGTATAAGGGTTTCCTTAGGATGCCGAATTAGTTTCATTTGCTTTAAGACAAGGTTATATGCGGTCAGAGGGAAAAAACATGGTAGTGCCGCTAGCTTGGAGTATCCCTCTGTCGCCCAATATAGCTTGTAAATAATAATTTAGTTTATATTAAATTAAGTCCACATCCAGTACGATAATGTCTCAACCGAGGTTCACCCTAAGTTCATCGTTCAAGCCGACCGGAGATCAGCCTAAGGCAATCGCGGAGCTCGTCAACGGTATTAACGGAGGAGAGAAGCACCAGACGCTCCTCGGCGTCACGGGCTCAGGAAAGACGTTCACAGTCGCGAACGTGATCGAGCACGTGCAAAAGCCCACACTCGTCATCGCGCACAACAAGACGTTAGCCGCACAGCTCTATAAGGAGTTCAGGGAGTTCTTCCCGCAAAACGCGGTTGAGTACTTCGTGAGCTACTACGATTATTATCGCCCTGAGGCCTACATCCCGCACACCGACGTCTACGTGGCAAAGGAATCGTCCATTAACGACGAGATTGACCGGCTCCGGCATTCGGCTACCAAGTCGCTGCTGACGCGGCGTGACACCATTGTCGTTGCAAGCGTTTCGTGCATATTTGGCATCGGCTCTCCTGACGACTACCAGGAGTCCGTGCTCTCGTTGCAGGTGGGCGAGACCGTCAAACGGAGCGAGATTTTGCGCAAGCTCACCTCCATGCAGTATGAGCGTAACGACATTGACTTCTTCCGCGGGAAGTTTCGCGTGCGAGGCGACACCGTTGAGGTGTTTCCCGCTTACGGAAACACCGCGTATCGCGTCGCGCTCTGGGGCGACAAGATCGAGGGACTCTACGAGTTTAATCCTGTCAACGGAAGAAAGACGGCAGCGTTTGATTCTCTCCCCATCTACCCGGCGACGCACTTCATCACCAACCGCGCGAGGTACACAGAGGCATTACACTCGATAAAGCGTGAACTCACTGAGCGTTTGGAGTACTTGCGCGGCCAGGACAAGTTGCTTGAGGCCCAACGCCTTGAGCAGCGCACAAAATACGACCTTGAGATGTTGCGTGAGGTTGGTTATTGCAGCGGAATCGAGAATTATAGCCGTCACCTCAGCGGGCGCGCTGCGGGGGGCGCACCCACGACACTCATCGATTATTTCCCAGACGACTTCCTCCTCGTCATTGACGAGTCACACGTGACGATCCCTCAGCTAGTCGGCATGTACGCGGGGGACCGCTCCCGGAAAGACAACCTCGTAGAGCATGGATTCCGCCTCCCTTCGGCGTACGACAATCGCCCGCTTACCTTCGGCGAGTTTGAGAAGCGAGTTAACCAGGTTATCTACGTATCGGCCACTCCTGGACCGTATGAACTGGCGAAATGCGAGCACGCAGTCGAGCAGATTATTCGTCCTACGGGCTTGGTCGACCCGGTCGTGGACGTCCGCCCCGCTGAGAAGCAAGTCGACGATCTGATCGCAGAAATTCGAAAGCGACCGAGCGAGCGCGTGTTGGTGACGACATTGACGAAGAGGATGGCCGAGGATCTTTCCGAGCACCTTCACGAGATCGGAATCAAGGTGCAGTACCTTCACTCAGACATAAGCACGCTTGATCGGGTCGACATCCTGTACGACTTACGACGCGGCGCGTTCGACGTCCTTGTCGGTATTAACCTTCTTCGAGAGGGCATCGACCTTCCCGAGGTCACCCTCATGGCCATACTCGATGCGGATAAAGAGGGCTTTCTGCGCTCTGAACGGTCGCTCATTCAGACAATCGGCCGAGTCGCTCGAAACGTCAACGGGAGCGTTATCATGTACGCAGACGTTACCACCGACTCAATGAGGCGTGCGATAGGGGAGAACAACCGTCGGCGTGTGCTGCAGCTCGCGCACAACGAGCGTCACGGGATCACCCCGCAGACTATCGTCAAGCCGATCGAGGAGCTTGTCGAGCGTCGTCGGCCGGGGCTGGTAGCCGATGAAGAACCCCCTATGCCCGTCGTCGCAGAGGAACTCGAAGAGACGATCGCAGGATTGCAAGCAGAGATGCAGCGAGCGTCGCGCGGACTTGAGTTCGAGCGGGCGGCGCTCATTCGCGACATGATTCGATCACTCGAGGGGGGGGTGTAGCGTGACGGAATCCATTCGCATCAAGGGCGCAAAAGAGCACAATCTCAAGAACGTCGACGTTGAGATCCCGCGCGATAAGTTTGTGGTCATAACGGGGATCAGTGGTTCAGGGAAGTCATCGCTGGCCTTTGATACCATCTATGCCGAAGGACAGCGAAAGTACGTGGAATCGTTGTCCGCTTACGCCCGGCAGTTTCTTGGTCAGATGAAGAAGCCGGACGTGGATCACATCGACGGCTTGTCTCCTGCGATTTCTATCGACCAAAAAACGACGAGCAAGAATCCCCGTTCTACTGTGGGAACGGTCACCGAGATCTTCGATTACCTGAGGCTCATGTTCGCACGAGTGGGAACCCCTCACTGCCCGCAGTGCGGCAAGGAGATCGCCCAGCAGACCGTGCAAGAAATCGTCGATCAGGTGATGCGGCTTCCCAAAGAGACGAACATCACGATACTCGCTCCCGTGGTGAAGGACAAAAAGGGAGAACACCGTAAGATTTTGGAATTCCTGCTGAGTGATGGGTTCACACGAGCGCGCATCGATGGTGAGGTGCGCGAGCTCGATGAAGCCATCGACCTCGACAAGAACAAGCGCCATACGATCGAGGTCGTCACCGACCGTCTTACCATCGCTGATGAAGACCGGCAGCGCCTCGCAGACTCGCTTGAGACCGCTCTCGTGCTCGGTGACGGCGTCGTTATCGTCGACGTCGTCGGCGCCGAAGAGCTTCTTTTCAGTGAGCACTTTGCGTGTCCCGAGTGCGGCATCAACATGGGGGAAATTGAGCCGCGCATGTTCTCGTTCAATAGCCCGCACGGGGCGTGTCCGGCGTGCCACGGCCTTGGGTTTGAAAAGACCCTCGATGAGGACTTAGTCGTGCCTGACAAATCTCTCCCCGTCAAGAGAGCCATAGCGCCGTGGGCGAAATCGACGAGTGATTACTACCCGCAGTACCTCTTGAGCGCGGCCAAACAGTTCCAGTTCGGCCTGGAAACGCCGTACGAAGAGCTTAACGACGAGCAGAGACACCTCATCCTCTACGGCTCGGGCAGCCAGAAAATGCTGTTTGAGTACGTCGGCCGACACGGTCACGTCCGCTTTCTCAGGCCGTTTGAGGGAGTCATCAAGAACCTGTCGCGTCGCTATCGCGACACCGACTCTGAGTACATCAGAGACGAGATTGAGAAGTATATGCGCCTACGTGCGTGCGATGCGTGCAACGGCAAACGCCTTCAACCTAAAGCGCTCGCCGTCACCATCAGCGATCGCTCTATAGCCGACGTCTCGGCCTTGTCAGTCGACGCGGCGCACGAGTTCTTTGACCGCTTGCGCCTCTCGAACGGGAAAATGACCATTGCTGCTGAGGTCATCAAAGAGGTTAAAAAAAGGCTCAATTTTTTGCAAAACGTGGGCCTCAATTACTTGACGCTCGATCGGGCGAGCGAGACGCTTTCAGGCGGCGAGGCTCAGCGTATACGGCTCGCGACGCAAATCGGTTCGGGCCTCGTCGGGGTGCTCTACATCCTTGATGAGCCGAGCATCGGTCTTCACCAGCGCGACAATCTGCGGCTCATCGGGACGCTGAAGAGCCTCAGAGATCTCGGAAACACGCTCATCGTGGTTGAGCACGACGAGGAGATGATTCGTACAGCCGACTACGTCATCGACATGGGGCCCGGCGCCGGCGAGCACGGAGGTGCCATCGTGGCGACCGGTACCCCGAGCGACATCGTACGTGATCCCGAGTCCATAACGGGACAGTACCTTAACCGCGTTAAGCGGATCGAGGTGCCGAACCGACGCCGGGTCACGAACGGTAAGGCGCTGCGCATTGTCGGCGCGCGCCACAACAACCTCAAGAACATCGACGTTGAGATCCCTCTCGGGATCTTCACCTGCGTCACCGGGGTCTCCGGATCAGGAAAAAGCACCCTTATCAATGATATCCTCCATCGCAAACTCGCCCAGCAGTTGCACCGCGCGTACGGAAAGCCCGGCGCCCACGATGACGTCTTGGGCATTCAGCACATCGACAAGGTGATCACGATCGATCAGTCGCCTATCGGCAGGACGCCGCGCTCAAATCCCGCCACCTACACCGGGGTGTTTGATTTCATCCGGGCCCTCTTCGCGCAGCTTCCTGACGCCAAGGCCCGGGGCTATCGGCAGGGTCGGTTCAGCTTCAACGTGAAAGGCGGCCGCTGCGAGGCGTGCAGGGGTGACGGAATCATAAAGATCGAGATGCATTTTTTGCCCGACGTGTACGTGCCGTGTGAGGTCTGCGAGGGGAAGCGCTATAACAGGGAAACGCTCGAAATTCGCTACAAGGGCAAGAACATTGCTGACGTGCTCGATATGACCGTCGAAGAGGGCGTGCACTTCTTTGAGAACATTCCACGCATCAAGCAAAAGCTGCAGACGCTCTACGACGTGGGGCTGGGGTACATCAAGCTCGGGCAGCCGGCGACGACGCTCTCGGGTGGAGAGGCCCAACGCGTCAAACTGGCCACCGAACTCAGCCGGCGGAGCACCGGCAAGACGTTCTACATTCTCGATGAGCCCACGACCGGCCTGCACTTTGATGACATCAAGAAACTGCTCGCGGTGCTCGGCCGGCTCACCGACGCCGGGAATTCGGTGCTCGTCATCGAGCACAACCTCGATGTGATCAAGACGGCCGACTACATCATCGATCTGGGCCCCGAGGGAGGCGACGAAGGTGGGTACGTTGTCGCGCGGGGAACGCCTGAGATGATCGCCCGGTCGGGCACGTACACCGGCGAGTTTCTCAAACGGGTGTTGAACGGACACTAAGAGCGATGCCACCACCTTCAGTCACCGCGAGGCTTCATAACCTGCCGAGCAGTCCGGGCGTCTACCTCATGAAGGACGCCGGCGGAAAAATTATCTACATCGGCAAAGCCGTCTCACTGAAGAACCGAGTCCGAACGTATTTTCACGCTGCGCCTACGGCGCCGCGAACGAGGGCGCTCGTCGAGCGGGTCGACGACATTGAGTGGATCGTCACCAACACCGAAAAAGAGGCGCTTATCCTTGAGTCGAACCTCGTGAAGCTTCACAAGCCGCGATACAACGTTCGGCTGACTGATGACGGTAGTTTCCCATACATCCGAATCACCGACGACCCGTATCCGAGCATTACCGTGACGCGGGTGGTGAGAAACGACGGGTCGGCCTATTTCGGCCCGTACACGAGCGCCCAGGCCACACGTCAAAGCGTGAAGGCGCTGCGTAAGGCGTTCCCGTTGCGCAGTTGTAACAGAGATCTACGGCGCGTTCTCAGGCCGTGCCTCAACTACCAACTCAAGCTGTGCGCGGCTCCCTGTGCGGGCAAAACGGATCCCGACGCGTATGCGCAACTTGTGACGGGCATACAGCGATTTCTCGAAGGGCGACAAGACGACATTCTCACTGAGCTCAAGCGCGAGATGAACGGCGCGGCGATGGACATGGAGTTCGAGCGCGCCGCGACGCTGCGCGATCGCATTGCCGTTCTCGAGAGCGTGCGAGAGCAGCAGTACGTGGAGCCGCGTCGCGGCGACGAAGACGTCATCGCTATAGCCCGTGGAGGTCCACAGGCGTGCGCGCTCATACTTATGGTCCGCGAAGGGAGGGTTACGGGGCAACAATCGTACGCGCTCCGGGGGACCGAAGGGGCTGAGACGACTGAACTGATGACGGCGTTTGTCAAGCAACACTACTTACACCTCGAGGGGCCCTACGTTCCGAAGGGCATCCTTCTCGAGCACGCGATTGAGGAGGCGGACGCCATCGAAAATCTCCTCACCGAGATCAGAGGAAGCCGCGTCCACGTGAGCGTTCCACGGGCCGGACGGAAGACGAGGCTCGTCGCGCTCGCGCACAAAAATGCCGAATCGATGCTCAAGAAGCCAACAGCGGCCGATGCGCTGTACGTGCTTAAAGACGCCCTTCGACTGCGCTCGTACCCGTACCGGATTGAAGCGTTCGACGTGTCGAACCTCGCCGGCGCCGAGGCGATGGGGTCGATGGCGGTATTCATCGACGGCACACCACAGGTTAGCGAGTATCGCTCCTATAAGATCAGAAGCGTCGCTTCGATTGACGATTATGCGATGCTCAAGGAGATTGTCGGCCGGAGATATCGAGAACGTGAGGGCCGCGCGGATCTCATCGTGGTTGACGGAGGAAAGGGACAGGTGCGCGCCGTCACGGATACTCTGACGATGCTCGGATTGAGGGTCCCCCTCGTGGGCCTCGCAAAGCGCGAAGAGCTCGTTTACGTGCCCGGTCGGTCAGCGCCTGTCGAGGTGCCGCAGATCGCGCTCAACGTGTTGATGCGCGTTCGTGACGAGGCGCATAAGACGGCCATCAGGAGACATCGCAACTTCCGTTCGCGCCGGCTCTTGGAGAGCACGCTGGATTACATCCCCGGCGTCGGCAAACGGCGAAAAGTCGAGCTCCTCAAACGTTTTGGATCCGTGGCTCAGCTCAAAAGGGCGAGCCTGGAAGAGATCCAATCCGTGCCTGCCGTTGACAAGACGACTGCGAACAGCGTATTCAGTTATTTTAACAAGCCTCAGAAGGTCGTCCGAGTACCCACCTCGAATACGTAACGCGACGAACGCGTAAGCAGGAGACGTTATGGAAGCTTGGCGTCGCAGCCTGATTTTTGACCCGTTGCCGCCTCTCATCACAGCCGAGAACGAAGCAATCCGGTACTATGCGCGGAGGGATCTTTTAGGCGAAGCCGTGCCATCCATAGCGTCTCTCTGGGAGTTGAACGAGGTTCGAAGGCTGCTTCGGAAACAGAAGGATAACGGCTCTTGGCCGTACCGCGGCGCTCGCCGTACCTACCTGCGCTCGGCGGATAGCTACGATCAGCTCGAAACGTACCGCATCGTTGGTGAGCTGGTCGAGAAATTCGGAATGACCCGCGATCATTCGGCCATGCGGCAAGCAGCTGAATACCTCTTTTCGCATCAGACGAACGAGGGTGATTTCAGAGGTATTTACGGCACTCAGTACTCTCCAAACTACTCTGCGGCAATTATGGAGCTTCTGATCAAGGCTGGCTATTCGCGCGATGAGCGGATAGCGCAGGGGTTCCAGTGGCTACTCGATATTCGTCAGCGTGACGGGGGATGGGCGATCCCGCTGCGCACCACAGGCGCGAAGCTTGACTCTCTTATGATGAAGGGCGATCCGGTCCAGCCAGCTCGCTCAAAGCCGTTTTCTCATCTCGTGACGGGCGTCGTCGTGCGCGCTTTTGCGGCACACGAGCGACGCCGAGCCTCATCGGCGGCGATGAACGCGGGCACGCTGCTCGCCTCGCGGTTCTTTCGACGCGATGTATATCCTGACAGAAGCGCTGCTGTTTTTTGGAAGAAGTTCTCATATCCGTTCTGGTTTACTGACCTTTTATCATCGCTTGACTCGTTGTCGCGGCTCGGGTTTGGCCGGCAAGACACGGAAATCAAACAAGCGCTCGCTTGGTTCGTCGCCAGGCAGCGATCAAGTGGGGTCTGGGAATTGAAAATAGTGAGAGGAGCGGATAAGGCACTCAAACTTTGGCTTAGCCTCGCGATTTGTCGCGTCACAAAATCGTTCTGTGACTGAAACGCAGAAGCGGGCAGATCAGATTCGAGAAAGATCTCCGGAGACCACGTCCTAAGCGTAATCTGTGGGGCAAGAGCAACTAGCTCCAAAAGGGGCCCGCAAGGTAGTGCTAGTAGGACAGCAGGTCTAAGGAGTCGCTGCGTCGTCTGTCTAGATGTTCCCTCCAACATTCTCTTTTGCGTGCCGAGGAGCACGTAGGCTAATCCCGGAAGAGCCTTAATGCGGGAGCGCTTTTTAAGTCATAATTCCGACAGACAGCAGCGACGAATAGGCCCAAATCCGGATTTGCTATGTGGGCTGCGAAGGACTGTAAGGGGACAACACTTTGATCTACACTACCATAATGCGGGTGCGTCGGTGAATGCGTTACTCTTCATCGTCAGCTTGGCACTCATCTTCGTCGGCAGCAGTCTCTTTACGAATGGCGTAGAGTGGATCGGGCGCAAGTTCAATCTTTCTGAGGGCGTCGTCGGTTCGGTGTTGGCCGCCGTGGGAACGGCGTTGCCCGAAACGATCGTCCCCCTGATTGCTATTTTCTTTGTCGCTGGAACGACTGGCCAGGACGTGGGCATTGGAGCGATCTTAGGTGCCCCGTTCATGCTGGGAACCCTCGCACTGTTTATAACTGGCATGGCCGTGCTCATTTTGAGACGCCGTCGGGTGATGGGGGCTCAAATCAAGTTTGACAGCCAAATAACACGGCGTGATTTGAGCGTCTTTTTCCTCGTTTATTTAGGTGCTGTGATCGTGGCTTTCATCGCACCTCAGCAGACGAAAGCGCTTATAGCCCCCCTTTTTGTGGTCATTTATGTCGTGTATGTATGGCGCGTATTTAAGACTGGCAAGGGGGCATCTGACGCACCGTCGCAGCCGCTGACGCTTGACTCATGGGCAGCGCGACTAAAAAGCGTCACTGCGCGCCAGACTCCATCGCTACGGCTCGTGCTCGGACAAACAGCTTTGTCGCTAGTCCTCATTATAGTGGGCGCGCAACTCTTTGTGAATCAGATTGTCAGTCTCGCCGAGCAGCTCCACGCAAGTGCTATGCTGCTTGCGCTTGTTATCTCACCCATTGCAACAGAGTTGCCCGAGAAGCTTAATAGCGTCCTGTGGGTCAGCCAAGGCAAGGATGCGCTCGCATTGGGGAACATAACGGGGGCAATGGTGTTCCAGAGCTGCATTCCGGTGGCATTTGGCGTAGCGTTCACCTCGTGGGTGCTTGGGCCCATCGAGCTCATAAGCGCTGTAATTGCTCTTACCGCGGGCCTTTGGGTGTGCGTGCTAGCGGCCAGAGCGAAGCTGACGGCACAAGCGCTCATCTTCAATGGGGTCCTTTACCTGCTGTTCCTGGCGGTCGTGCTCCGGGGTTAGCAGTCTCAGATCAAAAGCTTCTTCGTAGTTTTTCTGACAGCTCGTTCATCTGTCAGGCGGGGCGCTTGGCTCTTGCTGCGTCACGAACGTATACGGACGCTCTCGTAATTGAATTCCCCTAAATCTTTAGCTAAGAAAAGCGAATAGACCCTCTCCACGCCTGCAATCCGATTCAAACGATCTTGCTGACCTGGCTGCTAATGTATGGGTATGCGTCGAATGTCTGGCTGAAGGAAACGTTAACATCTATTATGAGGGGATGCGCGGTGACGACCCCGTTTAGATTCATCATCACGCTTTTTGTCAAGATGGCTTGCAATACAGTGCTGATTGCAGAGCCGAAGTAAATAGTTGACTGTATTGGGATATCGACGCTTCCGCGCGCCGGGATTTGGATCCCGTCTGACGTGCCGGTGCTCAAGACCTGGTTGCCGGAGGTCAATAGGAGGTTGTACGTAATGGATTTGATGTTGACTCCTACGACATTCGGGTTATACAGTTTTATCACAAATGTTAACGTAAAGCCAGAGCGTGACACGTTATCGATCGAGCTTACCGACACTCCCTGCACTTGAGGGGCCTGGAGCGTCAACAGAAAAGCGGCCCCCACGATGGCGATAACGATTATGACTGCGGCTATTATGGCGACGATAGTTCTTGTCCGCATAGCCAAAAAATAGGCATTTTGACTATATATAAGAACCGAAATGATTGACTGGGCCTGTCTGTTAGAATGTGAAGCATGTCTGGCTGCCGTGCACCTGATGCGACGACCGAAGTTAATCTACGTATACGGAAAAAGCCAACCTTTCCTGGCGGTCCTACGCTTGACGAAGGGAAAAGCATAATATCATTTTCCCACCCTACATTCGATACGGTGCACTCCTTCTGCCCAATGCTAAACGAGTGCGTGCAAACCATTACGTAATGTTAGAAATGCGAGGCGAGCACGAATGCCATGCGAGAACGTCACTGCGCACGAGTGGGAGCGAACCGCCCTCTACTTTGCCGTCGGGATGCTCCTAATTGTGACCGCTGCAATTTTTCTCTTTGCTATCAACCGTATCGTGGGGGCAATCCTCTGGTTTGTCCTTGTCGCTGTGGTGCTCGTGGCGCTGGTCAGCTGGCACACGAAAACGTACGCGTACCGCTGCAAACAGTGCGGAGAGGAATTCGAGATATCGCGTGTGACGAATTTCGTAAGTCCGCAGGGCGTAGATAAAGACGGCGCGTGGAAGTACCTGAGATGCCCGCGATGCGACAAACACGAACGCGCAGAGATTCTAAAGAAAGTCAAGCCGTGACGTCCCCGCTGCACGCTCTTTGCTTCGTGTTCAACAGATAATGTGCGCCGTCGTAATCGAAGCTGAAGACGCTACTTTTGGCAAGCGCGCTCTCAAGAGTCACGAGAATCACGGCCACAGCTGCTGCGTGCACTGTGCGTTGAAGACTCACTCTGCCTCCTCGAGCTCACGAAAAAAGGAAAAAGTGGAGGATCGCGTCAAGCCGTTACCGCAACAGTGCGTGCGGCGATTAGCTATTCGGAATGTCGTTTGGGTTTCCTGCAGAGACGTTTATCTTCATCAACAACCGCGTTGCTCGCATCACATCGTAGCCTGCACTTCCAGCCGCACCATTTTCACGTGGACGTGTCCATTTTCATCTGGGGGGCGTCGTTCGATGTACGCACGTGCGATCTGTTCCACAAAATCCTCGCGCAACGCTTCCGGAAGGCGCCCCGTGTAAGGGAGGAAAACGGTGCGCACCCAGCCCTTGAGCGCCTCTTTCCCATCGTGTACCATATCCTTCGGGATCAGCGCAATACGCTCTGGAGAGAGGCCAACGCGACTAACGAACCCGCGGTACTCTTCCACGCCGTAAAAGAACCAGGGGTAGGTGAATCCAACAAAATAATCTTTCCAGCGTCTGTCAGTGGTAAGCTGGTTTGCGACGTCCGAGATCAATGCGGCATTGCCTTTTCCCCCGAACTGGAGCAGCGTCCGCCCAGACGGCTTAAGCGCCCGTTTTATCCCGGCAAGCACCGCGAGGTGGTCGCTTATCCAATGAAGGCTTGCAAATGACACAACGAGGTCGAAATCGTGACGGTACGTGAGGCGCGTTGCATCCCCCCAGCGAAATTGCAGATTCGGGAAAAACGTTGGAGGGAACCGGCGGTGGGCGAATTCGATCATCGTTTCAGAGCTGTCTATGCCAAGTACCGCCCCATCTGGAATGTGCGCCGCAAGCTCGGCGGTTACCTTCCCATCGCCGCAGCCGATGTCGAGCACCCGTTCATCACCCGCAAGTCTTAAGGCTCGAATGGCGTCACGCGCCCACTGCTGCTGAGGAGAAGAATGTTTTTCGTAATCGGCGGCGTCCCATTGATAACTCATGTTTTCAAATCTCCCGTCACCGTCTATTCTTTAGTTGTTTGCTTTCTAAGTCCCTCGTTTCAAGAATGCTTGTAAGGGAAGTCGCGACCTCAACAATCATATTCTCCGCTTGGATTCCACTAAAACCCTTGCGGCGGGGATGCGTCTGAAATTCTTGCATATCTCAGTAACAGCGACGAGCGCGTTGAACTTGTTGAGTTTCATTTTTGAGCGAGGTAGCCGTCGGGTCTCGATAAGCACCTTTGGATAGGTTAGGTCTCTAACACGACTCGATAGCGTGCGGCGTTGTTGCGCACACGTTGCACAGCGCTGTTTATGTCTGCAAAGGAGAATACCTCTGTTTTTGCGGCGATGTCGTGACGTGCGGCAAACATGAGCATCTCTTGCGTGACCGCTCTCCCGCCTGTTACGCTCCCGGCGATCGATTTTTGGCCGGCAACGAGAAGCGAAGCAGGTGCGCTGACGACCCCCGCTTCCGCTTCGGAGGACAGTCGACTGACGCTGGTCAACGTGCCATTGGGCCGCAGCGCCTCCACATAAGCGGTCCACGGGAGCGGGGCAGTGGCCGTCGATAGTATGAAATCGAGGGTCCGGGCAGCGTTTCGCATTTGCGACGGGTCGCGGCTCATTACAAAATGATCGGCGCCAAAGGCGGCTGCGTCGTCCTTTTTTTCAGGGTTCGTCGAGAACGCGGTCACCTCACACCCCATAGCGTGGGCGAACTGCAGGGCCAAGTGTCCGAGTCCGCCGATGCCAACGACGCCTACATGATGATGTGGCCGCACGCCGTAGCGCCGCATCGGCGCGTACACTGTAACGCCTGCGCACAGGAGCGGTGCTGCGCCCGCCGAACCGAGCGACTCCGGAATGGAGAAGGTAAAACGACTGTCAGTGCGAACGAAATCGGCGAATCCACCATGCCGCCGGACACACGTGAGCACCTTGCTCCGGCAGAGATTCTCGTAGCCGTTCAGACACCACTCACAGCGCAAGCAGCTGCCCGATTGCCACCCGACGCCTACTCGTTCACCGATGTTGAGCTGCTCAACGGCCTCTCCAGTGGCGGCCACCGTGCCGACGATTTCGTGTCCTGGCACGAGGGGGTAATGCGAGATACCCCAGTCGTTATCGATGAGGTGAACGTCGCTGTGGCAGATACCGCAGTGGCTCACTTTGACATCGACGTCGTACGGGCCCAGTTTGTGAAGCTCATAGTCGAATGGCTGCAGCGCAGCCCCGGGCGCTCGTGCAGCAAATGCGTGGATTCGCATGGTTTGTTATCAGTAAAGCTACATGCCGTCCACCACATTTTAGTGTTTGGTCACCGGCAGCGGCTGGTGCCTAGAGGCGGCCCTTCAGCTCGATGCGCGCCGCGCAAGCCGTTCCTACTGCCCTAAAGTGTTATATATCACAAAGCATAGCTTCAGATATATTGTAAAAAAGAGGCTGCCATCGTGCCGAGACGAATATGGAAAGAGTGGGCGCAAGATCAGTTTTTGGGCGTCGCGCAGTTTGGGCCCATGAGGATGGAGCGCGGCAACATCAAGTTTTTCGTGCTCATGACGCTACGCGACCAACCGCTCCACGGTTATGGTATTATTAAGGCCATTGGGGACGTGAGCGGTCACGCCCCGAGCGCAGGCGTGATCTACCCGACCTTGCAGATGCTTGAAGATCAAGGTTGCGTCGCCATGAACGAGGAGGACAACAAGAAGGTCTACATCTTAACCGATGCGGGGAGGCGCTTCTTGGACGAACACCGCGACACCGTTAAGCTGCTGAGCTCGCGCGCCGCTCAGCCACGATGGAGCTCGCTTCCCGGGGTCGGCCGGCGCATCGCGGAAATTGCCCGCACGATCTTTTCCAACTACTCGTACCTTGATGACGAGAAGATACAGCAGATCGAGCACATACTTGATGTGGCAAAGAAACAGATCGGCGAAGTGATTTTTGCGAGAAAGCGTTAAGACGGCGCGCCGCTATGGAAGCTGCATCGAAGAAGGTTCACAAGTCAGCTTGTATCGTGCCACATGTAGACTGTTTTTTGAGGCTGCTTACAAGCACGACAAAATCATAGCTTTTATAACGAATTAACCTGCTCACAGCTAGCATGGACCCATTGACAATCCTCGCAGGGATAATCCTCATTGTCATTTTTCTGAGCCTTCTAGTCGCAGTTCTGCGCGTCGGTTTGCGATTACTGCTGTACCTAATCCCTAACGCTATAATTGGCTTGATTATTCTTGTTGGCGCCAATGTGGTAGGCATCAGCGTGCCGATAGATTGGATCACCGTGGGATTTAGTGCCTTAGCCGGAATTCCCGGGGCCATCCTGATGATCCTGCTTTACTTGCTCGGCTTCGCACTATAGGGCTATAACGACAGAGCGTTCGATGTGGCCCATGGAAGAGTTTTTATGAGGCTGCTCGAATCGCCAGTCTCAATCATACCAGGGTATGAGAAAGTCATACTCACGCACACCACCGGTCAGCCCGGTTTTTCCACTCAATAGTTGCAGCTATTTCCGGTGCAATTTGTATTCAACGGCACACTCGAGTAATCTATCTGCACGCCCTGATGACGAAAATAATAGATTGCACTAGCTGTTCATTTGGCCGATGATGAGCACACCGCTTCTTGATTAGGCCGAGCCCGCAGAGCGCTTCGTTTCATGATTACCACGGTACTACCTCAAAAATACAGTCGCAGCAAAGCTAGAAACTACTTAAAGAGGCGCACGAGCGTGGGACAAATATCGGTTCCAATGGAGCTTCAACGAGCTGCAAACGGCTCGGCAGATATGCGCATAGCATTGGCTGTTGCCAAAAAGAAGAATCTTGTCCCGGTAGAATACCTTCATTTCGAGTCCAGATTTTCAAAAAAAGCGCAAAATATGAGCGAAAACGTTAAATACCATCGTGTAGAGCTTTATTGTGCCGTGATTAATAGGAGCCGGGCCCGCGATCTGGCCTGCCTCGAAAACCGTCTTCTCTTACGGCTACCGGGCCTGTGCTCCATTCTCGGTTTTTTTCTGTAGTTTGTTAGGCTCTTTTCCGTTGCAANNTGCTTTCTTTGATGCTGTCCAGGTGAGGCGCGGTTGTGAGCCCTCCTTGACAGAAGTTGCACGTAAACTCGCACTTGTGCACTGGAATTCTTCAGACTTCGTCTTCCTGCCCCAGGATCAAATATGAAAGCTGGTTTGAATCTCTTTCTTTGATTTCGGCGAAAAAGAGCTTCTATGGCCACAAAAAAAGCGCGGCAAATCTAAATCAATAAATAGCGTTACTCGTTAACGTGTAAGATAAACAAAAGGGGAGGTGACAATATGGGAGAATTAAAAACGATCACAAAGATTCCGGTTGGGGCAGTGGCCTTGATGGGTGCAGTACTTTATGCCATTTTAGGGCTCATTAGTGGTATCATTTCAGCTATTGGCATTGCAATTGGCGTCTCGGCAATACAAAACGCCCTTCCTGCAACAACGATGCTCGGCTCGGGAGCAGGCCTCGAGGCTTCCGCTATTATCGGTGGCTTGGTTTTCGGCTTCATTGGCGGCTATATCCTTGTGGCAATTGTAGCACTGATTTACAATTGGTTGGCGCCTAGAATTGGCGGCGTTAAGCTTGAGCTTGAGTAACGGCAAAGTACACGAATCGCCTAAATCGTAGAGGTCTAAGACGCAAGCACAAAGCGTTGGTCGTTACTTTTTTTGTTTTTTATAAGAACTAGTATTCTTGACGCGCTTAGAGGCGACGCCCAAGCTCTGAATGCAGGGCGAGGTGAAAGCGCATCAATGTGCGTGGTTAAGATCCATAAGAGAAGCTCAAAGTGAATCCGATGTAATTGAGCAAAGAAGCGCCGCACGAGCTGGACTGCGCGTATGAAAGAAAAAAAATCAAAAAAAAGTTTCAAAATCACAGAAGGCTTTCTATCCTAAACCGTTCGATGCTGGAGTTTGAGGCCCGCCGCTCGCCCTACCTCGAATCGTCTTCTATTATTACGTGCGGCGGACCCCGCTACATATTGGCCGAAGCAGCTTTGCGGTTGCGATAATTTTCTATGTACAGTGTAGGCGAGGCCGCTTTAAGCCCCTTACGGTTTTGTCTTGAGGGTGCGTCGCATATTCGCTGTTTTCTTAAGTTGGGCGTTGGAGCCATCGCCCCTGAGCTGTGACACAAACGCGGTGTCACGCGTTTACACGCAATTCCTGCCTCACGCGGCCGTATAACGCTTTTGTGCGCAGGTTGTATCAGAGGTGAACGTTATGGCGACAAATGTTACGAGCACGCAAACGGGCGAACTGCTATGCGCGGGTGTCGCCCCGGCGTTGCGCATAAACAGGCGCATTGAAAACGACGAGATTTCACTCTTTATGCAACGGTGCGTTATTGAAGCGACGCGCTTGGCAGCGTCCCGCCTGCAGCACTAGCGGCGCACGCTTCGGCGTCCATTTACGCGTCCGCGTACTCGATGTCCGGAAAGGCGTCTTCGAATTCGAGCCTTCTGTCCGTGAGCTTGTTCCACACGGTCACCGCCTCTTCTGGGGTTAGCGGTGTCAGTTCCGGGTCGTGCTCTTCGTCGTCGCCAAAGAANNCCGGTTTTCAGCGTTTCAATGCAGAACTGGTGTTCGTTTTGCGCAAGAAGGATGGCCGTGTCGGTGTCGTACACCACGCCGCCAAACGCTTGTCTCATAGACATGTCGTATGGATGAACTCAGAGTTAAACTTTGTATATGCGCGCGGAAAGTAAAACAGGGTCACGCGAAAAAAGCGGCGGTTGCATGAATACGACAAACGATCCGAACTTCAAGAAGTGCGCAGAGCATCGCCAACGCGGTCAACAGCGTGCTTCGGCTGCGACACAGCAGCGTCAACTAGATGATGTAAAAAACCGGGCGATAATCATGTCTATCGTGAGTGCTAGGCGCTGTCGTTGCTGATACGCTCATGTCGAATTAGCATGAAATGCGGCTTTTCAGCATAGTGTGCGACTAGTTACCCCCACTTTTTCAACTGTCCTTTGCGCCTGCACGGGGTGGTTTATAAACAACGGGTTAAAAAGAGCCGTATCGTACGCTTCTTTTCTCGATTACGTGCTTTAAAAACTCCGCTAGATCGTGCCACTTGTCCGATCGTCCCGGGCTTAAACGAACCGCGCGGTACGCTTTTTTGCACGTGAGATCGTCTTAGATCGCCGCTACGGACGACCTTTTGATTGCTCTTCCTGCGAGCGTGACTGAACAAAGCTTCCGCGTGGTAGAGGGCGGGCATGAGGCGGATCCCACCTGCCAGGGACTAGCCCATACTACGAATTGAAGGAGGCCCTTACCACCGCAGTCTGTTGAAAGCAGTATCCCTGATGCAATTCAAAAGGGAGGGATACGCGACTCGGACAGCTCATCATCGTCGATACCGCAGAAAATCAAGGGCCCGCCGCGCAAGCTGCGATCCTAAGATCGCCATTTCCGTGTCGCCGACATCGGCGACGTTCTCGATCTGTCACAAAAAAAAGGACAGCGAAAATCGTTTCCTGCTTCACGCTCAAAAAAGGGAATGTGTGGCAGCGGGGGCCTTATGACCGTTTTGCATGGGGTTCAGTCCACATGCTCTTCGGCCTCGAGCATTTCCATCAAAGGCTTCTTCAGAATGAGGACGCGCCTTCCGACTCTCACGGCCGGCAGCTCGCCGGACTGCACCATCCGATATGCGGTCGTTCGGCTAATGCCTATAAGGCGTGCGGCGTGCTCAACGGACAACGTTATTGCTTCGTCCTTATGGTGTTCTTTTGTCATGGTCGCACCTTGTTCTTTTGTCATGATCGCACCTTACGAACGAAAAGGCGCTGAGCTACATATATATGTCGTCCCCGGCGCGCCGCGGGCACTAACATCAATGCACGTCCCTAAACAGGAGGGTGCCGATGATGGTTATCAGAATGAAGAATCCAACAACGACGCCAAAGTCGAGCGTGAGAGGGTACGCGCGCGGCATCATATTTGACGTCACGTACTCGGGCGTCGAACTGGTGCAAGAACTGCTCGACATTGGCGAAGAAATACGAATCTACGATGGCTACTGCGGGCTGCCCTTCGGAATTTTAGACAAGAAGATTTGTTTGAGTTCGATTAACGTCGATATCACGCGCGCATCACTCAATGAGCCCATTTCAATGATCTGGATCGACGATCCCACCTAAGCTGGCTACCTCATTGCCAACTTTGAACTACTCTGGGAGCAAGCAGTTCCAGCGACAGTACGAATTCAGGAGCTGCTACAACAAGGGCCTGAATCCCCCTAGCGAATGGCCATGCGCCAGCAAAAAGACAAGAAAGCCGCAATTCGGCATTTTGACCCCGTAGAATCAACGAAATGATCCTCTAGGGCGGATTTGGGCTGAAAATGCGCTTTCGCCCTACTGGCCGCGTAAACTGGGAAAGCAGATCGTGACGAAGTGAACTGTCCACGACAATAACCAGAGACACAGTTGGGTGAGTAATAATGAGCATCGAGAACCGCTCTCTCCTCGGGGCCCTCCTTTTTGCAGGTGCCGCGCAGTTCATTCTCATGATAGTCATCGCCGAAGCGCGGTATCCAGGGTATAACGTGGCGACCAACGCCCTAAGCGACTTGGGCGTGGGACAAACGGCGCTTTTATACAACGCATCAACCGCGGTGTTTGGAGCATTCGCGCTCATCGGTTCACTGCTCGGACGACGTACCCTCGGCACCGGCCTTACCATCACCCTTGCGGTCACCGGCGCCTGTACTGTAGGGGTGGCATTATTTCCTGAAACCATCGGCGCGCCCCACGACGTCTTGGCGATCGCCGCATTTGTCTTTGGGGCGGTCTCCGCGATCATCTCGTATAGGGTGCTGCGCCCGCCGCTCTCACACTTCTCAGTGGGCCTCGGGATCATCGCGCTCGTTGCCCTTGTCCCACTCGTCACGCAGCACGATCTGGGAATAGGTAAAGGCGGCATGGAGCGCATGGTCGCGTACCCGATCTTCGTGTGGGCGCTCGGGTTCGGAGGATCCTTGATAGGCGCAAAGTGACCATGAAATCGACCAAAGCGGAGCGCTATCATATTTGGTGGATTTTATGATATGACCGTTGCCATGTTGCACGGGGTCCCTCGCAGTGCGGCGGCCAGCAGCAGCGCACTCATCTGGCGGGGTCTTTTAGCTCGCGACTAAGCGAATAGCCAATGATGACTCTGATGCCGACGATGAATGCGAGAATAATAGCCTGATCCAAATTGGGACTGAGTATCGTCCTTACGAGGTCATTCGCGATAAAAAGCTCCAAGGCCAGAACGATTTTTGAGGTGTAATCCAATCTGATGGCGGTGTAGTCGGGCGGGTGTCGGCGAAGGACACTCTTTACGAGCTCCACTACGACGCGGGCACTTGCGTAGAAGATGATGACGGCGCCTACGACCTCGAAGAACGTGACAATCCAGCTGACGACAATTACCCAGTTGCTAATATCGAACATGTGGATGAAGCACAGTCGGGCTTTTTAACGGTGATACTTGGTAATAACATTTCCTTTCGCGAAACCTACCCCGTCAGCGATTGCCACGACGCCCTTCTTCCAACATCCGCAGCATTTCGGCAGTATCCGTCGTCGGCACACTGCACGCGTAATTCTGACAGACATACGCGGTGGGCTTCCCGTCGACGCACGTCTGGAACTTCGTAAAAGGAGCGATTTCTGCGATTTCAGGATGCTCCGTCTCTGCGGGCCGGAAAACCACGACATTATACGGCAGGAAATGCGTGTCAAGCGCCCTCAGCATGCGGCGGGTATCGTCTGAGCGCGAGTCGCCGCATATAACGGTCTCAAACGAGGGACCGAGGGCGAGATCAAGCGCGCTCAAAAGATGCGTGTGGGCTTGCGGGGCCCTCATGACTTCGTGTGAGAGCGCCCGCCCCAGTCTCGACGCGTCATCGAAATACTCCAGCCTGCCCGTCAGATGGCCAAGAAACGTCAGGTTCATCAGCATTACCGAGTTGCCTGAGGGGAGTGCGCCGTCGAACACGTCTCGCGTGCGTAGGATGAGCGATTCCGCATAGTCGGCAGTCGAGTAAAACCCGCCGTCTGCTTTATCCTTGAAATGCGTTAGCACGTGCTCCAGAAGCTCAAGTGCCGCTGCAAGGTAGCGCGTTTCAAAAGTCGTTTCGTACAGTTCCGATAGGCCCCAGATGAAGAAGGCGTAGTCATTCAACGACGCGGTGACCCGCGCCTCACCCTCCCGATAGCGGTGCAGAAGCCGACCTTTACGGTCGCGCATGTGCTTGAAGATAAAATCGGCCGCCTTCGCTGCCGTTGCGGCATACCCCGGCTCCCCGAGACAACGCGCGCCTTTGGCGAGCGAGGCGATCATGAGCCCGTTCCAGTCAGCAAGCACCTTATCATCCCGCAGCGGATGCACGCGCTTCTCCCTCAGTTCATACAGCTTCAGTCGGATCGACTCAATGCGGTTTCTGAGGGTTTCTTCGTTCATCTTGAGGTCTGCTGCGAGTGCTGTGACCGATCGCGTCAGGTGAAGTATGTTCTTGCCGGTACGTTCCCCCGTGCTCTCATCGCTGTAGTTGCCCGCGGATGTGAGGTTGAACACGATACGGGCGAGCTCTGCTTGCTTCGCGGTGAGCCCTCTCTCAAGCTCCTCGAGGCGCCAAAGGTAGAACTTGCCCTCCGCTCCCTCGCTGTCAGCGTCTATCGCGGTGTAGAAACCTCCCTCGGGCGAGGTCAACTCCCGCGACACAAACGAAAACACGTCCCGAACGACCCGCGCATCTTCGTCGTTGCCGGTTGCCTGATAGGCCTCAGCGTACGCGAGCCCGAGGAGTGCTTGGTCATAAAGCATCTTCTCGAAGTGCGGGACGAGCCATTCAGCGTCGGTGGAGTAGCGATGGAAACCGAATCCCACGTGGTCCCAGAGTCCACCGTGGCGCATCGCTTGAAGCGTCTTTTCCACCATCCGCATCGGCTTGTGCTCGCCTGTTCGCTTCCAATAGCGAAGCAGAAACGTAAGGCTGTGGGGTGTGGGAAACTTCGGGGCGCTCCCGAACCCTCCGTGCACGTCGTCGAAGAGNNGCGCCACGTCTCCTGTATGCGCGGTATAAGCTCCCGCATCCCTGTTCTCCCGAATCGCGTCTCCTTTGGGATGTACGTGGCCGCGAAGAATGGCTTGGCGTCAGGGGTGATTACTATGCTGAGGGGCCATCCTCGTAGCCCAGTCATTGCCTGACAGACTTCCATATAGACGTCGTCGATATCCGGCCGCTCCTCCCGGTCGACCTTGACGTTCACGAACGCGTCATTCATCATTAGCGCGATCTCGGGGTCCTCGAATGACTCATGGGCCATAACGTGGCACCAGTGGCACGTCGAGTACCCGATCGACAGAAACAGAGGCTTGTCCTCGCGTCGTGCCTTGTCGAACGCTTCGGCCCCCCACGGATACCAATCGACGGGGTTGCCAGCGTGTTGGAGCAGATATGGACTCTTCTCGGAGGCCAATGCATTTCTCCGTTCTCCGCCCTTTGTGCCTTCGCGCTCCACAGTTGAAGTAGGCTAGTGCCGCGGCGCAAATAGCTTTCGTTGTTGATCATCTGTCCGCGCCCTGTAGCCCGTTCTTCCTCGGCTGTCGGCTTCGTTCTGAAACTGCGTGCATTCGCCTGCAAACACACAGGTTAGGGCTCCAGACGCACACGTTGAAAGCTCTGCGGGGTTCCTGACCTTCTCAAAGCTGCAAACTTCATCTTGTCGTTTTGGGCCGGGAAACTGTTATTAACCTGAATAATAGGGTTAAGCTGAACCCGTTGCGAACAAAGGTGCTTAGTTCTGGGGCCGTTTCGCTGTAACATAAGCCGCAACACCGGAGGATCAACAAATGACAAAAAATGGTCTTAGCAATATTTCCGCAGAGCCAGGAGGACGAGAGATCGTCATCATTTCAGTCTTCGACGCGCCGCGTGAGCATGTGTTTAGGGCGTACACTGATCCGAATCTTATACCGCAGTGGTGGGGTCTGGAAGAGCACACTACCACCGTTGATACAATGGACGTGAGACCAGGCGGGGTTTGGCGATTGGTCTCGCGCGACTCTAACGGGAATGAGTTTGCCTTCAAAGGCGTATATCACTCCGTAGTGCCCCCCGAGCGGCTTGTCCGAACGTCTGAATTCGAAGGCATGCCCAGTCATGTGTCGCTTGAGACGGCGACGTTTGAAGAGCACGACGGCACGACTACAGTGACCGCAACAGCCGTTTTTCAGACCGTTGAAGATCGCGATGGGATGCTCCAGTCGGGAATGGAGCGAGGGGCGACCGAGACTATGGATCGACTTGCCGAACTACTGCAGAAACTGAAGCGCTAAGAGAAGTAAGGTTGCTCGTGCGCGAGTATTCTGAACTGCAACAAGTGCAGGTGCGGGATCGTTCTAGTGTAAGGTGGTGCTACCAGTATAATCGATCGGGCGCACTCGAGTTCGCGCGTAGCCCAGCACTATATCTAACTATATTACAGTAAACCGGCATACGCATTGGCAAATTGCCCCACATCGAACGCTGCGATCTCGTCAGCACCAAACGTGGTCCAGATCGCGAGGGTAACAGCAAACTATGAAACGAAGCGTGTTTAGGTTAATCGTTGTGTTATTGGCTGCTATGGTGCTTGCTGCGGTGCTTACTGCGATGATTATCACAAACTTCCCGCACTCGTCAAAGTCGGATTATAGGGCCGATTTTGCAAAAAGCATTGAAGGCGTAGGGTGGACCCCAATAAATCCAATAGCACAGACAGCCGAGAATGTGTACTCGGGGTCGTATAGAGCAAGTAGCAATAGCAGCGGAAATGGAAGCGCTAAAATCGCGGTGACGATCGAGATTGCACAGTCCGAAGCTGCGGCAAACGAACGGTATGGGCAGTTAGTGCTCCAAAAACAGAATGCCGGGTATACAAGTGGGGAGAGCAATCTTGGTAACTCCACCATATTTGGGGACACCAAAGCGTCGTGGTTTGGGTATAAATCGAACACCCTCAATAATGCGTCGACGTATACTGTCTTGTACGCCTATGATATAGGAATTAGTAACTGGGTTGTAGTGTCTGAGTCTGCAGGTACTTTGAGCAACAGCTCGAGTTGATCTTCCTGCTACCGTCGTGGTCTGGGCCATTTGTTATTGTTAGGAAAAAAAATGATGAGCCCGGCGCTCAGGATAGGGCTAATGGAACACGCTGCGTTGCGGCTCCGCAGAAGAATGGAGCGAAGACGGCTCACGACGAGTCGAGCAACTGTACCAACTGGGCGACGTTGTGCTCCTGTCTGACAAATCGCGGTGGTACGCTTCGTTGAATGAATCCGGATATGCCGAGCAGCTCTTCCATCTCAGATGACAGTGCGTACGTTGGCCGCCCGCTCGTGTCGGGTTTCTTCTGGCTGATCAGCCGCGCGTGGTTCAACAGTCTGCTGTTTGCACTGCCCACGACGATCACAAGGTTTTCGTAGGCGTATCCGCGCTTGACGTGGGCGTTGTACGGATACCGCTGACGGTACCCGGCTCGTTCAGACGCTGACAACCAGTTGAAGTCGATCACGCGATCGATCGTGAAATAGCCGACGAAGTACAGCGCTTCGGGATACTCAGCGTTGTCGCGATTAAACGGTTTTAATCCTGCGTAAAAAACGAGCAGGTCCCCGTCACCCAACTCAAGGAGAGACCGACGTTTTGCCGTGGTGTCACCGTAGGTGCACGTCTCGAACTCAGGATCGTCGTGCATCGGCACGTGCCAGAGTGCTGGTGGCACGTACGTCGACAGCGGCTTTCCCTTCCTGCCGATTCGTTCGCCGTACGTCGTGGCCGTGCACGATCGATACGTCTCCGGAATCGGAACGAACTCGAACGATCCGTCCTCAAAAATTGGACCATAGGTTCCGCCGCTTCCCTTGTCGATGCCGACGCGAAGCAATAACGCTTTCATAGTCTAAGGCCCCGAGAGATCAGGTTCGAAGCATAGCCACTTAACAACACCCATTTTTTCATATTTGTGCCCTTCGCAAAATGCAAATTGCTTGCAAGCCCCTATTTGACTTGAAATGGATCTAGTAAAAGCCCTGATACACCTTGTCGAAGCTAATGCCAGCGATCACTTTTTCCCGATAGAACACTGTTTTCTCTTGAACAGCGGTCTGCAATTGTGAATTCGAAATGCCATTTTGCAGTGCGAGGTACGCTTCCATGAACGCTGCAAGGTCGTCGGCTGCTCTGACTATCTCACCGTCGACCGGGTTGTAGCGGTCATGGTTGTACGACGCAGTTATCTCGTCAGAGGTTGTGGGGTGCACACGGCCGTCAATCGTCACCTTTGAGGCGAACTCGTCTTCCGTAAACATACGCATCTCGGGCTGCCACGTCTCCGGGATAAGCTTTGGTCGGTAAATCCTCCGTTGCATCTCGTCTCGCTCGAACTCCTTCACAAAGCGGTCGACGCCGGTGGCTGCCCTCTTGACGGGGCTGATGACGTCTTTGGTGAGTACCTCGGGCAAATCGTGGAAGAGGCCGGCAAAGTAGTTGTTGGTGCGCCGCCTCGGGCAGGCGTCAATCGTAAGGGAAAACAGGTACGACAGGATGGCAACGATGAGCATGTGGCCAAGCACCGAGGTCCGCGGAACTCTGTACAGCTGCCCCCACCGCACCTGGAACCGAAGCCGCCCGCACAAATCCACGAAGCTGCGGTACGTCGGAAACAGAGCGAGCTTCTGCAGCCCTTCCACGTCAGAGAGTGCCTCCTGCCGCCGCTGCAAGCCGCGCTGGATCTCATCGATCTCGTAGTCGTCCCAGTTCTCGTGTTTGATGATGTCAAACTCCCACTTGGTTGCGTAGAAGTGGGCGGCGTTGAGGATCTTTCGGTTGATGGAGTCCTGCGGTTGGAAGAGATATGCCTCGAATCGTTCATCCAAGCCATCTAAGTCGGCGATGAGCGGCGTAAAGCGGGTATAGACCTCTTTTTTCAGCTCCGTGAACGTCTCCTCGTTGGCTTTGATCCGCTCGAAGACCTGTGGTTTAATATCAGTGAGGGTGAGGCGCTCAAAGTACTCGAAAAGTCCGCCCTCGATGACCTCGACCCAGCTGAAGCCGCCCTCGTGTTCGGCGAACTTGCCGAGCACATAGGCGATAGTCATCTTGTGTGCTTGTTTGTCCAGTTCGGTCAAGGGAATGGGACACAGCTTGTCGTTCCAGCGGCGCATTTCAGCCGCTTGAAAGAGCTCAATGAGGAGGTCCTTACTTAACACAATCATCAAGCAGTTCTAGGAAATATGAATCATTTGGGATTTTATCTGCCAATAAGCTGTTGTGCCTGTTGAAAAGTAATCATTTCATCAACTGCTTATTCACGAAGTAGTTATTATAACAGATTAAGTGAGCAGTCCCCATCTAGCCAAATACACGCGCCGATTTTCGTTTGCCTACATTCATAACAAATGATGTCATCTATTAGCTCGAATTGATTTTCAAGCTCTTCAATGCCTCTTGTTTCGTTTTTCATAATACTCCCCATCAGTTATTTACAGTCGTAGGGCTTTCTAAAAACTGTTTAGAATCCAGCGCTTTCTTGGCTTTGGCATACCAATATTCCGCCTTCTTTTGGTCTTTCTTGACACCCAGCCCGCGCTCATACATTGCCCCTAAATTGTTCATAGCATGGGGTTCCCGGGCCTCAGCCCCCTTTTTATACCAATCAATAGCCAGTTTGTAATCCTGCTTGACCGCACGTCCCGTTTCAAAGAACCAACCGATGTTTACATATGCCAGGGTGTCACCTCTTTTGCCCGCCTCTATATACCAGTACAAAGCCTTTTGGTGATCGACCTCTACTCCTAGTCCTTTGCCGTACATTGCACCCAGGTTCATCATACTGAGAGAATCGTTGCCGGCTGCTCCCATTTCGTAGAAATATCTAGCTGCATCGTAGTTTTGCTTAAAATGAAATCCTTTCTGGAAGTACAGGCCCATGTAAAAGTATCCTTCTGTATATCCTGACATGGCCAGCTCTTTATAGATCTCGGCAGCCTTTCTGTAGTTTTTCCTCACCCCATGCCCGTAGTGATACAGATTGCCAAGATTCAATTTGGCCTTTTGATCTCCCAGTTGGGTGGCTTTCGTGTACCATTTCATCGCGCCTTTATAGTCCGGATTGCTTTCATCATCCCTTCCATATCCCTCGCATATGTTGCCAAGGTTGATCATGGCTCTCGTGTTATCATATTGGGCTGCTTTTTCAAACCACTCGACTGCAGCTTTTAAATTACGATTGACTCCCAGCCCATTCAGATAAAGCCAGCCAATATTGTTCATAGCCGTACTGTTACCCTCGGCGCCAGCTAATGTATAAAGTTCCATAGCCTTACCATAATCCTGGTCAAAATCATGCCCCTTTTCAAGTCTGTAACCGAGTTCTACCAAAGCTTCGCCAAGTTTTGATTCTTGTTGCTCCTTTTTTGTCGGACCTCTATCTTCTTTCTTTTCAACACCTTCTAACTCCATGTAGACCACGTCTGGTCTGCCTAACCTATTATAGTCCCACTTCATTGGCGCATACTGTTCGTCCCATTTAACGCGTTTTGTTTCTTTGAATCCGAATTTTTTGTAGTATTCAGGCAAAAATCCATCGAAACAATGGACTTTACGCGCTCCATTTTTGATAGCCTCCTTTAATACACGTTTAGCCGCGTCTTCTAACAACGTAGAAACATATTCCCATTCATCCGCCAGTAGAGCCCTATTGTCTTTTACCCACTGCTCTCCGTTGGTTATAACCAAATCATCAAGCATTTCCAGGTACTCTTCTATGAAGTCTGAATCCTTTGGGATGGTGGTATCTCCCAATAGCTCTTGTGCCCGTTCGTATGTTACCATTTTATCAACTCCATATATGCCTCAACAAAATATCTTCACAGAAACGCCAAAACGAGAAAGAACACGAAAAAGGCCGTAACAGCTAAGCTTCCAAGTAGAAATAAGACCAGCATGCCAAGTATTGCGTAATATAGCAGGCCGTGCGATTCTTGCTGCACAATAGGTAAGGTGCGTGTATCCGCAATGTAAAGCGTCCCGTCTGTATAAGCTCTTACTCTTTTATCCATATCGAATCCCGCACTACGGTTCGTATCAAAAGGCAGGCCGAACATCTTATGACTCTCGCGCCTGCTAACCTTTCCTAAATTTGTTGCCGCGTTGATTGATTTTGTGAGCGTTTTGGCACATTTTTATCGCTTAAGAGAACACTTGAACAGCTGCACTAGTGACGAGTAGCTCACACTGCGCGTCTCGTCCTGTATTCGCTGCGGCGTGCGAAGTTCACCATTCGGTCGTTCGACGTCGCTTGTTGTTCTCGGAAGAACGCTGCGTGAACGACCGTCGCATCATGCACGAGTGAAGATCCGACGGTCGTGCCTCCTTCAAACCGGTAGTCCCAGCCAAGCCCTGTTGACTTGTACCTCTTTTCCGAGCACGATTGCGTCTCTTTGACAAATGCGCGGGCATCGTCGAGTGTTGCTTTACGGCCGCCGTTTGTTTTTTGGGGCAATGCATCCATCATGTAGCTCGCTACGAGTTTGGGGTGCAGCGCCTCGTATGCGGCGGCCCGGGAGATAAGGTCGAATCCCACGACGGCCCCGTTAACGAAGACGATGAGCCCTTTTTGATCTGGCACGTGCGAAAACGCGTCGAGGCAGTTGTCAAGCTCATGCTTGTTCGCTTCAATCGCCGCCTTGCTCGGGGTGTTTAAGAACGTGGGCAAGGTCAAAGAGGTTTTTTACGTCACAGAAGAGGAGCACGGTATACTACCGCTGCCGAAGATCTCGTGGACGTTGCAGCGGACTAAATACAACCTGCTCAAGCTCGTTGCCGAGGGTATCAGCGACATCGACGTGCTGAAGGAAGAGCTTGAGATCAGTAGGACGATGACGTACACCCATCTTCGCGACCTTAAGGATCAGGCGTTGATCGTGGAAACACAAAGTGGATACGATCTGACGTTAGCTGGAAAATTGCTGCTCGTGTAGCGCCGCTTGGCTTTTTTCTTCTGTTATTGCTGTTTTCCTACGATTCCAGTTTTCATAGGCTTCGGCGTGATTGAATTGCCGTCATAATCGATTTCTAAAAGGCACTTGAGGAAAAAGGTACACGCTTTTTACCGCGATCTAGTTCTTCTGACGCCCAAGACGTATCCACAATCCAAAACCGTGCACGTCGTTGTGTGATCACGCACGGCATCCAGCGCTACACATGCCGGGGTAATCACAGTTGCTGCACGTCTTAGTCGCCGGCGCCTGGGGCAGGTCACTCACACGCAGCGCTATGGCAGCGCTGCTAACTTGGGTCTTCACTTCTGCGATGAACTCGTCATCTACCGCCCGCGGCACGCGCTCACGGCCTTTGACCGGGTGTATCAATTCGACCGGTCCTATATCGTGCGATCTGATCGTAACGAGGTTATACTGCTTGAAAACGACGTAGATACACGGAAACTTTTCATTATTGCTGATGCCAGCGAGGACAGGCGCTTCCTTGATAAGATTCGCAGGGAACAGCTAGACGAACGTCCAGAATATGAAGCTATAACATAGCTGTTGCTTAGGACTGAATTCTCTTGAGCCTGAGGCCTTAACATAGCGATCTGCCACGCAGCCGAAATCGTTAGCGCACGTCCTCCAATTAGACAGATTTTTTGCCGAGAAAATCATTTCCTAGTTAAACCAGAAAAACAATTTGAAATCAAAGAATAAAGCCGGTTTGGGAGGGGTTGATATAGCCAATGAGTTCCGCAAGGAGATTGATAGTTTAGGTGAAGTTAACGTTCCTGCTGATAAGTTGTGGGGGGCGCAAACGCAACGTTCGTTGGAGCATTTTAGTATCGCGGCCGATTTGATGCCGCGAGAGATGATTGAATCTTACGCCATATTAAAGAAAGCGGCAGCCATAGTAAACTTCCAGCTCGGCCAGTTGACCGAGGACCGCCGGGATTTGATAGTTAAAGTGTGTGATGAGATTCTAGCCGGTCAGCACCAGGACCAGTTTCCTCTTTACGTATGGATGACAGGAAGCGGGACTCATTTCAACATGAATGTAAATGAGGTTATCGCCAATCGCTGCTCCCAGCTAACCGGAAATCCCCTAGGCAGTAAAATACCGGTGCATCCCAATGATCACGTTAACAGGTCGCAGTCTTCAAATGACTCATTTCCGTCGGCCATGCACATTGCCGCGGCAAAAGAGACGAATCAACGATTAATACCGTCCGTGAGACAGTTACGTGACGCATTACACGCCAAGGCGGAAGCGTGGAAGGAAATTGTAAAGGTGGGCCGCACCCATATGCAGGATGCTACCCCCCTTACCGTTGGGCAGGAATTCTCTGGCTATGTGGGGTTGTTGGATGACAATCTCGACCGTTTAGACACCAATGTGCACGAAGTATATCGTTTGGCGTTGGGCGGCACTGCCGTAGGGACGGGAATTAATGCTCCTCCGGGATTTGACGAGCAAGTGGCGGCTCAAATCGTAAAACTAACTGGGCTTCCGTTTGTAACTGCGCCAAACAAATTCGCTGTCCAAGGCTCTCATGACGCCCTCGTCATGCTCAGCGGCACCCTAAAAACCCTAGCAACGTCCCTATACAAGATTGCTAACGATATTCGGATCTTAAGTTCCGGGCCGCGCTGTGGGTTAAACGAACTTAGTATTCCCGCCAATGAGCCGGGTTCTTCTATTATGCCCGGGAAGATCAACCCCTCTCAGTGTGAAGCGTTGGCTATGGTGGCCGTGCAGGTAATGGCGAACGATATGGCAGTGACTTTAGGGGGTGGAGGTGGTTATCTCGAAATGAATGTGTACAAACCACTAATAATCTACAACATCATGCATTCCATCCGAATTATGGCAGATGGGTGCCGCAACTTCCGGTTGTTCCTGGTGGAGGGAGCTGAACCGAACAGAAAGCAGATTAGCACCTTCTTGGCACGATCGCTCATGTTGGTAACTGCCATTAGCCCTATTATCGGCTACGATAAAGCGTCAAAAGTCGCCCACTATGCGCTCGATAATGATTTAACGATTAAAGAAGCTGCTATAGGGCTTGGCTGTATGACAGAAGACGAATTTGATCGTGTGGTCGATCCGGCGAAGATGGTGTATCCCCGTGTTGCTCGGCGTGAGGATGAAGGTAATTAGGAAGAAAATTGGCCTAAAATGACTATTCAATGAGCAGTGAGTCTCCGTAGAACGCGCAATGGAGGCCAGCAGTGATTCGTCACCACGATGTTCTCATCATCGGCGGAGGGTTAACTGGCCTTCGAGCTGCCCTGCGCATCTCAGATGCCGGCCTAACGAGGCGGCGTCCGCATAAAAAGAAACACTTATGTCCCCTCGGACTGCCGTACTCCCGCAACACCACAACGGCTTCTCCTTACGGGCAGTGGTGTAGCAAACTGCCGGGGTCCGTTCTAGGCTCCGGCTCAAGCTTCTTAGCCGAGTGCGCTTAGCAGATGCCGAGAGTGCCTTCTTTTAGTCGCAATTTCGTTTTTTAGTCAAGCAAGCAGAGAGTAGGTCACGGTTTTCAGGGAGATCCGAGCTTTGATAGCGTAGCGTGTTTCTTCTTCGTGATCTGTTTTTTCCTTGCGTCTGGCTTATCAGCGTCGACGCGCTACATGATTTGATGATACCATGAGCGACGAAAAGAAAAAAGAAAAAAGAATCGCTAGGGAAGAGCGAGAGGAACGACGCAAGTATCCCTTCGAGGCAATCACTACGCCTAAGGAGCTCGACCGGGGGCGCCACTGGATCAGCGTCCAGCTGAGGAACGTTTCAACGGACCCCCTCGTCGACGTACGTGCCACGCTGTATACCCATAACACGCACGATATCGACGTCATGCCAAGCGGCTCGTTTCATTTCGTGAAAGAGTTGCGCCCGCAAGACACGGAAGTGCTCAACTTTCACGTTTTTGCGAACCACAGTGGATGGGTTTATCTGCACGTTACAGCGTACCGCTACGGTGTTTTCATGAGCTGGTACTCTCCGGATCACGAGGTTCGACTCATTGAAGATCCCGCTGAGATCGAGACCTTTTTCGTGGATCGGCCCTACTGGGCGCTTGAAGAAACAATCGCGACGGCAACGGTCGTTCACGCCCACCGCGACGTGTCGGATCTACGGCTCGAAATCGCAGCAATTCCCCCGTCGAAAGCACACAAGCTCATGGACGTGTTCGATATCGACTTCATCGCAGGAGGCGGCACGAAGCGATTCGTAAGCGAGCTCCACGCCAGTGAAGAAGGTACGTACCACCTTACCGCGCGCCTTTTTCACGAACAGAAGCTCATTAACAGCAAGCGGGCATCCTGCTACGTTACGCCCCTTGAGGAGTGAATCTGCGTCTCGTTGGTGAGCTGCACTTTGTGTAAGGTTGCGCTCGGCAGATGCCAGGGGGTATAAACCTCCCTCTTTAGCCGAAAAAACCCGAGAGACACGCAATCATCCGCAAATTGAGCGAGCTGAGCTAGCCCTCGCTACCGTCAATTGGGAAATCCCTCTTTCTGGATATAGCATTCGTTGAAAGAAGCGCTTTATAAGGTAGTTCTTTTTTGGACGTGGGGGGTGGCGCCATTTTCTCGATGAAAATCTGCTAGGAAGGTAGTAAGAGATTAGTAGAGAAGCCTCCAAAAGAGGACGTATGGCGCTTAGGAAGTTTATGTGGCTCACGATCGAATGGCTAAAAGGATCACCCAAAGAACACCCAGCCAATCATGTACGGGAGGTCAGAAACTAATGAGTGAACCAAAAATCTGCCCTGGTTGCCCGACGGGAGGGAGAATAACAGGTGTCGAATCTACAATGGATCCAAGCACAGGCACCCCTCTCAAACATATTACTACTCCGTGTTCAAGGTCCCGCGACCACCCTTCCGTAAAAAACCCTGAGAGATATGAATACTGCCTTAAGCAGTTTGGAGGAACGAAAAAAGAGTAAAAAACGCGTTAATCCGCCGCTCCTGCCATCNNCTATGTAACGACGCCATCTTACGCATAGACGAACAGGCCTTTGTAAGAAGGAAGCAGCGCGACGTCGACAAGGTCGACGTATAACCTCGGGCGATTTTGTGGCAATCAATCGCGTTTGAAAACCAGCTGGGGCTCCAACTGATTCCAGCCTTCGTCTATCGACAGAGGCATGGTTAACCCACTGAGATGTTTGCTATTGTGTTTATGAAACAGGGCTTCCGTCTCAGCTCTCGTCAAGCCGAGTCGCTCTATGTAGACATTGGTGATGTCCACAATGTCACTTGTCAGAAGGCTTTGGCGTGGCTCAAAAGGGGTCTCGTTGGAACGTTCTCGTTCGCCTGTTGTGCTGTATTGTGGACCGTTTAAGTCTATAAAGCATATTTCGAGATGAGTCGCCAGCGCCTTTCTCAGTTTTTCGCCGTCCTTCTCGGCTTCTTCTTCAAGCAGTAACGCTATACCTAGACGAGCGTTGCGGAAACGTGCGAAGTCCCCCTCTTTTATGCCGTCCAATCCCTGCCGTTCGTATACGTAGCGTCGAATGGTGTGCAATGCGCTATGCAGTTGTTCAGGAGTCTCTTTTCCGTGTTTCTCTCTTTGTGCTGTTCTGATCCGCTCAAAGCGCTCTCTCTCCGCTTCGGGCAGTTCTTCAAGTTCTCGTTTGATCGCCCGTTCGTGCTCGATATCCTCAGCTTGTGTCATGCGTACTTCTCTTCTTTCTCCAGGGCCAGCATGGAGATAGGTCTTTTTGCTGCTTGCGCACACAGTCTTTCTATTTGGCTCTCTTTTCAGGGTTTTACTACAGTTATTATTTTGCACATGCATAGAACGGTGACAAAGAATGGATATTTACCGCGCTGATAGTGGCGTAGGGATTCCAAGCAGCAACAACAAATCTTCGAAGTATTCAGAAGGTTCCACGCTCGAGAAGAATACCCTTGGACAGGCTTCGGACTGTACTATGTAAAAAAAAATCATAGAACTGCACTGAGGACAAGATAAAAGAAATCTTAAATGTAAATTCAAAATAAGCCTATAAGCAGAATCTGATTTTCAAGAAATAAAATCTACAAGTAATTAAAAAAATGCTCAAAATTGAAAAGTCAGGGGAATGGCGTTAATTTTGAATGAAGATACGCTTAAAAGCTGGAATGATGGGCCAGTAAAACAATCCATCCTTGATTTTCTAAAATCGTCCATAGAACAAGGTCCGAACTATGTTAAACCTGCAGACCGCATCGCAACGTTCGATAACGATGGGACATTGTGGGTAGAGCGGCCGATGCCGGCCTTTCTTGATTTCTTGTTCAGAGTCTTTGCCATAACAGCCCAGAATACTCCTTCTTTGGTGAGTGCGCAGCCTTACAAGGCCATTCTCGAAAGAGACGAGACGTTTTTTCAAAAGGCAATTGAACAAGACCATAAGGTTATTATGGCTCTTGAAGGTGCTTTTGCACGGGAGTGGACTGGAAAAACTCCCGATGAGTTTGAAGCTGAAGTGAAAGAGTTTTTTGCTACCGTAAAACAAGAGAAATTCGCAGCTAATTTCACCAAACTGGTGTACAAGCCTATATTAGAGCTTTTCGACTTGCTGAAGAATTACGAATACCGGGTGTTTGTGTGCTCTGGCGGCGGTCGTGATTTCATGCGTGTGATCTCTGAGGAAACATGGGGCATCTTCAAGGAGAACGTAATAGGCACAGCTTCCCAGTATGAATACAATAAGGGCACGTTAACGAGGGTTGACAAAGCTCTTGGAGGAATTGCTCTAGGTCCCGGAAAAGTCGAGCACATATTCGCCCAAACTGGACGCTTACCTGTTTTTGCAGCGGGGAATGGTGACGTAGATATAGAAATGCTGGAATCTGCCAAATTCAGATTGTTCATACACCACGACGATGAGGAACGCGAATATGCGTATGAAAATGGAGCAGAGAAAGTATTCGCCATTGCTCAGGAAAACGATTATACCATCGTAAGTATGAAAAAGGACTGGAACGAGATTTTCAGATGAAAGACAAACCCGAACTAACTGTTATCGATAAATTGTTCAATCCTGATGAAACCGTGGTCAAAGAGCACTAGAAATTAAAAAAGAATTGTGGTTTCGTTGTTCTTTATAGCCTAGTTGATGCAAGCAGAGCCATCAAATTGCGGACGTTTCGCTGTTCGGCGACAAATCGGGGCGGAATGCTGCGTTGAATGAACCCCGATATTCCAAGCAATGCTTCCATTTCAGGAGAAAGCGCGTGCATTGGTCGTCCTCTCCTATCTGGTTTCTTTTGGCTGATCAGTATCGCATTGTCTAAAAGTCTGCTATTCCCTGCACCCGCTACTATAACAAGATCGCGTAAGGAATTTCGGCGCTTCACGTGTGCGTTGTGCCTGTACCGCTGAAGGCTTTCTGTGAGCTCAGCTTCTGATAGCTTGTTAAACTCCGTGACGTTGTCCACGTCGAAATATCCGATGATGTAAAGAGCTTCGTTGTATTTGGCAGTCGCAAATGGCTGTAAGCCAGCATAGAACACGAGCAGATCTCCTTTAACGAGCTTCAGCAGGTAATAACGCTTCAACGTGGGGTCGCCGTATGTGCAGGTCAGAAACTCGGGGTCTTCGTGCATCGGCGCGTTCTTAATGCTCGACGGGACGTAGGCTGAGAGGCGCTTGCCCTTTCTCCCAATCCTATCGTTAAACGTCGCGGCGCCCGGTGCCGGAACGCTCTCGGGAATCGGGACAAACTCGAACGATCCATCGTCAAATATGGGGGCGAGCGTCCCACCACACCCCTTATCAATACCGACGCGCAGCAATAGTGCCTTCATTGCAGCTCTACAGGCGAGACGTACCCGAATAAGTCTTGCGATGCATGCTGTTCTGAAACCGCTGTTTCTAACAGAAACGTGCGCTGCGCGTAAACAATCCGACCATCAAAAAGAAACAGTAATGAGGGGTAATATCGTGCAACTATCCAGTTAAAAAATCTGGGGGATTCAGAGATGAGCAACCAACAACCAGAGCCGAGGAGGATATATGAGTCTATCGCCGTGCCGTTCGCGTGGCTCGTTTTCCTCGCGTTATGGCTTTTTTATTATGCAAGCAGCTTCAGCATTCTGCAAAACATAGGTGTCGTTCTGATATCATTCGCCGTTGCGGGGGTAATAGAGGTCCTCGTGTGGGTTCCGTGGGCTATGAGACACGCCGATCAGGGTTAGCACTTGCGCGAAGAAATAACGAAAGCAGCACGAGCGTGGGCCTGTTCGCTAGTGCACGAATCTCGTCAAGCGTGCTGACCGTGCAGCTAAGCAACCAGAGGAGGGCGTGAAGCGGTGAGATACCTTGCGTTGTTGCGCGGAATCAACGTCAGCGGTCGAAAAATCGCGCCGATGGCGGATGTAAAAAGGGTTTTTGAATCGCTGAGTTTTGAAAACGTAAGAACGTACGCTCAGAGTGGCAACGTCATTTTTGACTGCATGCGCGGGGAAGCTGCAAAAATCGCCCCGTGTGTTGAAGAAAAGTTGAGCAACACCTTTGGGTTTTCGACAAACGTGCTCATCAGGACGCAGCGGGAACTCGAGACGATCATCGAAAATAATCCGCTGATCGATAACGCAAATGCACGGGCTGACAAGCGGTATGTCACCTTTTTGTTAGACAGGCCGGACGAAACGATCGCGTCAAACCTCGACATAAAACCAGGCCAAGGTGAGAAGTTCGTCATTGTTGGCACAGAAGTGTATCTCTATTGTCCGAACGGGTATGCTAGGACAAAGCTGAACAATGCCATGTTCGAAACGAAGCTGAGAACCGTAGCAACAACCAGGAATTGGAAGACGGTAAATAAATTGCTCGTCATTTCAAAATTAAGCTAAATAGGTAAATTGGGCAACAAGTAGCGAATTGTGAGGAGTACCGTCGTCCGCGCTATATCAGGGACTAGCGTGACGTCACTGTGAAGAGCACAGCGGATGGGACGATCGTAACGTACTAAATTTGTAATAAAGCTTCAAATAGGTTTTAGCTAGAGTATAATTGCCTCGGTTAGCATTTCTAAGGCTGTGAAACCGCTCCGAGAATGGGTCGATGCTTGGTCCAAATAAGTCCGTGTGACTTTTTTAGAATTACGCGGGGCGGTTGACAGCCTTAGTTGCGTCGTGTTCTTTTTGCGACACATAAACAGCTTACGATCGTCAAGTGGCCATTTGCCCTGTAAAGCTCCCCGCTACGCGAGCACCTCCTCATAATTTTTTCGGCTTCGTTCTTAAAGCAAAGGGCATGAAGGGGCGTCCGCGTACGGAGCAAGTGGTCTCCGGTCAAAACGATGTAGGGACACGAAGCACCTTGGCGTGACGAGGTAATCGGTTGACACAAAATGCCGGGCTTTTTTGGGCCGAATTCGGTGCGAACCTTTTTATCGACGCGCTCCGTGAAGGGATAACACATGAAGACCTTGATCGCATATGACACCAGATACGGAACCACCGCGACGATCGCGCGCTGGTTGTGTGAGGCCGTAGCAGGGGAGTGCGATATAGCAAATGTCGCGGACGTAGCTAGTTTGGATTACGATCTTGTTGTAATTGGATCACCGATCTACACTGACGCGCCGTTATCCAGCGTAACGCAGTTCTTGCACGATCACGGCGAAGCGCTGAATCAAAAGAACGTGGCCCTCTTCTTCGTCTATGACGAACTGCTTACCGAGAAGAGCGAGACCTATGCCGAGGAGCTCCGCGAGTACGCACCACCGGATGTCCTCGCCGTCGGAATCTTCGGCGGATACTTCGACATAAGCGTGCTCAACGAACACGACCGACACACAATGGAAGATTTTTTTGAACGGCTGGGGAAGCGATACGAAGTTCTGGACCATCGAAATAAGGACGACGTCGTGCGGTTTGGCAAGCTGCTGCTAGAAAAGCTTAGCGAAGCACGGCGATCGACGATTTAGGACGCATCTCATGGGCAAGAGAACGTGACTAACAACGACCAACCTGGCTGGTACTCGGTCAGTGCCGAATACGAGCCCATCTCATCAGAGCTGCGTCCAGGTCGCGGTGAGTGGTACCTCCAAGCCACACTCATACACGAGTATCGCGATCCATCGGGCGGGATACAGACCGAAAAAACGCCGCTCGGCAGTATTGATGCCGACCACATCGATTCGGTCGAGCTGCGCCAGGCATTCTACGCGACAACGGACGACGCGCTTGACGCGCTACAGTTACCGCACGAAAGCCGTCCAGATCGCTGCCGAACTTAGGCTAGTGGTGCGGCCGCCGACTGAAGATACCTCGAGACGGCCACGAATAGGGTTAGGTGCGCTGCAGCCTGATGAAGAATAGCGTTGCTGTCTCACGGCTGGCAAAGATATGTGGAAATGCGGCGGCATGAGTCCGTAGAGAGGGCTGCTGTCTTTTCCGCTGTTGTCAATGACGAAGTACGCTTCTAAATCGAGATCATTGCAATCTAAAGCGCGTAGGCTCTCGATTGATTTTTCAATGAGTGAGTTCGTGCAGGAACTGCGGATCCCCAAGCAGTGTGTTTTAGTCTCACAAACAACACAGGTCCTGTTCTTGGCAGCGTGCGCACTCCACCTATTACTTTCTGTGAGCTTCTAGCTAACAAATTACCCAGATAGGTCCACTATCTTGCCCTGTGAACAACGCCTGTTTAGAGGTCGATGAGCTCATCCTTGAAATCGCGGACTACAAAAACGATTGTGCCGATATGGCTGCCGAAAAACTCTTAAGGAAGTGCTCGACCAGTTGGGAATCGTACCAATACCTGCGAGACCGCGTGCACGACAGCTGGCTACCCAACAGTGCACGTTAGCAGTTGCGACGAATTATCAAGAGAATTCAGATGCACATGCATCAGTGTCGCGAGTACGGCTATGCGTATGAGGGGTCGTGAACGCAACTTTCTTTGAGTGCGGTCATTTACCTATTGAAGTTTGCTTAACGTTCTTCACGCTGAATGACGGGCATTTAGAAGCTAATATTGCCATCAGAAAAAATCGATCACGCTATAATGGCTTGTGTTCATGTGAGAAGTACCGATAAAGGAGGGAGAAAATGATCGAAAATGGGTTATTTTTAACGGGCAGCGACGCGGAGTTATTGAGCCGTGCGCTTTCAGAAGTCAAAACAAAAGTCTATGAGGAGTCCGAGATGAGTCTCGATGATACCCAAGCACTCGATGCACTCCTTTCAAGTCTCAGAACTGTGGAGACGGAGGAACGGGAGAAAAAAAGCCGTCAAGCGTATCTTAGCCCATTAGGTAAGCGCCTTATGCTTGGTAAGATTATCGGTAGACAAGGCGACGCGGACAGGGAGAGCGCATCGCGGTAAGGTTGAGCGCCGGACAAAAAAAATCAAGAGAGTTGCCCCTCTTGTCCTTCCTTTTAAGTGCGCTGACGCGGACTCGAACCGTGACTACGTGCTTGGTTAGCACGGGTGCTGCCTATAACACTATCAGCCCGTAGATTGAATCAAAACGCAAAATGGCGGTTTAGTAGTTTAAGCGTGTCGTTTCAATATCGGTGCCAGTGTCGGTCATCATTTTCCCCTGAATAAGATAATATAAATCGCTCCAATAGCCACGAGCGCAAAGACTCCAAAAGCCCCAGCAATAAGAGGCACGTCCACGCCTTGCGCTGGTGAGGGTGCGTTGCCTTGGACTGTGTAAGTGATGCTAGCGTTTAGCGCTGGGAAGACCGTTGACGTATTAACGACCATGCTTGAGCTGAAATTGCCCTCCTTGGCGTCGCTCGGCACGTCAAGCCTCACGGCTACGGTTACGTTTGATTTTGGAGCGATTGCCCCGCTTGAGGGCGTCGCCGTTAGCTGTCCGCTTGTGTTCGTAACATTGGTGAAGTTGACAGAATAAGTGAACGACGAATTGTTGCCGCGGTTGTAGAGTATCACGTCTCGCTCTGCGCTCCCTCCGCGTCCGACCGTGCCGAAATCAACATGGGCGGTTCCTACGCCTGTGCCTGTTTGTCCGTTAACTGCTGCACTCACCACAATAAGGAAAATAAAGAAAAGAGGCGTTACGCGCACCGGCCAGGCGAATCGCCTTTCTGGTGAAGATAAGGAGGCCTCGCGTGAATCATCAGCGATCTTGCGACCCATCACGCAACTACTATTGTTCCTTTCATATATGGGTGAATGCTACAGATGTATGAAAATGAGCCTGTGTTGTTAAACTGATGCGTGTACGTGTCGCCTTTATTGAGGAGAGGCGATGAAAACGCCGACGAATCCGAAACAACATGATGCTGGACCGAATCATAATTTGTCCACGTCACATTCGCCCCTTTCTGAATCGTGAGCGTCGACGGGCTGAACGCGTAATTCTGGATAGCGACGGGATTTTGGCTCGCGGTACTAGTAACGGTACTATTAGCCGGACTGGGGCTCGTATTTGACGATGATGTGCATCCGGCAACCATCACCATTACACCCGCCAGAGCAACGAGCACTAAAATGAGGTGTTTTTTCATTTTCTCTTTCTCCCATAAACAGTCTGCGTGCCGCTTTAGACTGCTCTGTTATGCATTGTTCGTTTAATGAAGTTTACCCGCTGAATCGTCGCTCGTCAATACGTCCGCGCTAATTCCAGTTTAGGGTGATGACAAACTTTGAACTCGGGTTGCCGCCAGTGTCGCGGCGACGATCATCTAGACGAGAACGGATTGCCTACAGCGACGACGTGGTCGACGACGTACCCAAAAGGCCCTTCGCAAACGCACGGGCATTCTCCAGATCCTTCTCGTCTGGATGCCCTTTATTTTTACCGCCAATGAATGCGAGCGCCCCTTTCCAGTCTCTGTTCAATCGCAGCGCGCCCGCGAACTCGCCGACGATGTGACAGCCTCTCTCTGTAAGCTTCTCTTTGATGAGCTTGTGGTTGACCTCTCGAAGGTTGCCGCAGGTCGAAAAAACGAATACGTTCTTGTCCATCGCCGGCATGGCTTCGATCAGGTCGATCAGCGCCTTGTGGTGCTTTAACCCGTAGATGCCCGAGCCAAAGCCGATGAGGTCGTACTCTGCCAGCGCTTCCGGCCGTGCGTCCTCAACCTTAGTGAGCTGCGCGTTCATGGCCTCCGCCATAGCCTTTGCGACCTTTTCGGTGTTCATGCGATGGTAGGACTTGTAGACGATAAGGGTGTTCACTATGCCTCCTGAGTTATCATTGTTATGACGATTGTCGCATATAAGCCGATTATGACAACTGTTTGCGCGTTATTCTTTCTGTCGTGATAGTCCTGAACTTTTGCAACAAACGACACGTATAGACAAAACCTGTCTTCGACACCTTGCCAAAAAGGAAGGTAACCCCATTTGTTTTTGTAGTGCTGCACACCAACCAACAGAAACTAATTAGGCTTCCTAGCGGATCAATCCGCCGTCGATATAAAAGGCGACGTGCACGCGGGGATCGGGCACAGTGTTCGTGCTACGACCAACGTGGGACGGAACGCGCGAACGTCGGCTCATTCAGCTTCATCCGCTCTGCTTGTTCAGCGTCGGATTTGGACCCAGAAACAAGCGCTTCCATCAGGGTGCGTCCGACCTGATGTACTTTTCCGTTACGCTGCGTTCATCCTAGCCCGCGCGGAGCAGGCTATTAATTTTAGCTGAAATCTGCGTGGTATTCGTGACGTCGACCCAACGCCCTACTTCGTGGCCGTTGTTCAGTAGGATCAGTGTCGGGACTGACGACACCTTGTACTGGCTGGCCAGTGGACTTGCATAGTTCTCGATCGACTGCACGGGGGCCTTCGCAGCATACGTCTTTTGAAGTTTGGTCACGTGTGGCTCCAGCGCTTGGCAGTAGGGACAGTTCGTCTCATAGAAGAACAGCACCTTCAAGTGTGGCGGCGCTGGCGTTGCTGACGCTGCAGCAGAAGTCGTCGTATGTGCTGTGGTTGATGCCGTTTGTGATGCGCTGCTTGACGTTTGGCTGCTGTTAGTTGATGACGTGCAACCCGCGATTGACAACGAAGCAACCATCACGAGCATTATGATAGCTAACAACTTTTTTATCATTTGCTTAGCTAAAAAAAGGCGGCGAGATACTATAAGTGTTATTGTTGGCTGCGCTACCTCTGAAGAGACGACCCCGTGATACGGCATTTCAGCGCCTACTGTGTATCAGGCGCGTGCGTTAAAATGAGGATGCCCCCTAGGAGGAATAGTACGAAGGTAAGAACGCCGAAAAGACTGATCGATATCAGAACCTCGAGCGGAATGAGGGCTGCCACGAACTGTCCAAAGCTAAGAGCGCTTAAAAAAGCGATCGATATCAGAGCCCCGAACGCTCCGATAATCATCAGAGCTGCGCCGAAGATTTTTCGGTTTTCGAGTACGCCGCCGGCGATTCCGACTAATGAGAATAAGAGTGCTGCCCCTGCTGCGTTCGTGTAGGGCTGTGACCCTAGAATTGCGTCAAACGCCTCGCCCATTCCTCCGAGCAGAACGACGAGGACGACGGTGAGTATACCGAAAACTCCTCCAACTATCCCAAGCCAAAATGCGTTGCCCATATGCGCCTCGCAGGACTCTGTTATACCTCTGTGCCGCCCCAGTGCCAAAAACTGTTAGGTCGTAGAAACGTGCGTGAACCCTTAAATGTTCGCGTTTGGGCAAAGGCTACGGGATCTGCATCTAATCCCACACGCTCTTTTTAGGCGTCCACTTACGCCATTTTCTGGAGGATTTACTTCCGCGCGCCGCCATCGAGTGCAGACTTCGCCTTGTGGCCCGCCATCGTGCACGAGCCACTGCCTGATACCCCGATTGGATCGTCCGTCATCCTTCTACGCCGGATGAGAGCCACAAAAGAGGGAAGTCGACGGCAGAAAAAACAATAAGGGAATCCCAAACGTTAAATCGGGAGACGTTCGACACACCCTTGTCGAGAATCTGTACGGGTCGGGGTTGTTTGCTTTGGCCGGCATGCCTCGTCTCATTCTCTTGACGCTTCGTTGTTTTTTACATGAACCACGGTACATCATAGCTTGATCGTTTTTTTCTGACGTTGATAATAACGTCAAATGGCCGTTATTCCAGGCGGCTAGCGTTAAGAAAGCTTCAATGCGCAAATAAATGGTGCCATGACCAAAATTGTCGAAGTGGCATCAGCGAAATAGAAACGAGTTGTACCTACTTTTTCCTACCCTTTTTTTGGACTTTAAAACACAGTTTAGGGATCTCGGCCGCACACCAGTTTAGTTGATTTGCTCTATCTGCTCTGAGTCCTCCCACAGTTTGTCGAAGACTTGCGGGCGCATCAAATACTGGGCGATCGACGCATTCGATACCCACATCGCAATGGCGCTGTCCAAGTCAGGTACCTTCTCATCGGCCCTCGTAAGCGCTAGCAGAATTTCCCGACGATCGGTAATCACCCACCTTGCAATTCCAGAACCGTCGTCGCCATATCGGTCGTCAAGTTTGTTAGGGTCCTCAAGTTGGGGGGCGTGTAGCCTGACATCGTTTCTTATCGGCCCGAAAGCCTTGATGATGGCGGCTTCGCTCTCTTTCGAACGCGATGTGATGACGAGGATACGCACGGTAACGTCCTTCTTTTTCGCTTTTATGATCTTCTTGTTGAGCTGTTCGATTTCAACCGGCGACACGAACGTTCCCATTATCATGATGCTTCGCCGCGTCCGATCCATCATCTCCATCATCTTCGCTGAAATGCTATCGAAGCCCCGTATTAGGAGCGCATTTAGAGACTCATTTTCGATCTGTCGATCGTACAACGAGGTCAACTCGTTCGAAAGCTGGTCGAGCTCGGAACAGAAGAGCGTCTTTCGCTGCTCGACGACTTCCCTCGGATATCGGGGGATGTAGGTGCTGGGCTTGCCTTTCGACACGGTGATCCACTTTTCTTCCTCCAGTCTCTGCAGTGCCCCGTAAATCTTCGGCCTAGGAACTTCAGATTCAATAGAGAGCTCAGTCGCGGTCGCCGGGCCTAGCGCCGCGAGGGCCGTGTATGCCTTTGCCTCGTAGGAGGTAAGCCCCAGTTTTTGCAGGGTGCCGATCGTTTTCGCATGAAGTAACATGAGCGCGTGTTTATCTGTGCATCCTAATAAAAGTTACCAATTACCGTAAAATAGTTACAAAATCTTCATAAGCTGCTATAGTCACCATGGATTAGGGATTATAGAAATGGTGAAAGCAGTCGAAACAAGGGATCTCGTTAAGCGATATGAGGACGTCGAAGCGATCAAAGGCATAACCCTCGAGATCGAGGAGGGGGGGATCTTCGGGTTCCTCGGCCCGAACGGTGCGGGAAAGAGCACGACGATCAAGGTTCTCACGACACTGCTGCGGAAGACCTCCGGTTCGGTGACCATTGAAGGCTACGACATTGACAAAGACGCTCGCGAGATACGCAAAGTGATCGGCGTCCAAAGCCAAGAGACTATTCTGGACGGGGACCTGACGGGTCGGGAAAACCTCACCCTTCAGGGGCACCTCCAGCGGTTGCATGGTAACGCCCTCAAAAAACGTGTGGACGAACTGCTCACACTCGTTGAGCTCTCGGACGTCGCTGACAAGAGGGCGGCACACTACTCGGGAGGGATGAAAAAGCGGCTCGATCTCGCGTCCACGCTTGTGCACAAACCACGCGTGCTCTTTCTCGACGAGCCGACCTCGGGGCTCGATCCACAATCGCGCGTCGCTATCTGGGAGCACCTCGAAACGCTCAACAGAGACGAGGGTGTTACGATTTTTTTGACAACCCAGCAGATGGAAGAAGCCGATAGGCTCTGTCACCGACTCTCAATAATCGATCACGGAGAGATCGTGGTGAGCGGTTCTCCTGTTGAGCTGAAACATCAACTCGGCGGTGACACCATCACGCTGTCACTCGCCAACGGGGACTCAGACGGCGCGAAAGACAGGTCAAAGCGGATTGTCAGCGGCGTTCAAGGCGTCACAAAAGTCCTCGATATCGAAACGGGACTGGCGGCATACGCTAAGAACGCGAGCGCGCTCGTTCCCGATATCGTACGACTATTTGATGAGAACGGGATTCGCTTGACGTCAATCAGCGTCGCGTCTGCCTCGCTGGATGACGTCTTTTTGCAGCACACAGGAAGACGGATACGATCAGAAGAATTGTCGAAAGTAGATACGTGGAAAAGACACGTGTGAGGCGATAGAAGATGGATCATGACTTTCTCTTTGACGTGTGGCACCTCTTCGTCAGGGCATTGAAAAAGACCATACGGACTCCTATCGTCATCATTAGCGCGCTCGCCCTACCAGTGCTGTTTCTGGTTCTCTTCACGCAAATTTTTACGCAGTTTGGAAACCTCCCGGGATTCCCTGCTGGTGGCTATGTCCAATTCGCAGTGGCTGGCGTCATTGTTATGAACCCATTGATGGATTCAGGGGGCGCAGGAGAGGCCGTGGTTGACGATATTAATTCCGGATTTCTTTCAAAAGTGCTCGTGACGCCTGCGAACAGGACCGCCATTGTGCTCGGACGGTTACTGCACGATATGGTCATGGTGCTTCTCCCGGTCAGTATAACGCTGGCGCTCGCGTACGCTCTTGGTGCAACCGTCATAACAGGGGCTCCAGGAATTCTGCTGATTCTTTTCACTGCCGCTTTCTTTGGGTTGGCTATGTCAGGGCTGGCGATGGCCATCGGAGTGAGAACAAAGAGTTCGCAAGCAGTCGCAGGTTTAGATCTTGTGATTGCATTCCCTCTTATGTTTGTGAGCACAGCGCTCGTGCCATACGGGTTCCTTCCGCACTGGGCGCAAGCCTTTTCCAATGTCAACCCGTTTAGTTACGTCGTCAACGCCGTCAGGGTATTGATGTCCACAGGATTTGTTTGGAGCACCATTCTGGCCGCGTATGCAGTTATAGCGGTGTTCGCGGCAGTGACGATAGGTGCGACGTTATATCAGTTCAGAAGTGTGGAGAGGTAGGTGATTGCAACGCCTCTTTACCACGGCGCAGTTTAAACAGATCAATAGGTTCAGTATGGATACACGCCGCTGTCTGGTTGGCGACGGCGGGTGAGGATTCTACCCAGCCTCCCGTCGTAGAGTTCCACGCCAGCATAGCTTATCCACCTCTTTGCTCGATTGATGGAAGAAGGCTGAGGGGGAAATCTCAACAGGGCACGCACCTCCTAGATCATTAGGAGGTTTTTTGTGCCTGAAAGAGTTATTCATGGGAAGGAGTGTTAATAATAGAATTAATCAAATTGACTATTAACGGGAAGGAGGTAGGGGCTCCAACCGGGAGTACGGTTCTGCAGGCAGCGGAACTGGCAGGCATAGAAATTCCCCGCCTGTGTTATGACAAGGATCTCAGCCCCCTGGGAGCATGCCGGCTGTGCGTAGTGGAAGTCAAAGGCAATCGACTGCTGCCAGCATCATGTGTAACTCCGATTTTCGCTGGAATGGAAGTTCAGACCGAGTCTGAGGCCGTGGTTGAAGCAAGACAGACAATATTAGAATTGCTCGTTGCCAACCATCCGCTGGATTGTATGACCTGCGACAAAATGGGCGACTGCAAATTGGCTGATTACGCTTATAAATACGGCGTTAAGGATTCATCCTTTGCCGGTGCAACCCACCAGTACGCGATTGATGACAGCAATCCCTTCATAATCCGCAACCTTAACAAGTGTATTCTTTGCGGCGCCTGCGTGCGGGCCTGTGAAGAGCTGATCGGCAAGGACAACCTTTCCTATCTGAACCGCGGTTTCCATCGCAAGGCGACCACTGCCGGCGATGTGGACTATATCGAATCCGATTGCGTATTCTGCGGTCAGTGTGTGGCAGTATGCCCGACCGGCGCCCTGACAGAAAAGACCATGGCTGGTCAGGCCCGGCGCTGGGATATCAAACGCGTTCAGACCACCTGCCCCTTCTGCGGCACAGGCTGTAATTTCGACCTGGCGGTTAACGACGGCAAGGTCATCGGTTCGCTGTCCAATCCAAACAGTCCCGTAAATGGCCGCAATTTGTGCGTGAAAGGCCGTTTCGGCTGGGATTTCATGTACAGTGACAAGCGCCTGACCTCTCCGCTTATCAAGAAAGACGGAAAATTCGTGGAAGCCGGCTGGGATGAAGCCTATGACCTGATTGCCAAGCGGTTCAATGAAATTAAAGCCAAGTATGGCCCAGATTCATTTGCTTCCTTGAGTTCAGCCCGTTGTACTAATGAAGAAAGCTTCCTGACGCAGAAATTCACCCGCGCCCACATGGGCACCAACAATTGCGATCATTGCGCCGGCGCCTGCCATGCTCCTTCAGTAGCCGGCCTGACCAATTCCTTCGGAAGCGGCGCCATGACTAATGTCATTTCGGAAATTTCTAGTGAAGCCGAACTGCTGTTCCTGATCGGCATCAACCCGACTGAATCATACCCGGTGGTCGGCTACAAAATGCGTCAAGCCCATCGCAATGGCTGCAACCTGGTAGTCTGCGATCCCCGCCGCACTGAGCTGGCTGCCGAAGCCGATATCTGGCTGCAGCAGAAGCACGGCACTGACATTCCTTTGCTGAACGGCTTAATGCACATCATCATCAAAGAAGGTTTGGAAGACAAGGAATTCATTGCCACTCGTACCGAAAACTACGAAGCAATGAAAGCTCTGGCTGCAGAATACACACCGGGACGGGTTTCTGAAATCACCGGAGTTGCAGTGGAAGACCTGTACAAGGTAGCCCGCCTGTATGCCACCACCTATAAAGCCATGGCCTTCTATTCACTGGGCATCACCGAACACATCTGCGGAACCCGCAACGTTATGAGTGTTGCCAACCTGGCTATGCTTACCGGCCATTTGGGACGGCCCGGCGTTGGCGTTTGCCCGATCCGCGGTCAGAATAACGTTCAGGGCGCCTGTGACATGGGGGCTCTGCCCAATGTTTATTCCGGTTATCAGAGTGTTACCGACAAAGCCGCCAAGGAAAAGCATCAGAAAGCCTGGGGCGCTCCCATGCCCGACAAAGTTGGCCTGAAGATTCCGGAAATGTTTGAAGCCGCTTATGAAGGCACGGTAAAGTCCATGTATATCCTGGGTGAAAATCCGGTTTTGACTAACCCGAATGCCAATCATATCAAGGAAGCCCTTGAAAAACTGGAATTCCTAGTAGTTCAGGAGCTGTTCTTGACCGAAACCGCCCAATATGCGGATGTAGTCCTTCCAGGCGCCAGTTTTGCCGAAAAAGACGGCACCTTTACCAATACCGAACGCCGGCCTCAGCGCGTGCACAAGGCTGTAGAACCGCTTCCGGGCAAGGCTGACTGGGAAGTCATCTGTGAAATGGTCACTCGCATGGGTTATCCCATGAGTTATAACCATCCCGGCGAAATTTGGGCTGAAATGGCCTCATTGTCACCTTCAATGGCGGGCATCAGCTATGAACGCATGGAAAAAGAATCCGTGCATTGGCCGTGTACTTCCGCTGATCATCCCGGCACGCCCATTCTGCATATCGGCAAATTCACCCGCGGCTTGGGAGGATTCCAGCCCAACGAGCACATCCCTCCTGGAGAACTGCCCGACAAGGATTATCCCATTCTGCTGTGTACCGGCCGTGTAATGCAGCACTACAATGTAACCACCCAGTATTCAGCCGGCATTGCCGAGGTATGGCCGCGAGAAATGACCGAAGTGCATCCGCAGGAAGCCGCTAAATTGGGCCTGGTTACCGGCAGCAAGATGAGAGTTACTTCACGCCGCGGTTCAGTTGTAACCACCGCCTGGGTAACCGACAAAGTGCAGCCCGGGGTCATTTGGATGTCCCATCATCACAGCGAAACGCCTACCAATGAATTAACCAGTCCCTTTGTCTGCGACATTGCGGGCACAGGCGAATACAAGGTGTGTGCGGTAAAGATCGAATCAGCGTAGAAGGCTGACCGAATGTGTCACTAGCTCGGGAGGTGAAAGGATTTTGGCAGACTACAAGGATATAATCAATCAATATAAAGACCTGCCAGGCGGGATAATCGAAGCGTATCATGCCGTTCAGCGTGAATACAGCTATATCCCGGAAGAAGCGGTAGAAGCGGCAGCCGCCGCCTTCAAACGGTCCAAGGCTGAAGCTTACGGAGTAGCCACGTTCTATTCCTATTTGAAGGTTGGCAAGCGCGGCAAGAACGTGATTCGCATCTGCGAAAGCGCCCCTTGCCATGTAGCCGGAGCCGATGCGGTTATCGCGGCTTTGGAAAAAGAACTGGGCATGAAGATGGGAGAAAGCACTGCGGACGGCAAATTTGCCCTGGAACTCACCGAATGCGTGGGCCAGTGCCAGGCCACCCCGGTTATTACCATCAACAGCAAGCCTTATGAAAATGTAACAGCCGATAAGGTTGCGGCCATCCTGACCGAATACAAGTAAAAGCGAGCAGAAAGGAGGCAATGAAATGGCCGAAGAGATGCGCATCGTCTTGCGCAACTATGGCAAAATCGATCCTTTGAAGATCGAAGACTACATCGCAGCGGGCGGCTACAAAGCCCTGGAAAAGGCCAAGGGCATGGGCCAGCAAGCCTTAATCGACGAAGTCAAGAAATCCAACCTGCGGGGCCGCGGCGGTGCTGGCTTCAATACCGGCATGAAATGGTCGTTTTCCTACGGAATCAAGACCGATCAGAAATACGTAGTATGCAACGCCGACGAAGGCGAACCCGGCACTTACAAAGACCGGATCATCATGGAAAACGATCCCCAGAGCGTTCTGGAAGGCATGGCCATCTGCGGATATGCCATAGGTGCCAATAAAGGCTATATTTACTGCCGCGGGGAATACCCCTGCATGGTGGAAATGCTGAACAAAGCCATTGACCAGGCTAAAGCCAAAGGCTGCCTGGGCGACTTTGACATTGAAGTAAGAATGGGTGGGGGCGCCTATGCATGCGGTGAAGAAAGCGCTTTGATTGAATCGATCGAAGGCAACCGCGGCGAGCCCCGCTTTAAGCCCCCGTTCCCGCCGGTCATCGGCCTGTGGGGCAAGCCCACCATCGTTAACAACGTGGAAACCTTCGCCAACATCCCGGCGATCGTTGACAAAGGGGCCGATTGGTACAAGGCTATTGGAAACGCCAAGTATCCCGGCACCAAGGTTATGACCCTGACCGGGGACATCACCAACAAAACCTTCGTGGAAGTGCCGACCAACACCAGTATCCGTCAGGTATTAAACGACTTTGGCGGCGGCGTAGCCGGCGGCAAGAAATTCAAGGCCGTGCAGATCGGTGGAACTTCCGGCGGATTTATCCCCGAAGCGTTCCTGGACACCCAGCTGAATTTCGACGATATGTCAGCGATAGGCGCCACCCTGGGCTCCGGAGCATTTTTCGTCATGGACGAAAGCCGGGACATCGTGGACGTAGTGGCCAGAATCGCCAAGTTCTTCGCTCATGAATCCTGTGGCAAATGCACTCCCTGCCGGGAAGGCACCATGCGCATGGAAGAAATCATGGAACGGGTCAACGACCGTCATGGCGATGCCGCCGACCTGGACCGGATGGGCCGCTTGGGCCGGGTGATGACCAAGGCCTGCTTGTGCGGTCTCGGCCAAGCAGCTCCGTCACCGGTGCTGACCACCATGCAGCACTTCAAGGACGAATACTTGAGCAAGTTCAACTAGGTTAGAATACAAGGGAGACAGGTCTCTCGATACGCTCATACGTTATCCCTGTGTACTGGGGCGTCACTTTACGCATGTCGTCGTAACGTCTTTGACTCTCGTGAAATCAAAGCCGTTCAGGCCGAGCTTTTGCGCAAGAGCTGTTACAATTTCTCAGTCAGCTTTGGCTTGGCCTGGCGGATCAACCGTCTTTCTTATGCTCACGTTCTCGTATTTCATGCTCTAAGCACCATTATTAGACGAAGACGCTGAGGGGGGATAGCAGCTGTTCTACGCTCCTCTTGTGTTGCAGGCACGAATAGTCGCAGTGAAGCACCACCATGTTGGCAAAAAGCGATAAAGAGATCGCTATTCTGAAAAAAAGAAGCCTGCCACACCACACAACAAACGTCATAATACCAAATAGATAGACTCGAAATCGTGTAGCGATACCCCCCCAACACAAAAAAATTTGCGCTGATTTGGCTCTTTTTTGGGAAAATGAACATCGAAAGAGCCCTGCTATAAGCGGCCAATATTACGCACTTTGTGTAGACCTCACAGTCGACGAGACTTTGGTCGCCCTTCGCTTAACTGCCCTCGTAGATCTCAAGCACAGAAATTGCAAGCTTCTCTGCGTCGTGTGTGCACATCACCTGCTCCAACACTTCAATGATCTGGCGCAGAGGTGGCTCCGCAGCGTCTTTCGCGTCCAAGCGCTTACGTGGCACTAGAATCGATACGACAAACGCAGCGAGGGTCCGGGCAAGCTGCTCTTTCAAATTGAGCGCAAACGTCTGCAAATACGATCCGTCAAGCCGTTCGGGTCTGCTGAGCAGTAGCTACACGCCGCCCTGCATAGCGCCACATACCTTAGTTGGGCGTCTCGCCGCGTTCGTTCCACCCCTCTCTATCCGCTCTTCTAGTGGCCCTGTGTGGAGGTAGGCAGCAAAGAGGTTGTAAAGAGCCTGCTTCGTCTGGCTTGCATCCTTCTTGACGCGAACTGCTTACACAAGGGTTCAATTTGTGCAGCTGATGATGACTCAACTGCAAGACCGTGCTGAAAGTAATGATGATATGAAAGCCTCGCGTGGGCGGGCTCAGGCTCTCTGTGGGGGCAGTCCGATGTGTCTACGCTCTCAGGATGCCATTTCGCTAACCTGAAGGATATGGAACGATGTTCTCGGCCTTGTTTTTCCAGAGATTCGTCTTGAGTTTATCTACAGCAAACGGGGCGCCGTGTGCAGGGAAAATCCGGCGAGCGCCCGCAGCAATGACCTTTTCCCAGCTCTGATAGTAGTCACCCATATTGGTGATAAGAATCACGCAATACTTCGTCCCTGCAAACTGAAGGAAGTTTGCCGCGGCGTCCCCGATCAGACAATCGCCGTCGTCAAACAGAATAGAAACGGAGTCCACGGTATGCCCGGGCGTTTCGATGATTGTGCCGTCGAGTGGGATTCCGATTTCCCGCAGACCAGTGTCTCCGGTGACCACGATATCGCAGTCACGCAGTTGATAGGGCGGAAACGTAAAGAGTTTGCCTTTTTCTCCCACCTTTTTGGGAAGCAGAGAGATATAAAGCTGCCGTAGACCAAGCAGAAGAGCAATCCGCCTGTTCAAAAAACCCCCGCCATGTGTGCGGTCGTTCTCTCCCTTTGTGATAAGCTCTTTGCAAAGGGGCGACATGACAACCTGAATCGAGTCATTTTCCCGCAAAATGTGGTGTAACAATCCACAATGATCGTCGTGGTGATGAGTCAGAACAATATGACTGATTTGATCCAGCTCCACACCGGCTTCGTTCAGTCTCGTGCGGAACACATCCCAATCGTCTTCATAGCCGGTATCGACCAGGACATAGTGATCTCCGGCCTTTACCAAAAAGCAATTTGTCATACTGAGCTTTAACGGAATCATATTCATAGTGTTGCCGTCCTATTCATTGCAATCAGACGTGCGGGCCAGGATAAGGTCCCGTTTCATTGCGACATCTACTGGCGTCCGGGCAAGGCCACGACGCGACTTTACCTCAACTGCTTCTAGCGATTGACGTTTTTCGGAGCTTTTCTTAAAACTCATAAGTATCTGTTCTTTTGTAATGAAGGTTGCTGTAACGAGCGACTGTAACAACAACATTTATTTCCTTAGA
>PMMR01000029.1:25854-26014 GCA_003162175.1 Candidatus Methanoflorens crillii | reverse complement strand
CGAATCCGCGTCGTTAAGCGCCCGTATCAACGGCGGAACGGCCGGTTCACCGATTGTATCGCACTTATCCCATTGTCCTTTCGCTATCCAGTAGGCGGCTGCTGCCTCATCCCTTCCCGGGGTCCACCCCAGCGTATCGAGGGCTTCCGCAGCGCTCTTG
>PMMR01000029.1:0-25726 GCA_003162175.1 Candidatus Methanoflorens crillii | reverse complement strand
GCCGGTTCGCCGATCCTGCCGAGCGCTTCCGCAGCGTTGCTGCGAACATCACTGTCCGCGTCGTTAAGCTCCCGTATCAACGGCTTAACGGCCGGTTCACCGATTGTATCGCACTTATCCCATTGTCCTTTCGCTATCCAGTAGGCGGCCGCTGCCTCGTCTATGTCCGGAGTCCACCCCAACGTATCGAGGGCTTGCGCAGCGCTACTTCGAACATCACGATCCGCATCGTTAAGCGTCCGTTTCAACGGCGCCACCGCTCTGTCACTACCGATCCTGCCGAGGGCTTCCGCTGCGGCGGCGCTCTCGCGCACATGCGAATCTGCGTTGCTGAGTACCCTTATTAGCGGCTCCACTGCTCTTCTATCACCGATCCTGCCGAGGGCTTCCGTAGCGGTCTCGCTCTCGCGCACACCCCAGTCCGGGTTGTTGAGCACCCATATTAACGGCTCAACGGCCGGTTCACCGATCCTGCCCAAGGCGTCTGCAGCGGTCCTACGAATTTGCTCGCTCGTCGCCCCGAGCGCCTTTATCAACGACTCTACGGCCGGTTCACCGATCCTGCCGAGGGCTTCGGCGGCGCTGCGTCGAACATCACCGTCCGCGTCGTTAAGCGCCTTTATCAACGACTCCACTGCCCTGGCATCGCCGATCCTGCCGAGGGCTTCCGCAGCGCCGCTGCGCATATGGTAACGCGAGTCGTTTCGCGCTCTTGTTGACGGCTCAACAGCAGGTTCACCGAGATTGACTAAGGCTTCCGCAGCAGCCCCGCGAACATGCTCGCCGGTGTTTCCAAGCGCCCGTATTAACGGCCTAACTGCCGGTTCGCCGATCCTGCCGAGGGCGTCCGCAGCGTTGCTGCGAACATCACTGTCCGCGTCGTTAAGCGCCTTTATTAAAGGCTTAACGGCCCGGGGCTCGCGGATCTCGCCAAGGGCGCTCGCAGCGTCTATGCGAACATCACTTTCCTTTTTATAGCCTAGTGCCTTGATGAGCCCTTTGACGTCCTGCTTCTGTCTCATCGTTTCTACGTTTGGCGTGCCGAACCCGAAGACCATAGATATCACACTTCAAATACATCTCTTTGCGCGACGATATATCAGGATGACGCTATCTTGATCATCATCTCGTACTCGTCGGATCTGCTACACGTGGTACGCCATCCTCCGGTCAAGCCGGCAGCTCAACTTAGGAAAATTCAAGATCGTTCGCGAAGGTGAGAAGCGCCTTCCCCGTGCGTTTTTCGATATTGGGTGGGCCTATCTCGGGCGGGGCGCTGACCCTAAGGTTTATAAGCCGCTCACGCCGCGAAGGTCGCGAAAAGCCAGGGCCGCGTGGACCATCGTCTTGACACCGACATTGCGCGACGCATCGAACGATCTTGTGCCCTGATGACCGCTCTTTCGAGCTCCTCAGTTTTGGTGGCCGTGAATATCGTACTTAAGATGTCCGGTCAGCGGGTCCTGGCTGTAACTCTCGCAGAGCGCGATGAGCACGTCCTCGTGAGTCACGCCCACGTTTATGACCGTATCATTGCCGCCGTAGTAGATGAGGATGCTGCCACCGTCGCGGCGCACGGCTCCGCAGGTAAACACGACCTGCGGCACATGGGTGTAAGCGGTATCCTCGACGCGGCAGTCAGCCCTGGACGGGAGCAGGATGGGGATGCTCGACATCGTGACCAACGCCGGGTCCGCCAGGTCGTGCAGCGCCACACCGAGCGCGTATGGGTTGCCGTTCATCGTGGAGCGCACCCCGTGGAACACGCTGAGCCAGCCTTTGGCGGTTCTGAAGGGCGGCGCACCAGGGCCGATCTTGTCCGAGAAGGCGCTCGGGCCGCGGCCGGTCCTCATGATAGGCTCCGCCTGAAGCTTCCACCGATTAGACTCGATCGAGCTCGTCCAGCCGAGCTTGATCTGCGTGTAGATGCCCCCGACCTCGCTGCCCGTGGTGTCATTGGGTCGGAACAGACCCGCGTAGCTTCCGCCAATGGGCTCGGGAAAAATCACCACATTGCGCATGTCTCGCTCGAGCACCGGGCCATGGCGCACGAAGTGGGCAAAATCGCGGGTCGTGGCCAGCGAGACGCGCACGCGGTTCTTCACCGTCGCGTGATAGGCACTGTAGGTGATATAGTAGGTGTCGCCGATCTGGGTGATCCTCGGATCCTCGACGCCGCCCGACTCGTTCTCGATGAGGGCCTTGGCATCGGTGCCCGGGGCGAAGGCGTCCCCCTCGGCGGCCGGCGTCATGGCCGGTCGGGGCTCGACACGCCAGCCGTCGATGCCGTTGCTGCTGCGGGCGACCCCGAGTACGCTCATGCCGCAACGAAGATGCGACCGGAACAGCATGACCGTGTCGCCACCGTGCAGCGCGATGCCGGCGTTGTGGACGGTCGTGACCTGGAGCCCCGGATCCTGCCACACCTGGTTCACGTCTTTGGCCGTAAGCACGGGGTTATCCGGGAACCGCGCTACAGGATGGTTCAGATCGACGATCACCCGGCGGTCCTTGTGCATCACTTCCTTGCTGATCATTGGCCTTCTTCCTTGTACGACCTTCGGCGCATCGCCGTCACGCGGGCGCAGCAATCGTGGAGTCAATTTCGTTGCACGCGATAAAAAGCTATGCTAGATGGTTTTGGCAAATCGTCGCAGCGCCTTAACGCGGCGTTTTGTAGCAGTTGTCTTTTTGGCAGCGCACTTTGAGTGACGAGCTCTTACTAAAGCTCCGAAGTTGGCTTAATGGCTTAAGATAATTACTTAAACACTAATCGTTGTGATTAGCCGCGAGCCTGTGCACAAGAGCGCGTAAGGCGCCTAGTTAACATCGAAACGCTACGCCGAGCATGATGTAACTTGCCGTTCGCGGAGCGGTTTGATTGCACTGACGGTGACAGCGGCTCAAAACTGGCTGCGCAGCCTCCAAAAGAAGAAGAACCCGCTAAGACAAGAGGAGGACCAGTACGTAGCCTGTAACGAAAGCGGTAGAAAAAAGAAAGATCCAACGGACGTCTGATCGTCATTTTTTGACCGTTTTGACATCATAGCACTGTTTTTACGGTAACCTTTCAACCGAAACGTTTATAGTGTTTTTTGAACGTTGTTAGGCTCCTAGTGTCTGAGCTCTTGCGAGAAGCTAAGCGTATACAAGATCGTCCCATTTGCCGAGTCATAGTTCTAATAAGCGCCTCATTTGCAGGTGCAGCGTAGTTCGCAAGAGATATCCATGAACAAGTTGACCCCTCATAGAAAAACGGGCATCCGCATGCACAGTTGGAGTCAGCGTACCAGAAAATACGCGACTTTTTTTCTTCTAGCTGCGGTTTTACTCTCCCTTACGACGACGGTAAGTGCCGCGAGTTTTGCGAGTCCAGCCTCAAGCGCACCTGACGCGAGCCCCACGGTAGGGGCAACGACGCACCCGATACAGTATGCTATCGCAGGTCCGCCGTCGATGATGGATGCCGGCTCACTTGCCTATTTCAAGGCACACGGGTTCTCTACCGTGGAACTGATAGCTTCAGACAGCGGAACATACCAGACAGAGCTCTATATAATCAAAGCCCTTGGCATGCACCCAGTTATTGATGTTGAACACGTCATTTGGAACGGGGGACAGGTTCAGAGCCCAATAACCAGTTTCAGCGCCTACTTTCAATCACTTAAAAACGCTGGGTGGGAATATGTTGCCTCCGAGGGCGGTAGACCGGGCGATCTTTCGTACATGAAGCAATTTTTCAAGGGATACGTAAACTACAATTGCGACCAGTGCGGCCTTTGGCTCGACGTGTACAAGAACCCATTCACGGTTATGAACAGNNGGCTCCCCCAGTTACAAGTCAATGTTAGATTGGTCCTACGCAAATGGAATCGGCTTCACTCAGTTTTGCGTGTGGTGTAGTCATGATCCCAACGCGCTCAGCGATTATGAACACCTAGGATTCCCACAGATAGTTGCGAATTTACAGGCCGAGTATCCGGCAACTAGTCTAGCAGCCACCTCATCTTCAGCACAAACGTCATCTAAGCTTCAGACCCACCTCACCATCACCTCCAGCGCCACCCCCGCCGCTGGCCAACCCACCACCCTTTCAGGTACCCTCACGCAAGGCTCAACCCCCCGCCGTAGCGCCAAGGTCGATCTCCAGATCTCAACCGACAAGACCCACTGGGAACTCGCCTCAAACATTGCTGCCACCACCAACGCTAAAGGCGCCTACACCTTCTCCAAATCACTGCCAGCTGGCATCTACTACTTCCGCGCCACCTACGCGGGCAACGCCACCTACGCTAAGGCCACGAGCAACGTCGTTACGATCACCGTGAAGGCACCACGGCTCTAAGCGCCGCACGCCGAAGGAGGGATGACTGGCCACTGCAGTATGTCGGCTGTCACTCGCAGTCTTCTTCTAGGATCGTTAGTCATGAGATGCGCCGCAAGGGATCGGTACTCTAACAGAAGCTGCGGTCTTTTTATCTTGGTTGCGACTCAAAATCTCTTATAACGGAGGTTGAGCAACTTGATCGAAGACGATGTTGAAGATCTCAAAAGGCGAGTGGAGCAACTCGAGGCGTGCTGTGTAGAACTTCGGGAGAAAATACGTCCTGAACGATTGGTGCCCGATATTTATCGATTCGACGACGAACTGGTAAGGCGACAGGGAGAACGCGGTTAGACCACGACTGTTCATTGAGACGGCGTCGTGCCCGGCGATGTTCTCATCAGATATCTGCCGAACCCCTTCAGCAGTAACGGTTCTTAAAAGGATCAGCGATCCTGCGAAGAAGAGTGCGCCAGCGACATTCAGCCCGTTCATGCCCAAATCAAGCAACTTGTGCGCACTGAGCTTTTTCTGTGAGGCTAAACGACAGATCTCGGGCCGCGAGCTTTTCTCTGGCCACATTCAACGTTTGTGCACGCAGTTCGGTCAGGAATGGTGCAGCAGAGATGCCAGACTGACTTCTTCCCAGCTTTTTCATCTTCACGCCATCATTTGCCACACGGTCTCGATAGAGTTATGGCATGAAAAGGTCGTACTGACGTTTCATAAAAGGGGGAAAAGGAAATGGTGCTTCAATGGTTTAACGTCGTGCTTATAGCTATCGGAATTTATGTTGCCGTGGACGGAGTTGCAAGTGTATTGGTCAAACACGGACAGTACCACAACATGTGGTTCGACGGCGAGCGGTACGTGAGAGCGCTGGCTGGAATCGTGATAATCGTCTTAGGAATTGTCGTAACGTGATTAAAACCAACGAGCAGCGGAGGTCTTTAACGAGCCCTTGAATGCTCGGACGCACATCCGTGAGCGGCCTTGAAACCGTCGTGTGCACGAGATTCCCTTTGAACTCGACACCTTCGCTCGACCGTTAACCAACGATAACCCGTGTGGGCCTCCGCCTCACTGGGACGATGCCACTTTGTCTTTGCTGAAGAGGAAATGGTTTCCAGATCTACGAGAGATCGAATCAACGTAACTGTGAGCAAGTCACGGAATTAGCTAATTGCTGTCGATTATACAAACCGCAACGGAGAATTACGTTTATGGAATTCATGAAAGAAGAGGTTATCCTCAGCGACGACATATCGACAATGAAAGAAACATGAACCATGAAACGAGATCTTGTCGCTTCTGCAAAACGCAAGCATCAATTAACGCAAGATTCTGTAAGAAATGCGGCAACCCTCTGAAACTCAGTACAGAAACAGGTTCAATGGCTAAACCCGGATTCTATAAGGAAAACACTGTGCATAACACCTTGATGTCCTGCCGATCCATCTCTCACTCTGACGACCCCTCCGAGAACGCTGCCCCCATTTCTCCAGACCGTCTCCGCGCAGAGTTCCTCTACGCCTGGAACGCCTACAAGCAATGCGCTTGGGGCCACGACGAGCTCAAGCCGCTGTCCAAGACCTACTCCGACTGGTACCCAACCACCTTGCTCATAACCCCGGTCGACGCCTTCGACACCATGATCATGAGGGGCATGACTGCCGAGGCGGCACAGGCCCAGGACTTGATCCTGTCCCAGCTCGATTTCGACCTCAACATGGAGGTCCAGCACTTAGAGGTGGCCATTCGTATCCTGGGAGGTCTGATCTCCGCCCAGCAACTCGACGGCGACCCCCGCTTCCTCGAGCTTGCCATCGACCTCGCCGACCGCATGTTCCCCGTCTTTGACTCAAACACCGGCATAGCCCCATCGCTTCGTCAACCTCAAAACTCACAAGACCCGCTGCCGCTTCACGAACCCCGCCGAGATTGGCACCTATGTCCTTGAGTATGGGGCCCTCTCCCGCCTCACCGGCGACCCAAAATATTTCGCGGCTGCCAAACGGGCGATGGTCGCGCTTTATAATCGCCGCTCTCGGATCGGCCTGGTCGGATCGATGGTCGACGTCGAGACCGGCGTGTGGCTAGGCAAAGACAGCTCTGTCGGGTGCGGGATCGACAGCTACTACGAGTATCTTTTAAAGGGCGCGATCCTGTTGGACGACCATGAGCTTTGGGCGATGTGGCAGAACACTATCGTGGCGGTCAACGCCCACGTGCGCGGCGAAGGGTCGCTCTATCCACAGGTGCAGAACCTGATGCAAGAGTCACAGGCGTTGCAGGGTTCGTGAGGGGCTTTCTTTATCAAAAAACTGATCATTTTCAAAGCCTTAAAATAGTATTAACAAGATAATATAGTGTTTGGTCAAAGCCCTAAGGCAGTTTATACCGCTTGCAGTGATTCAGCCGGTCGCAGCCCGGGTTTATTTTCTTGCGATCCTGTATCAAGTCTTTGGGCATTTGACCACTAGCAGTCTTTTGCTGCAATGCGCTGAACGTCTAATAGGGTGGGGCCCAATCTGTCAGCCTCTCTACCTTTTCTTCACTTTCAACACGTTCTCGCCGCAGGATTATCACCCGTAGCGGCAATAGTAGAGTTGTGCAAGCAACCCAGCCCAGAACCAGTATAGGCGAGACGAAGCAAACCCTCTACAAGCTCTTTGCTGCATACATGCACACAATACCGCTGGAAGAGCTAATAGAAAGCGCTGAACGGGCCAGGCTAGACGCTAAACTAATGTATATGGTCATTTACGGGGTGGCCTGCAGCTACTGCCTCGCCAGAGCCGAACGGCTTGACGGATCGTATTTGCGGACGTTTGCGCTTGAGTTAAGAGAGCAGCTAGCCCAGACCCTCGCTGCTTTTGTCATGTCGATTCTGACTGAGCCGCATAGGCCCATAGACGCGGAAAGCGCTGCGGAGCCACCTCTCCGCCAGATCATTGACGTGTTGCAGCAGGTAATGTGCACGCACGACGCAGAGAAGCTTGGGATTCCTATGCTCGAAATCTACAGAGACGGTTATCGCGAAGCGCAGTTTAAAGTGATGAGATTCCGTTGCGGCAAGCTAACCCAGAAAGGTACTTTGAGCGGCCAGCAAGAAGAGCATTGAAAGGGCCCAATCGCGGAAATTAGGGATCCAAAATCCCGCGAGAATCGTCATCCGTTGATTGGGAGCACACATACTGAACACTCCTACTCTCACGCTCGCGCAGATACAATCGGTGCCTTTGAGCGTCCTGATTCAGGGATTATCATTCAGCGTAGAAGGCTTAAGCTGTTAAGCTCCTCAACGATTCGATCGACCGCATTGACCATATCTTCGGGCTTTTTTCCGCCCGTGACGACAAGTTTGCCGGAACCAAACAAAAGAATCACCACTTTAGGATCCGATAACCGGTAGACGAGGCCGGGAAACTGTTCGGGCTCGTACTCAATGTTCTCAAGCCCGAGACCGGTGGCAATTGCATTTAGATTCAAAACTGAGTGAAGATCTGCTGACGCGACGATGTTTTGCACCTTGATCTCCGGCGTTCCCTGCACGTCGATTCCGATATTTCGTAGACTTTGAAATACCTTTTCCAGACCCTTGTACACATCATTTATACTCTTTGCGCCAGTGCAAACGATTTTTCCCGATCGAAAGATTAGTGCAGCGGTCTTCGGTTCCTTGGTGCGATAGACAAGGCCCGGAAACCGTTTAGGATCGTAATCTGCGCCATCTAAAGCAAGCGTTGCTTGCTTGAGGTTTATTTCTTGTCCAATGCCGGTGGATGCAACCACATTTACAATTTCAACAGTGTCCCGCGGTTCAGCCATACGCTTCATTCTTCCCTGTTAGTTTATAAAGGCTTAAGCTGGAGAGCTCGAGAGCTGCGCGCGTTTGATACGTCGAAAAAGGAGGAAGTTATCAAAACTGCCGTAGCGTGCACGCTGCGCGCTCGCACTTTGAGATAAAAGCCGTCTAAACGGTCGCGCACTACCCTTCTTTTTTGTAGTATGTGATGATCATCGGTACCTGTATTTTGTCACCGAAGGATTAAATGCTGATGATCATTACAAAAGTTGTGGGAATGAGCCATGGCTCAAGAGGCAACGCAAGAAGACCTTCACACAATCAAAGAATTAATAGCTGACTGTTATGAGCTCCTACCTAATATGGAAGGTGAATAAATGAAAGAGAGGTTATTAGAGGTTATTGACTTGCTCAACCACGAGAAAGAAGACCTAGATCAACTGTGTAAAGACGTTTCGTTCCCTGAAACGAGACTGGCCCGTTCTGCTGCGATGACCAATAGACGGGTGAGAGAGATCATAGAAGAAGTTCTTGAGGGTATTGACGGTGAGTGAATAAATCTATCGATGTTGCAGAGCTACATCCACTTTTTCATATTCGTGCCCCTCGCGCAGATTGCCTTCAGGCCCCGATTTGACCTGAAATGGAGACGGTCTCGCGTCACGCTGTGCAGTAGCTTATTAAAGGAAAGCGGAAAAAGAGTTATTTTTCTCCGTGATGTCGATAGGTAAATTGAACACACGGCACTATCTGTCTATCGATCAGAGCGGTCTTCACTAAAACTAGCGAGATCAAATTCGCCATTTTTTCGGCACGGATCGCGACCGTGACTTTCGTGGTTCAGGACGAGATAAAAGAGCTCTTTCAAGACTGAAGATGAACGTCAGATACTGCGGGGCGCATGCTCTCAGTAGGCAATCCTTATTGCCGACACTGGTCTAAGAAGGTGAGGCGACGGCCTATGAACGTTATTGCTGGTAGCCTCCTGACATTGGGCTAATGGTTGCATCCGTCGCTATGAAGTTATAGGTGGCCTTCTCTAATGGCCGTCTGAAGAACGACCCGGGGAGGTCTTGAGTCAAAAATGCCCTTTCTATCGTGATTTGATAGAGTCTCTCTGATTCCAGATGCTTGAACTTCCCTTTGATGGTGACGGTAGGTAACGGAAGGGTATACAGATCCGTCAACGTAAATCTACTATCCAAGAAGAGATACCTCTCTGCATCACTGTCTGGCTTTGCATTCCCGATGTATCCTGTTGGTCTTAAAGCTGTGTCCGGAAGCACGACCTTGAACTGCCCGTCGATTAACACATTCTTGAGCTTGATTTTTTTCTCTGGTTCACTGTTCGATAGCTCAAAAGACCTAATTAACGTAACAGAAGCGCTATCTAACTTAGGCATGCCCTCAAGTGCCGGGTTCACATAAACGATCTCCAATGTCGCATTCCCATCATTCACTAACTCATAGCGATCTTCCACAACATAGGATCCGGTCTTCGGATAGTATCCTGTTATTGATTCTTCTGATTCTTCATCCCACATGCTTTCAATATCCCCTTATTTCGGCAACGACAGCCGCAAATAAAGCTTCCCTGGCAAACAGCTTTTCAGGCCCAAATCCGTCTTCATTCATCTCTGTCGCCCCAGCATCAGCCACTCATGCGCGCGCTATGCTCGACAGAAACCGCAGACAGCACGAGCGATCTGCAATAACCGGTAACGACAGTCGTTCTACTTTTTGACAAACGTGCCTTCGCGATACTCTCGGAAAGCTGTGCGAAGCTCTTCTTGCGTATTCATCACGATGGGGCCCGCCCACGCAACAGGCTCGCCAATGGGTTGTCCGGTGATGAGGATAAAGCGTGCCCCATCATTTTCGGTGCTTACTGATATCTCATGCCGTTCACGCTCGTACTCGATTACGCTCTCTGGACCGTGTAAGCTCCCGCGCGGCTCCCGCTGTAATGCGCCTCTGCTGACTGTTTCAGACGGTGATTTCGGCTCTTCATCAAAATAAGCAGCCCCGTCGAGCACATAAGCGAATGCCGTATAGCCGTATGTAACGCGGTGCTGGAGACGGGAATGAGGGGGCACGGTGACGTCAAGGTATTCTGGCTCGGCGATTATGTCCTGAACCGGCCCGCGGACCCCCTCCACTGTGCCACAGATCACCTTTATGCGAGAACCGGAATTAACAACGACTTCTGGGATGTCCTCAGCTTTAATCTCCCGATAACGGGGCGTCATCATTTTATGGGAGCGAGGGAGGTTGGTCCACAGCTGCAAGCCCCACAAGCGACCATCTGCCCCACCTTCCGGCATCTCCTGGTGGATTATTCCGCTGCCGGCGGTCATCCATTGCATGTCGCCAGCGCTGATAGTCCCCTTATTCCCCATGCTATCACCGTGCGCGACCATTCCTTCCAAAACGTAGGTTATGGTTTCGATTCCGCGGTGCGGGTGCCACGGAAACCCTGGCAGATATTCTGACGGAGTGTGACTATGGAAGTCATCCAGCAGAAGGAACGGATCGAGTTCCGGGGACGCTCCTTGAAAGCCAAGCGCCCGCTTCAAATGGACTCCTGCCCCTTCGATGGTGGGCGCGCTCTTCCAACTCCTTACAACCCTTCTGGTTTGGCTCATGATAACGTCTCTCCTTTCTAATGAACGATCTCCAAGATTACTAAGCGCTTGTAGTTGTGGCGCCACACCAAGGAATATCTTTTGCGTCGAGCTGTGCTATTAAATCCGTAAGAGGTTTTCTAATGCTGTACAAGAACCTTGCAGGACAGATGAAATGGGAGAATGAAGATGACGAAACACAAGGAAAATGAAGGCCCCTACGAAGCGTTAACTTCAGGAAATGCGGCGTTACTGTTCATTGACCACCAAGTGGGACTGATGCAATTGGTACGTTACGCATCCCCTGAAGAATTCAGAAACAACGTTTTAGGGCTGGCAAAAACAGCCAAATTGTTTGAATTGCCCGTCATATTGACGACCAGTCTTGATTGGGGCCCCCGCACAATTTATATGCTATGCCCATGATCTCCTCGAAACGCTGCTGGTCAGCCACCACTTCAAGTGGTAAGATAGCAGGATCAATTCAAGAATGTGATTACAGCACAAATATGACGGCACTTTATCTAAGGCTCAATGATCAGGATCCGCAGGAAGTGAGGATAATACGGGCCGCAGTCTCCCTTAATTTTTTATATCGATAATCTGAATGACGATTCATCAACCAGAAATGGAGACTTCAAGATACGTGATAGAGGGATAAAGATATGGCAAAAGGCACTTCGCAGACGGGCAGGACCAAGGTATTATTGAACACCAGCATGGGGGACATCACCCTGGAGCTTTTTGATGATATGCCCATTACCGCGGGCAACTTCCGAAAGCTAGTGGAGAAGGGATTCTACGACGGCACCATCTTCCATCGGATCATCGACGGCTTCATGATCCAGGGCGGAGACCCCACGGGCACTGGCCGTGGTGGATCTGGTTACGCTATCAAGGATGAGTTCACTGATCACAACCGCAACGATCGGGGGACCATCGCCATGGCCAACGCCGGTCCGAACACGGGCGGTAGCCAGTTCTTCATCAACCTGGTAAACAACAACTACCTGGACAAAGCTCATCCGGTCTTCGGTAAGGTTGTTGCGGGAATGGATGTGGTGGAGAAGATGGGCAAAGTGAAGACTGGCGCTATGGATCGGCCAGCGAAAGAGGTGAGGATAATAGGCGCGAAGATCGCAGATTAAATTTTTTGGGCTGGAAGTAGGGCGTGTTGGGCAAAAATAGTCACATACACGACATAATTGTTTATCAAGCTTTACAAACGGGAAAGAACCTTGTGAACCGGAGCTTAATACAGGCGCCTGCCAACGCCTCTCCACTCTCAAATCTGATCGTTTGGATGAATGTCCCTTCTAGATCTGCGTAGTGCTTTCGTCTCTTACTATAGTAAACCTGCTTGAACGGAAAAGCACAGGGTTAAGCTACGTTCTAGATACGGTGACTGAAGCCAGCGTTATGCTTCCTGAAGGAAGGGCAGGCAACCCCGGATAATCACCACTCGACTCACTAGCCGCTTGGTATAGTGAGAGAATTTCGTTGGCGTTTTTATCTGCAGCGAGCGCAGTAATATCATGCCTTCCGTTGTTCCCAAAAGATGCAGTTAGCTCCCATTGACCGTTTGAGGAGACAGCAACGGGTCCTTCTTGCGGGTAATAGCGGTTCGCGTTGTAATCATATGATACAAGCCATAGCCAATATTGTCCTTCCCCAATGTTTTGGGCGGTGCCCTTAACAAATACTGAGTTTTCCACCCGCGTGTTATTAGTGGGGGTTGTAATGGTGGCTGCTGGAATTCCAGGTATATACTCAGGTTGATGAACGAACGGCATAGGAGCAGGTTGCGGACGGCTCTGACTTAAGTTTTTGCTTTTAGTACGATGCGTGAAAAACAAACTGATGATGATTACCTGTAGCCAAAATATCGCATATGTGCAACAAGTAGGGGCGCGTGTTTGCATCCGATCCATAGGTTTTTACCTGCCAAACACGTAGTTATGCGATAAAGCCACAAGGAGGTGAACGAATGGCAAATGAAATGACTCCAGCGCCCCAAATGACTCCAGCGCCTGAAATGACTCCAGCCCCGCTGCAGTACCGTAGCGTCGGTGTCAGATTCGTAGCTCTTCTTATTGATGTCATTATTGCGGGCATTATAGCGTCAGTTTTCGCCAGTCCTTTGGAAACGTCCGTCTTCAACAGCGCGAGTTTTACTAACGGAACCTTTCACGTATCCACCACAGCGAATCCGCTCGCAGGAGTTGGCAGCCTCATATCAGCACTCATCGTGCTCTTCTACTTCACGCTCCTCTTGGGAGCGTATGGACAGACGGTGGGAATGATGGCCCTTAAGATCAAAGTGGTCAAAGAGGACGGTTCAAAGATTGGCTATGTCGACGCACTCGTGCGTTCCTTACTGCTGATCATCGACGCAATACCGTTCATTATTCCGTTCTTGCTCGGTGCAATCCTTATATGGACATCGGACAAGAGACAGCGGACTGGAGACCGCGCAGCGCACACCGTTGTAGTCAAGGCGTAGTAGGGGCAAAGCCCCTTTTCTTTTTTCTATTTAAGGGCCGTTACGGGGTCCGTTCACGACCTGACCCAGGAAGGCATAGAGTGACAGAATAGAAATTGTTTCCTAGAGGTTTTGTTTACTATTCAGTGGCCCGTTGGGCCGAGCGTCGCTAAGATAATGGTTATGCGTCCAAATATCGACGCTTGCGGCGAACGTCTAAACCCTAAAGAAACTCCTAAATTCAATGTTTTCCACTTAATAAAGAAACAGATAAATATAACGATTAAACATATTCAACAGGAGGTGAAAATCATGGTTGAGACAAGACAAGCGAGTGGCGGTGGGTTGATCCTACTTGCGATTATACTCGCGATCCTTTTATTCCTACTTCCGGGTCTAGTACTTTGGTTAGCTTGGATCGGAGTTATCATATTGTTCATAGGCGGGCTTGCTTCCTTATTCGCGTGACAACTCAGTTACAGCCTTGAATACGTAAAATTTCTTTTTTTTTCGTTGTGCATAGGTTGCAGTATGCTGCAGTGTTTCCTTAGTGTCGAACCTGAAATAAGGACATAAATGTCTCGGAGCAGTGCGTGCCTACCTCAGCCAGAGCAGGAGCCATAGCGGTTACCAACACTGATCTGCGACGCACGTTTTTGCGAGAACGTCACAAAAGTCAACCAAAAGTCAACCAAAAGTCACCGACGTCTTCTGAAGGAGTGGCGAGAAGATCAATCTGAGCTAATTGAGGTCGTGTCACGTGAATGTCGTGCCTTTCCCCGTTCGCGCTCGAAAGTGATCGCCCCGCAGTGGGCCTTCCCCTCGCTGGTCGGGGCCGTCTACGAAACGAGACAGAAGAATTCCAGTGACAATCCTTATCATCATGTTTTCGCTGATATTCGCACTAAGCGCGTGTTAGGACATAGGCAAAAGAACAAGAGGTTAACAATCCCATGAAAGAAGATCAGACAAATTTGAAGGTCGCAACCCTCGCGGGTGGCTGTTTCTGGTGCATAGCTTCCGATTTTGAAAACGTGTCTGGTGTTGCAAAGATCATATCGGGCTATACCGGTGGTCAGAAGGAAAACCCCACCTACGAGGAGGTCACAACGGGAAAGACGGGCCACTATGAAGCGGTACAGGTATACTACGATCCTTCAAAGGTGAGCTATGAGCAGGTCCTGGATATCTTCTGGCATCATATAGATCCGACGGATCCGAGCGGGCAGTTTGCTGATCGGGGCCCTCAGTACCGGACGGCGATTTTCTACCACGATGAGGAACAGAAGCGCATCGCGGAGACATCGAAGGCAGATCTTGAACAATCCGGTCAGTTCACGAGGCCTATCGTCACGCTGATTGTGAAATTCTCAAGGTTCTACGAGGCTGAGTTTTACCACCAGGATTACCACAAGAAAAGCCCCGTAAGGTATAAGATCTACCGATCGGGCTCCGGCCGTGACCAGTTCCTCGATAAGACCTGGGGAAAGGGGGAAGACGACGGGCACCAACCCCGGCGGCAACCCGAGCGGACAAAAGACCTATTCCAAGCCCGATGACGCCACCCTGAAAAAAGCTCACGCCGCTTCAATATGAGGTAACGCAGCACGAAGGCACTGAGCCGCCCTTCCAAAAAGAATACGATGACAACAAAAGGGAGGGGATTTATGTTGACATCGTATCCGGAGAGCCTCTCTTCAGCTCGCTCGACAAGTACGACTCTGGGACGGGATGGCCAAGCTTCACTAAACCCCTGGACCCGGAGAACGTCACGACGAGAAAGGACAGGAAGCTCTTCGCAGTGAGGACCGAAGTGAGAAGCAAGCGCGCGGATTCCCACCTGGGTCACGTTTTTCCCGACGGGCCCGCGCCCATGGGGCAGCGTTACTGCATGAACTCGGCGGCGCTTCGGTTTATCCCTAAAGAGGACCTGGAGAAGGAGGGCTACCGGGAGTATGTGAAGCTCTTTGCAAGCAAGAGCGAAAAATCTGTTTAGGGGCTCAAGTGGGCTGCGCTCATCGGCTTTAGATTCGTGGCGCTAGCAAGCGTGTAACACCATCGAAACCTCATAACGACGAGTCTCTACAACGCCAGTATACGGCTTGAAATACAAGTACTGCCAGCTTAAACCTTCGCTTTTAGCGCGTTTGGTTGGCGTGTTTAGAATTCAGAGCGCGCCGAATATAAAACCGAATATGGCCATAAGGCCGCAAACGCCCCCCACTGTCAAGGCGGCGCCAATAAAGAAGATAAACCCATATTTTACTACGCGCTCTGTTAACGTCATCGTTTGCCCTCCTTAGGGTCAGTATCTTCTTTAAACGTGCACTTCTTTAGGTTAACCAATATTTCGGGGGCGATTTGGTCATATTTGGCGCATTTCATACCTTGCTCGTGAAGCTTACAGAAATAACATTGCGGTACCATAGCCGTCATAATCCGAGCGTCTCCGTAACCACCTAGCTAGGCGCATAGCAAAATCGTTATTGTATGTGCTGGACGTTATGCATTTGGCGCTTTAGATGTCGCGCCCCGCTTCATATTATTTACCGAAATATTTCACTACGGTCTTCAGGTTATCGCGGATAGGGAGACTCTGGGGGCATTTCTCTTCGCACTCCCCGCACTCCTCGCAGAGGGACGCGTACTTTGGAGTGCCGTCCATGGCACCGCCGAGGAACGCTACATAGATCCGCCGGGTCTGTTCCTCGTCTTCGTACATGTGCCCCCTGTTATAATATTCAAAGCACTCTGGGACGCTCACACCATGCGGACACGGCATGCAGTACTTGCATCCGGTGCATGGGATTATGATCCGCTTCTCTAACTCTTCTTTTACGTTCTTGAACAGGGTGAGTTCTGCCTTCGTCAATGAGTTCGGTAACCCGTTTTTTGTACTATCAACATTCTGCCGGACCTGCTCCGGTGCCGACATGCCGGAGAGGACGACGGTCACTTCCGGATGGTTCCAGACCCAGCGGAGCGCCCATTCTGCGGGGGTTTGTTGGACGTCTGCCTTCTTCCAGATCTCTGAGATACCAGTAAGATCCCTGGCAAGCAGACCGCCCCGGATCGGCTCCATGACCACGATGCCAAGCCCTTTCTTCGCCGCGTATTTCAGCCCCTTCGTCCCTGCCTGGTAGCGCTCGTCCATGAAATTGTACTGGATTTGGGCAAATGTCCAGTCGTAACTTTTCACGATCTCCTTGAAGACCTTCGTGTTGTCATGGAAAGAGAACCCGGCATAGCGGATCCGCTCGTCCGCGATGGCATCGTCCAGAAAGTCCGTGACGCCGAGAGCCGAGAGGTTCTCCCAAAACGGCTCATTGAGCCCGTGTAAGAGATAAAAATCGATGGAGTCGGTTCTGAGCCGGGTGAGCTGCTCATCGAGATACTTGTCCATTTCCTCCCGGGATTTTATCAGCCAGCTGGGGAGCTTAGTCGCGAGATGCACCTTTTCGCGGTACCCCTCGGCGAGTGCACGCCCGACGACTGGTTCGCTTTCACCGTTATGATAGGGATACGCGGTATCGATATAATTCACACCGTGGTCGATCGCGTACCGGATCATCCCGGTTGCTTTATCCTCGTCAATCTGCCCGCTTTCTTTCAGGGGGAGCCGCATGCACCCGAACCCGAGGATGGAGAGGCCAGGTGCGGCCTTTTTCATCTTCCGATAAAGCATTTCTGTCACCGATTTCCGTTATCCAGATTGTGAGTGCGATTCTGTTCAAATGCGTGTGTTGGAGTAAGACTTTTTTTAACCGCCGAGAGGCGCCGTGCTACACCTCATTTCATAAATGCAAGCTTATGTTCAACAACGCTCAATGACGTTCGGCAATGGAAACCATTTCCGGGGGCAGCTCAATGCTCGTGAATTAGATTTATTATCTAACATAATTTACAACATCTTCATTACGGATCCCCTTTACTGGCGGTGCATCAGAATAACCAATAGCTGCGGATGCACATACATGATAATTCTGCGGTACACCAATCTTTGTTAATGATGCTCTAACCTCTGGATCATCATCAAACCACGTCGGCGCGTTAATGTATACAGAACCAATCCCTTCTGCATGAGCTGCAAGTAAAATATTCTCAACCGCACACGCGCAGTCGGCCATAGCATTTGGATTAGCGACGTCGCCAGATACAAGGATTAGTGTAGGCGCCCCATAATAGAAGCAGTACATATCGCTCTGTGCTACTTTTGCGGCACCCTTGATAAATCGGTTATCAGAACCTGCATTTTTAGCAAATGCGTTTCTTATTAACTCGTTCAGTTCTTTTAACGTATTCTGGTTTTGAAGAACGGTGAAATGCCACAGTTGTGTATTTCCACCGTTTGGTGCAAAGATGCCGGCCTTTAAAATTGCCTGCAAACTTTCTTCTGGGATTTGCGCTTCTTTATATTTGCGCACGCTGCGTCTGGACATTATTAATTCTGTGAAATCGCTCATTTTGATTCACCCATTATCTCAGTGATTATATTTAGTTAGATCTATAGTCTCTTTTCCATTCTTTCGCTTCGATATCTCAAACAATTTACTCTTTATTTCCAGATTACTTGAACATCTTCCAGTGGCGCAGTTCGATAATAGGTAACATCAGGATAGCCCAACCCAAATCCTACTATGATGTCCTGTTCGGGGCACAAGAAGAAGAACTCCTTAATAACAGGCGTATTATTTTTATGTAACCCCCCATCCCGTTGAAAAACGCGCCCAATCCTAAAAGGTTTGGGCTGCAGCAAGCAGTTTCAGCACTATCGCCGTATCGCTTTCTGAGAGTGTGCCCATGCCGCAGGAAGGCGTGAAAAGAAATTGTTCACGTAACAGATTTTCAGCAATCCCCTTGCCGACAAATTCCTGGATAAGGCTTTCATGTTTCGCCTTGAGGCTATCGGGCGTTTCGGCGCGCAGTTTCTCGACATCACCGGTCGGCACTAGGCCGGAAGCCAAGATCCCGCCGCGTTCCAAAAAGGCCTGAATTTTGTCAGGATACAGCGCCACTTTAGTGCCATAAGAATACGCGTCAAAGGCAATGATGTCAATCTTGGTACCGGCAAGCAGGCCCCAATCCATGTTGCCGCAGCAATGCACGCCCACCAACGCGCCGGCATTGTGAGCAATTTCAAAGACTTCATTCAATCCATTAATCACATCATCATCCTGAATCGTCATGTATGCGGCAGTGCCTAACGCGGCAAGCACCGGCTCATCGAAGAAGATCACCACTTGCTCAGTGTAGGGCTGCAATTGCTGAATTTGCCAGAGCGCCTTCATGCCCAGACCTTTCAGCACAATGTCGCGATATTGCTCGTCGAACCAGACCGAGCGGCGTTCCTGATCCGCCAGCCCTAACCCGAACGTAAAGGGGCCTGTAACCTGCCCTTTCAGAAATGGAAGTTTCATATTGGCAGCGGCCAACTGTCGCAACATGCCATGCAGGCCGGCGGCGTACTCTTCGGAAATCGCAAAGGCGTCCACATGCTCCGCGACAAGGTGTTCATAAAACTCAACCATGGCGTTGGGTAGGTCATCATCAACCTGCACCCAGATGCGCTTCGCGACCTCATCGACTCGAATACCCGGAAACGCTTCGGTGTACTGAGGAATCATAGCTTCCTTAAATGACCGTCTCGGCAACTGCGGCCAGGCTGGAATAGTGAGTGGAACTTGTTCAAGCGCCTGAAGAGCCTCTTTGGGGGACAAATTGGGCATACTGCCTATCACGGTCGTCTGGTGTGCTGGAAGTACAGACATCGTAATAAACTTGTTATGAACGCTCAAATAGCTTTCAGCTGTTCTTTATTTTGCCTCGGTCTCCAACAAGATTGATAAGTCTTTTTTTTCATAAATCGATTTTTTTGTCGATTAGGCATCATCCTTCAAATCCGCCGCTTTTCATAATCGGCTAAGACAAATCGACGAGCAGGGAACTGAACAAAACACTAGGCAAGATGGGCGTTGCGGTCGCAATGTTTTTTTAAACCGCTGCCGTTTTGCTTAGCAAACAAAGAGTTTAGCTGAAAGGATGCTGTCAATACGCCTCTCGCTGAAATCCAATTCTGAAAGGCACGTTGATGCCATTCTAGTGACCGTTATTTCGCGAAAAGACGAGAATGAAAGTTGCTAGCGGCTCGGGGCTTCGCTTATCAAAAAGAGATCTAGTCACGTATCAAGGTAGCGCAAATATTCTCCATATTTCCTTTGAAGCTGTTTGAGTTTTATCTTGTTTATTATGTTAAGCGGAAAAATGAACCGTAACCACCGTTCTATCCAACATACCAAAAAAAAAGCCGGTTCACTTGATTCTTTCAGTTTTAATCGGCCAACAAGAAGAAGGGCCGTCGCTTTTTTATTGCAGAAACGCGTCAATATTTCCGCAATAGCAGAGACATTGTCAAACTCTCCCTTCAGGCTTGCTCGCACTGCTAGCGCGATAAGAATGTTGGCTAACCACGCATTAAGTCTATTCTTGACTTGAATCCTGGTATCTAATGAGAGAGATTCATCTGACATCATTTTATTAATAATAAGTTTGAACCCAGGCAAATATAGTTTATAATCAGACGAACGGGCGTAGAAATTCTGTGAGTGCAGCGTGTAAATTGCACTCGGCTCATTTGAGATAATAACTGGATGATGCGCAGCAACGCGGAACTCAAAGTCTATGTCTGCTGGTCCACCCACGTCAATGTCTAACACGCCAACGCAATCCACTACCTTTGATCTGAAAACAATCGAATTCCACATTAATTGCTGGTCTAATATGTCTAGTAGACTACCAGGAGGGGACAAATATCCAAAGCGACCGCCGTTTTTCGAAATACCGGCGATCTTGTTATCTTCAACTTGGATGGTCAACCCTGCATAAAACATGACGTCAGGATTAGAGCTGAGAGGCTGCATAGCCGCTTCAAAAAAATGTGGCAAAAGTAGGTCATCATCACTGAGAAACGAAAAAAAGGGGGTATTCACCTCTTTTAGTCCATAATTGAAATTTGCTACAGCGCCTATGTTTTGTTCGTGACAGTAATATTTGATTCTTGAATCAGCTTCTGCTAGTTCAGTCACAACTTTTTGTGTATTATCATTTGAGGCGTCATCGTACACGCATACCTGAAATGCTGAAAACGTCTGGTTTAGTACACTTAAGATCGCTCTTCGTAACAACTTCGGCCTGCGAAACGTTGGGATAATGACGGTAATTAGAGGTTCTGCGTCTATCACAATAAGGAATTAGGTGATAGAGTATTAAGATTTCTTTTTCAATTGCTTATATTTCTTCATTCACATAAGCGGAAAGAGATTGCATTAGCGTGCGAGCATGTAACAAAACAACAATAGCTTTAATGCGCTTGGATACTCGTCCCATTTCCGTCACAGTTGGTTTGGTAAAAGATTTGTGGACTCATTCAAAGTTATAGTTATAGTGGAAATTAGCAACCCGCTCACGCTCGCATTATGCCAATCCTTCGATGCCTAGTTTTTCCTCTATGCTCTAAGACGATCAATCTGAGCTTGGTTATTGCATCTGCGGTGTAACTAGGAAAATAAAACCCTTCGAACTTCTTCGCGATTTTCATAGCATCAATATAAAGCAGGAGGGAGACCAGATCTCCTTCAATATCAACATCAGTGAATGCGGGGAGTAATTTTAGAACCCTTCCTTCATTTTTGCAAAGTGTCATGAATTGAGAGATTTCTACGCCCCCGGAAAACAGCTGGTATTTTGAAAAATATTCCGGATCGAAATGCCGTGTAATTCCCACGAGATAGATGCCCCCCTCGCCAGCGGGACCGAGAACCACTGAATTATTGCTCCTATCTTCCATGAGAAATGAGAATGCGCGGTTTATAATATCCGGGGGTAAATAAGGGAGGTCTGCGCCTAAAATTACTAAATTTTCCGAGCCCATGGCAAAAGCTGCGGAGACCACGGACCCAAATCGCTCATCAAAATTCGTGCCGCTTTGGGTGAGAAATGTAATAGGTCTTTCTAAATGTCTCTCCTTCACGACTTCCTTTACAATACGCTCCATGGATTCCCGTTTGTCTGCAGGGGTAAATCCAATCACGATTTCGCTCGCGTTACTTTCGGCGGAAAGTGCTATCGTATCCTTCAACATCGCCTCGGCGAGTACGGCCGCATCCTCTGCATCCAAACAGGAATCTTGGATAAGGCGAGTTTTTACGGTCCCTGTCAGCGGAACCTTAGAAAATATGATAACGACATTCTTTATTGATCCATGTTCTGCTTCGCGAGACTTAGGTTCGACAGATTCACGTTTTAGTTGCAATCCAGAGGCCTCTTCCAACTTTCTTTTCGTGAGCGGCCTTATTCCAAGCTATTATGCCCTTTTCCGCTTCATTATACAGATCATTGCCAAAGCCTGCAATGATGTTCCCCTTGTTCTTCTTTAGGGTAACCAAGTATTGATCCATATTCTGCGCGAAATCAACACTCAGGTCTTCTTGTTCTTTTAGCTTCAGTCCTGCTGCCCGAATCAAATTTGCATAACCATCCAAGGTCTGCATATCGGGAAATACCATAAACGCCATGAGGAAATCCGCCTCATTTGGGGGGGCTTGTACCGAACCCCAAATCCAATCCGTAAACGCTAAAGTCCCACCGGACTTGAGTACTCGTGCCGTTTCGTTTATGAGCCGTTTCTTGTCCCTGACATAGCACCAGGAATCTTGACCCCACACGACATCAAAAGATTTCGCGTGAGCGGGCAAGTCTAGGGCGGAACCATGGCGATATTCGATCTTGTCCTTGAAGGGTTTACCTATGGTTCGCTTTTGGGCTTCTTCGATCATTTCCGGCGTGATATCCACTCCGATGACTCTGATGCCATATTTTTCGACCAGGTGCCGGGCAGGACCGCCGAGCGCAGAACATATGTCTAAGAGAATGAGATCCTTGCCTTTCTCATCGATGCCGGCTTTCTTTGCTAAATAATCTGTCTGTTCGGCCCCACCGACGTGGATCTCTTCACCCATTAACAGTTCCCACAGTTTTCCGCCTGGTCCAGCGTAAACGGCACTCACGTCGTTAACGCTAACGTCATATTGTCCATTCATCCTTTCTCTAGCCTCCGTGTGAATCAGATCCCTTCTTTTTCGTGGAACATTGGTTATACTGAAAACACTTGGGGTCTGCGGCCATTAAGTCGCCAGCGTAATAATAGGCGCTACTCCGACACCCGAAACAAAAGGAATTATTGCAGCAACTGCTGCAATTGCCAGGGAGTTTGGCAGGATCCCGGAAATCTAAAAATAGGAGTCTTCGCCTCCCGCGCTCCAGAATGGTTAAAAATTCTTCTTTATTCACGTTTCCAAACTCTTCTGTTCGGATCACGGAACAAGGGACCACCCACCCCCCAGCAGTCACACATACGAGCGTTCCACAATAGAATTTCGAAGCATCCATAGGCCCGCACGAGGGGTCGTTCGGGTAATTTACTCGGTCACGGAAGTCAAAGATGTCCTTTATCTGGGCGTGGGTCGGTTCCCAAGAACTATTTCCATTGCGTTGGATTACGGGGTTGAATAATGTGACGCAAGTCTTGATGCCGAACTTTTCCTGAAAATAGGCGATTGTCGCTCGGGCGTCTCCAGCTGCCAATGGGGTTGTATAGGTGATGCAATTGACTATCCCCCCCGGCTCCTTCCCCGCTGCCAAGCAGTTGTTAATACCTTTCAGGATTAATCCGATATGACGTAAATCTCCGCGACGTTTTTCCCCGCCGTGCAAAATCCCGTAGAGTTCCCGATCGAGCGAATCTAAATGCGTCGAGATAAATCCCCCTTTGGTCGCTTTTACCGCGCTTGCTGCGACCCCCGGTTTGGCGAGCGGGATGCCCGATGTCCAGATGTTGTTAATTAGACCTAAGCTGGTGGCGTAGGTACAGAGGGCTTCCCAGTCCCTCCGCATAAGGGGGTCTCCTCCCAACCAGTCTATCATCTGCACCTTCAAAGCGGCCGCAGCGTCCAATAGCTGCCGAATAGTTGCGGAGGATAACTCTTGAGGGCTCTCAGGGGTGCTTCCCGCGTAGCAATAGTCACATAATTGGGGACATTGGAGGGTTGATTCGATCTGGAGGGCGAAGACTTTTCCTTCTGCATAATATTGTTTCTGGAGGTCAAATTGCGCCGCCATTCCCGCGTGGGCCAAGGGTACGTCTTCTTTCATATTCGTGAAGCAACTCGACGACTTGTTATTCGTTCTTTGGACCATGCTGGGCATAAAAAATTGAAAATGGCTTAGAGGTAACTAGTCATTAATCCAATAAGGCTTGAGCCCATCTTTCGTCAGCGTGCTAGTTGAGTAAATTCACTAACGCGTGGCTAATGCCACGTCGTTTCCAAAACGGATACAATTATCGATGCCTTTGCTATTCGGATTCCATTTCTCCATGATCCCGTCATTCAAAACCTGGAATCCGCCTTCTTTAAGCCTTTCAGATATGACCGCTATAGCCTCGCCGCTCCATCCATAACAGCCGAATGCAGCGGCTTTTTTGTTCTGGAATCGCAAGCCCTTTATTTCTTCTAGGATAGCGGCCGCAGCGGAAAGGATTCCCTTGTTCACGGTTGGAGATCCGACCAGAACCGCCTTCGATTTGAATATTTCCGTGATCAGATCGCTTTTGTCTGATCGGGCAATGTTAAACAGTTTTACGGTTACATCTGAATCGGCCGCCGCGATTCCGTGTGCAATCGCTTCAGCCATGCGACGAGTTCCGTTCCACATGGTGTCATAGGCTACGGTGATCTGGTTTTCAGAATAGTTGTTTGCCCATTCAACGTATTTTTTCACAATCTGTAGTGGGTTATCACGCCATATCACCCCGTGACTCGGACAGATCATGTCTACTGGAACGTTCAACGCTAGTACGTCCTTGATTTTCTTGTCAACCAGCTTACTAAACGGCGTCAGGATGTTCGCATAGTATTTGATGGCTTCCTGAAACAGCTCTGCTTGATCCACCAGATCATTGTACATCAGTTCCGTTGCTATATGCTGACCAAACGCGTCGTTGCTGAAAAGGANNGCCTTTGGAGGTGCAGTAGATCGGGGCTTCGGGGATATGGCGCATCAGTTCCGGCAATGCACCACTGTGGTCAGGCTCTGCGTGATTTGCTATTACAAAATCAATCTCGTCAAGTGAGATCTCTCTTTTAAGTCTCGCAACGAATTCGTGCGAAAACGTTCCCCACACCGTATCGATCAACGCTATTTTTTTGTCCCTGACCAAGTAGGAATTATAACTTGAGCCGCGATGTGTCGAGTACTCCTGCCCGTGAAATGCCCTTAGTTCCCAGTCAACCTTTCCAACCCACGAAATATTTTCTTTGATCGTAAATGGCAATGTGCTTCTCCTTTTTTGTGTGTAAACATATCGCAATAAGGCGGCGTAAAACGATCTTATGATCCGCTCGTATTTATAGCAGTCCGCGTCTTCGATCTTCAGCCGGACCACTGCTTAGAAGCGTATATGATGGACCACATATAAGATGACGTGGATTTTTTTCGTCACTTTGTGAAATGATTATCACCGCTCCGGCGTTCTTGATTTTTTGCTTTTCTGAATTCAGTCGGATGAGGTCAAAGTATTACGATTTGTGCTAAGTGAATGGCAGATGATCATAAGCCACATAAAAAAAAGACCTTGGAGCCTCTTTTTTGTCACAGTTCTCGCTTCCGACAAATGCCTAATGCACGGCATAATATGTCCGATTGTAAAAAGAACGATGGGCCCGGGCGGATTCGAACCGGCGACCTCCGCCGTGTGAAGACGGAGGATTCGGGACTTTCTGAGGCATTTTTTGGAGCCGATATGACCACGAGAAGAGCCAACGCGCCCTCGTGATTGGTCTGATAGATTCTAGTTTCAGCCCTGCAAGCTTTGAGAAAGTTGTTGCAGATGGAGATGTTAGCTATATGAGCAGCGAAACACTATTATTCACAGTAGAGCTGTTCAACAATTCACACCACGAAAGGAGTAAACATTATGAATGAAGATAGCAAGAGCCCGGTAACAGGCAGTGCGCACAAACACACGGCCGGCAGAGGCACGTCGAACCGGGACTGGTGGCCGAACCAGTTGAACCTAAGGATCCTCCACCAGAACTCTTCCTTATCCAATCCCATGGGCGAGGCGTTCAACTACGCTGAGGAATTCAAGAAGCTCGACCTCGAGGCCTTGAAGAAGGACCTCTATGCGCTGATGACGGACTCACAGGACTGGTGGCCGGCCGACTACGGTCACTACGGCGGGCTCTTCATCCGGATGGCGTGGCACAGCGCGGGCACCTACCGCATCGGCGACGGCCGCGGGGGTGCGGGGTCCGGCACCCAACGCTTTGCGCCCCTCAACAGCTGGCCGGACAATGCGAACCTCGACAAGGCGCGCCGTTTGCTTTGGCCGATCAAGCAGGAGTACGGCAAGAAGATTTCCTGGGCCGACCTGA
>PMMR01000026.1 GCA_003162175.1 Candidatus Methanoflorens crillii | reverse complement strand
AACAGCGCTTATATCCGCGCGGCGCCATGGGTGTGAAGATAACATGGAAAACGAACGATATAGGCGCGGGATCGAAGCGCTGCGCAGGGTGAACGAGGAGGGGACCACAAATCTCATTCAGAGTATGGACGCTGTTGCGCCCGACCTTGCACGCTACGTTATTGAGTTTGCATACGGGGATATCTACACCCGTCCCGGACTACACACGAAACAGCGCGAATTATGCATCGTCGCCGCCCTCACTGCTCTCGGCAATCGAGAGGATCAACTTCGCGACCATATTCAAGCAGCTCTCAACATCGGGTGCACGCGACAGGAGCTTGTCGAGACCATCCTCATGATGGCAGTCTATGCAGGCTTTCCGGTCGCGATCAATGCAATGCAGGTCGCACGCGAAATTTTGCTTCGTGAGTGATCAGCGACGGAGCCCCGTCTTCACAATGTCGCGCCGGAGCGTTTTTAAAGAAGAATAGCGGAGCGGAGCGCGTTACGCGCATAGCTACTTAATGGTCACTTGGGGCTGGCACAAGCCGGCGAATCAAAAAAGATGCTCCGGTTGGGATTTGAACCCAAGTCGAGGGAGTGAGAGTCCCTCATGATTGGCCGGACTACACTACCGGAGCCCGATTTCCATTATAGCACACGGGCTCTTAAACTTTGCTGGCAGCGGAGCGGCCATCGAATGGTCGCATCGTCCTGTAAATCGAACGCGCTCCTGCGCGATGCGCGGCACGCACCGGGCACTGCGCCCTCAAAATGCGATGATATCGTTGAGGAAAGTGTACTCCTTTCTTATCTCGTTAACGCTATCAACGTCGATTACTGCCGTAATGATAGCTTCAGCGTTACCCGCTGCGACAATCGTTTCTCCCCAGGGGTCAGTAATCATGCTGCCGCCAACAAAAGTCGTCGCCGGTGCCGGCGTGCCCACTTGATTGCAGCCGATGAAGTAACACTGGTTTTCAATAGCCCGTGCTCTGTTTAGCGCGATCCAATGTTCAAGGCGCGGGGAGGGCCACGCGGCAGGACAGACGATAATTTCAGCCCCTTTCTGAACAAGGGCCCGATAGAGTTCAGGAAAGCGCAGGTCATAACAGATCGAAAGGCCAATGATGCCAAGCTTTGTTGGCGCAGCGACAACGTCCGTTCCTGCGGTCAGCGAACGTCTCTCCTGCGAATGATAGGAGAACAGGTGAATCTTGCGGTACCGAGCGCAGATCGTGCCGCGTCTATCGACGAGAACGCTCGTATTGAACATCCGGTCGTGCTCGTCTACCTCCAAGATGCTGCCCACGACGATGTAGCTGCCCTTTTCGCGAGCGAGCCGCGCAAAGACCTCGGTTGTGGGCCCTGGAATGGGCTCTCCGGCCTTGAAATCTCTGCAGTGCGTGAACAGTTCTGGGAGAACGACGAGGTCAGCATCGGTTTCGTCGATTAAAGCGACCGCGCGATCAATGTTCTCCGATCGGGTGCCGAGCGCACCCATCTGAATGCACGCCGCCTTGTACCCCATGTGATCCGCCACTCGTGTGAGCCAATCTAACGTTCCCACGTGTCTCTAAGTCTTCGAGGCATATAGCCTTACGGGCCAGACGTTCCCCAGCTTTCGCGACGACCGATCGAACGCCTGACGGCGCGTGCGCAGGAAGATATTTCTATATTCAGTCGGAACTAGAGGTAAATGAAGCGGGAGCAAATTCTCAGCGAAGCGTTACCCTACATCCGTGAGTTTTATGGATCGTTCGTCGTCATAAAGATTGGCGGCCACGCAATGATCGACAATCGTCTCATGGAGGGCATTATCGAGGATATCGTGCTTTTGCGGTACGTCGGCATGCAGCCGGTACTCGTCCACGGGGGTGGACCCGAGATCAGCGAGAAGATGGAGCGGATGGGTAAAAAACCCGAATTCGCCGCTGGCTTACGCATCACCGACGAAGAAACGCTAGAGATCGCCCGCATGGTTCTTGTGGGGAATATCAACACGCGCCTCGTCGCGCTCATTGGCAAGCACGGCGGTAAAGGCGTCGGGTTGTCCGGGAAGGACGGACGTATGATCACCGCGCGGAAAAAAGGTCCTCAGCGGGTNNCTTATAGCCCGCAAGCTTATCGCGCTGACCGACGTGAGCGGTATTCAACGCGATGAGAGCGATCCCAGAACGGTCATCCCGCGCATGACGTTCGCAGAAGCGCAGCGCGCGATTGAGGTAGGGAGCATCAGCGGCGGAATGATCCCCAAAGTGCACGCGTGCATCAAGGCCCTCGAAGCAGGGGTGCAAAACGCGCACATCATCAACGGCAATATCCACCACGCACTCCTGCTCGAGCTGTTCACAGACAAGGGCATCGGAACGATGATCGTAAAGGGGTAAGCCAGGCGGCCGCCACATCGGCTGACTGACGGCTGGGAACGTGCGCATGAGAACGATTCGTGAAGTAGAGCTGCAGGGACACATTATTGACTCACTCACGCTGACGCGGGTGCTTGACAAGATCATGGATCTTGATGGTGAGTTCGAGATCGTCACCTTCAAGATAGGTGAGCATAAGAGCGACCCGAGCTACGTCAGGCTCGCGGTCACGGGACGCGACGAGGCACATCTTGACGCTATCATGAGCGACCTTCACCGCCTCGGAGCCCAGGTTCCCGAGATCGAAGACGTGCGTTTAGGAGCCGCCGACAAGGACAGAGCCGTCCCGAAAGGGTTCTATTCGACGACAAATCACCCCACCTTCATTCATCACCGCGGCGCTTGGATTCCCGTGGAGGATATCGAGATGGACTGCACGATCGTCGTTCGCGACGACCGGGCGCGGTGCACGCCGCTCCACCAGGTGGTGCAA
>PMMR01000011.1 GCA_003162175.1 Candidatus Methanoflorens crillii | reverse complement strand
GAGAATCGTATCGCAGCTGTTCTACGGCTCTCGATGACCTTGAATGTGATCCGTTTGTCTTGTGGCTCGGGGAGTGTTTCGAGCGTGAACTTCGACGGCATGGCGAACGAGACGCGGAACACGTGTTCTCCGGCCTGTTCTTCAGTAACGGGGGCAGTCATCGATATTTTTTCAGACGTCACCGGCGCCAGCATGGGAATTTCCTCAGAGACGGGAGCCGTCATAGGGATTGATTTCCGCGTCCTGTTTCCTCCAAAAATGTAGTGAGCGAGAATCTCAAATCCGTTGCGCAGGGCACCATCAAAGTCTGATTCCACGTCAACTTGCGCGAGGACATATGCCGAGTACACTCGGATCTCACAACCGTCCAGCTCTTTTTCAACCTTATAGTGGGGACTTTCAATTGCCATAGTCGTGTGCTCCATTTAGCCGTTCTTTTGACGGTTACGCAAAGTTTGCTGTGCGCTGTGATATGTTTTGCCCTGCTTAGATCACTTCAGCCCATCAGCATCGCGCGCGGCGCGTTCACACGGTTTACGACGTTTCAACTAAGTGCTCACTCCGCCTATTGTTCTGCACATTTTTTTTCGAATTTGCTTTCTTAAATGGACTTGTTTTTTACGATACTACGTCGGAGAGTAAAAAACAAAGTTTATAGCACATATCGAAAATCATGTGCCTACTGAAGCAAACTCTATTTTGGAGGTGAAAGATGATTAGCAAAAAACTCTTTTCCGCTGTTTTGGCAACGTTAGTAATTCTCTCGATCGTCGCTGGGTCGACTGTAGCTTTCGCACAAACAGCAACGCCGACAACGAATGCGACTAAAAATGTTACTAAGGGAGCGGTTGCATCGGCGGTTGCATCGGCNNGCTGCTGCGTCGAAGGCCGCAGGATTCCTGGGCTTGCCAGGCTTTGAGGCGGTGTACGGAGTAGTGGGATTGTTGGCCGTTGCGTATTTGGTGATGCGACGTCGGAATTAACACTTTGAGTCAATACGCGAGTTCAGCTGTTGCTTGGCTCGCGCTTTGTTTTTTTTTTACGCATTATTTTGATTGCAGTAAAATGCGCTGCCATTTTCGCTACAGCATTCCTCAATGAGGACGGCTCTGAGCTCTAGCCTGTTACTGGTGCTTTTTTGCAGCCCGGCTTTACATCACAGTTGCTAATGGCGAGTCACATTCTCGAGATCCACGAGCGATATGTTAATCGTGCGACGTTGAGAAATATCCCCTGAATCGTTCGAGCCTTAAAAATGGAAATTGATGTGAACGTTAAAGCACACGACCTGCTCTGGAGGAGTATGTCTCTTGGAGCCAAGAAAGCCTACCGCGAAAGCTACGGCGTGGCGCGGGATGCGCTAGTCGATACGGAGGTACAACGCCTAATTGAAGCGGGCTATGTGGTAAAAAGCGACAACGACATCGAACTCACGCCGGCTGGGAAAGAGTTGCTCAAGAAAATGACGACGATCTGCAAGAAGTCAGAGTAACGGCTGTTCGACGAACGCGGCCTCGACGATCGGTTTGATATCATCGATCAATCGAATCGCCTCATCTTCAGATTCGGCGCGGCGCACGTCTATCCTGCCGCTTCGATACAGCGTGAACGTGCATCCCTTATGGGAGAATCGTGCAACGCCGAGCTTCTCCGAGCATTGCGCGATGCCTTCCAAGAGCCTGCAGAGCGCTTCCATGGAGGATTTTTTTTCAAAGTGCGCCTCGATGATGAACCCCCCATCAACGCACGGCCTCAGCGTCTTGACGTTATACTTCCCACCCATCATAATCCAGTTACGGGATTCGACGTTAAAGATTGTCAGCCATCGACGAAGCGAGAACTGATCAACATATTCCGGACAAAACTACGTCGCGGTAGACTCTTTGAGTTTGAACTGCAGGCGGTATAATGCGTCAAGGCGCTCGAGCGTTTCAGCGTCGTCGGGGCCCTTATCGTCTCGTATCCGCACGATACGAGGAAATCGCAGCGCGAAGCCCGAAGCATAGTTCAGACTTTTCTGGATCTCGTTGAACTTCACTTCGAGCACGATCTGCGGTTCGAGATCCACCATACGCCCGCGCTCGCCGACGATGAGGGGTTTTATCTGCTCCGTTAGTTCTCTGAGCTGTTCATCGGAGACGCCGCCTGAGACACGCCCTACCGGCGCCCACTGCTCGTTGACCTCGTCGCGCGCGGCAAGCTCGTACGAGGTGATCCAGCCGGCCTTCCTCCCATGGCCGTACTCCGCAGCGATGACCACAAGGTCAAGACTCTCGAGGGTCTCCTTGAGCTTCACCATTTTCCGCCCGCGAATGCCCGGGCTGTAATCGGCGTTGAGATCCTTCGCCATCAGCCCCTCGTGTCCCGCATCAATCGACTGCTTAAAGAACGCAACTGCGGCTTCGGGATCGTCAAGAATCTTGAATTCGGAGGGCGTGCATCGCTTATCGAGCGGCACCACGGTCTTCTCAAGGAGCGAGCGTCGCTCGACAAAGGGTCGGTCGACGAGACTTTCTCCGTCCAAGTAGAGGATATCAAAGGGGCGCAGCTGCATCGGGATCTGATCGCTGAGCTCTCGTACCCGGTACTTGCGTCGGATGCGGTTGAGGACGTTTTGAAACGGTATCACCTTCCCGGTAAGCCTGTCCACGGCTATCGCCTCGCAGTCGAGGATGAGCGAATCAGCGTGAACACTTTCGTTNNGGCCCGGCCTTGTGGACCTGAATTCGCGCCCCGTCATACTTCGTTTCAAACGCTGCCCGCCCCCCCATCACGTCTAACGCTTCGGTGGCGCCGGCGACGTTCTGCGCGAGCATGGGCCTGACGGGCCGCATGGGTTCGATGTTGAGTGCCTGTAACCCCGGTAGTCCCTCTGTCTTGGCGATTCGCGCGACAAGGCCGATGTCGTTGGCGAGCATCCACGCGCGCCGCACCGCATCGGCCGGCACGCTGAAGCTCTGGGCAATGGCATCTTCAGTTACGCCTTCCTTCGAGCCAATGAGAAGGTTGCGCGTGGCAAGACTGACGGTATAATACGCCTCTCGCGGCGCGGCCCTACTCAACAGACGCGAGAGCATTCGCTGCTTCTTCTGGGCTGACCCTTTTCCCGTCATCGCGGCGAGCTCTTCGAAATAGCGGTATAGATCGGCGACAGTGAGGTCCTCGTCAAACGCCGCAAGGCTCATCGCAACTTTCTTTCCGAGAAGCTGTTCCGCAGTAATGCCGAGGTGTCCCGTGTCGCGATAACTCTCAACGACCTCCTCGCCGCTCTTGCCACTGATGTTCGCAATTACTTTGACCAGCGTCTTGCCAGCCACTCCAATATCGCGCGTGTCCCACGCCGGAAATATTCGACCGGTCAGAAAAGTGCACACGATTTCGATATCGTCTTCAGAAGCTCCAGTCAAAAAACCGGCTATGATCTCGGCCTTCTTGAGCCTCGACGAATAGGCGCTTAGCTCATCGAACAGGGAGACAAGCTCCTTGAAATACATCGCATAGTCAATACGGCCTGGAGTGCTTAATAATAGCGGCGCGCGGTGCGATAGGGGTGGCCGAACGGCCAAAGCGGAGCTCTGACTCAGTTGCGTTATTTGGTGCACACCGGTCGAGGCAACAAAAGCCCTGCCGCGCAAGCCAACACTGAAACGCCAAACCGGCCAACAACGATCGAAACCTTCTTAGGACGAACGATCGAGCGATCGAGCACCCTCCACGTACCCAGCGTTTACGCTAGCAGATGTCGCCGCCAGCTTGCGCGAACGGTGAACGGCTCTCTACCGACTCCTAATTATCAGCACCGGAACCTTAGCGCCCCGCACGACCTTGTCAGCCACACTGCCGATCAGCAGACGGTCTAAACCTTTTCGCCCGTGCGACCCGATGACGATGAGGTCAATATCATGACTACCGGCGTACGTGTCGAGTTCTTCGGCCGGGTGTCCGTCGAGCACTGCGGTCACGATCCGGTCTTCATTTACGCCGCGCGAAGCCATGTCTTTTTTGGCGTTCGCGACGATGTTCTTTCCCTCAACGAGGAGCACGTCGTACATGTTTTCCCACGATGAGTCGACGGGGTAGGCGGTGAACCCCGCGATGTCGAGAACGTACGCGATGTGGACGGTCGCATCGGTCAGTCGCGCGAAATAGGCCGCGTTATCATACACGGGGGCCATCAGGTCCCCACCATCGGTTCCGATCAGGATGT
>PMMR01000053.1 GCA_003162175.1 Candidatus Methanoflorens crillii | reverse complement strand
GGAAGCGTGCAGCGTTGGCTAGGGTCACTCGTGGATCAGATGCGTTCGGGACGCGTTATAGAGCACCGTTTGAATGCACGACGTTATTCCGGCGCGATGAGGTTGCCAAGTTAACGTTATAACGGGGGAGCGAACATAGCGTGAATGGCCATGGCTGATGCTGATAGATCCCGTGTCGTCCGATACGTCGCGCTCGTTGCCATTCTTCTTGTAGTAGCATCGCTCCTCTTTCCGGTGCTCGATGGCTTGAGCGTTACGGGCTTCTTCGGTGACAAGACGTACCTAATAATCTTGCAAGATAACGACGAGATCCGAGGCACAGGAGGGTTGATGGATGTTTTGGGACTGCTCACCGTGCACGACGGCACCATTACAAGTCTGCAGTACCAGTACGTAAGCTCCGATACCCGTTCAACGTGGAACCCGATCGTGAACCTCGATGCACCTGAAAGCTTCACCAAGTTCTTTGGTATGGATTCTGCCGCACTCTCCGATTCAAACGTCCAATACGATTTTGCCTCGTTTGCTCCAAAGATGCAATCAGATTTCTATAACGCGACCGGACAGAGGGTTGACGGCGTAATCGCGCTTGACTTCACCGCAGTCGAGGCGATTATGAACGTAACTGGTCCGATAACCGTATCCGGCGAGGTGATAACGAGTAGAAACGTGGCCGACCGTTTGCACTTCGACTCAGGGACGGCAGGAGCCGGAAAGACTTCACTAACGAGCCTTGTGTCGACGCTTACGTCCGACCTCGCGCGGCTCATCCGCGATTCGAGCGTTCCACAGAAACTGGCGCTCTACACCACGTTGCAAACGTTAGAAAACGAAGGACACGTGCTTATCTATCCCAATCAGGGATTCTGGTTCCGAAGCGCTGGAGGCAACGCCGCAGGCGAAAGCACGCCGCCCGCGGCTGACTCCATCTCCGTCGTCGATACTACATTGGGCACCGCAAAAGCAGACTTCGGCGTGACCCGGACGATCGACTACCACGTGCAGCTCTTTTCGGACGGTTCGGCGGTCTCCACGCTGACGCTCACGTACACAAACGGGAATTGGTGGGATTATGACGTGTTCTCCACCACACTCGTTCCAGCTGGCGCCCAGCTCGTCTCCGCGCAGAATGACACACACGCGTTCTTGGGCCCTGTGGTGACGAACGGGGACGGCGTTACCGCTCTTTCGTCGCGCATACTCGTGTCTGCCAACACGACCGGAAGCGTGACGTATACGTATACACAGCCAAACGTGGTCTCCGGAAGCGGGATAGGGAACCACTACGACCTGTACATTCACAAACAAGCGGGCATCAACAGCTACATCCTGAATGCCAGCGTTCAGCTGCCGCCCGGGGCGACGATGATCCACGCTGAAAACGTTGGCTCGAACCAGGTTTTTGACGGCGACGCGCACGTGAGCGTCGTGTACACGTAGAGGGACACTCGTGAACGCGAAACAAGGCGCGACACTGGCACTCGTCATTTGTCTCATAGTTGTCGCGCTCGCAGCTGGCGCGTTGCTTTCGACGCCGAGCACCAACGTCGTCACGTATAACGTGCCGGCTTCAGCGGTACACGCGTCGCTGGGTGCGACCGCGAGCAACGGGAAGATGGCTTTGCGGCTAAACGGGATCNNCTCGTCGCCAACGTCACTATCACGAACGTGGGCAGCACTAAAATTCCCTTTGACTACGGAGATTTCGTGCTGATCGCACACGACGGCACCGCCTACTATGCTAACTATGCCGTGTGCAACACGGGCTGCAGCGCGCAAGCGTTCGCAAACCGTACGCTGAACGAGAGCTTCTCAAGCGACATGTACGTGCTGTTTTCGGTGCCAACGGCGACACAACCAGCCCTGATAGCGTACACCGGAGCCAACCCACCCATTGTGCTGTCATCGACATGAAACCATCGAATCGTCGGGCGTGACCCGCCATACGCTTGACTGACACGAGACTCGATCAGCGTCTGCCACTCTCCGCGTTGAGTGCAATCCAGGTTGGCTGACCGCCGCATTCGCTGCAGGGGTAGTTCGTACCAGGCATCGCCCGAAGGGTTCCCACAGGAAACCGGAGAGGTGTCACACCGGGCGTATAGTGGCCCGGCTGACACAGACCCTCAACTCGTCAGCCCGGTGTGGTAGTCAAAGAGGGGCAGCCACGGCGCTTGACATAGTGTGTCGCAGAAATGATAGCCGAGAGTGACCACGTGTGCGGCCAGAGGCCCCTTGGGTCCGCCTTGGAGTTCATCAGCACCGCTGCAACCTACTGCACTTCCAAGGGGGCAAGGGCCGCGCCGAATCACACGATCGGTCAAAAGAACCAATCTGTCGCCTTACGATCGTGCCAGCCCGCTACACCGAATGATGATATCGTTGTCTTCGCTGCGAGCCTCTTCAAGCACGCTGGCAGTGTCGGCGTATTCGGTATAGATGCACGCTATCATGCTGCANNCCTGCTGAAAGTCCTCCGCGCCCTCCGTTTCGGCCTCGGCGTCTCTCCAGTCCACCTTCAGGTCGCGTGTCGTGTGCGCAAACAGGTGGTAGCCGAGCGGCTTAAGCAGCACGCCCTCCTGTGCGGGGTTGGCAAGGTCGATCAAAAACGCCCGGTCTTCAGTGAGGTGCGCCTTTGCGGGCACCTCGTACTCCCTCCTGAGCGGTATGAACACCTTGACGTTCGTGCCGGTCGTCGATGACGGCAGGTACACGCCCCGGTTTTTCACCCGAAGATCGCGCAGCAGGTCATCAACGACGATGACGCTGCTCAAGTTGAGGTCTTCAGCGACCTTCTGGCTGATGAAACGCTCCGTGTTGAGAAACACCGTGACGGCGCCGACGAACAGCGCGCCGATGCCGACCATCAACAGGACGTTGGCGATGGGCGACACGTTGTACGAGTAGTACGCTAGAAGCGTTATCGCCACCCCGATCGCAAGGAGAATCACGCCGGTGATCCGGAATTCCCACTTTCGCGCGAGGTTCTGGTTCTTCTGATAGCGCGCGGTCTCCGCTTCGAGCTCGTGAATGCGCTTTCGAAGGCGGTACGAGGTAAGATCGTCGGTCGCTTCCATGTCAGGCCTCCGCAGGGCGTTGCACGCGCGCCGGTCGGCGTATCCGTGCGAGCGCGAACGCCGCCCC
>PMMR01000016.1 GCA_003162175.1 Candidatus Methanoflorens crillii | reverse complement strand
CCTCCTGTTTTTGAAGCTCTTTTTGCTTTTAAAGGAGTTTATAGATCGCTTACTCCATTTGAGTCGGATTTGGTCAGTAACGAGACAAGCATAACACGCCCAAACGATTCAGCGAACGGTCAAAGCCTCGCTTCGCTCCAATTGACGTTCTCGCTAAACCAACTTAATGATTACAAAAAATGGCGTGTAGAAAGTCTTGACCGGAAAAGCAGTAACTGGATGAACAAAGCGGCTGAGATTGTTTGGAACTGCACGCACGGCATTATCAGCAAGATAACAATGGATTCGGTGCGGGATGTTGCCTTAACCAAATACACGTGCGTTTATTCAAAACGAAAAGTGCTCTATTTCACCAAAGGCTATCTAAAATACTTAACGAAGACCTCGTTCGACACACGTTTTAGGCATTTGAACTCTTTTTAGAGATGCCCAAAGCACTTAAAACGCGCAAGCTCGTGACGAACCGCATAGTAACAAAAGAAGACATTCAAAACTTGCTAGAAGCGATTGAGCAGGCGTATGCCAAAGGTCGAATTGACTATTACCACTACCAAGACTACAAAGCAATCGTGTTGTTCGGGGCATTCACAGGGCAGAGACCGCTGGCGACGATAGCGCGGATGACGATCGGGCAACTAAAGGTCGGCGTCGATCAAGAAAAACCTGTTTTAACGTCTTGCCTGAACAAGATAAGATTCGCATGCAGCACTATTCCCCCTTGCTTCCACAAGTTGTTGAAGTTGTGCTGCCTTTACTCGATGGCCGCCGCGATGATGAGTTCGCTTTTGCCCAACTGTCTTTTCAAGAGTGGCTCAAGTTCACCGACATTCGATTGTTAAATGGCGGTGCTCGCATCGTGAACGGAGATCTTAGGAAATTTTCCGAGCAATACGGGGATGTCATTCAGTGGGAATCAAATCGATCGTATATCTTGACGCACGGAGTCGCGGCGTTGAGTGGAGTAACTTTCCCCATCCACTGCCCGATTCAGTGTATGATGTCTACAAGAAATACTGGCGAGATGTCGACCTCACGCTCTGACCTCTGCCGCTGAGTGCTTATTTTTTAAATCGATCTCACACGATCTTCTCTCCCGCGCTCGGTTCCGTGTTCTGGTGATGTATTGAAGCGTAAACAACCAATGACTTCATGACGGAAGGCTGATCGCGCTAATCTTATATTAGCTATAAAGGCTAGCTAGCGACCAGTGGTGGCGATTTACAGCGTCTCACACTATAGAGCGAGCGAAGACTTATTCCATACGTCTTATGGGCACGTTGTGCACCTCTTTTCCTTCTGTGCAAGTCTAACGGTGACGTATCAGTAACAGAGCGGAGTAATATTTATGTTAGATGAAATGTTACACTGTATTAGATTGAAATAAGGTGGTATAAGGTGAATAACCAGAAAAATGAACAGCGGAGCTGCATAGACGTTCGCTACGTGCGTGACAACAAAACGCTGAGTGGAGCGGTGTGTGTGGCGCTCAGCAAGAACGTAGGAAGAAAAGATCGCAAGGTTGACCTTATCTTCATGCCTGAGGAGCAAGGTGCGTTTTCGGTGAGGAGCACTACTGAACTTATGAACATTCTCGCTAACTGGAAGGTGTCGTTTGAGGAGCGAAAGCGTGTTTTTGACTTCGTTGCTGAGCGGTTGCGCATGCTCGCTGGTGAGGATACAGTAGCGTAGTAAGGGAAGGAGGTTTGTGGAGTTTAGGGAAAGTCTACAATTGGCAAGCTCTGAACTAAAAAAGATAAGATCTAGCAAATCAGACTGCCTCCACGGCTTGCTAACACCGTCGGCCAAATAATCGGTGTCTTCGAAACCGCGCACAATCGCACTATAGCTCTTTTTGGATGTGGGTCAAACGAAGGAAGATCCCGATGTCACGGTTTCAGGGGCACTTCGTGCTCGGCGACCTGCGGAAATTTGCTGAGCAATATGGTGATACCCTCCAATGGGATCAATCAGATCGAGCACACATCCTGACGCACGGGGTCAGCGGGATCGATTGGAATCACTGCAAGCATCCTCTCCCGGAGTACGTGTACGACTTATACATGAAATACTGGACAGACGTGACCACAAAATGGAATATTCGCATCAAGGTTTTGGATNNGTCGTGCACCTGCGAGTTTAGCGTCTAATAATGTCAGCGGTGAACTCCGCATCGTCACTCATCTACGTCTCTTTCAGTGCGCGTATCCACACTTGCCGCATCGATGGATTGCGCCCGCACCCGAGCTGAGGGGTAAAGCACGCCGTTCACGGCGTGGGCGAGGCGCTCTGCACACTTGGTGCAGTTCGGATCGTTGGTCGTGTTCACACAGCCAAAGTGGAGGCCATACCAGCAGGCCCCGTTTGTTAAGCCCGTCACGTTTGTTGCCATCACGTTCACTTCCGATCCAAACTCTGCAGAGTAGTTTCATAAGCCCGCGTGAGGGCGCGATTGTGTGGAAAAGCGTGACAGGTCGTTTGTGTGGGAAAGCGTGACAGGGTATTTGTGTCACACCTCACAGGTTAAGTAGCCCATGAACTTGAAGGGCCTCTTCTTCTGCTTTGCTCAAGCCCGAAACCCCTTCGCTGCGTAAGTCGACCTACAACATCATTGCTGACGTCACGCCACGCGCGATAAGGAAGATGCCGACGATGAAGAACACGGCGGCAATGAGCTGACTGCCGTGTTTCTTCAAGAAACGGATGATCGGATCGAAGATGCGGTCGAAATTTCGGGGCGTCACGGCATAAATGGCGAGTGGCCCCCAACACCAGCATAGCGCTATAGCCATTACTAGGAAAAATGCGATCGCTTTGTCGTGAACGGATAGCACGACGACGCCGATATCTTTGCTTGCGGCGAGAGCCGGAAGCGATGAGAAGATATTGCCGAAGCCGAAGGCGATTCCCATAGAAACCAACGCTCCTGAGCCCATTGTCGTCGCGTCAAAAGTTTTTGATTCCCCTTTCTTCANNAACGACGGCTTGCCACCGGTCGTCGTCAGGCTTCCGAGGGCAAGAAAAACAAGGCATATCAGCGAAAACACGACACAGTACGTAGCGACAAAGATCACGCCTTTTTTAAGTCGGTGTTCAGCTGAGCTGAGTACCGTCATGACCGTTATGATCGCCAAAGGGCTTATCATCGCCGCGATGGCGAGTGGTATCACGACTGCGAGAAGTTGAGGTAGGGTGGCCATTGTGCTTACTTCGGTGCTTTAGAGCGTAGCAGCGATTTAAGCGCTATGAACTTAAGCGTTCCGATTTAGCGCCGAGATCTGAGCGCGAAACCAACTTGAATCCGTGTTGCTCACAAAACTCAACTGGCCAGTTGGTTCTTCCCACGTGCCCACGAAACTGCGGAGTCTGCGGCAAGGAGACGTTGCAGCAGAGCATTCAACCACTGCTCGACGGGCGACAGGATGATGAACTGACGTTCCAGCACGGCTCTTTTCGGATGTGGGTCAAACGACGAAAGATCCCTATGTCGCAATTCAAAGGGCACTTCGTGTTTGGCGATCCGCGAAAGTTTTGTGAACAGCATGGCGATGCAATAGGCTGGGATCAATCAAATCGGGCTTACGTGCTAACGCACGGAGTTAGCGGAATCGATTGGAAGAATTACAAGCACCCGCTGCCGGAGTATGTGTACGACGTGTATATGTGGTATTGGGCGGATGTGCGATTAGCAAGTGGAAACACCTGCAATGACTTCTGATAGGCGAAAAGCGTGAGGATAGCAAACGGCACGATGATCACGCACTTTTTTCTTTCAATCCACGCGCAAATACTCGTGCGTGCTCTAAATCTTCCTCGTTTGGCCTTCCTTTGTTAATCCCTCCGACGAGTCTCAACGGCCCGACAGTATCCCATGCCTTGCAAGAGAATTCGCCAACAATAGCGAATCCGCGGCTCTCGAGCAGCTCCTTAAAAGCGGCATGGTGTTTTGTTCCCCCTCTGCCACTAGTAGAGAACACAAAGGCCTGTTTTTCTGTGACAACGGGAAGTGCCTCGGCAAACTTCATGATGGTCTTGTGGAACTTCATGCCGTAGATGCCGGAACCAAACCCGATGAGGTCATATGTCGTAACAGTGTCAGCTTGTGCCTGATTGACAGGAACAAGGTCTGCCTCCAACTCTTCTGCCACCACCTTCGCTATTTTTTCTGTGTTCTGGTGGTGGTATGACAAGTAGACAATCAGCGTTTTCATGGTGAGTTCCTTTTTGACGGCTTGTTGTAGATCTAGCTTAGAAGCTTAGAAGCACAGCACTATATAGATAATCGTTGTGTTATAGCGGGTTTGGTGCTATGGTGAGAGAATCTTTCTTACCTCCTGAAGACAATCGCAAAACCATTGCGGGCCTGCCGCCTGCAGCTGAAAATGAAGCCGTGAAAGCACGGGCGTTTGAACTGCTTAAGAAAATACGCTCGGTTGCACTCGCCACCGTTACCAACGACAAACCTGCCGTGCGGATAGTTTCCGTATCAGCAATTCGGGATGACAGGATCTTTTTCCTTGCCCCCCGAGGAAAGCCTCTCTATCATCAGATCAGGGCTACCCCCTACGTTGCTTTATGCGGTATGACTCCCGACGAGATCGTCGTCAGGGCGGTCAATGAACCTCGTTCGGCAGAAGAGAGTAAAGCCACGAACTACGGCATTAAGACAGTGTCAATAATGTGGATGACACCGTTGGTGCCTTCAATATCGGCCTCTTTTACCACCGCGTCATTGACCTTTATGCCATGGCGCAACCAGTGGTGCTCCTCAATCTTGAGCGTTGCGCCTTGCATGGTGGTAAGGCTTTTTTCTTTGCGCAAGTTTGAGGCCACAAGCTTCTCTGGAACGACGTGATAGGTCAAGATGTTCTTCGCTTTCTCAGCGTCTTCGAGCGCACTCATTATCGTGCTTCCTTGAAGCTTATCGAATGCTTCGTTCTCAGGTGCAAAAAGCGTAATCGCTTGGGCATTTTTAAGGGTATCGCCCAATCCCGCTGCCACAATCGTACTGTGGAGTCTCGATAGTTCATCGATGTGCGACAGAATCGTAACGACATCTAAGTTGAATTTCATCTTAATCACCTGCTGTGCTGACCAGCTGTGCTGGAATTGAGTCTAAGACTTGTACATTTAAGAAGTTTTCTCAAATTCTTGAAGGAAGCGCCCGTAATCGCTTGCGAGTCTCTTCTTTTTTTCACAAGTTCAGTTTCACACCGCACCAANNGTGCACCTGCGAGTTTAGCGCTGTGAGATTCTTTAGTGCTGTGATTCGAGAATCTTCGCCGCAAAGTGCTTCACGTCTGCTGCGTACGCCGTGCTTTTTATATCGCTCTCAAGAACGTCAAGCTTGCCAGCTACTGGCCTTCCGCAAAGTTTTTCCATGGTGTTGAGTGCTTTTTCACTCCCGGAACCCCCATACGTGCAAAAGAAGGCGACGGTCTTAAACTTGCTCTTGTTCTGCGCTAGATACGTTCGCACAGGGCCGGATACGTTTCTTGCCCACACCGGAGTGCCGATAACGACCAAATCATATAATGAGGCATCGTTTTTGGGAGCGTCGATTCTCGTGCGAGTCTTGAACAAGGTCTGCAAAACGAGCCGACCCATGCCTTTTCCCTGCGTGTCGGAGACGATTGATTCTATATCGGCGCCGAGCGCGCCTGCAAGCGCTTCCGCGACAATTTTTGTATTTCCGGTTCGCGAGTAAAATACTACGAGCGATTTCATAGGTCGAGATACGGGGCTTGCTACTTAATAGAGTCGCCAGTCCGAGTCGTGCCAAAAATTAGCTGGAGTACGCCAATGCACGCCGAAGACGTGGGCCGCGATCATTCGAACGATGGCTGAAGCAACAGAAGGAACGCTATGCACGCCAGCCATCATTTCGTGCTGGAGATCTAAGAAGATTCTGTGAACAAATGAGCGACATCTTGCAGTGGGATCGGTCAAACAAGAACCATATACTTACACACGGCGTTTCCGGAGTCGACTGGCGATTTTACAAGCATCTGCTGCCTGAGCACGTGTATGACGCGTATATGAAGTATTGGGTGGATGTGCATTTTCAACTCCACTCGTAGAACACGTCGGTTCCGACCTTAGCGTCGCCTGCACCTTCGATGACGCAGGTCGTGCTGTTGAGCCATGTAAGCTTCTCAGACTCTTAATCACGCGTGAACGCCACTCGCACTTATAGTTGATTTGGGGATCGTGGCACCGAGTCTAGCAATTATGAGCATCTTGGTCATGTAAATCTAGCAAGTGGCGGTGCTGTTCCCAAGCCAACTTATAGAATCTCAACGAATACAGTGATGAGGGGCTGCGGTGAACACCAGCTTTATAATAAGGCCAATGTCTCTTAATGATTTCAGCGAGCTTACGGAAGTTATAGATACGTCTTTTTTATGGCTTGCAAGGTCTTTGGCGCTTCATAGCGTGCGAGAAGGGCAACAAGTGCTTATAAGCGAGGCGCAAGGAACCGCGGTTGGATTTGTTAAACTAACCAATGTTCAAGTGGGCAGCGGTAAGTTCGGGCGCGTACTATGGGTTGCAGTTCACCCGAAGTTTCGCAGAAGAGGAATTGCGACGGCACTCGTAAAAGCGGGGTTTGAGTCTATGACGCACGCAGGGGCAACAGCTGTTTTTGCTACGGTGCGGAGGCGAAATGTTGCGTCTTTAACAGTATTTGGCAGCCAAGGCTTTAGAAAAATAGGATTTTTGGAACTCTGGCGGCTTTTCGGGATGCGGATATTCGAGTTTTACAAGAAAATTTGGCTTGCTCCTTGGATACCTGTTTTAGTGTGCGATTAGTTTGGGGGCATACGCGATAGAGAGTTAGGTAAAATAAGCTGAGATCCAGAAATAAGGCGATGCGACAGGGTGGGATTACAAAAGCCCGCACGAGTGCTTATTTTTTCGACACAGATCTACACGATCTTCTCTCCCGCGTTCGGCCCGGGCGCGACGTCAAACACCTCGGTGACCTTCATCACGATGCAGCCCTTAGCTGGCCGGTTCGGGTTGATCTCCCTTATGAACTGCTTCATCATCTCGTAGTCGGAGCCGTCAGTCACGTAGTTACCAGTGCCCTTCACCTGATAGCCCTTCACGCCGATCCACGACGTCACGGCCACGTGGCAGTTAGGCCGCCTCACGTTTTCGGCCGTTTTCTTGAAGAAGTTGTCGCCGATGAGGATCGTCTCTGGATCTTTCACGATAACCGCCCCAACAGGAACCACGTTGGGTACGCCCACATCGCTTACCGTCGCTAACACGGCGCGGGCGCGCCCCTTCCACGTGTTGATGTTCTCTATTACCTTTTCAGGTAGTGCAACCATTCGACACACCTCCTTTATACGCTCATGAAAGATTCGCGATATAGGGTTTTCTCCCATCAAAGCGCTTAAACGAGCTTTTCAGCCGCGCGATAAGGGCACGTGGGTTAAGGTGGCACCTTGAAATCTAGTTATTACGTTCCGACTAGAATGTTTGTTACTCCCCGATCATCGTCTCTTTTTTGAATTTCCTTCGTTCAGGGGCTTCTTTTGAGACATGATGCAAAAAATGTGGGATGGTGGCATTCGATGTGCCTCGTACGCGCAAACTACGGCACGGCACTGCTAGATCCTACCGCTGACAGAAGCGCCACCTAACGATCTGTGAAGTTTTGTGAACAGTATTGGTATTATCGAGTGGAGCCAGTCAAATCGCGCTGACATCCTGGCGCACGGGGTTAGCGATGTCGACTGGAAGCACTATAAGCATCTGCTCCCGGAGCACGCCTACGACGTTTTACATGCAGTGGGGGATGTAAACTTCCAAGCCTAGTCACGATGCGCAGCCCCGATAGTTCTTAGCTATTTTCCAGCTAACTCTTCAACTTCTCTTTTACCGTGCTCCAGCTCATCGGCTTGTTCTTGATCTAGCTGCAAAAGAAGAGTTTGGAGCTCGCCAATGTGGGTTTTTTCTTCTTTGGCAATGTCTGATATTTGAGCTCGAATCGCTTCGTTTTGCGTCAGAGCTGCCACCTGTTCGTACAGATTGACTGTATCAAGTTCTCCAATAATGCTCACTCGCAAGAGTTCTTTATCGATGTTTTTCTTATCAACTTTGTTTAGATCTACAGGGGTGGTTGACAACATTCAGTTCACCTCGCACTATGTACACAAAGGCGAAGATAAAATTTTCTCCGCAGAACGCTTTAAAGTGCTGCAAAGTACTTTTCACGCCTCACTTCACGATTTCTTAGGTGCGTTTCACTCTCAGTACTCACGTTCTACAATTCTTGCCAATCATAGAGTGACAGGATTCAATAGTAACAGTTAAGCACAAATCGCAAGTTTTGCAAATTATGCAACCGATCTGCATGCACAAAATCAGCATTCAAAGCTCTGAGCCGTCGGTGCTGTCATCCGCCTGCCGTTAGCTTGGTTATAATGCAGATGTTTCGAATCTGTCTTAAGCGACAGACACAGCCGTTAAGCAAACTCTTATTCTAGTAACCCGAATAATACCCGGTTATCGTTGATTCGTACTTGGTGTCGTTATGCAGCACATCGGAAAGTCAAAGATCGGCAAGATATCTGCCAAAGGGAATGACTACCCACAACTTCGCTTGCCTCTACAATACGCAAATACTGTAGGCGAGATAGCTGATGTCTTTGAGACTGAACATGAGGGAAAACAAGCATTTCTCATCGTGAAAGAACAAAGCGTGCCAAAGGAAGACACGGTTTTAAAGCCAACCGAAGAAGTTTTAAAACCGTGTGCGAGTGGAACAAAGCCTTCACCGGAAATCCTTCCTAAAAACACTCCAGCTTCCACCCAACAATCAGAGCCAGACTCACGCTCGAAAAGCACTGCAGAAAGCTTTATAATCAATCCTTGGCTAGTAAGCTGTGCTGCGTCAGGCAGTCGCGTTGCGTGCGCAAGCCCGGGTAGT
>PMMR01000050.1 GCA_003162175.1 Candidatus Methanoflorens crillii | reverse complement strand
GCCGATGATTCGAATGTAACGCATGACCTTTTCCGCCTTGCTGCGCGGATCGCGTGACTCGCGAAATCGTCAGATTGACACGCTTATCGGCTTACCGCGCCACACTATTTCGTTACGTACATTACGCCATGCAGCATTAATATTGTTCACGGAGCCTGCAAATTCACAAAAAGCTTACCCCACCTGTGTCTAGCGCATAGACAAGCAGATTTGTTTGAGCGACTACATTTGACTCAAGCTTGCCATTCCGCCACACATTTGTGGCGGTCCAAACGACATCACTTTAAACGGAAGCCCGCTTACTCTAGTCTGACCTATTGCAAGCCGCAGCGCACGCTCGGAAACATGTTGCGAGCACTATTTAAATCACTAGTCCCAATAACTCATGCGCTTACCATTTTGGGGAGAGCGATCGAACTACCACAGTCGATCTTCAGCGCGAACCATTGCCAGGCGAGAATGCGCCAACTCTCTTTGCTACTAACAACGTCTCGAGTGTGCCCAGTGCCGCAAGACAAGTCAAACGGAATCAGACGCGATAAAAGAGTCAGACCAAAAATCTTCCTCGTCTGCTCGCTCGTTTTAATACTTCTAGTCTCGATGCTCTTTACGGGCGCAGGCAGTGGAGCGACGGGTTCTGCGCAAACGGCTAAGTATGTGGTATTTAGAGAGGATGACGTCGCGCCTAAGGCCGACTTCGCCGAGCTTCAGGCTGTCAACCAGGTGCACATCGACAAGAATGTGCCGGTGACGCTGGGCATCATTCCGCATCCGTACCCTACGCCTTCGGGCAATCAGCTGATTGAAGCAAGCCAAACGTTTCTCGATTACATGCGATCACTCACTTCAAACCATCTTTTTCAATTCGCACAGCACGGCTATACGCACCTAGATACCGGGCCGTCACCGCAGGGGCCCAGTGAATTTTATGGGAGGCCGTATGCCGCTCAATACAACGCAATCAAGCAGGGGCGCGACGACATCACCCAGGCGTTCGGGGTCACGCCCACTTCGTTTCTCCCTCCGTTTGACAAGAGCGACAACAACACACTAAAGGCGGCACAAGCGCTGGGGTTTACGGAATATAGCACTGCCTTTGTAGATGTCAACATGAATCAGGGATACAAAGAGGGCATTAAAGTAGACACGATCTCGATTGAGCTCGGTAACAATAGCCTTCAGTCGCTCGAGAACGCAACCGAGCAGTGGCTTAACAATCCTAATAGCATCAATACCTTCATTGTGTTGTATCACCCCTCCGATTTCAAGGCAGTCGATGGCACCGTCAATGCCACGGAATTGAAGCTACTGGGAGATTACATCGATTACTTGCAGGGGACCGGACGTGTGCAGTTCACAACGCTCGACCGTTCGGTGACCACGACAGGAAATGCCGCCGTTGCTTCATCGAGCAGCAATGGGACAACGGCTGTAGGAGCAACAGACGCAACAAACGGGGTGGCGGACGTCCCGGTTCTTGGAGCGATTCTCGCTTTTTCGCTCGCCGCCATATTCACGATTCGACTACGTACGAACAAAAACAGCCGTAAGAGGTGAGTGCGGGGCCAATACCGTTTTGACGTGGGACGGTGCCTCTCCTGTAACTTGATTCCTCAAAGAAAATGCAACGCAACCAGCACCGGCTGACATGGCTGATAGCTAAAGCTTGAATTTCAACGAATCTTCTTCGCAAGACCCTCGGCCAGCCGCTGCAACGCAGGCGAGCTATCGTGCGGGTCAAGCTGAACTTCAATAATCGTGAAGCCCTCGGTGTATGCCCGCGCCGCGTCGAGCGCGTGGTCAAGCTCATCCTCCGTCGTCGCCACAGTGCCCTTCCCCCCACCAACGATCTCCGGGAATCGACTGTACTGCCATACCTGCAGGTCGTTGAAGGGCCCGTCTTGGATTGGCCGTTCCGTCGCATACCCATAATTGTTGAGCACGACGATGATTGGATTCAGGCCGAGCCGTGCGATGGTCGAGACCTCGATGCCGGTCATTTGGAAGGCCCCGTCACCGACGAGCACTAGCGGACGAAGATTGGGATTCGCGAGTTGTGCTCCGATACTCGCGGGCACCGCAAAGCCGAGCGAGAGGTAATACCCGGGCGACAGGAATTCAGTTTTGCGGTGGGTGATGAGGTCAAGCCCGCCGAAGAGCGCATCGCCGACGTCGGCGATGACCACGGTGTTGTCCTCGAGCGCCCAGTTAAGCCGTTCAAACAGCCTCTTGACGGTGATCTTCTCCCCTCTTTTCGTCAAGAATGGTACGATAGGCCGCGGGTGTGGAAAGTCGCGGGGGATCCGCGGCGTGATGGGGGCGGTGAGTAAGCCTTCGAGGAAGTCGTGTAGACCGACGCGCGCGTAGGTGCGATACTGAATTGAACATTGCTCGCTCGTGACATAAATTGCCTTTTCCTGGTCGATGTGCGCGGTATATTGCCCGAGGTTAACGTCCGTCATAAAGGCACCAAGGAGGATCAAGCAATCACTTGATTCGACATAGTCGCGGACGGACGCAAAGCCCATCGCCCCTTCGTAGATGCCCATGTACAGGGGATGGTACTCGTCGACAACTGATTTACCCAGAATTGTCGCAGCGACAGGGATCTGCGCTTTATCAATTAAGGCGAGAAGCTTGTCCTGCAGTCCGAACCGGTGCAGCTCGACATCGGCAATTACGACGGGTTGCTGACTCTCGTTGATCATCGTCACCGCGTCGTCGAGAGCGGCCTGCAAAGTGTTAGGATCGCTCGTATCTTGTGCTCTCGGTGACAAAGCCTGATGTGACGGCTTCACGTGGGCGAACGTCATATCGCGCGGGAGCTCAATGTACACCGGTCGCTTAACGCGGACTGCTTCGAATAGCACGCGATCAATCTCTTGGCACGCAGTGTGTGGATCATCTAAAACCGCAGACGCGACAGTCACTTCCTCAAAGATCTTCTTTTGCGTGTTGAAGGTTCGCACTTTATGGTGGAGGAGCGGGTTCCCTATCCTTTCTTTGATTCCCGGAGCTCCGGCGATGACTATCAGCGGAGATTTTTCCGCATATGCCTGCGCTGTGGCATTGACGACCTTCAGGCCGCCGACGGAGTAGGTGACGCACACAGCGCCTATTCCCCGTATACGTGCGTAGGCATCAGCGGCATAGCCCGCATTCAGCTCGTCGCACGTCGTGACAAGGTTGAGCGCACTATCGCTGAGCTGCTTGAAAAAGCCGAGCACGTAATCCCCTGGCACTCCGAAGACGTGTGAAAGGCCTAATAATCGAAGCCGCTCGATAAGGTAAGCGCCAACATTTTCGGCCCGATGAGACGTTCCGGATGTAGAAGCGTCATCAATTCCCATGTGGTTCTCCACCCTTACTTGGCCAAACAGCATTCTTCTTTGCAGCATGCGGTGCTTGGTTGTATAGGAGTTCTTGAAGGTCCAACGAGCATCAGTCGTTTTAGCACACTATTCAGCCATATACCTGTGGCCTCTTGTTCAACATCCGTCGGTCGGTCAATGCGTTTTTCGCCTGGTAAGCATCACAGTCGAGAGCGTTCCCTGGGACAACGACCACAGGACCCGTCTCATCGCTCTCAATATTAGCAAACTCGGATATCGCGACGCTAGCAGATCCGCTTGACACGCCGTGGGCTAATAGGAGGTCCGGTCCTACCGACTCCTTCTGAGCGGTTGCGGCTTTTCAAACAACCCGCCCCTGCAGCACGCAATGATTTATCATATCTAACCGGAATAGTGGGTGAGTGGCGCGACTCGCGCCCTATGATTGTCAAAGCACGCGCAGCACGGAACGTCGTGGCTGNNGAGGCCATTAATTATGTCAGCTGGGAGACCATCGGCCTGTTGTTTGGGATGTTCATCATCGTCGTGGTGCTATCAGATGCGGGGTTCTTCTCATACGTGGCATTCATCCTTGCAAAGAGGCTGAATTACAACCCTCGCACCATGCTGGTCGTGTTTCCTCTCTTGGCAGGGCTGCTAGCCTCGTTCGTGAATAGCATTACAGTCATGCTCTTTTTTGCGGCGATTACGATCGAGATCGCGCGGCTCGTGAAGATCGACCCGGTGCCCCTCGTCGTCGCGGAGGTCGTTGTTGCCAACATCGGGGGGGCAGCCACCCTCATCGGCGGCCCCCCCAACGTAATACTCGGGACCCAGTTGGGTTTTGGCTTTAACGAGTTTCTGAGGAATAACGCCCCCATCGCGCTTGCTGCCGCCCTTTTAGCAGTAGGGGTGCTCTATCTTACGCAGCGGAGGGCGCTGACGCCTTTCGCGAAGGTTGACACGCGTGCGCTCTCGAGAATTGCTCCTGAGAGTGCCATCGTCAGCAAACGGATGTTCCGTCTCGCCCTCGCCGCCCTCATCGCTGCTGTGGTACTCCTCGTCAGCGGGGGTTATCTCGAGGCGGCATTCGGCATCCCGCTGAATACCGCCCTCGCCGCCCTCATTCCCGCCTTTATCTTGCTCCTTGTCGGCAGAGGAGGTATCGAGGACACTCTCAAGAAGGTCGATTACGAACTGCTGCTGTTCTTTATCGGTCTCTTTGTGTTAGTTGGCGGACTTGAAAAGACCGGGCTCCTCGGCGTGTTTGCAACCGGCTTAGCAGGCGCGTCTATGGGAAACAACACCGTACTGCTCTCGCTGCTGCTTTTCGGGTCGGCCTTCATAAGCGGGCTGATCAACACCGTCCCCTTCGCCGTGATGATGAGCTACGTTATCCGAGATCTGTCGCTCATTCCGTCAGTTCTCGCCACGGCCCTGATGGTCTGGGCGGTATCGCTGGGCGCCAACATCGGGGGCAATCTCACGCCTATCGGCGCCTCGTCGAACGTTGTCGCGTACAGCTCACTAGAGACGCACGGGGTGCGTATGGGGTGGGTGCGATGGATAAAAATAGCGCTCCCGCCGACCGTGGCGGCGCTCATACTTTGTGATCTCCTGCTCTACGTCAAATATATGGGATTCTTCTGAATCGATGGTGGTAACCATGAAAGTCCTCGTCTGTTTTGATGGATCGCCCTCAGTGATGGAGGGTGTGAAATGCGCAGTAAACGCGCTCCGACTCGATATCGATTACACGCTGCTGTACGTGCTCACTGAGCGCGGCATCTACGAGAGTTACAAGCGCATATTTCGGGAAGATTTGGAGCGGATCGAAGCGCTCGTTGGAGACGTTGACTCAGAGAAAAAAGCTGCGAGACGGATCTTTCTCGACCCTTTATGCGCGCACATGCGAGAACAGGGTCTCGCCGTCCGCGCGGTTGTGAGGGAGGGACACGCTGCCGAAGAGATTCTGGACGAGGTGCGTGAAGGACACTACGATATCGTCATGCTCGGAGCTGGACACTCTTTCTCAGCGTCGAGACTGCTCGTGGGTAGCACGGTGACCGAGGTAATGCGGAACGCCCGCACGTGCGTCATGGTGATGCACCCTGCGCGCATACACATCACAGAACAACACCGTTAAGCCACGGGCCGACGCCACTGCGTGATAACCCGGTAGATCCCGATCAAGGGGCCCAGAACGAGCCCGTAAGTCAAAGCAAATCGAAAAATAAATGGTCTAATTACCGTTGAAAGCCGTCAAAGCCAATGTTAACGCAAAGATACAATAGCTAACAATTTGAAACTCAATCTCAGTCGTCACCGCTTTAGATT
>PMMR01000004.1 GCA_003162175.1 Candidatus Methanoflorens crillii | reverse complement strand
ACCATCGGTTCCGATCAGGATGTGTTTATATTCCATCGTTTCACCAACGATCATAAAGCTACAGCTGCCTCTTCGACAGGCTCATACGCCTCTATCACTCCCGCTCGGCTCGTAACGAATAGCGTCACAAGCATCCACGCGAGTGAGATGCCCCGCGCAGGTAAACGCCGTTGCGTTAGGTAAGCGGGGGCCGGGAAGGGGACCTCGTGGCGTCTGAATCGTGAGCGGCGAGAGGTATTCTGCGAGGAAGACACCTGCAATAGTCGATCCTACGACGCCACCAGTAGTTCTGAACAGTGTGTTCATCGCCGTCGCCATACCCGTTTCCCCCTAGAGCACAGACTGAATAATGATGTTTATTATCGACACCATCTTAAAGCCCATGCCAACCGGAGCAAATTTGACTGGCTCACGCCTTGCCTCTTAACATCGTGCATTAGTCTGATATATCATNNATGTTTGAATAATGATCGAACGAAAACCGCCTGAGCGACACGCTCTAACAGGGTACTCGCTCTTCGCGCTTTACTTTCTGCTTATCGAAGGCCCCCTGAGCGGTTACGATCTGGCGCAGCTCATCAAGGAACGCACCCCTGGGCACTTCCGGGCGACTGCCGGCAATGTCTACCCGCGTCTTCATGAACTGAAAGAGGCAGGCGACGTCCGCGCTGGGGAGCCGACGGGGGGGCGCGAAAAGATCGTTTACGAGATCACCGAGCAAGGAAAGCAGACGCTCCGGAAGGGGGCCCTCGAACGGCGACAGCGCGTCGAAAATTTGCTCAAAACGATCGATCACGTGCTGGCCATTACTGCGCCTGCAAAACCTTTTTCATAAGCACCAGCACCCAAATCGCTGCCCAGTGCATAGTTCAGCCGCGCCTGTAGTGCAAAGTCGTCAACCTCCGCGGATGATAATCCGCGTTGCTGTGGGGGTCGGCGTTGCTGTGGGGNNAGATGGCGTCGGAGTCGCTGAAGAGACCACTATCGGTGTGGATTGGGGTCGTTGACTAAGGACGACTGCCGCTGCTATAACCAGAAGCACGACGACGACTACGCCTATGATGATGAGTCTCCTTCCCGTAAGCGCGCCACCTAGTCGTTCCAGCAGTAGCGGATTCTCATCCTCGAGCGGCGGTTCGTAAGGTGGCGCGTGGGCAGGAGCGGCACGATCCGTGACGGGTTCTCCGCACATAGGGCAATATTGAAACTCGCCTGGGAGAATCAACTTACAAGACGTGCACAGTTTCTTCCTAGCATCCATCCGGCTTCCTCTTCATCGCGCTGTCGTTCTTCCGTTCCACAAATCTACATACATTAAGCAATATAAAACTAAGTAATACACACTTTAACTTGCCGGTCCCAATGTCTAGCCGTCACCGCTGACTACTACTAGACGCTTTCGGCATTCTTGTACGGGGATAGACGTGAGCAAGACCGAGTACTATCGAACGACACTGCGTTCACTGGCTGACTGGGATGATTTTCTGCTAAAAGAATCGGGATTGCCAGGCCCACGAGGAAATCTAGAGCTGGCAAGTGTGGTTGCCGATGAAGGAACTGAAGCCCAGTTTAAGCACTTTTTGACGTTTGACGCAGAGAGATTCCCTACCAACACACAGGGCGAGTTTTTAGCCGTATGCGGCGCGGTGGGACTGGGGCGGCTTCTTGCACAAGGGGATTGCAGCGTCCTTGTAACGCTCCGAAAATGTGCTTCTGATTCGCGATGGCGCGTCCGCGAAGGCGTGGCGATGGCCCTTCAACGCCTCGGCGACACACACTTGAGCCGGCTTCTGCGCGAAATGGAGCGTTGGAGTGAGGGCAACTTTCTTGAGATGCGAGCCGCAGCCGCTTCGCTGTGTGAGCCTCGGCTGCTGAAGCAAAAAGAATGCGCAAAACAGACGCTCGCGCTGCTAGATCAGATTACCGCGTCGATTTTGAGCGCGAACGATCGCAAAACCGACGAGTTCAGAGCCCTAAAGAAGGGTATGGGCTACTGTTGGAGCGTGGCGGTCGCTGCGAATCCAGCCGCGGGGATGCCTTTGATGGAACACTGGTTTTCGGCTACGNNAAGGACATACGCTGGATAATGAGAGAGAATCTCAAAAAGAAACGGCTCGAGCGAATGAATGCAGAGTGGGTGCGGCATTCGCGGCGCCAACTTGAGCGCACGCCTTAGCTGGCAGTGTGGCGTCGCTTTCATAGCCTTTGCACCGAAAAAGAGGGCGGAGAGACTCTCTTTTTGCTTTTTTTGGCGTTGATTTCCAGCTGAGCGCTTTGTCATTCTCGACGTCACGGGCCAGGCTACGCATTAGCGGATGGCTGCGACATCAAAAACGAAGGGCGCCTTACTTTCTGACGTTACCGATTTTGACTTGCCGCACTTGGTTGACAAAGGCGCTCAGCTGGAAGAGTTTGCGGCGCACATTGATCAAGCACGCGACACTCGCGAATTGTGAAAAGGGAGGGCTAATGGGCAGAAGTAGTGGGGCGCGGCCTTTCTGACCTTGCCTTGTAGCTAGGGAGGTGAATCAAGCAAGAAGCAGGCAGGTGTAAGGAAATGAGGCAACCATGCAACAGATGTGCACGCTACGCCCAACCAAGGTATTGCCCATTAGCATTAGCATGTAATAGCACTCATGTTTAATATAATTATCCTATAATATTTATCCGAGGATATTAAGCGAAGTTCTTGTGTGGGCTCAGGGCTGTCCCAACGTCTGGAACTCGTGTCTCGAGGTAGGTGCGTGGAAACTCTGAGACGTAATTCATAGACTATCGTTCGACACTTCGTTACAACAGAGAGACTCAGGACACAGCAAAACTGATACGCTCGAGAGCGCACATTACGCGCTGTGAACGACCATCACGGGAACCGAAGCTGTACGGATGACCTTGTCAGTTACATTGCCAATGAGCAATCGATCTAAGCCTTTTCTGCGGTGCGTTCCGACGANNGAGGCTTCGGCCACCCCCCTCTTTTTTAGCGCCTCTTTCGCTGCGTCAAGAATCCGCCTCGCTTCTGCTTTGATAATCACGTACATTTCTTCCCACGACGCGTCAATGGGCTGGGCCCCAAAGCCCGTTATGTCCAAAACGTACGCGACGTGGATCGTCGCCCCTGTCAGCTGTGCGAGATACACACATTCGTCAAAAACTGCTTCCATAAGCGACGAACCGTCNNTAAGATGTTCGCGAAGTCCATCCATCTCCCCTCCTTCAATCTTGTTTCTTAGCCTCGCTGACTCGGTATTTTGTTCGCGCGTGATCACGAGTACCGAATATGCTGCGATCTATTTGCGTTACCACAGTTCAATCACGTTGGCCCACCATGCCGGCCTATTGGCATCAGAGATCTGTCCAATTGTCTTCTGTGTAACGCAGCTCAGCGATTAAAGCGTTCCTATCGGATGTGCGTGAAACGAAGACTGGCGCTGTGCTTCGTCGAATAAGTCTCGCGGTCGCGCGCGTGATCTGAGCGCAGCAGCATCTTAGAACGCGCCCGACGGATTCATCGCGTGAAAAATCCGGCGTAGTTACGACAGACAGGCAAATCACGCTTCAGGCGCACGCTGCCAGAGAGGCGCCGGACACCGTCAATAATACGTAGGTATGCGCGGTAATCTGTAAGATAACGAAGCTAGGCCAAACACAATGGCGAGGGTGGACGACCTGAAGTTCGCAGCTCAGACCGACAAGGGAAACAGAAGAGAGAAAAACGAAGACGCATTTCGTGTAAATAAGCGTCTCAGATTCATCGCGGTAGCCGATGGCGTCGGAGGCCAACCGGCAGGCGAAATAGCTAGCCATTTGGCCGTTGAACAGATTGAAGCCTACATAACGTCGCACATCGGTGAGGCCCCCCCGCTCTCGACCCTCGCCGCCGCCGCGACGCTAGCAAACGATGTCATCTTCCAGCAGGGCCGCGAAGACCAGCCACTGGAGGGCATGGCAACGACGGTTGTCGCGTGTCTCTTAACCAACGAGCGCGTTTTTGTCGCCCACGTGGGAGATAGTCGCGGCTACCTCATAACGCCTGACGAGATCACGCAGCTAACCAGAGATCATTCGCTGGTTGCAGAACTTGTCGCCTCAGGCCGCGTCAGTTCTGAAGAAGCGCGAGAACACCCGTATCGACACGTGATTACCCGTGCGCTTGGCCTTGCGGTCCGCACAAACGTGGAGCTTGGTTCTTTTTCATGGAACCGGGGGGATTATGTTCTGCTCTGCACCGACGGGCTTAC
>PMMR01000054.1 GCA_003162175.1 Candidatus Methanoflorens crillii | reverse complement strand
GGTAACTTTTGGCGTTGGCGTTGCTTGTTTTACCGTTGTGGTAACTTTTGGCGTTGCCGCGGGCTGCACGTTTTGCCCCGTTTTCAAATCAATGTGTGCGGTCTGAGTGCTTGGATCAACCACGACGGTGCCATATTGGTAGTCCCGTTGCCACGTGCCGTCTGACATCTTCTCAGCCTTGCTTAAGGCGGTTCCTAGGTGGATGCCGTAATCGCTAAACCACGTGGTCCCTGTCGGAGCGTAGAAGAAGTAACCGTCTGTGAGTAGCGCCGAACAATAGACGAAGTACCGCTCAGACACGCTGCCCTGGGCGTAAAAAAGGGCTAGCTTGCCATTAGCAGACGCGTCGAGAGCGTATCCGATCGAGTTGTCCCAGCCCTTATAAAACGGAAATCCCTCGTCCATATATCCGTCGAGAGCTTCAACGTACCCAGGAATGAAGTAGGCACCGTTGTATATTACAATCTTGTTCCCAGCTGCCTGTTTTACAGATTTATAAAGAGCGATCGTGCTCGATTGCCATTGGCCGTCTGACCCTGACCAGCTTCCCGGCCAGAGAACGTTGGGGGAGGTAAGACCGTTGTCAAGAACGAGTCCATCGAAGCCCTTCGATATGGCGTTCTGGCAAATCTGGACGCACATAGCCCTCCAGCCTGCATTGGTCAAATCCATGAGGGGTTCATTCGGGTACCCACTCGAATGAGTGTTGCCTGAAGCATCTCGAAGGTACCAGTCTGTATGCGGCGTACCCTCTGGACCGCCAAAGAGCGGGTTAAAATAAGCGAGAACAACGGTGTTCGGATTGATTGCTTTGATAGCTTGAATGTGCTGCGACGTCTCGGTGTAGCCCAATGCAACGACGTCATATTTTGCAAGAGTTGCAGCTGTGTCTCCCGCCCAGCTGCTTTTGAAATCGACGTACGTATGCGGCGCGCTTGCATCGATGAGGCTCTGGGCGTTGCTTCCCCCCGAGCTAGTCGTACTGGCTGCTGCAGCAGGTGGAATTACAAACCCCGCAACAAGCAATGAAACTGCCAATACAAAAAGCGCTTTAGTAGCATTTCTTTTCGCATGTTTCAACTAAACACCTCGGTATGGTAGCTCAGTGCCTTCAACGTACGATGGGGTTCCTATTTAAAAGTTCCTGTGCATTTTTTTTATAAAAAAAGTAAATAAAAAATAAAACGGCATAGATTTAGAATCAAAGCCGCTGAGTTTAATATAACCATCATTAATATAATAATAGCTCATTTAAAAGCTTTTAGCGGACAATATGACCGTGGCTCATTTAAAAGCTTTTAGCGGACAATATGACCGTGACGCGATCATTGCCCCTTTCGAAACGGCCGCAGCGCTCTCGCAAAAAGCGTCAGTTTAATAAGCAACCATCACATCTATACGACCCGCAAACGGAGTCGTCCTATGGATGGTTTATCGACGTCGTACCTTCTACTCGCCTTAATATTCACTCCTACTGTGCTTTCGCTCGTGCCTCTGATTCTCGGCGGCTTCACGCAGTCAAAAATTGTCGACTACGTTTCGACCCTTATCGCGCTCATTACCCTTGTCTTCGCTTCAGTCCTTGCCGTCGCGTACACCGGACCAGTGACCGCAGCCGTGCCAAACGTGGTTGTCAACAATGCGCAACTTTTCTCATTCAGCTTCGACGCGCTTAGCCTTCTGTTCTCGCTCGTTGTGGCGCTCATGGGGTGCGTGATCATATGGTACTCAAATAGCTACATGCAAAATGAGCGCGGAAGAGGACGTTACTACTTCCTCATGTTGTTTTTCATCGGCGGCATGCTGATGCTTGTCAACGCCGCCAATCTGGTCGTTTTTTACATGGGCTGGGAGATCGTGGGCATTTGTTCATTCCTTTTGGTTGGTTTCTGGTATGCTGACCCCATAAAGAACGAGGCCGCAAAAAAGGTATTCTTCTTTACACACATACCGGGAGAGGCACTGTTGCTGTTTGCTGTCGGCGCCTACGCGTGGACGGGCAGCGTTAACATAAACGCCCTGTTAACGTCGACGCCGCCAGCGTGGCAAATGAACACCCTGCTCGCGCTTGCACTCATCGCTATATTCGCCAAGTCTGCACAAATGCCGTTCTTCTCGTGGTTACCCAGCGCAATGCAAGGCCCCGCACCAGTTTCTGCGTTGCTGCACAGCGCAGCGATGGTCCCAGCCGGCGTGTATCTCGCTGCACGACTCTTTCCGTTATTTACCGGTGCCTGGCCGTGGGTGCTCGCCATCATCGGCGGATTTACCTTGGTGTTGGCTGCTGCCTTCGCCATGCGCGCTAACGACCTGAAAGAGGTCCTCGCATACAGCACCATCACAAACCTCGGATTTATGTTCCTTGCATTCAGCTTCGGACCGATAGGACTCGTCGCGGGATTAATGCAGTTCCTTGCGCACGGCTTTTTTAAGGCCTGCCTGTTTCTGGGGGCGGGGGCCGTTGATCGCACAGCGCATACAATGGATCTCAACAAGCTGGGCGGGCTATCGAGAAAGATGCCGTATACCGCGGCTTCATTCACCATCGCCGCCGTGACACTTGCCGGAGTGCCGCCTCTTGTCGGCTTTGTGAGCAAATGGCTCATTTACTCGAGCAGCATCGCCGCGACGACTGCGGGCTTGCAGGTCTTCGTGATCGTGGTGCTGGCAGGGAGCGTGCTCTCCGCAGGCTACATCTTCCGCGCGACGATTAGCGTATTCTATGGTCAGCTTCCGGCCGATTTGGAAGGCGCGCACGAGGCCCCCGCCACGATGTGGGTGCCACAGGCAATCCTTGCGGCGGGGTGCGTCGGTTTGGGAGTCTTCGCGCAATACCCCCTCGCCATCATAACGCAGGTCCCGTACAGCGGAACAGTGGTCACACAGTCCGCGGTTGTGCTTACCAATATCGAAATACCAGGCGTATCCAGTTTTGCTCCTGCCCTGGCAGCGATTCTCCTTTTGACGGCCATACTTGCCGGTCTGATCCTTAACGAATTCCTGACGCGGCGACCTCGTGAGACTGCTCCAGCATCTAAACAGCTTTTCGGAGCGGGATACGAGCTGCCTGAAGGATACGTGTATGCATCAGGAAGGCACATTCTCTACCAAGTGACGCAACCGTTCGAACGATTGCGATGGATTGACCCTGACTATGCCTACGCCGCAATCGGGCGAGGTGCGGACTCGCTATCGAGATGGCTTCGCCGGGCACAAAACGGAAACGTAATCAATTATGCCACATGGATATTCATTTGGCTGGTCCTCGCGGGAGCCGTTTTTCTCGTTTTTAGGGGGTTATGATGGAGACCGTACTAGCGTTTGGGATCCTGTGGGTGATATGCGCGATTCTCATCGTGAGCTTAAGCGACAAATGGTCAACGTTGGCACTCCTCGCTCTAAACTTGCTAATCGCCGCATTCTTGCTGACGGAAAACGACCCGATAGGAGCACTCGTGAAAGCAGCCCTCGGTATCGCGTCGCCCATCATTATCCTACTCGTCATCGCTCGTACAAAACAGCCCCGGCCTCGATTTGGCACGCTGCCTCTGATATCGGCCGCGCTTTTAGCCCTAGCGCTTTCGTATCTGGTAGCTTTTTCAATGCAATCGGAATTTCCGGCCGGGCGAATCACTGAAAGCTACGCTCTTATAATGCTCTTCGGTATCGCCTTTCTGATCCTTGTAAGTCAAACAAGCATCGTAAAGCTCCTGCTCGGTATACTCGTCCTCGAGAACATCGGGACACTTCTCATAGCGTGGGGCGAAAATACCGCGCTGCTTTCCGTAGTCGCCGAGGTGTTCGTGGTGTTAATCACGCTCACGATAGCCTTGATAGCGTTGATGGACTTCGCCGAATATGGGTCCATTGACGGCAGCAAGCTGACGAACCTTCGTGGATAACGGAGAACCAAAATGTATGTCGTGTATACCCTGGCCATTCCGTTGATCACTTCAGCGATATGCGCGCTTTTCGGTCGTAAAACGAGAATAGCAGCGTATGCAGCGGTCATTGGGATGACGCTCAGCGCTGTCCTTTTCACGGCCAATTTCTTTGTCCCCACAAGCGCGACTGCGGGTCTCGATTCATTTGCAACCACGGCGGGGCTGTCGACAGTGGGGCTTATAGTAGCGTACGTCGTGATCGTTATCGGAACGTTTGTAACGTGGTTTAGTCTCCCTTACATCAGAAACGCCGGGCGCATCTACTACCCTCTCCTTTTGATCATCATAAGTACCACAGCTGGGGCGGTTCTCAGCACCAACGTTGCGACGCTATACATCTTTTTGGAAATCGGCACCCTTTCGACAGCAATCCTTGTGACATATCGAAAAGGACGTGCGTTTGAGGCAGCAACAAAATTTATCGTTTTAAACAGTATCGGAAGCTCGTTCACGCTGATCGCGCTCATTTTGATGTTCCTCAACTACGGAACGCTCAACATAGGAAGCTTCGGAACCGCATCGAGCAACGCGGTTCTTTTGATGAGCCTCTTCTTGTTCATAGGACTGGGAACGAAAATCGGCGTCGTTCCAATGCATTCGTGGGTTCCTGATGCGTACGGCGAGGCCCCGACGCCCGTCAGCACATTTTTGGCGGGCACTGTCAAGGCGGCCACCGCTTTTATCCTCATTCGATTCTTGTTTGCATTACACCCGGCTGCCGATGTTGTGCTATTGTTCATCGCCGTCACGGCGGTGCTTACCGTGGGGGTAGGCGCCCTTATGGCGTACACACAGAAGGACCTAAAGCGATTCCTCGCGTACTCATCGATAGAACAAGCCGGAATCATACTATTTGCGATTGGCATTGGATCATCTGCTGCGCTGACGGGCGGAATTTTTCAAATAATTAATAACATGGTTATGAAATCACTCGTTTTCCTCTGTGTGGGGGCAATTATTGCGGCCACCAGGCAACGAAACGTTGACGGGCTTGGCGGCTTGGTGACGAAGATGCCGATCGTGGCGGGAGGGTTCTTGATTGGCGCACTCGCGCTCTCGGGAATCCCGCCACTCAACGGCTTTATCAGCGAGTATTTGATCCTTCAAGCGGGCTTCGAAAAAGGAGGATTGTATCCTGCCTTGTCAGTGGCGTTGCTCGTGCTAACGTTTCCTATGTTTGCGGGCTACATCAGAGTTTTTCAGCGAGTTTTCCTCACGGTTGATCAAAAGATAAAAGCGCCTACGGTGTCGTATCTATCTATTTATATAATAATCCCTATAATTATCTTGAGCGTTCTTTGTGTGCTGATGGGTGTGTTTCCGACAGCAATCGTGGACCAGATCAACAAGGTGTCACTCGCTGTGCTGGGGGGCCAATGATGTTTCGAGCAAGGTCACCGTGGGTCTACTTTATAAACACCGGATCGTGCAACGGATGCGATATTGAGGTACTCGCGATTCAAAATCCGCGGTACAGCGCGGAGCGCTACGGCGTTTTACGCGTTGGGTCTCCGCGGCACGCTGATGTGCTCGTGGTAACGGGCGCCATTACCAAACGCATGGAGGGCCGCTTGACGATGATCTATGATCAGATTCCAAATCCGAAAGCCGTCGTTGCGGTAGGAAGTTGTCCCACGTCAAACGGAATCTTTGATGGCGGATATTCACTAACGGGGCCCCTTGACACGATCATCCCCGTCGACGTCTACGTCATGGGCTGCCCTCCTCGGCCGCTCAACATTCTATCAGGCATTCGAAGCGCGGCAAAGATGCTCGACTCAAAGAGAAAAGGCAGAGGCGCTCGACCTACGGCACGATTTGACGAAGCGATGTCAAAGGAAACGGTCATCGATCCGAAGTTCCGCTCATCAGACAACGTTCCCGAGGCAGGACGATGAAACGATCGCTTGAAGACGTAGTACAGGTCATGGAATCGAGTCACAAGGGGTTAAACTCATACTACCGCGTTGCGCTTGACAACCTCGATGCAGCACTCGCATTTCTTAAGCAGGAGGGGGCACGAGTAGCCACCATTACCGGCAAAGATGCGCGAGATCATCTCGAAGTGCTGTACCACTTTGCCGTATCGGCTGAGCTTCACACCGTCATCGTGGATCTCCCCTACGACGCTCCAAGCGTCCCAACGATTACCAACCACTTTGTCGCTGCAGTGCTCTATGAGCGAGAGCTTATCGGCTTACTTGGCATCAACGTGATCGGAATTCCTGATTCAAGGCCGCTCGAACTACCCCCGAAATATACCGATCCGACGCCGCCGCTCAGGAGAGTGTGACCGTGGCAGAGGTCAACGACCGCGGCTTTGCGAAGTTGAAGGTTCCGATCGGGCCAAGCCACCCCGCCCTGGAGGAGCCTGCGAGATTCTTGTTTGACGTAGAGGGCGAGAAGGTGGTGGACGT
>PMMR01000068.1 GCA_003162175.1 Candidatus Methanoflorens crillii | reverse complement strand
CTCGACCTGAACGTTCCATTGCGCTTCAGCGGCTGCTTTGTCAAACTCACCAGCCTTGGCGTCCGTAACCACCTTATGCTTGTCGTAGAACATCGAGCTGGCGAGCACGGTCGGATATTCACCGGGCTGACCGCCAACGTGAAAACCGCCTATCTCGAAAACGGTTTGCTTTTTGTCGTATCTAAACATGCTATATGAACCTCCTTACGTCGTCATTCACCCGAATAGCCTAAACAAGGTTGAGAGTTGCGTAAGCGTGTTGAGCACGAGGAATAGGATGATTCCTCCGATGAGGCCATAGGCGATGCCTATGTCCCTACCCACGCGCTGCCCGTACCGTTGCGCGACTTCGGCCATTGTAAACTCCAGTCGCTCTTCGATCGAGTCGAGTTTGTGCTGGAGCTCCCGGTAGTCTGCTTGGTCCACAATTACCTGTGGGAATTGCTTTGGCATTTTCTCACACCTCACTTTAGGAAGTAGTAGAGCAATGGCAGTCCGGCGATAAGGCACGCGCCCGCGAACCCCAACGCAAACCCGAGTATCGAGCTGCTCCCGTACCCGGAGTCAAGTTTGAGGGTTCGCGTAGTAATTAGCGCACGATACCTTATGTCGTTCATCAGTGTGTCTAACGATGCCATGCTCGGCGCCAGGGGTTTAGCTATGCCCTGGTCGAACTCAATGGCTGTTGTCGGCTCGGCCGCTTCGCCGGCTGGTGCCTGCTCTCCGCCGCCTCCGCCAAAACGTTCTGCTGCCATTTTTCACCTCAAGCTAGGGCTAGTAACCCCAAGATTCCGATAGAAATGAGCAACCCTATCACAATCCCCTCGATCTTTCCGGCATAGACGCCGGCGGCGTACTTGTTTAAGTTCCCAATGGTCTTCATGTGGAACTGCAAATTCTGTACGCGGGATTGCAGGGCCGCTATTTCTGCTGCCATAGGGGCCTCTACAATGGCCTCCTCGGTTTCTTTTTCCTTTATCTCAACGACGACCGGAGGTTCCGGATAGGCTCCAGGATCTCGTCCTATCAGCTCTTTGACCTTCGCGGATATCGCGCTGACATCCTCGTTGTTAATCATGCTGATGAATTCGACCTGTTTTTGGAACCTCTCAAGATGCTCTTCGTTTAGGTTTTCTATGAACGGGATTGCTCCCTTTGCATCGATTATGCGTCCTTCCTTCACGCCGTTCTTGTACAATGCCTCAAGAGATTGACCGGTCACGTGTCCCATGATTTCCGAGCCGCAGAGGATCAGAAACCGAATATTCGGATTCGAGATGATGTTCACTATGACCTTCTCGAGGCCGATATTCTCGGTCTTTGCCGTGCCTTCAATCCCTGCTCCGATGTCTGTAAACACTTTGCCGAAGTGCGACCCTAAGGTCACCACACAGACAGGGCTCTCTGGATCGCCAAAGAAGAAATCTCCCTTGGTCACTGGCCAGTTAGGTGCTGGGGCTGTTTTTTCTGCCACGGCTACATCCCCCCTCTGACGCGAAGGATGATGGTCACGAGCGCGAGGAAAATCATGGCGACAGTGAACCCATAGAACGCGTTGGTCCACAGGCCTGCCCAGTAATGCGCCCGTTCTCTGCCCGGATACGTGTCGATGAGCGGCTTGCCGGTGCCAAGCGAGTTTACCACGCCATCCGCTATGATGTCATACTCCTCGATTTGAGCCGCAACGGGCTCCAAGGAATAGAAAACGAGGTCGTCCCGCTGCTTGGCTATGACAAACTCCTCGACATCCATCTGCAAGCCGACGTCGGAAGACATGTCAACGAATTTCATGCGACTTCCTCCTCCTTCGGTAACAGACCGGTCGACAGCACCGCTGCTGCATCCTCTCTCGTGTCCGCAAAGAACCGCAGGTAGTAGATGATCCAGCCGAAGATCGCGATAATCATCGTGGGCACTGCAGCCTGGACGCCGTTGATCGCACCCGACGCGATTCCGGCGACGAGCATAGCGATGAATCCTGTCGATAACGCGAGATTGAGCGTCCGCTTTTGTCTCTCGTCGGGCCCAAGGCAGGCGTTAAACGGATGGAGCATTGCCATCCCGCCGACAATGAACACTGCGATGATGAACCCTGACGCGACCACATACTTCATGATCACGTCGAACGCGAAGCCACCAGCGATCGCAGTACTGAGACCCAGAATGATCAGGGACGCTGCCATTGCGATTTCCATCATCGACCTTTCCATTATGGCGATGTTCATCTTGATGACGCGCCGCGCCATGACACCGTTCACGATGCCGATAATCGCCGCTAGAATCAGGGCGATTATAGGAGCTGCCCAATGCACGCCGTAGTTCAGTGCCACTGCCAGCCCGAGCAACACGGCCACTTGGCCGGCTCCGAGCGACAGCAGGCCTATTGAGGGCACTCCCGTCCCTAGCCCGTAACTTGCCACTCGTCTGACAGCGTCTGCGCCCCAGAANNTACTGTTCAGGTAGTTGGCGAGGTAAATGCCGACAAGGCCACCAACAACCCCGATAATAAGGAGCTGCCGCGGTGATCTTTCACCTTCAGCCATGTCAGATCCCTCCAGGTAGCATTACGACGATAAGCAGCGCAAATAGCCCACCGACTGCCGATACGACCAGGCTCGCTGCGATAGACTTCGGCAACCGCCTGAACTTCGGATCATGGAATCCTTCGATCGTTCCACCGATGTTGTACGACGCCATCACGCAGTTGAGGAAGAATATCCCAATCGCAAAGGCTGCAGCGAGCGAGACGTAATAAGGGGCCGGATAGCCACCAAACGTCGCGTTGAATCCTGATATCCCCGCGTACGATGCAGCGAGCGCGAAGTACACAAGTGCGCCGCCGACACCGGCGAGGAACGCCCCTATGATGCCGCTGATGAAACTGACCGTCGGTGTTCCGTGACCCTCAGTACCGCGCGATACGTATAAATCCTGACGCCATTTTGTGATGGGGTCGTATTTCACTTTAGCTGATGCGAGCGGCACGCCGGCACCGTAAACGTACATGACGTTTGCGATGAAGGCCAAGATCGAGATCATCAGCGCTGCGCTTACACCGCCCATGACGATGGTATACCCAAAATTTCCGCCACTCGAAGCATAGGCAGAGCCTGCCCCGATGAGCCCCGTGAGACCTGAAGCGGCAGCAAGCATCGTCGTGCCGGTTCCTACGCCCGTTGCCTGCGACATAGCCGCGGGAGCACCACCGACGGGGATAAAGTGAACGCCTGCTCCGATCAGAATCCCGCCGAGTATTATCCATACCCAGTATAAAAGACTAAACATCGTGCATCACTCCTCTACCTCTTCCTTGTACGTTCCGTATCGCTGCCGCGAGTAGCGTTCGAGGTACGTGTTCATAATAACGAAGATCGCGACGATTATCACGCCAGCGAGTGCTGACCACCAGCTCGTCACCACGACTTCCTTCCAGAAGTGCAGGTAAACGACGAGGCCAAATCCCAGCCCTGTCAGTGGTCCTCCGAATTTAGAACAGAACCACGCGCAGTCTATGGAATTCCTGAGGCCAGATTCGGCTTTGCGCACGACGCTGCCCGAATGTGCAGCGTTCACGCCGGAGCCATACGGCCTGTCTTGGTAGTACCGATCGGTTCCAAGGTGGACGTCTCCCACTGCGGAACCTACGCCTCCAAGAGCGATCCCCCAAATAAATGCAAGCACGACAAAGGGGAACGGACTAAAGTGTTGTGCTATTAGCACCCACGACAACAATAAGACGCTAAAATTCGCTACAAAGCCGTGTGCCATCAACACGGGCGTATGCGTTCGCAGGACGTCCAAATAGATTGGCTGCCCAAAGCGCGATTGACTTGCCACTCTGCCCATATAAGACGTCGTGGCGTAAACGCCGTGTATCAACGAGGTAACGAAAGCACCGGCTACAAGAGCGAAGAAGACGCCGATCAGACCGCTGTTACCAGTAACAGACAAGACCGACAAAGCTGTTGACGCTCCGATTGCTGCGTAGAACGGATAAGAAGCTGGTTCACCAGAGATGGCCTTGTTATAAAGCCTGTGCAGATAGCCCATTTGTGGGGCTAGCTGTACTTGCGAATTCGGGTTACTCTGTGAACCGACATCGGATTCGAGATCCTCTGCCACGCCAGCAATCAGGGCCGCAGCGCCAACAAGGGTCAAAGCGCCTAGCTCTACCATCATTTGCGGATCCATTTAACTCCTCCCTTGTATGGTATTTGGCTTTCAAGCCCAGATTTCTGATTCACTAATCCAGCGAACCGCGAAATCAGCGTATTCTGCGGCATTAAAATTGCTTAAAATGAATTATTGGCATTATCTGGTTCGCTAGATCACGAATCATTGATAGGTAATAGTATTTAACATTATTTATACGACAATGAATTAAATATAGGAACCACAATAAAATCAAAATTCGTTTTTTATCGCCTCAGAAGCTCATTTTAAGCTCATAATTCCGGGGTTAAAAAGCATCAATTTTGAGCTTTTTTGAGGTGCTTTGGCTCCATAAAAACTAGGGGTTTGTCCTGGCGTGCGCCTCTTGGTTGCCGTTGCGACCAAGCACGATGCAGAGGGAAGTCGGCCACGCTGCAGTTAGCTTTTTGATGACGACCTCACGAACAGCCACTTCATTATAGCACGCACGGGCTTACGTGTCACGAAACGTTCGCATATTCAGGTCGGCCGTAGCTGATAAAGCGTGTCTCGCACTCGAGGGACACGTCCAAGGTCGGTGATTATTCTGATAAACTCGCTTGGCGTTAGGCTTTGCCCGGCGGTCCCTCCCGCGCTCCGCGTTATGTTCTCCTCCACCAAAGTACCGCCAAGATCGTTTGCACCGCAGGTCAGCGCAATTTGAGCGAATTTTGTTCCTAACTTGACCCAGGACACTTGGATATTCGGGATGTTGTCTAAATACAGTCGCCCCAACGCAAAGATGAGAAGATCTTCTCGTCCAGTAGCGCCCGGACGTGCGATGCCCGCACGATAGATCGGCGTGTTGTAATGGATGAAGGTCAATGGAACGAACTCCGTAAAGCCGCCGGTTGTGTCCTGTATCGCTCTCAGAAGCTGTAGGTGGTTTACCACGTCCTGATACGACTCTATGTGGCCGTACATCATCGTGCATGTCGTCGGAATTCCGAGATTATGAGCCGTAACAATAACATCTGTCCACGTTTTCGTGTCGATCTTTTGCGGGCACAACGTTTTGCGCACGTCATCGACGAGAATCTCTGCTGCTGTGCCCGGCATCGAATCGAGACCCGCTTCTTTGAGCATCTTGAGCATTTCGACGTATGAAATGCCCAACCTATCAGCGCCATATGCGACTTCGGAGGGTGAAAAAGCGTGTATGTGGATGTCCGGAACGGCCTTCTTCACGGCTCGCACGATTTCGACATAGGTATTACCGTCCACGTTCGGATGGAGCCCGCTGAAAATCCCAACTTCCGTCGCACCTGTGCGTCGCGCTTCGACCGCCCGTTTGACGATCTCGTCTACGGGCAAGAAATAGGCCTCGGGACCGTCCTGTCGCGCTCTAAAGGCGCAAAATCCGCACGACCCTATGCAGACATTGGTGAAGTTTATGTTTCGATTGATCACGTAGGTCACGTCGTCGCCGACCCGTATCTCTCTGACAGTGTCCGCAGCTGCGAGCACCCTGTGAAGGTCAGCTCCACGCACATTAAGCAAAATGAGGGCTTCTTTTTCATCGACTCGGCCACCGCTTTTGACTTTGTTCAGAATGTCGGAAACAGTGCCAGTCATTGTATCTTGTCTCTGATACTACTTTTTTAGCGCGATCGATTTCTTGCGAGTTTTTACCTTATGAATTGTTCAACCCTCACGGGGTCGATAGTCGCATCAATCAAAAAATCGAACGGTATTGTTGACGTCCACCCGACTTGTTCAAACATGCTCATGAAACAGACACCGATTACTGAACCTCCTGGCAGCAAAACGCGCTGGAGGAACAATGAGACATCGTCGCGGCTTACAGGTGAGATGGGCATCGCTAATCCCCCTAGTACGACGATAACCTTGGCTTTATCAATCTTTACAGGATCTGCGAACTGTATTCCGACATTCTCCACAGGCACGAGCGTCTTTACCAAGGCAAGATCCAAATTAGCGACAAACACCTGTTTGATTGCTAGAGTCCTAATTGCGTAAGAAAGCAGTTCAACGAATGGAGTGCACACCCCTGGCAGGCCGACGTACATAATTGTGTCTTCGTCGTGCAAGCCTAGCTGCTCTATAATGCTCTTAAAAGGACGTGAAATACCGGCGACTCCTTTTGTTGTGGTAATAACCGTTCTTTCCATTTACCCACCTCTTTATCCGACCGAATTAAGAATTCTCGCGCGAGTTAATAAACGTGAGGGGCAATCCCTACGACGCATCGCTTGTTATCGCCCCTGAGGCGCGATAATCACACGCTACGGGCACTCTCGATTTGAGAGGNNCGCAGGCTTGCATAAGGCATTTGCGGATCCCTCCTTCCTTATTGTGCGCTCTGGTGCTTTCAAAAGCGTTCCTTCGAGACCGGTTCCCGCAATCTCCGTGGGCCGGCGCCGAGGGGTAGCAAGTTCGTCGTCGGAACCGAGTTCGCGTCCGTGTTCCATGCCATTTACCAATTATCATGAAAAAAAGAGAGCTATATAAAGTCGACCAGCGAAAAACGTCAAATCGGGCTCCGTTTTAATTTCTTATAAAAAATCAGACAGTTGTCCGGTTGCTAGTGGGGTTGACAGCTGCCGTCACCGTCATATGAGTAACAATTAGGCCACTTCTGGATCATTATTGTTAGTAATGTCCGAAGATTTCTATGCAAATGGTCGCTAGACCTTTATATAGCGCCTTCTTGCACTATAAAATGAACATTTTTCTTAGCGTAAAGGTTGTGCATAGCTTTTTTTTAAAAGAAAGCCGCGTTAGCAGGGCCACGCCGCCGCGTCTTGACACGATCCTAAGGCATAACGGCATTGAGTTGGCAACAATCGTAACACTTTTACTTGATTTGACGAACTCCGCAGAAGTCAAAAATCGCAAACGCCGGAGCGATCATAATCATTTTAAAAAAATGATGAAAAAAAGTTCACGAAAATGTAGCTCGTTTATAATGTATCTTATGCTCTCGGCCGCTAACACCTTTGAAGACTATCCAAGTTTTAATGGACGCACTAACGCAATGCGCAAAAAATAAGCCTTATTTGGGTACTCTAAAGTTCATCGCCTCAAAGGGCATCGGTCAATCATCAAGCAAGTCAGTACAGTATCGTTCCATTTCGTCGCCGTCTCCGCTCCAGA
>PMMR01000069.1 GCA_003162175.1 Candidatus Methanoflorens crillii | reverse complement strand
AGCAGCAGCTTTGAAACTTTGCTATCGTTAAGGCAACCCACCGTGAGAGCGGCAAGTCACGTCAAGTGTATAATTTTGAGGCGGCGATTGGACGCTTTGCATGTGATTTGTGCTGAGTCGCGAAAGGCTATTCGTGACGACTAAATGGCAGCGCCGACTTTGCACGTACGATGCTAGCCACTGAAAATTGCGCATATTATGATATTGCGATACCAAATCACGAGCTGCTAGAAGTCCGTCGCAGCAAAATCTCGCTCCACAACGCCAAGGCAGGACACGACTACCCCGCAATTCGGCTTCCCTCCACGTTTTCAGGGCTTGTAGGTGTGCCAACGCGCATCTTTCAGACGGTTCACGATGGAGCACTTGCCTTCCTTGTGGTCATCTCTTCGGCGTCAAAAAGCGCCGCAGATAAGCACGAGAACGCCCTCCCGAGCGCTAAAGCCTCCGTCTTCACACGGCGGAGGTCGCCGGTTAGGATCCGGCCGAGCCCACTGTCCTTTTTCCAATCGGTAGCATTGGAGCCGTTCATTGAGGGTTTCTCGGATTCGAGGATTATGGCGAAAAAGAAGCACAACGAGGAAAAAAAGTTGCACAACTCTCACGAAAAGTTGCACAACTCTCACGAGCCCGATTTGACGTGAGCCCAGGCACCCCGTAGGCGATAAAAGGCGGCAGAAACTCCACGCCTGCAGTGCGAAACATCCCACGCGCGAAGGTGAGTAACACATCTATGTCTCCGGCAGCCCCTCAGGCGTGTACATAGCTTCGCTGCCCCCGTCGTTAACGCACACAACGCCTTCTTCCCGACGAGTAGCGGATCGTACGTCTGCAGGCTGACAACGACCCTGTTCGCAAACACCCAACGCACCAACCCTTTAGATCGCTGGGAAAGACGACCACCACAGAGGAAACTGGAAGATGATGAGGTTAGCCCACTCTACCTTCTCTATCTACCGAGCGATATCATCAGAGAACGTGCGGCTCATTGCAGCGTGATATTGTTCGATCAGCAGATCGGAATAATCCGGCTTCTGCCGGTCCTTGAAATCAGATTCGTCGAGCGTCGGCTTGAAGTGCATTGCGTATAGGTCCGAGACCTGTACGGCGTGCCCCGCTTCAGTGAGTGCATCGACAGCTACAGTCCGCATCGTCGCATTATACGAGTGCTGATTTGGATGTGCGTAGACGATTGGCACATTCATCTATTATCAACCCCCAGATAACCAGCGTAAGCAAGCGCGACTTAATCGCGCTTTAGTCTTGCATTCAACACGTTTGCCATATCTTTATAGGTTTTTGCCAACACTCGATTTTTTTTTCGTCGGAACGAGTCGAGGTCGTGACTGCTTGAGCTTTTTTGAGGTTTAAGCATTAGGTGTATTATTCGCAGCGCGGGGGCGGTTAGAAAGTGCCAAAATTGTCGCAACAAGCACACTCAAGAGGCTCCACGTCCTATATAGTCAATGTCGCACAATGCTATGTTGTCGGTAGAAACGAACGGATCTTTCTCCTAGAATCCTCCCAGCAGACAGCAGTGACTACCTGAACCTGCGCACGCTGAGGCTGCAGTCCAGCAGTAGCTGTAGCCTCTCGTGCACATCAGGCGACAACGTTATGCATTAGCCATTGCGTTTACAAAAGAGAGTACCACGATTTCAATGTGGAAGGAGTATTTTCTAGTAGAACAACGCCCCTAGTAAGTTTCTGGAGATGGATGATCATGACGGATCAACTACCCGCAAAAAGTNNCGCGGTTTGTGAAGCGGACCGGTCATGAACTGGTGAAATTCGAGAACAATGAAGGAGTTTTGCGTTTCTTAATCAGGAAAAAAAAGTAGAGGTGAGATGATTATGACAAATGAAAAGATGTTGCTATACGTGCAGACAAGCGACAATCCAGAGCGCCAGTATTCCCCACTTGTGCTTGCCCAAACGGCGAAGGCAATGGAATTGGAACCTGTGGTTTACTATCTAGGACAAGGATTGCGCATTTTGCTACCAGGAGCGGCTGAAAAAATAAAGTTGGGGTCATTCCCAAGTGTAAAAGAGATACTCGATCAGACACTGCAAATGGGCATTACAGTGTACGTATGTGAGGCATCGAAGCAGATGCTTGGCTGGGACAAAGTCGAGCTCATCGAGGGTGTAAAAATCGTGGGTGCGGGAACATTAAATGATTTGGTTCTCGAAGCAAAAGGCACCCTGTGGTTCTAAAGTGTACTATTTTTTTTTCTTTATTTTCTGACGGTGGTTATCGTAGGAAAAGAATAAAATGCACTAGTGTACTATTCTTTTCTAGGAGGTGATTTCTCGTAGCAAAAGAAATCGTGTACCTCGACTATCAATCTGCTAAGCCGGTTGATCCTGAAGTCATTGCCGCAATGACTCCATATATGGTCGAAAAGTTTGGAAATGCGTCGTCGTTGCACGAGGTGGGTGATTGGTCTACTGAAGCTCTTGATTCGTCACGTAGGATGATCGCACATTTTGTGAATGCTCGCGAACCAGAGGAAATCATCTTCACGTCTGGTGCGACTGAAGCGAACAACCTTGCGATTGTCGGGTATGCGTTGCGGAACAAGCAGAAGGGTAAACATGTGATTATTAGCGAGGTTGAACACATTTCAATACTCAACATCGCCAAATATCTCAGAAAGAATGGTTTCGAGGTATCGGCTGTCCCCGTTGATTACACAGGCACCGTGCGTCTCGACAAACTCGAAGAGCGTATTAGACCCGATACGATCTTAATCTCAATCCAGCACGCCAATAACGAGATAGGAACGATTCAGCCAATTATGTCGATTGGAAACATCGCCCGTGAAAACAATCTCGTGTTCCATGTCGATGCAGTCGCTTCAGAAGGTCAGATACCAATCGATGTGCAGCGGGACTTCATAGATATGCTCACCTTATCGTCAAATGACATTTACGGCCCACGGGGTGTTGGTGCCCTCTACGTACGGAAAGGATTTCTTCTCAATCCGCTGATCATCGGTGGGGGTCAAGAGCGCGGCTTACGTTCAGGAACTGAGGATGTGGCTGCCATCGTCGGTTTCGCGAAGGCAGCAGAACTGGCTTTACAGTATATGCCCGAGGAAAGCAAACGGTTGCGGCAGCTGAGAGATAAAGCCATCAAAACGGTATTAGAAACCGTACCACGATCGTATCTCAATGGACATCCGACAAACAGGCTTCCGAACAACGCCCATTTCCGGTTTGATTTTATCGAAGGAGAATCGATGTTACTCTCTTTTAAAGAACGTGGCATCGCCGTTTCAACGGGGTCCGCGTGTTCGTCACAGACACTCGAGCCGAGTCACACCTTGATGTCACTGGGATTGTTGCACGAGGAGGCACACGGGTCGTTGGAAATCACGATGGGACGATTCACGAGAGAAGCAGACGTCGACACATTCGTTGAAGCGCTGCCGGGTATCGTGAAACGACTCCGTGACATATCGCCACTTACAAAGACAGAGGTGGGTATGTAATGCCAAAGAGCACACAATATACACTGAAGGTGTTGGATCACTTCAAGAATCCGCGGAATGTCGGCACCCTCGAAGGCAAGGGTGTTGCCGTGGGACGGGTCGGAAACCCTGTATGCGGGGATTTGATGGACATCTACATCAAAGTCGCCGATGACGGCAAGATCGAGGATATCAAGTTTAAGACGTTCGGGTGTGGTTCAGCAGTCGCAACGAGCAGNNGAGCTCGAAGGGTTGCCCCCTATCAAGATGCACTGCTCCAATCTAGCCGCAGATGCGCTCCACGAGGCGATCAAAAACTTCCGGGAAGGGAAAAAAGGACCTATAGAGCTCGGTGAAACACGCTTCGCCTGCCCTGCCGGTGAGGTGAAGAACGTCATAGGCCTTGCGGAATTCGTGGGGAAAGGTGTATTCACTGGTTATGAGCATCCTGAGCAGTTTCGTGACAAGCGCGTGCTGGTCGTGGAATTTGATCAAAACAGCGTTGAATTTGCGCTCGAATTAACGAAGGTGACAGGTCGGGTGATTTTACTGTCAAGCTTGGAACAGCTCGCGGTGAATGATGAATTAAAGACTCAGGTAAAACGATCCGATATTAAACATTTGAAACAGGCAGAGCTTGTGGAAGTATCCGGGGGTTCAGAGGTGGAAAAGGTGCGGATCCACGACCTTGATGAGGATGAAGAATATGACTTGGTTGTGGACGCCGTTGTGGTCCCTTCGTGAACTATCGTAGAATAAAGGCGATTTGTTCCTCTTTTTTAACAGCTCTTTGGAACTTCGGGCAGCTTACAAGTGATACGTCGGGCTTTGAGATAGTTAAGAAGAAATCTCGTAGATTCTTTGTTCCTTTTTTCGATTTCCTTTGATTTCTAGCCGGTTTTTCTCGATGCCTCCCCTCCTCGAAAAAATGCCTTAGAAAGTCCCAAATCCTCCGTCTTCACACGACAAAGACAAATAAGAGTTACATAGAAAGCGAGTTGCGTCTCTATCGTGGGTTAAGCCAATACTGTCGCCTATATCAGGCGGAGGGAGAGACGGTATGTTCCTTGTTTGAGTGACTGAATACTTGGATTATGTCATCGAATAAGTACCACTAGATTCAAAATGACGTTTTTGGAGATTATTGACTGCCCACCGCTGCTTCGATTCTGCTCAATGCTTCCTCTAGAATGGCCCGAGGGCAAGCGATATTCATTCTCTGAAATCCTGCTCCACCAGCACCGAAGACAAAGCCATCATCAAAACCTACCCTGGCCTTCCCCCGCATAAAGCTCCTCAATGCCATGCTATCCATTCCCAGCTCCCGGCAGTCAAGCCAGACAAGATAGGTTCCCTGCGGCTTGATGACTTTGATTTTCGGTATATTCTTCTCAAAGTATTCGGTCACAAAGTCAAGGTTGCCCTGCAGATAAGAAAGAAGCTGTTCCAGCCACTCGTCCCCGAAACGGTACGCAGCTTCGAGCGCCGTTAAACCAAAAACGTTCGGCTCTGGCTGAATGCCAGTTCTAGCGTTTAGGAAATCATCCCTGAGTCTCTCGTTGGGGATGATAATGGAAGAAGCCGTGAGCCCGGCGAGATTAAAGGTCTTGCTAGGTGCCATGCAGACCACGCAGTTCTGTTCAAACTCCGGTGAAATTGAGGCAAAAGGAATGTGTGTGTATCCATTGAAGAGTAGTTCGCAATGGATTTCATCGGAGATTACTTTGGCTCCGTGGCTGATGACAATCTCCCCCATCCGGCTCAATTCCTCCTTGGTCCACAAACGACCTATCGGGTTGTGTGGGTTGCTCAAGACTATAGCCTTTATTCGGTTAGCTGAGGGATGCATACCAGCTCGCGGCTGGAAAAGTCCTTCAAGGCCCGCATAATCCATTTTATAGCAACCATCTACCAATTTAAGTTCGTTGTTAACGATGTGACATCCGCTGGACGTCACTGCTGGGAAAAAAGGATAGTAGACCGGCGGTTGCAGAATGATTTCGTCGCCCGGACGGGCAAGAGCTCTGACCGCTGCATGAAGACCGGGAATAACACCAGGGGTAAAAACTACCCATTCCGGTTGGATGCTCCATTTGAACTTCCGCTGCATGCGGTCAACAACAGCTTCGGTGGCGCTTGGACCTGCCTGAGTGTACCCATAAAACTCGTGCTCTGCGCGTTTCTTCAGCGCCTCCACAATCGGGCGGGCAACTGGGAAATCCATGTCGGCAATCCACATCGGAATGACGTCATCGCTACCAAATACCGCTTTAACGTTATCCCATTTGACGCTATTGGTATTGCTCCTATCATACATGCGGTCAAAATTGTATTTCATTAGTTAGTCCC
>PMMR01000013.1 GCA_003162175.1 Candidatus Methanoflorens crillii | reverse complement strand
ACAGCGATTGCTCTTCGTGAGGTCTCCAAATACAGCCAATACGGCTACGGAAACTGGAATTATGGTCAAGGTCTCCCCTACGAGAGGCGGCTGGATATCATGCCGGCTACGTACAATAGTTCAGCGATTACTAAAAAAACAAAACTTTTGAATTTCTTTACTATCTCAGACATCCATATCACCGACAAAGAATCGCCTAATCAGCTGATTTATCTTCAACGCCGGCACCCCACATTGCCGGTTGGGGCCGCTCTACATTCAGGGATTATGCCATATACGACGCATGTTCTCGACGCCGCCGTCCAGACGGTCAACGCCCTGCACAAACAGAACCCGATTGATTTCGGCCTCTCTCTGGGCGACGCCTGCAATAGCACTCAGTACAACGAACTCAGGTGGTTTATCGACGTCATGGACGGCATGGTCATTACCCCCAGCTCCGGCGCCCATCTCGGAGCCGATACCATCGATTATCAGAAACCTTATACGGCGGCAGGGCTGGATAAGACGATCCCCTGGTATCAGGCGCTCGGTAACCACGATCATTTCTGGATCGGTTCAATCCCTGTGGACTATAGCCTGCGGAAGGACCTTCGGCAATCCTACGTCACCGATGAAGTCTTCGCCACTGGAGATGTCCTCAGCGACCCCAGAAAGATTAACAGCCGCGATTGCTATATGGGCGTGCTCGATGGCTCGAATCCTTACGGTGATCTTATCAAGGCAGGACCCGTCGAAAATTTCAGCACCGCTCCGAAGGTGGTAGCCGATCCCGATCGCCGTTCACTTTTGAGAACGGGGTGGATGAATGAATTTTTTAACACGTCTTCAAGTCCGGTCGGTCACGGTTTCAACTTGTCCGACGCCAATAATGGATTTGCCTGTTACAGTTTCGTGCCGAAGGCAACTGTCCCGATTAAGTTAATCGTGCTCGACGATACCCAAAAGGAAGACGACGGCTCCGCCGACATCCACGGCCATGGCTTTCTGGACCAGGCGCGTTGGACCTGGCTTAAAAAAGAACTTGCAGATGGCGACGCGGCAGGACAGCTCATGATCATCGCCGCGCACGTGCCGATCAACGTCGAACCAACTGCGCCTAATTCCGAAATGGGGTGGTGGCTCGATCCTCAAGATGCCGTAACCCTGCCAAATCTTATTGCGGAACTTCATAGCCATCCGAACTTGATCATGTGGATTTCTGGGCATCGTCATTTGAATACCGTTAAAGCCTTTATATCGCCTGATCCGGTCAATGCTCCTGAAAAAGGCTTTTGGCAGGTTGAAACGCCGTCGCTCCGGGATTTCCCGCAGCAGTTCCGGACTTTTGAGATTTACCTCAACAGCGACAATACCATTTCCATCGTGACGGCCGATGTTGACCCGGCAGTCAAAGAAGGTACGCCCGCGGCGACATCGCGTAAATATGCCATTGCGACGGCGCAGATCGTCGTGGCGTGGGATTTTACAACTAAGCATAATCCGACGAACGATCCATCCATCAAGCCCATGCCGACCGGTTCGTACAACGCAGAACTGGTGAAACAGTTGAGCCCTGAAATGCGGGCCAAGATGCAGAACTACTGAAAAACTGAAAACCGATAAGCAGGCAAAAGAAAAAATAGACCACTATCGTCTTTGTCGCCTACGGCGACACATAACCGCTCGTAGATCGTTAGCGAGCACGGAATGTGCAGCATAACACCCGGTGCATCACCCGTTCATGTCGAGAGCCTGCAAGTGTCGAGCAGAGGCACATTACGGCAGCCCTTGACCGCGAACGCGGTGAGAGGCGCAGCTCAGGTATATGGTAATGTACGGGGTGGCCTGCAGCTACTGCCTCGGCAGGGCTGAGCGGCTTGACTGGTCGTATTTGCGGGCGTTTGCGCTTCAGTTAAGAGAGCAGCTTGCCCAGACCCTCGCTGCATTTGTCACATCGATTCTGACTCAGGCGCGCGGGCGCATAGACGCGGAAGGTTCTTCTTGCCTCCTCGCCCAGCGGACGACGATATACTCGATCAGTGGAAGGAGCAGGTAAACCGCCGTGCTCCACGTCTTCCCCGTCAGGGCGATAAGGACCGCGAGGAGCGAGACAAAGGGAACGACCAGGGAGCGGGCGCCCACCTGCCGGACAAAACCGGGGGCCATTCCCGGTTCAACCAGGCGGTCTTTCCCCGTGGCGTACTTCCATTGCAGGAACATCCCCATCCCGAGTGCAAAAAGGTTCAGCTCGAATGGGATCTGACCGAGGGGGACATTAGGAAAAGCACCCGAAAAAGAGGTGGAGAAAGGAACGAGGGCGACGAACATGAGGGTCCCCATATTGAGCCAGACATACGTCCGGTTCAGGCGACTCACGGGATGGAGCTCGACATGGTGGCTAAGCCAGAATGCCCCGAGGATCAGGAAGGCTAGCACATAATGGAAAAAATCAGAGTACAGCGAGAGGAGAAGGTTTGCGACGAAGGGTGTTGACTGGACCAGGTCCGCCTTCGCCGGTACGCTGATGCCTATAACAAGCAATGTCATCGAGAAGGCAAAGATCCCATCCGTCAGGGCTTCCAGCCGGCTTTTGGTAAGGTGCATCACCTCACCTTCCGGATACCGGCTTTTGGCAAGGTCCACCGCCTCACCTAGCGGATATTCTTTTTTCATGAAAAGCAATCTCAGCTGTTAATTCCTGAGGGATTAATCTTTTGTTTTTCTCCCGCAACAGACATACGGGGATTTCGACGCCATTCCCCCGTCTCAGGACAACGCCAGGGGCGCAAGGGATCCTGAGAAGTGCATTGTGACTGCAATCCACTGAAGACGCTTCTCACAGGTTGCTTGGCGGGATCCTGTCTTAAGCTGGTGCGGCACTTGGAGATGTTGTCACCCGTCGTATCACAAACACCTGTCCGGCCCGCTATATCCCAATTCGTGCCGGTATCTGTCTGCCCGCCTGGAACACAGGATTATGACAAAGAAGAGCAGCTGACGAAACAAGTCAATTTAAAGACAGAAATGGTCGAATGCCTCGTCTGCGTGTAGAAATACCAATCACGATGATGGGCGGACCGGGAACATGGAATCTGTAAACAAATACCGGCTGATCCACTATGTTGAGAAACTGGAACTGAAGAAGTAGTCCCCAATTCATTTCCAGTTCTTTTATATTCCTTGAATTCTTTTGTATACTCTATGATTTTGATATGTGTGAGGTTGACCCGGACATGAGCGGAGTAACCAGCCCGTCATTCCTCAACCGGATACGGAAATCATTCAGCGGCTCTGCGGGGGACATCGTATACGGCATGGAGGATGGTGTCGTCTCGATCTTCGGGCTCGTGCTCGGTGTCGCAGTAGGCGCCCAGTCCGGAAGTGCCGTGTTTCTTGCAGGCGCTACGGCCGCCGTTGCGGCGTCAGTCTCGATGATGGCGGGGCTTTACCTCGATCTCGAGTCCGAGAGAGACGAAGCCCAGGTGGAGGCAAAGCAGCGGGAAGCCGAGATCCGTCGTGATCCTGACCACGCAGTGAACAAGCTGATGGGCGTGCTGCAGGGGGCAGGCCTGAGCAGTAAAAGCCTCGATACGATCCGGACTGATATACAGGCTAACCCCCTAGCGATCTGCACATTCGAGGACGCGGTTGCCGGTGAGGAGACCCCCGCCGCTGGGACAGACCCCGTGCTCGTGCAAACCGGCTGGATGGGGATCACGGATCTTACAGCCGGATTAATCCCAGTGATACCTTTCATATTTCTGCCGTTTGCCGTGGCCCGGATAATCTGTATCGTGGGAACCGCTATCATCCTGATCCTGCTCGGGCTCTTCAGGGCAAGGATAGGCAAACGCCCGGTGGCAAGGACGGTACTGGAGACCCTAGCCATCGCAACCGCCGCAGCTATCGCGGGTGTCCTGATAGGAGCGCTGATCGGCGGCTGACGCGATTGCAAGTGATGCAGTGAAAAGATAAATCCGCGGGCGATAAAGACGCACAGGGGTGCGCTGCACCCTTATGGTACCTTTTTCGCCACAATCCTAACGTCCGACGCAACAGACGGCTGCAGCGTGTCCGATTTGAAAAATGACAGCGACCTCCCCCGCATTGGTCAAGGAGCTGGACCGTGAGATCAAGACAATGCTCTTCCCCGGCTGGTGGAGAAAGGTAAAGATGGAGACGGAAGTAGAGCAAACGCTGTTTGACACGTGCTTCCAGAAGTTTGCAGGCGATCTTGACACGAAACAGCTCACCTCGTTGAGCGAGGAACTGATGAATTTCATCGTCAGATACAATCCGTAGTGAGTACTGTGGGGACCGTGAAAGTAGGGGATATAGAGATTCCGTACCACGTGAAAGTTGGGAAGAGCTCCAAGTACGTTCACCTCAGATTTACACAGGATCTTCAACTGGAAGTCGTTATTCCANNGGTGTGTTTTTGATGCCGGTTCTATCATGCATAAGGGACGGTATCTTGAGATAAGTGCGGTCTCATCCAGCAAAGAAGGAGATGAGATCGAGATAAAGAACAATAAAATCGTTATACCCGTGAACGGAAGGAAAGAGCCGCTTTCGTTGTTGAAAGAATGGATGAGCAAAGCAAGCTTGGAGCTTTTAACGGACAAATTACCCGTTTACGCAACGCGGTTTGGTATCCGCTTAGGGAACGTGTCCGTCAAAAATACAAAGCGATGGGGCTACTGTACGAAGGACGGTGATTTAGTTTTCACGTGGCAATTGATCGCGCTACCAGACAGACTGGCTGGATATGTCATGAATCATGAGTTAGCTCACCTATTCGAATTCAACCACTCGAAGAGGTTCTGGGCTAAACTGGCATCCGTGTGTCCAGATTTTAAGGAGCAGCAGCATGCCCTTAGTTACATCTGTACGACTAAGTCCGCAGATTTGAATGCTTATGAATTGCTCTATCTAGATTGCTAAAACGGCGTCTTATCGTACAATTCCTTGATGTCCTGGTCGTTGCTCTGCAACTCACCGCCTTAACCGTCGAACCTGTGAGCGCAAAGAGTCCGAATACCGCAGCGTTTTATTTGCCAGTTTTGGTCGGACTCGCCGCATTGCCGCTCTTTTTATAGAAGTTTTCAATGATAGTCTCAGCGTCAATCACCACCGACATTGAATCAAATCCGGCCTCAACATTCTACGTCGTATAACGAGCTGTGAGTCACGATAAAGGCTGCGTTTACGAGGAGGGATAAATAATTACCGTCTTGCGGCGTGCGGCGGAGCCTTGAACTAGAAGAAAAAAAGTACCGGAAATGGAAAAGATAAACCCTCCGGTCGTATTCTTTTTCAGATATTAACTAGCAAGAATAGCGCTTTACCGTGCGTTAATAACTTCTTCGCGCAGTGCATTTTCGAACAGGTCAAGGTCTATTCGCGTTTTTTCCAGTTCGGCCATAACATCGCCCATGCCGCTAATGTTCGATCCTCGCCGCGCTAACTGCGCCACAACTTCTTCGACTTCGTTATTGAAATCCGTAAAAACCCTTTTTGCGTCGCTTGCGAGTTTCTTCTGCGATTCGTATTATTTCTTCGATTGTGTTGACTGAAACCTCGGGGAGAGGACCAGGAATAAGCTGTCCAGACTTGGTCATTAACGGTATATGCCTCACCGACGTTAAAGCCGCTGTGTCACCGTCCGTAGAAGGCGAAGAGCACCGTGCAGCGTCAGGGGGTTCGCAGCGTCGCACGTTGGACAGTACTTAATCGTGTAGATTCTCTCGTCTTCCGTCGTTACTTGAAGCCCTCGTCGCCATCTCAAGTTAATCGCGTGTTCACGTCACTTCGCTTACGTCGGTAAACAAAAAAGCCACGGCGTGTCACGTCGGTCCTTCATAATCGAGTGAGCCCTCAACAGTCAGTTTCCCAGCTAATTTGGGCGGCGGATTCTTCAAGAAACTCCACTCAGCGGGGTACGCGTTCAGCGGCATGGGTTTTTTCGACGAGGCGGTCAGTATTGCGAGCTTAAACGTGGTCTCACCGTGTGCTGTCACAAACGTCACTCTGCCGCCGTGTAGTACGCGGGGGAGCTTGACCCGAAGTTGCGTCACCTCTTCGTGCGGAATGGCGTAGTTCTTCTCGTTTTCAGCGAGGAGTGCGTCTATCTTCTGTGTGGTGGTCTCAATGTATCGGCCGTCGGGACTCCGTTGCGGCGTTGTCAGGTATTGGTAGAGGTTCTCTCGGTACTCGATGCTCGCAGAGCCCACACCCCTCATATCAACGGGGACGTGGCCCGTGTAATATCGTGAACCCATCACGGCCGCCTGGTCCTTCACCACCACCGTCCGATCTGTCGTAAAAAGCAGCATCAGGCTCGTCGGAGTCCGGGTAAGCACCGTGTTGGGAAACGCGCCTGTGGTCCAGCCGATAAACGCCTCTCCCTGGGATGTGTCCTCGTGGGTAGTCTCCTGCTCCGGCGCTCTCAACGCGCCCCCACACGATGCACAGAATCGTGCGCCAAGAGGCACAGTGTGACCACAATTTGGACAGCTCCTCGTATCTGGCGTGCGACGTTCCCCGTCTGCTGTGGGCAGAGATTCGTTCGTGCGTTGTCCCACCGGTACAAGCCGAGATAAACAGAGGAGGAACACGTCACCATACGGCTCCGACATCGCGAACCAAAAGTCAGCTTGTGCCCCGTTGCTCGACGTCTTTACCTTGAGCCTCTGCCCCCCCGGTTGCCCCTCTCTGATCTCGCAGGGGTCTACCTCAAAGTGGGTTATCGTCGACTTGCCCACTGATCGTGGGGGGAATCCTCTCGACGTATACTCATCCGAATTGAACCAGAGGCGGGCGTTTGTTATGAACAGTGTCCCCTCGAATCGCTTTTCCACGCCCTCTTGAGGCACTAGTTCGTACACCGGGTATACCCAAAAGTGTACAACTTCGCCTCTGACGCTCGGCAGTTTATTCGGCGCGCTCTTTATGTTTTTGATAGTGGGGAGATCATGGCGAGCCTTATATTTTTCAAGAAGATCTCTGGTTGTATCTTCTACTTTGAGGTTGTTAGCAGCTATTCTAGCATTTCTATCAAACATCCTAGCCCCCCTGCCCGTGATAACGTCTAAAGCTTCCCAAAGGCCACCCCTTGGTACGTCCAGCCGCAGCTCGTGACCGCCTCCTGGATCGGTCCTTTGATCTCGCGCGTGTCGAAGCGGTAGTTGTACACCTGACCTGGTTCTAACTCCTCCGTAAAGGCATATGCCGTGCCGAACTGAATCGATTGCTGCTGCCCTTTGAAGGCGGTCGCAGACAGCGAAAGGCTCGGCACACCTGCTGACCATGAGACAGAGTACTCGCGATCCGAAGCACGCACGGCGTGGTTCGTCTCATCCAGTTTCAGGGAGATTTTAAAGACCTTGGACAGGCCGGCCTTAGCAAAGATTTCGTACCACTGGGCGTCGACGATCTTCCACTCCGCTATCAGGTCGACGCGCTCGCTAGTGCCGTCTACGATCTGGTAAGGCGCGCTGGGGCGGTTCAAGCTCAGGAGCGCGACGCGCACCTGCGAAGCCGGCGCGACTGTTGTACCTGGCTGCGGTCGCTTGGTAGATGAGAGCTTATCTAAGAATCCCATTGTTTACCTCAAAAACCTGTGTTGTATCTTAATTCTAGTGTATATTCGTAAGCGATCGACGTAGCACATAAAATTAGCTTCGTGCTCTTAAAGCTTCCGTTTTGGCTGTAGATTCCCTCTGCGGCAACGAAAACGTTTTATACGCCATATAGTTGAAATGAAATGATTTCATTTCAGGACAGTCAGGAATTGATTATGCCTTTGAAAATTGAACGCGGTCAAAATACCCGACGATCCACAGATCTGGTGGAACGTCTGTAAAAAACGCGCGTCGAACAGTAGGCACTAGATAGCTTTTGCAGTTTTTTCATCTCGGCTACCGTACAGCTAAAACGGTGGTCATAACTACGATGTGTACACGCAGTACTGGCGAGACGTTGATCTCATGGCATAAACGCGATTACGCATCAAGCTCTTCTAGAGTAAAGCTGAACGTAAGTGGTACTTCCATGTCGGTGTCTGATGGGTCTGGGCCGGCAGAAGTTACAGCAGGAGACAGGCGGTCGTGTTCCGAAATGGCCGTGCTATCGCAGTTTGAGGAGGGCTCACCTGCGCGTTTTGCCACTATTGCAAGATTGGCAGGACCGGCCTTAGTTGATACGTGCACTCGCAAATCCCGGGCTTCTCCGGGTTGCGGAGCCGGGATTGTAATTCCTTTTTCGGCTTCTTCTGACGTTCTTACAATTTTGACAATATC
>PMMR01000057.1 GCA_003162175.1 Candidatus Methanoflorens crillii | reverse complement strand
TTGCCATGATGAAGCCGCATCCAAGGGTCAGTCTTTGCCTAGCAGCTCACGTCGGGGAGGTTATCTCCCGTTCGGAGATAAGCGATCATTTGCTCCTTCTTGCTTAGCGCGCGCGCGGCAGCCAAATCGACCCGGGCACGCATTTGTTGTATTTCTCGAGCATCGGCGTGTTCACCGACCACTTTCTTTACGGGCGTATAGGCTGATTCGCGGAACTTCGGCGCGATCGTGAACCGCTCACCATCACGGAGCGCTTCCGCGCCGCTGCCTGACTCAACATGGCCAACTTCATCGACCTTTATGACGCCGTTGAGCGCGGTTTTTATTTCCGCTTCGAGCTGAGCCGGAGCAACAATAAGCAATGAATCAATGGAAACGCCCATGTAATCGATCTGCAAATCGTCGAGCATGGTCAACACCGTGGGATCGATGAGCCGCCGTATCTTCTCCTCTTCAAAAACGAGTTTTACATGCGCCGTTTTCGATATTTCCTCCGCGTCTCCTCGTATGCCGCCGTTCGTGACGTCAGTCATCGCATGTATCTTGGTCACGAGACCGTCCTGGAGTAACCTGTCGCACGCGTGAAGAAACTTCAGGTTCAACGTTTCCTTTACCACGTCTGATCGGCCATTATACAGCGCTGTAGCAGTTATAGTTCCACCGCCAGCGCCTTCGGTCAAGAGAATAACGTCGTCTTCGCGTGCACTGATCCGCGCCGTCAAGCCTTGATCGCTCGCCACGCCGACGGCACCAACGCAGCCTGTCAGTCGGTCGCCGATTACAACGTCACCGCCAACCCGCAGCGTGCTTCCCGTGACTAACGGAACATTCATAACGTCCGCTACTGCCCCGATGCCGGCCGTATAGTCAAACACCTTCGACACATCCCCGTCGTCAGCGAGGTGAATGTCAGAAAACAAGGCGACCGGCCGTGCACCCATGACATAGATATCCCTCAAGGACGCGCGTGTAACGTGGAATCCCGCGAGAAACGGGAAGTCGCTTAACCGCGAATGCATACCGTCTACCGTTACCACGATCAAGTCACCCTTTGCTCTGACCACTCCGGAATCATCAAGCTGATCGGAGCCGACGATCGCGCTCGTTTTTCCGATGACCGTAGCTATTTTTTCGTGCAAATAGAAATCGCCAGACCCCCGTGAGCCCACTCCGAAATTACCCATCGTGACCCCAGATCGCTCCCTTTCGCAGAGAGTGCGCTCCGCTTCCTCGACAACCGCTTGAGATATGCGCGTTGTGGAATCGAGAGGAATGTCACGGACCTCTAGAATTCGCTCTGCAAGCGTGCGCTCTATTTCTTCTCTGGCTAAGCCTCGCCTTAGGGCTCCTTTTGCGTAGCCTTCAAGATCCATTAGCACATCTCCACAAAGTTCTTCAACATCTGCAAGCCAGCTGAAGAAGACTTCTCTGGATGAAACTGTGTTCCAAAAACGTTTCCGCTCGCAACGACAGCGGCAAATNNAAGTTGAACCGCTTGACGTGGCCTTTGAGGAGATTTAAGCCCTCGACCGGCCCGCTTTCACTCTGACCTTCATCGCTCTCGGTCAGCAACATCTGCATCCCTAAGCAGATTCCAAGTACGGGCGTGCCTTCGTCTACGGCACGCAGTAGCGCCTTTTTTTTATCTTTAATGTTGCGCATGCCGCTCTTGAATGCCCCGACTCCTGGAAGCACCAAGCCGTCTGCCCGGGCGAACTGACTGGCATCCGAAGTGACTTCAGGTTGCGCCCCTGCCCGCTCGAGGCCGCGCGTTACGCTTCTTAAATTGCCGAGACCGTAATCAATTATAATAATTCGTTTCATAGCCGTAGACGTGAGTAAAGCGACCGATATCTCGATTGATATCCACTTCAGTGATATGTGTCCTAATGTATATATTAGGTCCTTGCCGGATTCCGGCGCATTCGCGTACATCCGGAGAAGGGTGCGCGCGCAAGTTTACCAGCGCGCATATCGAAGGACTTTGAATCGTGCTAAGCCGTTTTTTGCGCAGCGCGTCCGAATCAAAGCGACCTTCCAGGAGGCTGCTTTCGCGTTTTTTTCAGACATAAACGCGCGTAGTAAGCGGCAGTCACCTTAATATACAGCCTCTGTATTGGTGTAAATAATGGGAGACGACGTAACCCCTGTCGAAGTCAAAGGGATATACATGGTCAGCACGACTACTGGGCACACGCCAGTGGTATTGTTGACCGACGACGGACACCGCTTCCTACCGATCTATATCGGCATCTCAGAAGCAATCTCAATCAATGCGGCCCTGCACGGAGAGGTGCCGTCACGCCCTATGACGCACGATTTAATAATGTCGATACTCGAGAACTTCGACGCGAGCATTGTTACCGTGGTCATAGACGATGTCGACGAAGGAATCTACTATGCCCAACTCTCCATAAAGGTTAATGGGACTGAAAAACAACTGGACGCCCGTCCGAGCGACTGTATTGCGCTCGCAATTCGAGCAGAGACCTCGGTGCTGATACGGCGCTCCATTCTGGACGACGGAGCAATAAGCAAAGACGATCTCGATATCAAAGAAATGGACTTTTTCTTTTGAAGCGTAATATTTGCCGCCTTCCTCGGCACGTTTATGTAGCATCGAAAACTCTCGTTTATTAATGCGGCTTCGATGCTTTTTGCTTGATGTCGACTACATAACGTTGGACGGTCGCGCAGTCATTCGCCTGTGGCTTAAAGACGAGCTTGGTCGCAATATCATCGCCTTCGATCCTACTTTTGAACCCTATTTCTATGCGGTAACGGACGACGCTGACGCCATAATGTCTGTAGCGTCGATGCGGTCTGGTGAGGAGATCCGGCCGAATCGCGTCGAGCGTGTCGTACGCAAGGACTTTGGCCAGCCCGTCAGTGTGCTCAAAGTGTACGTCGATCACCCGCAACACGTGCCGATATTGCGCGAAAAGGTAGCCGAAGTTGGCGTGAGTGTCAGGGAAGCAGACATTCTATTCGCGGTCCGGTATATAATCGATCGCGAACTCGTGCCCATGGATCAGGTTCTGGTGGAAGGACGCGAACGCGCAGATCCGCATTTTTCCTTCGCCATCGATGTTGACCACATAGAAGCAGAACAGCATCACACGAATCCCGATCTCAAAGTAATGGCCTTCGACTGCGAGATGCTAAGCCACGGTGGCGTTCCAATTCCGAATAAAGACCCCATCATCATCATTTCCATAGCGACCGGACCTGATGAAACAACCTTCCTTTCGGTTGGCGACGACAAAGATGATAAGCAGGTCATCGCCGACTTCATCTCCTTCATTCACGAATATGACCCCGACGTTATCGTCGGCTACAACACTGACGAGTTTGATTGGCAATACTTGAAAACGAGAGCAGAAAAATTCAAGCTTCGCTTAACGATCGGAAGGGACGAGAGTCCGGCCAAGTTCAGCGCCGGGGGTGGCATGAAAGAGGTCAGGATCTTCGGACGCAGCAACGTCGACTTGTACAAGGTCGTAAAGCGGGACATCAGCGAGCTCAGCGTTAAAACGTTGGACAATGTTGCCGACTATATGGGGGTCATGCGCAAATCGGAGCGCGTGCAAGTGCAGGGTTGGGACATGGCGCGGTATTGGAATGATCCTGAGCTTAGGCAGGTTCTTTTTAATTATTCCAAAGCCGATGTGGTGAGCACGTGGGGGGTCGCAGAGCGGCTGCTCCCTCTTCAGTTTGAATTTTCGCGGATCGTACGACAACCGCTCGACGACGTTTCAGGAATGGGGAGGGGGCGGCAAGTCGAGTCACTTTTGGTTGCTGAGGCGTACAAGATAAATGAAATTGTGCCGGCAAAAGCAGGGGGCTCAGGCAGCTACGCCGGAGGCTTCGTCCTCTTTCCAAAACCCGGCGTGCACGAAGACGTACTTAGCCTCGATTTTTCGTCTATGTACCCTTCAATAATGATTAGCTACAACATTTCGCCGGACACCGTTATGTCGCCAGATGAGACGTCTACGGAATTCTACGAGGCCCCAGAGTCGCAATATCGATTTAGGAAGCACCCCGATGGATTCTTCAAACTCATTCTTACGAACTTAATTGAACGAAGAAGAGCGGTTAGAGAGCAAATGACTCACATGGACAAGGGTTCACGCGATTTTACTAGCCTTGATGTTCACCAGAACGCAATCAAGATCTTGACAAACGCGTTCTACGGCTATACCGGATGGCACGCGGCGAAGTGGTACCGCAAAGAGTGTGCTGAAGCAACGACAGCGTGGGGACGCACTATCATACAGGACGCGGCTGAGCGTGCGGAGAAGCACGGTCTCGAGGTGATCTACGGAGACACTGACAGTCTATTCGTAAAGCTCAAAGAGGCTTGATTCGCAGCTAGCGGTCAACTAAGGCGCTAACGCGCAGTCGAGGAGTGATTTGTGCCGTTTAATAATACTACAAAACTTTTCACGGCTGATATGAGCAGCAAGGAGGGGGCTAATGGCAACTGAGCTGATGGATAGCGTCCGCACACTTATCGAGGAGCTTTCGACAATTTATCCAATTCGGCTTGACGTGCATGAGCACTACAAAGCTATCTTCTTTACCGAGAAGAAGAAGCGCTACGCGGGGATTACCGAAGATGGAACTATTGTTGTCAGAGGTCTTGAAGTGCGGAGAGGTGATTGGTGTGCACTCGCAAAGGAGCTACAATCCGATGTTATCAATATCATTCTTGAGAGGCGAGAACCTGGAGCCGCTGCAGAACTGGTGACGAGTACGATCAAGAGACTTAGAGCCGGTGAGATTCCTTTAGCAAAGCTCATAATTTACAAAACGCTTACAAAAAAGATAGCTAGCTATGAATCCGTGCAAGCCCACGTAAGGGCGGCAAAGCGAGCAAAAGAATACGGCCTTGCCGCCGACGTTGGCGCGAAAATTGCGTATCTCGTTATGAAAGGAACTGGATCGATAGGAGACAGATCTTATCCGGCTGAGATTTTTACCCAGAAAGAAGGCAAAGTGGTTGACACGAATGGGCAAGAGCGAGAGATAGATATGGAATACTATGTTAAGCATCAAATTCTTCCGCCCGTCGGAAGAATACTAAATTACTTCGATTACGACGATTCGGAGCTGGAAGGACAACCATTCCAAAGTACGCTCGGTCATTTCTGAAGATCATTCATAATCTTTTCATACCAAGCGGCAAAAGTGCATTGCACGTCGGATTCCGGGGCACAAAATTCCTATCGTCATTTGACAGCGATCTCTCGGCTTTTAGCGGGGAACCGTTCGGTTACGATTCCCAGGCTAGCTTCAGGAGACGGAGCAAGAGACGGTAATGCTCCGCTTATTCGCGTCGATCAATCAACAGCATCGCCTTTTCGAATGCGAAACTTTTTATATTAATTATTAATAGTGATAGAAACATCAAGATGATCTGCGACAGTCAAGCGTCAGAAAGCGCCAGGTCCACGCTTTTTGGAATGCGCCCAGAAAAAAGGCCGCTGGATCTTCGTTGCGCCCGCCTTACCACGAACTTTTGTCGGGGCAGCATATACTCGTGGAGCGTTTTGGGGCGAGCACTCCACAAGCTTTGGTCTATTGATGCAACCCAGCTTATTGCCATCTATCGTGTTTCTAGTGTTTTTCGCCCCTTTGATGCCTTTTCCGGGGGCCCCTCGAGCTATGCGGGCCCTTGCAGATTCAACGGATATGCATGTTAAGAAATTCAGGAGAGTAAACATATGACAAACGAATCAGGAGAGATCGACGTCACCCATGTGAGGAACCTGGACGTGACCGCGAACCCTGCGGCTCTCGGGTTGACCGCCTTTGGGATGACGACCGTCCTTCTTAACTTAAGCAATGCGGGGTACTTTGCGCTCGGTTCGATGGTCCTCGCGATGGGGATCTTCTACGGGGGTCTCGCCCAGATTATTGCGGGGATCATGGAGTGGAAGAAGAGCAACACGTTCGGGATGACCGCATTCCTGTCTTTCGGGTTTTTCTGGGAGACTCTTGTCGCCCTTCTGGTGCTCCCGAAACTGGGACTGGCAGATGCGCCAAGCGCGACTGCGATGGCGGCATACTTTGCGATGTGGGGGCTTTTTACGCTCGTCATGTTCATCGGGTCGCTCAAGGCAAACCGGGCATTGCAGGCTGTACTTGGCTTACTTACCGTGCTGTTCTTCCTGCTGGCAATCGGTGAGATAACAGGGAACGCCAACGTAGTCACGATTGCTGGCTATGAAGGGATCCTCACAGGTTTCGTAGCAATCTATGCCGGCCTCGCGCAGGTATTGAACGAGATGTATAAGAGGACCGTTGCTCCGCTGGGGTGAATAGAACTCCCGCTGAAGTGAAGTGAATGGAACTCCCTGCATTGTCGCAGGGATTCTCTTTTTATTGATTTCTTATTTTTTGACAACTATGGTAGGTTCGCCGGGTTGCATACGTTGCGGCGCTCACGATCAAAAGGTTTTTTTTGGTACGTAACCCGCTGAAGATCTACCAGAAGTATCCCCCTTTAACTAAACGCGGATCGGAGCTTCCCTAGATGCTCGAAATCTTCTTAAAATCCTGTGCAGCATCAGATAGTCACAGTCGCTGCACGCCTCGCTGCGTCTAGTACCTGATCGACCTGCTCCTTTTCCAGGTAGTCGGCGATATCCATTGCGTATCATAAAAGATAGAAATTGTGATATAACGGTGCGATTTTGAGCAGGATTCCTGAACGTACCACTGTGCGAGATAATCAGTGGACAAACCGGCAATCTGCTAACCGCATGCGGCTAAGGCCCGGAGTCGTTATGCGACCCAACAGTCTGACACATAACCGCATTGCTCTTGCAGCTTTCTAAATCCCTCATATGTCTAAGAATACGTATATAGGCGCATGCACCGAGGTTTACATCTTCGCGAGAGCTTGCCTCTCACGCGCGAGTGCGTACCAACCTCAATGCACGTCCCTAAACATGAGGCTGCTGATGATGGTCATCAGAATGAAGAATCCAACAACGACGCCGAGGTCGAGCGTGAGAGGGTACGCGTGCAGTCCTGTAAAGGCGTACCGCAATGCGTCAACGGCGTACGTGAGCGGATTGATATCAACCAGCGCTTTCATCCAGCCGGGCAGCGAAGTGACGGGGAAAAGCGCGCCGCTCAGGAAAGAGAGCGGCAAGGCCAGGAAGACCACCACCACCTGAAAACCCTCGATGCTCTCGACTTGGGACGCGAAGCTCATCCCCAGCTCGCTAAAACCCATGGTGATAAAGAACATGGTCACCACGACGAGGGCGAACGCAGCGGGAAGTCCCAGAGGGCCTGATAGTCTTACTCCGAGAAATGCTGCAACGACAACGACGACAATTCCTTGGATCATTGCCGTAGTCGTTCCGCCGAGAGCCTTCCCGAGGAGTATCGAGGATCGTGCGACCGGAGCAACGAGGATCTCTTTGAGAAAGCCGAACTGCTTGTCGAACATGAAGCTCATCCCTGAGGACGAGGTAAGACTGTTAAGAATTGCCATAAAGCCGAGGAGCCCCGGGACCAGGAAGTCGAGGTAATTCGTCGTGCCTGTCGACCCGGCGAATTGCAGCGATGGGCCGAGTGATGCGCTGAATCCTACTCCGAATATGATGAGCCACGCCATCGGTTGGACGAACGAGATAACGACCCGCGACCGGGCTCTGAAGTACCGGGTCATCTCTCTGAGCCAAATCGAATAGACGTCAGTTAGGAAGCTCGTTCTTGCGTTTGGCATCGCTAACGTCTCCCCGGCCCACGGAACGCAGCGAACCCGCTCGCGTCCCTTGGCGCCTGAATCTTCTGTTCGTTGACGATTGCCTTCATTGACTGTTACGTCCCTCAGTTGCCGTTTGAGAATTATTGTTGCGTAAGTTCGGCAATCGGATTATCGGTAGCATAGCCAGTTAATTATTCTTTTGTCCATAAATCGGTCACCGATATATATGTCAGAGATATATATTTAAATATCTTTCTGTATAGTGCTCCTCATGGCGGAAAAGCTGTATGCGTTCTTTGTGCTATACGTTCTAAACGAGCAGGGGGAACTCAGCGGATATAGGATCGCCAAGATCATCACCGAGATAACCGAGGGTTACTTTTCCCCGACACCAGGAAACATCTACCCCGTGCTGGGGAGCCTAGAGCAAAGTGGATTCGTAAAAGCAAAAAAGTCCAAGGGTGCCGGTACAGAGCCAGGAAGCCGCAGAAGGAAAATCCTCATTGAAATTACACCTGCTGGGGAGGCGGCCCTTCTCGATTTTGCGAAACGCAACAAAGAAAGGTTTGAAAAAATCACCTTTTTTTTCGACAAAGTAATAGAAGGCGCTTAAAACGAAGGAATACTGCAAACACAAAAGGAGGTGAACCTCGACCGGTTAGGGTCGGCCGTACTCGACAACTTTGTGGTCGAATCGCATCCTGTTGTGCCTTTCGAACGGGTCATCGAAATGCAAAAAAGCTCTATGGTCGGCGTATCTAGCACAAGCCGTATAATCTCTTTTTCGCGTTTCTGACGCGTGGAACTCCCCTTTTTCACACCGCCGCACAACGTCACGAGTGACTGCCTTAAAAACGTCGTGCTGCACGAGGGCCTCTGAATTTTACCACGCTTTCGCCCTACTTTTAGCGAACAATTACTCAAGACCCACCGTTTTGCGCTATGAACAACGATCGCGTAGAGGTCGATGTGCTCATCCTTGAAATCGCGGACTACAAGAACGACTATGAGGCTTCGATGCCAGCGTGAGCGGCCGGCGTGCCGCACGGCGGCTTTTGCAGTTTGGCAGCTTAGAAAATAAGGACGCTAAACCCAGTCGCTCATCGCGGATTGAAAATCCGTTGTGAAACCAGTGTGCGCAGTGACCATCAGAGATATGTTTTTGAGNNAGGGACGAACCTTGCCTCCTTTTAGGGCCAGCGTATCGCCAACGAACAGAAGCGAATCATTCACCAAGTACGACATCGAGCCTGGAGTGTGGCCTGGCGTTGCTAGCGCCTCTATTCTCGTCTCTCCCGCCTGCACAATATCCCCATCTTTGAGCAGTGTGTAGGGTTTTTTAAGCGGTGGATTATGCACGAACCCTAAGCCCCGCGGCGTTGATCTATTAATCATCTGCTCTTCATCGATCGACAAGTACACGTCGGCATTTTTGAAAAGATTCAGGCCGCCTACGTGGTCGCTGTCAGTGTGCGTGAGAAACACGTACTTCACGTGTTCTGGCTTGAAACCAAGCGCATCAAACTCTCGCTTGGCGGGCCGCTCACTATTGCCCGTGTCGAAGCAGATTGGCGAATCACCTGCAGTGTACACAAACATACTGACTACCCTCGATTTGACTTCGTATACGTTATCTGCGATCCACATCACTAACGATCTCCTATTTCCGGTCGTTTCTTTACGAATCTGTTTAATGACTCTCTATATATGCGTAGTTGCACCCACTAACGTTCGGTCAGCGGGTCCCGCCCTCAATGAAGCGGGCGGCTGGCAGGCATGATATATACACGACGTGTATGTGAACACCTCACCTTTGACGCAAGCTAGCTGCTAGCTCATCATTTCTTTTTT
>PMMR01000060.1 GCA_003162175.1 Candidatus Methanoflorens crillii | reverse complement strand
CCGGCGACCTCCGCCGTGTGAAGGCGACGTCATAACCGCCTAGACCACGAGCCCTGCTCCTCACGTCCCTTGCAAAACAGATAAGTTTATCGTTCGGTCACCGCTTGCTTTGGTACAGAAACCGCGAGCAAGGCCGCTTTACGGCTTTTTCGCGCACACACCTATGCCCGACAACCATAAGTCAACCGACTTTTCCGATATTGATCTCTCCCGCTGGAAGGACTACGACGACGTTATCCTCGACTCCCTATGGCTGCTCGGCCCGCGCGACAAGACCGGCCCGCACGTCGGCGACTACTGGGGCAACTTCATCCCGCAGATCCCGTATCAGGTCTTGACCCGTTTCACGAAGCGCGGCGAGGTCGTCGTCGACCTCTTCAGCGGCATGGGCACAACGCTCATCGAGTGCAAACGGCTCGGCAGAGCCGGACTCGGCGTTGAGATCGACCATGGCGTCGCTGAACGCTCACTCGAGCGCATAAATAGCGCGGAAAACCCGTACGACGTTCCGGTCGCCGTGCTTGTGGGTGACTCCACGACGGCGCTAACGGTGAAGCGCGTGCGCGCCACGCTGAGGGAATGGAACGTCAACGCGGCCGATTGCGTCATCTTGCATCCGCCCTATCACGATATTATCCGCTTCAGTGAGCTCGACGGCGATCTGTCGCGCGTGCCTACAGAGGCGGCTTTTTTGGATAAGATCGGTCTGGTCGCGCGGCACGCGTATGACTTGCTCAAACCGGCCGGGTTCATGGCGCTCGTGATCGGTGACAAGTACGTGGACTCGCGGCTTGTCCCGCTCGGATTTATGTGCATGCAGCGCTGCACTGACGCGGGTTTTGTTCTCAAAGCCATCAACATCAAAGAGATCCTCAATAACGAACGCGGCAAGGGAAAGAACGGCAACCTGTGGAAGTACCGCGCGCTCGTGGGCGGCTTTTATCTGTTCAAGCACGAGTACGTGATGATCTTTCGTAAGCCCGCGGCGGGCAGGCGCGCACCTAAAGCCTAAAACCTAAAGCCTAAAGGTGCCGCGCCATAAGCTTGTCGACGTCGATATTGTCGATCGGCACGTGCGCGAGGGGCTCGGCGTTCAAGGACCGATACTCATCGTCGAACGTCGGCTTGTCGGCTTCGTACAGAACCCCGATCGGTAGCTTGTCTCCGGCTTCCTGCGCCTTTTTCAGCGCGAGCTCGTAATCGAAGCGATCGTGCTCGGTCTCCTCGAGCGTGTACACATGGTCGTTCCACCACTTCCAGGTGTTGACGTGGTTGAACGTGACGCACGGCTGTCCGATGTCGACCAGAGAGAATCCCTTGTGCCGGATCGCCTTAGCCATAAGCTCGCTGAGGTGCTTGTTCTCGCCGCTGAAGCCGCGCCCGACAAAGGTCGCCCCGGCAAGCAGCGCGAGCGGCAGTGGCGTCACGGGCGACGCGACGATGCCCTCTGGGGCCACCTTCCACTTGGTGCCCTTGAAGCTCGTCGGCGACGGCTGGCCGGTCGTGAGGCCGTAGACCTGGTTGTCGTGCACGAACACCGTGATGTCGATGTTGCGCCGCGCCGCGTGCAACAGGTGGCCGAGCCCCTCACCGTATGTGTCGCCGTCGCCCGCGTGCACGATGACCGTCAGGTCGCCGTTCGCGAGTTTTATGCCCTGTGCCACCGGGATTGATCTCCCGTGCAGGCTGTGGAGTACGTACGTGTTAATCCAGTAGCTGAGGTTTCCCGAACACCCGATGCCGCACACGATCGCCGTTTTATGGGGGGCGAGGTCCATGCTCGCGTACGCGGCTTTCATCGCATTCCAGATCCCAAAGTTTCCGCACCCCGGACACCACGTGGGCCGTGTGTCGGGCACGTCGTAGCGATGCACGTCTCCCATTTCAGAGCACCTCCTTGATGCGAGTGTAGAGTTCGTCCGCAAAGAACGCCCGCCCGTCGTACCGCAAGATGGTGTGGTCAGGCCTGATCTGCGCGTGCTCTTTTATCAGGCTGCCGAGCTGCGCTCCACGGTTGTTTTCGATCAAAATAACGCGAGACCCCCCCTCAAGGCGCTCTTTCACCAGTTGCGAGGGGAAGGGACTCATAAATACGACCTGGAGGAATCCCAGATCAACGCCGTCATTCGCTCGTAGAAGGTCCATCGCGTCGAGGATCGCTCCTTTCGTCGAGCCCCAGCCGACGAGCACGGTGTCCGCCCCGGGGTTGCCGTGGAACTTGATCCCGTGGACGAGTGTAGCGGCGGTGAAGTACTTCCGGCAGCGTTTGTCGACCTGCGTGGCGACCATCGGGGCGTCTTCCGAGAAATAGCCAAGCTCGTCGTGCTCATCACTGTTTGCGTTGAATATGCCGCCTGGCAGTCCGGGAACGGTTCGCGTCGACACGCCGCTCGGTGTCGTCTCGTAGCGCTTGAAATCGGGGGGCACTTCGCCCTCTGCGAGTAGCAAGCCGCGGTCAACGCGCAGTCCTTCGGTTGCGAACGGTTCTGCCGCGAAAAACGACGTCGCCAGGTGCTTGTCGGTGAGAACGAGCACGGGCGTTTGGAGCACATCAGCGAGATTGAACGCCCTGAACGTTTCGTAGAAGCACTCTGCGGGGTCGCCAGGTGCGAGCACGACCCTGAAGAAGTCCCCTTGTGACGCGTGGAGGCAGAACCGGAGGTCGCCTTGGGCCGTTCGCGTTGCCAGCCCCGTGGAAGGGCCGGGGCGCTGACCTTCGACGACGACCAGCGGGTTCTCGGTCGCCGCGGCGAGGCCGAGTCCCTCCACCATAAGCGAAAAGCCACCCCCTGATGTCGCTACCATTGAACGCGCGCCCGCAAAACTGGCTCCAACGGCGAGGTTGATCCCTGCGATTTCATCCTCCGGCTGTATCATCATCACGCCATACTCGCGCGCGTGCGCGGCCATGTACGTCATAATGGTATGCGTCGGCGTCATCGGATAGATGGCGATGAACTTCATTCCGGCCTTGAAGGCACCCATACAGATCGCGTCGTTTCCGGTTAGCGTCATCCGTGGCAGCCCTTCGACCGGGGTCAGCCCGCCCTTATACGGCTCCGGGTAGGTACGGGTGACGTAATCGTATCCCGCCTTCGCGGCGCCAACGTTTTGTTCGACGATTTTTTCGCCTTTGCCTCCAAACGCGTCTTCGATGGCCGCGTTTAACACGCTAAGCTCAAAACCGATCAGGCCGACAGAGGCGCCCATCGCGGCCATGTTTATGGCCACCTTGGGAAGGTGCAGGTCTGCAATGAGCTGCGCGAGCGGCACATCGCATAAGGTAATGTCTTTGCGCGCTGGCGCAACGTCGGAATTTGCCGCGTCATAAAGAAGCAACCCTCCCGGGACTAAATCGTCCAGATCCAGCGTGATCGTCTCGGCATTAAGCGCCACAAGGACGTCGACGGGCTGCGTGGGGGCCCGTATCTGCTGTGCGGCTATCCTGACCTGAAAGGTGTTATGGCCACCGCGGATTAGCGAAGGGTATTCGGTGTGTGCAACGACGTAGTAACCGCCTTTGATAAATGCTTTTGAGAAGATCTCTCCGACGGTCATGATGCCGTATCCGGCTTCGCCTCCAATCTTCCAATTCAGTTCATTATTGCTCATCACGCCTCCCATTTCGCTCGCGCCCGCGTCGACGTCGCTCGTCTAACTGTTGAGTTGCCGCCCGGTTCGACACGGCTGACGGACGAGAGCGCGACTCTATAAGACTCGTAGCTAAAGTCATATAGCTTTAGCAGTTTTAATGGGGCGCATTTCCCACGATAGGTGCGGAAAAGCCGACCAAGCCCATGGCCCTGTTTGAGACGAACAAATGCGGATGTTTAGCGTGAGAAAAGAAGCTGTTCAAGGGCTAGAAGGCGCGAACGAGGTTGTGCGACGGTATTTAAGCGCAATCTACACTATGAAGGCCGCCCCGCAGGTTGCGTGGCGAGTTTGGAAGAAGTGGGCCGCTCCTATCGGCGAGGCAGGTGCGCTTACTCAGACGATTGAACGGCACTGAGCTTCTCGATTAAGATCTTGTAGACGCCTCCGACTCGGCCACTCGTGATGGCTCGTGCGGTCTCCTCATACGACCCGTCCATCAAATCGATATTCTTTTCAATCGTCTTGAGTGCCTCTCTGAGTTCCGCAGGATTCGTGACGCGGCTGATCCAGCCCTCAATGATGACCGACTTCCAGTCTTTGAAGCCCTTAATATCGTGAATTTCGAAGCAGGCCCGTTGGTTTGCCTCAAGATATTCGAGCGTCCGTCCGCGGGAGTGTTGATAGAGGAGAATTGCGGTGTCGGCATGCGTGTAGGCGATCGGAATGCTGTACGGCTGATTGCTTTTGCACAGCGCCAAATTTCCGTACTTCTTCGTTTTGATAAACGCGACAGCTTCGTCGTTGGCAAGTTCTTGCATGCTAGTCACATAAAACACGATCAGTAAAAAATCTATTTATAGGTAGAAGTGAAAGAACCTGACTGTCGATGGCCGCAGCACCCTACAGTTTTTGTCACGTCGGCGTATCTTTTCTATTTCTTAAAGGCAGAATTTTGCGTATGGGTCTTCTCGGAAGCGGCTCAATCTGGGGGCAAGAAGCCGAAAAAGCCCCTGAAAAAACTCTAATGTTTATATAATCTGAGGCGATATAATTAGATATACCGAGAAATCGGAGGTTTCTAAAAAGGCATGAGCTCTGGAATGTGTACCGTTTGCGGACTCCCTAGCGAGTTATGCATTTGTGAAGAAGTAGCCAAGGAACAGCAACGAGTAACTGTGAAGGTAAACAAAAGGCGCTACGGAAAGGAGATGACTGTTATCGAGGGAATTGACCCTCACGAAATCGACCTCGTAGAGCTTACGAGCTACCTCAAGGCACGACTTGCATGCGGAGGAACTGTGAAAGACGGCCTCATTGAATTGCAGGGGAATCACAAGGACAGAGTCAAAGACATCCTTGCGGCGAAAGGATTCTCTGCCGCGCAGATCAAAGCTTAGATTCGGCTGCGTTCGATTAAGCATTGGTATGGAACCTGGTTTAATGTAAGCGAAAATGGCGGCTTACGCCCCATTCTCTCGTGACTTTTGTTGACTATATGCTTGTTTTTACGGATGTCGATCGACGTTCGGCATCTTTTTTGCGCGTGCAGTGCGCGCTGTTCTGTGTCACGTCTGCTCACTCCGCCGAGACGTCGGTTGGAAACCTGAATCGCAGTTGCCTTTTTTGCTGCAGGGGCGTCGCTACACACCATAATATCGGTTACGGCGTTTTATGAGGCTTATTCGCGGCCAGAGCGACATCGTTGTTTATTGTGAAATGTCGCACGTGCTTCTAGAATAGCTAAATATTTTTAGTATGGCTCAACTCTGTATTCCATATGAAGTTAGGTGGTGAGGGCGCCTTGGCGACGAATCGGCGCTGCTTACTAACAGGAGAAGGACTTTGAACGTAGACTATCGCGACCACCAAACCGCACTTAGGCTGTCCGACAAAATTGGCCAGCTCGTCCGCAAACACGGAGACGAGATCAAAATAATGCACGTCTGCGGCACCCACGAGGCATCAATCACTCGTTTTGGCGTGAGATCCCTTTTGCCGGAAAACTTGCGTGTGGTGATGGGTCCCGGCTGCCCGGTGTGCATCACCCCCCAAGGCGAAATCGATGCGGCCATAAAGATGGCAAGGGAGGGCATTACGGTGGCGACCTACGGAGATTTGATGCGCGTGCCTGGGACCGATGGATCTCTTGCCGACTCAGGAGGGGACGTGCACATCGTTGGTAGCATCACGCACGCCGTGGAGCTCGCAAAAAAAACCGACAATGAAGTGGTGTTTATCGCTGTCGGGTTCGAAACGACGGCGCCAACGACGTCGGTAGCGCTATTGCAGACGCTACCTCGTAATTTCTCGATACTGTGCTCCCATCGACTCATTCCGCCGGCGCTACGGTGGCTTTTGGAGCAAGTACACGAATCAGGGGCCCAAATCGACGGCTTTTTGCTGCCGGGACACGTCTGTACCATTATTGGATTGCGGCCGTTCGAGGAATTTCCGATCCCACAGGTAGTTGCAGGATTTGAGCCCAACGACGTGCTCTACGGGCTGTATCTTATCGCTAAGCAAATTGTGAATGGCGAGCATAAGGTGGAAAATGCGTATCCGCGCGTCGTGCACTACGAAGGGAACGTCAAAGCGCAAGAACTTATGCAACGGACATTCGACGTCGTTGACGTTGAATGGCGGGGTTTTCCTGTCATCAGTCAGTCAGGCTACGCGATAAAGCGAGAGTTTGAGTCCTACGATGCTCGGCTTAGGCACAATCTCGATTTCACGAGCAAAGAAGTCAAAACCGGGTGCATCTGTAACCTCGTCTTGCAGGGGCTCAGAGTGCCGACCGACTGCAAACTCTTCGCAAAGGTCTGCGTGCCACACAAAGCGATAGGGCCGTGCATGGTGTCCGGTGAGGGTGCGTGCAACGTGTGGTATAAGAATCGCTGAAGGCTGTCCCACAATGCCCTCAAACAGGCGCGGGTCCTCCAACAACGGTATTGCGCAAGGATTATTACGTCCCGTGCTCTAGGGTGTTCGCTACTCTTACGCGTTGGATCTAACGAAGCGCCTCTACTCACGGTGCTGGCGTGATGAGAGCGGCCTTCGTGCTTGAGCGCGGCTTGGTTTGCATAGGCGCTGATAGCTGCAAGGAGTTTCATGTCGCACGAAAAAACAATTCTGATAACGAACGATGATGGCATACAGTCCTTGGGGCTACTCGCAGCTGCAAACGCGCTAAGCGATCTTGGCAGGCTCATCATCGTCGCACCTGCGGTCCAAAAAAGCGGCGTAGGAAGGTCACTTTCGCTCTTTGAGCCAATTCGGGTATCGAGTGCGAAAGTTGAGGGACACGAAGCGTATGCGGTCGCCGGAACCCCTACGGACGCCGTGCTCATTGCCGAATACGCGATCTTGAAACGAAAACCAGATTTGTTGGTGGCAGGCATCAACGTCGGTGAGAACCTTAGTACCGAGTCCGTCATGACCTCGGGCACCTTGGGTGCCGCGCTAACGGGTGCAAGCCAGGACATTCCTGCGATTGCCATCTCACTGCAGGCGCATCGTGCACACGTCTTTGAGGCGCGATCTGAAGTAGATTTTGGCTTGGCAGCAGACGCTGGCCGGACACTCGCCGCTCACACCCTTGTACGCGGGCTGCCGGCGAAGGTAGATGTATTGAACGTCAACGTTCCGATGGGTGCTACCGTCGCGCGATATAAAACAACACGGCTCCAGCGAAACGTTTTTGACATTAGGATTATAGAACGCTTAGATCCGCGCGGAAACGCGTACTTTTGGATCGGAAGCGACTTTAAGAATAGTCAGCAGCCCGATACTGATGTCTACGCCCTGAACAACGGATTTGTCTCCGTTACGCCCCTCACACTGGACAACACCGCTGCCACGGACAAGCGCTCACTAGAAGAGTGGCTCAAGGGCTTTGACGACGGGCCGCGCTAAGCGACCTGAGCGGTCAGTTCAATGAGCTTGAACCCGCCCACTTCGAGTCCGACGGTGAAGCCACGGATATTGCTGCTTTCGCGCACTCCTTGATCATACCAGTCGTCGATCTCGCTGTGAAACACCCGTATCCGATAGCGGCCGGGCGTGATGTAGGTTTCGACGATCTCGCTCACACTGAAGGTGAACGAAGTCGAACTCGCCGCCATGTTGCCGACACAGATAACGACGTGGGATGGTGACGCGAGCGCTACGAGGTGAATCTCTTCGAGCTGTTCGTGGATCATGGTCGTAACATCGTCTTCGAGTTCGATACGGACGTTTTTCAAGCTCGACCCGAACGGGTAGTTTGCGAAAATATTGAGATCCCCCTTCACCCAGCACGCAAAATAGGTCACCGCGCTGCCATGATACGGCATGTTTGAGAGGCTTACCCATTTCCATCGAAGGGGAATGTTGGGGTTGACGTGCAACCCACGGTAGAGGCCAACGCCACACACACCTTCCACGGCAGTCCACAAGTATTTCGGTGGGAACCACGGTGACAGCTTCATGCCGTTATTGACGAGGGATTCCCCATGATACCACTCGGAGAACTGTCCGGGGACGGTGTTCTGGTTTGTTGGGTCAAGCTCGTACTGGCGAAATGTGCCACGCATGATGTTTACCATTACATCTGGTTGATGCGTCGAGCACGAATATGCAAACATGAAGGCAACGTCAGGCCACACCCCGCCCGTTAGGCCCCATCCTCGTTCAGGATGGTAGTTGAGAGCCGTCCGCGGCACGGTCCGCAAGCCTGCGGTCGTCAAGAAGTCGGGACGGTTCAGCCGGTCGATGATGAGGTGCGATGTTGCGGGAGTGGCTACGTTCCAAATCACCGGAAATATCAGATCGCACGTGACGTCCGGATGCTCATTGCCAGAAATGTCGATGTTTAAGTAGTAAAAACCGCTCTTGAGGTCGATTAAGTGCGTGTTGATCGCGTTCTTGAGCTTCTGGGCTTCGGTCCGAAAATACGCCGCTCGATCGTCGTTGCCCATAAAATCGGCCAACAGCGCAGTCGCTCGCAGCGCCGCGAAGCATTCCGCATTAACTTCGGTAACCGCTCCGTTTATGGCGTAGTTTGGGATTATATTCCGCCAGCCGCAGATGCCATAGACGCCCACGCCGTTTGATTTGCAATATACGAGGCCACGCTCGTCCTTCTGAGAAATAATGTAATCCGCAGCTTTTTCTACCGAAGGATACATCTCGTCGAGAAACGAACGGTCATCGGTGATCTGGAACGTGTGCTCGACGGCGAGGATATAGAGCGGCGTATCGTCGTTAATGTTGAGTTGGTAGTCGTCAACTTCTCCGGTCACGCCGTTGTAGTATTCGGGGATGAGCCCATTGGCCGATTGCAACCGCTTGAAGACGCTCAGAGCCTGCTTGGAAAACTCCGGATCTACGTAGTCGCATCCAAACGCGAACCACGCGGTGTCTCGGGCGACGATATTGCTGGAGAGGCTTGGATCATTCGTGAACCCCCAACCTTGCGGATACAGGGCTTTCACGCGAGCCATATTAGCCTTCGCCCACTGCACCCCTCTATTGATGACCTGGTCCGGTGTCGTGACCACAGAATAGCTGGATTGATTCACGAAATGGCGTATTGTCTGTTCGTATACCTTTTCGTAGTCTTCGAGCAGCTCAAATTTGCGAATGGCGTCTGCATCGCCGGCCATCGAGAAGCCGATCACAAAAGTGAACTCCTGCTCTTCGTCGGGTGACAAGTCAATGTCTACTTGGATTCTACCTACGATTGCGCGATCGTCTGTGCTGTTTTTTGCTGAACTCAGTTCCGCAGAATTGCTTGCTAGCGGAACGTATTGTACGGAACAGCGCTCTGCGGAGAAACTGCCGCCAACATACTGCTCGCACGAGGGGCGCAGACTGGGGGTGATGTTGAAGTTGTCGGTGACCACTGAAATGTCGGTGGTATACGAGCAGATTGGATTATTAGCCGTCGTGCCAAAAAATCTCGTCCACTGCTCATTACTTTGATTGCTGGCTATTATGGCTGTGTTTTTGTAGTTATAACGGACCTCTACGTCGGGAGCGGTTGCGAGGAACCTGGGGCGCAGATCCGAGTAGGCTACTATAGAGATCCGCTGGACGTCTGCGCTTTTGTTCGCAATCTTTAGCCCTAAATAAGCAGCCGCACACTCATCAAGATTGTCTTGCGGCGCATTTGGCACATAGAAGATCTCTGAAACGCGGAGTCCGTGGGCAAGTTTGAACTTGCGTTTTTGATATGCCGGATGAATTGTGAAATCTCCGGTGCCGGTCTGTTCGAGTAACACGCCAGATTCCGCGTCGTAGTAGCGGAGAAGCGTTGAGCCAATCACGTTCCTCCCCAGGTCGAGTGAAAACAAGCTTTCGATTGCTCCCGTTGCCTTTGAATTCGCGAAGCATTTCTTGTTTCCGTAACTGCTTCCAGTCACCAGTTTGTCATCTGGAAGCACGTAGGCCCATAGATCGTTTATCCGTTCAATCTGCACGCTGTTCGCTGCTTCTGCGTCACTTTGTCTCATTGAACCAGATATTAATAGCAGTGCTGCTAGTTTAATGTTTTTGTAAACGAAATCAACTGCGGAACGCTTGCGCACGGGCAACGATTGCTTGGCGTCGTTTTATTGAATGACATAAAATAGTTTTATAAGGGTAGAGCACTCAAGGACTTCGAAGGAAGTGAGCTTATCAGCGGATACAAAAGCTCGTGGACCATTTTGCATACATACCTCGGCTTAAGACAAACAGAGACCGTGCTCATCGTCACCGACACGCTGAGGCTTAGAATTGCCAAATCGTTGTATGATACCGCGCGCGAAATGGACTGCGACGCTATAATGATGACGATGCCGCCCCGCTCCCGTCACGGAGAAGAGCCTCCTCGAGCGGTGGCAGAAGCGATGCGAAGCGTTGACGTTGTCATCGCCCCTACGACGATGTCCTTGACGCATACACGCGCGCGAAAGCAGGCAAACGATGCAGGTGTGCGAACGGCGAGCATGCCCGGCGTCACAGAGCAGATGATGGTCGAAGGAGGTTTGACCGCGAATCCCCGAGAGGTGATGGAACATACCCGCCGCCTCGCCGAAACATTCAAAGGTGCGTCGGAGATCCGACTCATGTCAGAGCTCGGAACCGACATCTCGTTCGAAGTCGATACGTCGAAATGGAACCTCGACATGGGCTGCTGTCGACAGAAAGGTTGCAGCACAAATCTGCCCGCAGGGGAAGTCTATACGGCTCCCGAAAACTGCACAGGCACCGTTGTGATCGATGGCTCCATGGCTGGGCTCGAACTTTTGAAAAATCCGCTAAAGATTCGAGTCGAAGAAGGACTCGCCGTAGACGTCCAAGGCGACCGTGCGAAGGAAGTCCTCAAGATCATTAACCCACTCGGAGACGTAGCACGAAATATCGCAGAACTCGGAATCGGTACAAATCCGCGCGCGCGCATGATCGGCGTTGTTTTGGAAGATGAGAAGGTGCGAGGCACTGCGCACATCGCGTTAGGCGACAACAGCACGATTGGAGGAACCGTCGTTGCCGGCGTGCACCTCGATGCGATAATTCGCAAGCCGCGAGTTTTTGCTGACGGGCACGAGATTGACCTGGTGTGACTCAGCAGTTCCGTATGGAACGGATCAAAAGCGCAGACAAGTTCGCTGCCTCTTCTGAAGCAAGACAGTTCGATCCTTTTTTCAACAAAAAGGCGTAATGCGCAGTATTGACCGTTGAACGCTTCATATTGTAGCGCTAGGCTTCGAGGCCCTTGGCAAGAGAGCTATTTGGTCGCTATCTCTGATCCTTTTTGCTGGCACGATTCGAGATCGGCTTTGGTCGGTTTGCCTTTCACTCTAATTGGCGGAATGAGGACAGTCGCGCCTCTGGAGTGGAAGAAGTCTATGGTTTGGTCTATCGCGTCGCCGAGTTCTTCGTAAGAACCTAACACAAAAGCTGTCTTGTCGCTAAAATCATAACTATCATAATTCTTCATAAAGTAGCGCACGTTCGAGGGCGGTTTTTGATGGTACGTAGGAGTGGCGACAACGACCACGTCTGCGCTCTTAACATCGAAAAGCTTTATTTGTCGTATGTTTCTGATCAGTGTCTCAGCTCCTGCTTCGCGTGCTCCGCGCTCGAATGCATACGCCATTGTTCGCGTATTGCCATGATAACTCTCGTATCCGATGACAATTTTCATGGTTTTTACTATCCTTTTATCAACATAAACCTTTCAGCACCGACGAAATCGATTGTTCTAGTTTTTTGTGGGTTTTTATCAAGACACGACGCGGTGTCACGCGGCAAACAATTTATACGCGCACTGAAACTAGGTCAGAACGAGGCACACAAATGGAGAGCGAAATCTCGAGAAAGGAACTAGGTACACGAACTGGTGAGGCTTTAGTTGGGGAAATGCCGGAACTTGCACACATCGACATCGCAATCGGTCAAAAAGGAGGCGCTTTTGAGACAGCTTTTCTCACAGGTCTCGCGACGCCGCGAATGGGTCATACTGCGTTGTTGGCAATATTGGCTCCAAACTATGCCGTCAAGCCGGCCACGCTTATGGTAAATAAGGTTTCGATTAAGGGCGAAGCGCAAGCTGAGCTTATGTTCGGGCCAGTTCAAGCTGCGATAGCAAAAGCAGTTCTCGACAGTGTTCAAGAAAACGTAATTCCGGCTTCTATGGTAAATGAGCTGATGATAATCGCATCAGTCTATATTCACGGTAGCGCCAAAGACAAGAAAAAACTATATGACTATAACTACCAGGCTACAAAAAGTGCAATCGGCAACGCAATGAAGGATTTGCCGACGATAAACGAGCTATTGTCCAAAAAGGACGTCATCGTGCATCCCCTGATGTAATAAACAGCCGGCACCTTTTATGGAAAGAGTGTGACTCCTTCTTCCTCAATTAACTCTTTATATGCTGGCTCTATCTCTGCTTCCCACTTTAGCACGACGTGCAGTTCGCGCTGAGGCTCAAGTTCAGTGGTTATTCGATAGACCTCAGCGTAAAACTGTGGATGATCGAAATCGCTGGAAAAGAGCACCACTATATCGATGTCATAGACTTCTGGAAAAATACCTTTTGCGACTGAACCGTAGAGAACGATCGATTTGAGATTTGGCGCCCAAGCTTGGACTGCGCTGACAAAATTTCTGATCAGATCTCGATCAGGTGCGGGTATATCCAGAAATTCAAATTCGTGTTCGTTCATCTACAGCCCTCGAAAGTTTGCACGTGGCATCGCGGCGTCCTTTGCGTGCTCAGCGAGAAACTAACATAACCGAACGCCATTCAGTTTGTCCTTTCTGTATGCTTCTCACGCGTTCAATTCAGGGACTTGTGGCGGTCTCGGCAGGCCAACATAGTTTCTCGCTACACTGACGTAAATATATGATGGATCTGGGAGATTACTTAGAGAGATGCGCAAGACCCGAAAAAGTCGGAGATTTCACTTTGTTAATTCAAGGTCTCAAATGTGCCGGAGCTGGCAAATGTGAGTTCGCAGCTCAGTATCGTTCGCTGGCTGGTTGGTTTTAGCACGAGATGCAATCGAAGTTGTTCGGCAATCGAACGGTCTTGGGTATAGGCGTCTCCTCGAACATTTCCAACGTGAATGAATCCAGCGATATTGTTAACGACAAAAGCTTCGGCGTGTTGGGGGGTTTTGAACGTTGTAGCAAATCCTGTTGCCCTAAAGGTCAAGACAGGTAAGGAGCTATCTTCGCAGCCAACAATGCTTATTTGTGCGACGTTGTCGTTGACACGTTTTACCGGCCAATGGAAGATAACAATGCTATCATTAATCATCCGCTTGAGCATGTCCCGGTAGTCCGTTTTCCCCATCCCAAGAGCTGACTGGTTTGACATAAACGCCGTCGTCGGTAGAACCCCGCAGATCCTAGTTAGCGAGGTCAGTTTTTGTGGATGGCCTTGTTGAACGCCTNNAAGGCTCTTTTGAGAATGAAGCGAGCAAAGGTGGATAAAGGCGATTCGCTAACTGACCGATTAGGGACGCTTTAGCCTTCTTTCGCGTCTTTCGGCCGCCATATCTTTGAGCAAAAAGGCATCGTAATTTCTTGTGTCGACGGCGAGAGTTTGGTCAAAACATTCAATAGCTGAATCAAGCTCGCCTAGGCCGAGGTAGAAACATCCGAGGTTATTCCAGGCCATAGTGTAGGCGGGATCAATTTGTATGGCTTTTTTGAGGTCTTGCATCCCTTCGGTATCAAGACCGAGGTTGAATTCTGACAAAGCCCGGGCGTTGAGTGCTTCTTTGTTCGTCGGGGCATGTCGTACAAGCTCATCCAACAAACTTTTGGCGGCTTGGAACTTTCTGCTGCTGTTTAAGGATATTGCTTTATTGAGCTTCACGTGGGACGCATTTGGCTTGATCCCAAGCGCTCTGTCATAGCACTCGATCGATTTCTCGAACTTGCTAAGAGCGAATAATGCCAATCCTTTGTTGTGCAGCGCTCTGAAATTGTTGGGCGCTCGCTTAAGCACGGCGTCGTAGTGATGGACAGCGTCGCTGAACTGTCCGTGCTTGAACTTGTCATCTGCTCGATCGATGAGGTACGTGACATCCTCATTACTCAGCAGTCTGCTTTTTTTTGTCTGGCTTCTGAACATCGAATCTCTCGGTTATCGGACGCAGCAGCGCCACTCAACTTCATCTTCTACTGCAAACAATTTATAAGGAGCGCTGGAAGGCGCACACTATAAATACTACACGATGCTCTAAAATATGTGTTCGCGCTGCCAGTTGCTACCTCAACACCGCGGCAAGCGAACGCGTTTTAAACGGTCTAGTAGCTGCATTGTGCGACCTGCGAGGGAGATTCACACGAACTTGGGATGGTTTAGAGAAAAGCACGCGGAACGGGCCGTGATGCTTCTTGTTATTTTCATCGTTGCTCTCTATTTGCGAATTGTACTTCCATGGGCGAGTTCCATCCAAGGCAGCAGCATCATCATCAACGATTTTGATCCGTACTATCATCTCCGGATAATCGAGAACACGATACAACATTTTCCTTACGTGCTTGCTTACGATCCTTATGTCAACTATCCCGCCGGATTTTGGATCGGTTGGCCACCACTCTACGATTTTCTCGCTTCGGCATATACGCTGGCGGCGATGGCGCTGTTTCACGTCAACTACCAAATTGGCGTCGCGACGTTCCCTGCGGTCCTGGGGGCTCTCGCGATCTTGCCAATATATTATATAACAAAGCTCGTGTTTGACTGGAAGGCGGGCATCGTCGCAGCTGCACTTCTTACGGTCATCCCAGCGAATATCTTGCGTTCGATGGTAGGCAATATCAATCACCACGTCGCTGCGGAAGTGCTTTTTCCGGCACTCTTATTCCTGTTCCTGATGCTCGCGTTGAAGGGCGACCTGACGTTTGGCAAGGTTCGGCGCTTCGCCTTCACTGGTGGGGACAAGCGGACTTTGCTCTACGCAGCACTGGCCGGTGTTTTTGTAACCGCCGGTTTGCTGACGTGGCTCGGTGCATTCTTGTACCTCGCCATTATCGGGGCGTTTGCCATTGTACAGTATAGCATAAACCACGTAAAACGGCGGGCATCCGATAATCTCACGGTTGTCTTGTTAACGATGTTTTTCGTATCGCTGATTACGATCCTTCCCGTAAGTCTCACGACCCATTTCGGACGGACAATAGACACCCTACACCTGTCTCTGTTCCAGCCGCTATTTTTGGTGGTGCTAATAGTCATTTTTGCGATATTCGGATTCCTCGCGTACTACATGCGGGGCATGCGGCGGGCAGCTTACCCGCTGACCATCTCTGCGCTCGTGGTCGCTGCGAGCATTGGCGTCTATCTATGGAATCCGGGCCTCGCTGTAACTGTGTTGAGCGGGTATGGCTTCTTCACACAAAGCGGCGTCTTGCAGACAGTAGCTGAGGCGCAACCGCTGTTCGGCGGCGCAGGAGGCTTCCAGCTTGGCACGGCCGCTGAGTACTTCCAGCTTCTGTTGTTCGTTGGACTCGCCGGTCTCGCTGTGCTCATATATCGTATATGGAAGAAACAGGACGAGGCTGCCTTATTGCTTGCCGTGTGGAGCGTTTTTGCCTTTGTGCTTGCCGCCATCCAAACGCGTTTTACGTTTCTATTGTCTGCTAACGTCGCGATCCTTTCCGGGTTCGTGATAGTGTGGATCATGGACGCGCTTATTGGCAAATCTTATAGCAAGTTGTCGGGCGTACGCGAGGCTGGGGCGGTGCCCCAACTCTTTGGACGTGAGGTAAAATATACGCAGCTTCTCGGCGTCCTCATTGTCGTGGCCGTTTTGCTCTTGCCAAGCATTAGTGTGACCACGTCGTATGCGAGGACCGCCTCCGGCGTTATCTCACCTGACTGGGCAGAATCGCTTCAGTGGATGAGCGCCAACACGCCAGCAACTTCAAACTATAATGTTACTTCGGGCCAGATACCAGCATACGGGGTGCTGAGCTGGTGGGATTATGGGAACTGGATCATTTTCCTGGGCCATAGGCCAGCTGTCGCGAATAACTTCCAGACAGGCGTCAGCGATGCCGCGCAGTTTTTTGTGAACCAGAATGAATCAAACGCCTCTAGCATCGTACAGAAAGACAATGTCAAGTATGTGATGACCGATTACGAAATGGCGGGCTATAACGACAAGTTCCAAGCAATTGCGCTTCTATCAGGACAAGGAGTCGACACATTCGTCACGACGCAAGCGCAGTTAGACCAAAATGGCCAAATGACGCAACAGCTCGTGCCAACCGACGCGTATTATAACACTATGGTCGTCAGACTGCAATATGAGGATGGCAACGGGCTCAGCCACTATCGCTTAATTCACGAATCGCCAAATTCGGTGGGCACGATCGGCGCGACTGAGATAAAGGCCGTCAAGACCTTTGAATACGTTGAAGGCGCAAAAATAGCTGTTCACGGCAACGGAAACGCTACGCTCTCTCTCAACGTCACCACAAATCAAAATCGGACGTTCAACTACACACAGAGTGCTCAGCTGAACGGCACCCACGTGTTTGTGGTACCTTATTCGACGAACGGGATGCCCTACGGAATGAAAACTGACCCTGCTTACAAGGTGACGGTCGGCAACGTCACAAAGGAAATCGCGGTGAGTGAGAGCGACGTTCAAAACGGGACTGAGCTTAGTCTCAGTTTTTAGACGATAAGAAGCGGTGCCGAGCCATCTCACGGAAGCAGTTCGAAGGCGCAGGCCGCGCATTTGGGTTGGACCTGGCCCGTTCTTGCTAGCAGGAATTCGATTGGAGCTTACTCAACATAGCGAATGGCCTCTGCGGGCAGTGTTCGCGACACATTTCTTGCAGGGATTGCGGTGCAGATCGCAATGGCCAGATAGACGATGAGGAGAACTAGGACAACCTGAACGACTGGAATCGTGAACGGAACTTTCACGGTTTGGTTCAAGTTAGTGTATATGGCGTAAGAAACAACCAAGCCGGTCGAGAGGCCTAATGCTGCTGCCAACGTGGTCGCAAAGGCCGCTTCAAACAGTAGCGACTTTACGATGAGGCTGCGGTTGAAACCTATGGCGCGCATAATGCCTATCTCTTGACGCCGCTCTATGGTGGATCGCACAGTCACGACTCCTACGCTGGCGATGCCAACGATAAGTCCGAGGCCGAGATAGGTCGACGTGAGCTGAAAGAGCTGTTGGCTCTGCGCCGTCATCTGCGAAACCTCGTCGCTAATGAGAAATGCGTTGATGCCAGCAGTTTTGTAACCTTTTTTGAGGTCGTAGCTAAGATCGATAGGTTTCATCCCGCTCGCAGATTTTATAAGAAACAGCGTATCGCCTTTTACCTCCGGAAAATAGTGCTGCATCTGTTGCTTGCTCATAAAAATGCCGTGCAGATAGAATTCGTCGAGGACGCCGGCAACCAAGAAGCGTGCGGTACCGTTACCCACGTTAAATGAGATGGCATCGCCTGCTTTGATTTGGGTGCCGTTGTGCCCATACAAATAGCTTGAGTCTACGATAACGTAGTTAGGGTTATTTAGCAGATTCCAGGTTTCCGACGAGTTGACGCCCGCAAGAGTGTCCTCGAAGTTGTACTGTGCATGCTCAGAAAAATTCGTATCTACGCCATAAACGTTTGTTTCAGGTCCCTGCTGGTAAAGCGCTTGACCATTTATGCTCGTTCCTGTTGCATTCGCAACAAAGAGGCCGTCGTAGAAGTCTATATCCGATGCGTTCAAGAGCGCCACAGGTTTTGCGGCGGGTTCGGACGCGGGTGACTGGACCTCCAGGGTTGTCAAGTTTGATAATGGTGTGCTTGATGTCGCACGGATGTCGTATCCGCCGGTTTGCTTGCTGATATCTGGCTGATAGACGGCTGCAGTAACGAGCGCAACAATCATTANNTGACTGGCTTTAAGCTTTGTCAACAGCATGGAGAATAGCTTCACAAATGAGGTAGTGTTGGCGAGAACTACAAGAACCGCGCCTAGCACTAAGAGAAGGCAGCTCACGGTGAAACCAACCGTCGCGGCGAAATTGCTGAAGCCTGAGGTGCTAAGGATCACGCCTGCGTTGTAGAGCACGAGAGCTGCTCCTGCTAACGTGAGTATCTGCTGTCGTTTCATGACTCTTAGGGCGACGAGGGCAAAGCCAAAGATGATGAGCGTGGGTGCAAGAATATGCGCTGCTAGACTTTGAGGTGAAACGCCGTACGCGGCAAACCCGAAAACTAGTAGACCCACGCCGAGAGTGGGCGCTCCCCGAGGTAGGCGCGGCGCCCTTTCCGAATTTTCGACATTTCGTATCGCGCGGACGATATTCAACCTGCTTATTCTGTACGAAGCGAACGCGATTGTTGAGATCGTGACAAGTAGACCTATGAGAAATGCGGTCACGAGGTCCGTGACATCATAATGCAGAACAAGGGACGCCCCTGCGGGGCTTGCTGCTATAGTGGCTGCGTTGAGCGTATTTATAAGACCAGCGCCGATTCCGATCCCTAGTACTGACCCGATGGCTACGGCCAGTATCGCGCAGGTTACCCCTTCAAAAAGAAAGAGGAGTATAACGTGCCTTCGTTTCATGCCCAAAGCGCGGGCCAACCCGAGCTCACTTCTACGCTGTTCAGACAGCGTCACAAAAACGGTGACAATCAGCATCGCGCTTGTTATGATTGAAAACGTTCCTAGGGCGAGGAGGAAGTTTAAAAACTGGGCGCCACGCGCATCTGCAGCGGCCAGCATGTTTTGTTTGACGGGATTGACGTCGAATCGTTGCGACGTCCCTTGCAAGCCTTGCGTGAGAAGTGCTGACACATTACCAGATTTGGCTGCTCCTGATTCAGCATCGCCAAGGTTCGAGACCCTAATCTCATTGATTTGGCCTTCGTGTTGAAAAACAGTTTGCGCCGCACTAAGCTGCATAAAGATATTTTCATTCAACTCGTACTGCGCCTTGCCTTCGTTTTTTGCGATGTACTTAACCGTGAATGTGTAAGCTTTTACAGAAGATGCGTTCTCGCCGTAATAAATGGCAAGCCTATCGCCGGTATGTGCATCCAAATCTTGCGCAAGCTTGTCGTTGATTAGGACTTGACTGCCACTCAAATCGCTCGCGTTGGTGTGTGTGTCGTTCAGTAGAACAAAATCACCAAAGGGGGCGTCCAGGGTGAAGTTCAAGCCGACGAGCGTCACTCCGGTTGACGTAATGCCGCTGGTAACATCGTCCACAGATGGGACCCCCCCGTAGAGGCTTGGAGAGATGCCGTCTGTATTGTTAGTTATCGCTGAATCTGCTACAACGTGCTGATATAGTGAATAGTTAAATGGTTGGCCATTCGCGGCAATGGTTTCATCAATGTTGCCAAGTGAATCGTACGTTGCCTTGACGACAGAATAACTAAGGGAGCTACTCGCAACGAGCGACCCTGAGATAATTGCTGTGCTCACCAATAGCGCTCCGACTATAATAGCGGCGCTTTTCGGGCGTCGTACGATGTTTCTTACGCCCATTGTGAAGATTGACTTGTTTGTAACTGCAAGCGCGGCAAAAAGCAAGATTACAGTCACGGCGCAGCCGAGAAGTGCTAAGTACATCGCTGAGTACATTTACGTCCCTCAATCTGCGCACTTGGCCAATCAGACATTGGGCGTAGCTGATTCTGAGAGTATAGCTCCGTCTTTCATGCTGATCAGTCGATCCGCGGTCTTTGCAACGGACGGATCGTGTGTGACGATAACAAATGTCTGTCGGTTAGCCTTATTCAGCGTTTTCAGAAGCGCTGTGATCTGGTCTGCGCCTGCTGAGTCTAAGTTTCCTGTCGGCTCATCTGCCCAGATGATTGCTGGCCTGCTTATGAGCGCCCGGGCGATCGCCACTCGCTGTTGTTGTCCTCCGCTGAGTTCCATTGGTCTGTGATGTGCCCACTCTTCGAGATCAACACGCGAGAGCATGCTTAAGGCCCGCAAACGCGCATCTTTCTCGTTAATGCCTGCTACAAGCAGCGGCAGCTCAACATTTTCTAGGGCAGTCAGGACGGGCAGGAGATTGAACGATTGAAAGACAAATCCCATCCTGGTGGCGCGATATTCCGACAGTTCATTGTCGTTCATTTGTGAGAGCGGAATCCCTTCGATTTTGACCATTCCCGACGTTGGTGCGTCGAGCCCCGAGAGACAGTTAAGGAGGGTGGTCTTGCCGCAGCCACTTGGGCCCATAATTACTACCATATCCCCTTTTTCGATTAGCAGGTTCACGTCTCTGAGCGCGTGGACTTTCAGGCCGTTCAATTCGTATATTTTGTGCACGCGGTGCGCTTCTACCATCAACATGTTATGCTCTGTTCATGTTCACTGGCTACGTTGTCAATGGTGCAGCCGAGGTTTCGATGCGGACGCGCCCTACGGCGTCACGTGCGCACAACGCGCTGGCGCAATCGAATTCGTACTTAATTGAACGAACGCTTTATTTAGAGCTACCGGCAAGCGGCTGAAACGTATAAATATGATCAAATTATACCCGAAGTACGTGTCGGCAACAAATTACACAAGGTTACAAGATGAAAAACGCAAAGAAGCCCTACGTGCCGTTTAATGAGGAGCGCTGGCGCAACTGGATAGACTGCGCAAGGCAAAGTGACTACAAAAACATGGACGGGACGGCCACCACAGTATTCGTTGAAATGGAAGAAGACGTAATAATTGCGTGCTGTAAGGTTGTTAGAGGTTTCGAAATCGGCAAACTCACGCGTGAAGAATCTTTAGATGGCTTACATAACATTGAGGCGATAACAGAGGAAAAAGCTGACACAGGTGACGTGGAGCTTGACGACTTAATAGGACTCATTCAAGCTTCTCTGGTTGGCGCCTTCGCATCGTTTGAGAGCTACGTGAAAGCGTCTTTTGCAGACAAGGCCTCTATGGACGAACTAATACAAGACGCACTGGATCAAGAAAAAAAGGGGCACTTCGATCTGGCCTTAGCGATAGTAGGAAAGGTCGGTGCGCGAGTTATCGCAGGCGAGGCGCTGCGTCAAGAAACTATTGCCGAATTGGAAGACAGCTACGTGGCAGAGTGGCTTGATGGAGTTGACTCGATATCTGCAGCCATCTCAAGTTCCATAGAATTTGATAGCGGTGAGGAAGCGACTTAGAAGCTTTACGCGCGACTGTTCAACACGCCCGCTGTGCACGGTGAGTCTGTGCCACGGAATCAAGAAAGATTTCGGTTTTGTGGGCGATTACCTGCCAGTTCCAGTAGTGAGAGACTAGCGAGTTAGCGCGTTTTCGAAGCGAAGCGCGCTCTTCACCAGAAAGTTGTAGAAGTTCAATAACAGCGCTTTTTACCGCCTCGCTATCCCCCACGGGAAAGAATTTTATGATGTCAGAACCGTGGTCAATGAATCGATGTGGGGCTATGTCGCTGGCTGCTACCAAGCAACCTGATGCGAGGCCTTCGAGAAGTGTTATTCCGAATCCTTCGACAGAAGACGCAGATAACAGAATTTTGGATTTTGAAAGCAGCTCTTTTTTTCTTGTTTCACTAACGTGACCAGCGAACTTGATGTTCTCGCTCGCCCAGCGACGTTCAAGAGTGGGTCGGAGCGTTCCATCACCGACGATGACTGTTTGAACCTCCGTGTCGAATAGCGCCTCACACACTATGTCTATGTTCTTGTAAGGCGCGTCGAAGCGTGCTATACAAATGACATCAATTTCCTTCGTGTTCTGCGTGAACTCTCTTAGGTATATGCCGTTGCCTGTGACTCTAATTTTGTGCCGGGGGATCCAATATTTTAATATCTCAAAAGTAGGGTCGGAGACGGTTATTGTGATCGGGCAGGTCGAGGCGTAGCGAAGACAGGCGCGTTCCAGCAAACAAGCTTGCACCCCCCTTAAAGTGTCGCCTCCTTGCAGATCACGCCACGCGGAGATGCCGTTCGCCAACGGCAGAGGCTGGTACACGTCGTGCACGATCGGCACGACCGGCACCTTTGTGCGACTGAGCGAGGCTGAGAAGACAGGTATGAATGTTTGAGGAACGATGACGTCGAAATGGTTGCTGATACGCCTTAACTCTCGCGACAGGCGGAATGCATATCGCAGATTCGCTGCGCGTTTACCCGCGGTTTTGCGGTTGTATATGGTGTATACGTGGAACGGAAATCGGTCTTCTGGATACGTGGCTGCCGGCACGTGTGATGTCAGCACCGCGACGTGATGCCGACCCGAAAGCTCGCGGCCTAAGGCATACATGTGGTTTTCCCCTCCCCCCAGCATCTGCAATTCGCCGGCGGCGTCGCAAAAAGGAAAAAGCTCACTTACCAGCAATATGTTCACTGCATGGCCTCTGTTTCTACGTAATTTAAGCTTCGCGATATGCGGTTGCTCATACAATGGTGCCCGCTGTAATAATGTTTTTGAAGTCGCCGATGTTCCACGAATCGTTGCAACTCACGTTCCGCTTACGTAAGCGACGCATATAACTTTCGAAGTTCTGCACTCAGGAGATTCCAGTCAAAGAAAGCTGCGCCAGCTTTTGCCGCGCGCCGCATACGCTTTTTGTCAACTTCAAGCAGCGCGGATCGGAGCTGATCCTCTGTCAGATCAACGATAAATCCGTTCTCTCCGTGCGTGATGAGCCCTCTTGCTGCATTTTTTTGAGTATTGCTTGTAATGACGGGCGTACCACAAGCTAGCGCCTCGAGAGCAACGATGCCAAAGCCTTCACGGCTGGAAGGCAAAACTAACGAATTTGCGGCTTTCATCACCCCTATGAGGTCTTCGTAAGGCAATTCTGAGCGGAAACGCACGTTAGTGTTAAGTTCTTTAGAGAGTTGAACGAGTCTTGCTTTTTCGGGACCTTCGCCGACTATGCAAAGCGTTTTGCTTGGGGGCATCGCTCGTAACAGCAATTCGACGTTTTTTTCAGGAATGAGCCTTCCCACAAATAGCGCGTCGACTGAGATTTCAGTCGGTGCGATCGAATCGATCAACGAGATATCGACCCCATTCGGCACGAGTGATACACTTTTTCTGAAATGCTCGAGAAGTTCTTTCGTGGTCGTAGAGACAGCGACCACTTCGTCCGCTATCATCAGGGCTGCTCTCTCCGTCAGCTTGCCAAAGAATCCGGGCTTGCCCAAGTACTCGTACCAGTAGTCTCCCCAAAACTCGTGCCACGTAATGATTAAGGGTACACTCTTAAGTTGCGAAATTAGCCTCGAGGGAAAGCAGTGTAAATACGGAAATTGATTGCAGTCAATGATGTCGAGGTCTTGCTTAAAAATGGGGCGCAAACTGCCTGCAAATCTTGCTGCTTCTCGAAAAGACCGGCGCTCTCCTGCATAAAGGCTGAGCGGTTTGCACACGCCATGGAGGTGAATCCCGCTCAAATCAATATCGTTCTTTCCTTTCCACCACTTCACGCCAAAAATGTGCACTTCGTCATTTGTGGCAAAACGCTTTGCCATTTCGTAGATACGCTTCTCAGCCCCGCCCTTCACGAAAGGATAGACTACATCTGAAACATAGCCAATGTTCATTTTGGTGTTTATCGCCGTCGCAGGTTCGTCAGTATGATATCGGCTAGCAAACCGAAAAGCGTTATCTGTAAGCCGGTCAAGATGAGCAAGACGGAAAGAATCGCCGCTGCCAAGCGCGTTACGATGCCGGTTTTGATATATTCGATAAGTATGGATGTACCATAGCCGAGGCCTACGAGCATAAGCGCGAGACCAATAGGCAAAAAAATAACGAGTGGGTTGTAGTCCCGGACCAGGCGAACCGTGATAGACAAGATGCTAAACGCGTCCCTGAACGGGTCCAGCTTTGCATGGCCGACTCTCGTCCTGTACCGTATGGGGACCTCGGAGATGGCGAGGTTCTCTTTTTGTGCCTCAATGATCATTTCACTCGCGAACGGCATGTTAGGCGATTGAAGTCTTAGACGATCGAGTGCAGAGCGTCTTATGGCACGCATTCCTGACTGAGAATCAGTTAGGCGCACGTGATACAGAGATCGTAGGAGGGCGGTTAGCATTCTGTTGCCAAGCACATTTCTCTTACTCATCGCTCCTTTATCCATAAGAGCGAATCGAGTGCCTATCACAACGTCAGCGCCGTCGTTGATGGGCTGAAGCAGCTTTGGAATGTCGTACGGATCGTAGGTATAGTCGCCATCCAGAATGACGACTGTCTCAGTATCTTCGGATATGTGTTTAAATCCTGTAATGTACGCATCGCCATACCCTGTTCCGGTCTGATGGATTACCTTTGCTCCAAGCTCTGCCGCACGCATGGCTGTCTCGTCTTTTGACTTGTCGACGACGATCACTTCCACGCTGTACTGTTGCAGCGCGTCAAAGACATCGTGAAGAACGTCAGCAATGGCGGGCTCATTCATCGTCGGGATAATTACGGATATCTTCATAGGCTACTAGATAGCGTTGGTGCGCTACGCTTGATTTTATTCTATAATCTTAGCGCGCAAAGGTATAGTTATCTATTCGCATATAGTTAATTCCTATTGATTTAAACGACATTTCACCTTTCGTATTGCACTCAACTGACGGAGGACAACAATCGAAACGACTCAGATGAATACGCCTCACGTAAGAGACACGATCCTAGAGCAAGAGCGATGACCTCGGTTTATGTAGAAACGTACGGCTGTACGCTAAACCAAAGCGAAAGCGAAGAGCTCACGCTTCAGCTAGTTGGCCACAGGGTGGTTGAATCGACCGAGGATGCCCGTGTGCTCGTTCTAAATACGTGCATGGTTATCGCGACGACAGAAAAAAAGATCCTACGGCGGATAGACACTCTGTATCAGCAGTTAGGCGCGCGAACGCTCATTATTACGGGCTGCATGGCAGGGCCATTTGGGGATCGGCTCCACGCTTTGTATCCAGCGTTGAAAACTATGCGGATCAGCGGCGTGGCGTCTTACATAGACGCTCATTTCTCGCGTGGCGCCGCATCTGCACCGAGACCCAACATCACAGCTAAAGTAAAGATCGCTCAGGGATGTGGGGGAAGCTGCAGCTACTGCATCGTGAAGCTCATCCGAGGTCCGGTGAAGAGTCGAAGCATCGAAGCCGTCACCAGGGATGTGGAACAGAGGGTTCAAAATGGTGCGAAGCAAATCTTCCTGACTGCGCAGGACGGGGGAGTGTATGGGTTAGATCAGGGCCACCGATTACCCGACCTTGTCGAAGCTCTATGCGAAATTGAACACGACTTCAAGCTCCGCGTCGGGATGATGAACGTGTCCTTAATTCTTGATATCGCAGAGGATCTGGTGGAAGCGTTTAAGCATCCTCGGGTATACAGATTCGTGCACTTGCCGGTGCAGTCGGGTTCCGATCGGATTTTGGAGCTTATGGAGAGAGGGCATACGGTGTCCGACTTTACGCACGTTGTCTCGAGCTTCCGTTACGAACTCAGAGACGTCACTGTCTCGACCGACTTCATTGTAGGCTTCCCGAGTGAAACTTCTGAGGATTTCCGGGCTACAGTGGACCTACTGCGAGAAGTTGCGCCGCTCAAAGTGAACATCACACGTTTTTCGCAACGAGAGGGGACTAAGGCATTTTTTTTGAGACCTGTGACCGGCAGGGTACAAAAAGACCGGTCGCGAACGCTGACAGCGGAGCACCACCGCGTTGCCCGCCAGCGAAACTGTGAGTGTATAGGAGAGAGCTACAGGGCGCTAGCAGTGGAAAGAGGCAAGAAGGGGGGCACCGTCTTATACAACGACAACTATAGGCCGATAGTTGTGCTGCGCGAACTGCCTCTTGGCCTCTTCTATGCGGTGCGCATTACTGGAGTCACCTCGACGTATTTAATAGGCAGCCTTAATTGATTCGTTTTGAAAAACAAGCTCGCTTCCAAGTTATTTTTCGCAAAAAAAAGCAATAGGATTTTATACCATAAGGTAGTGTATCGTGTGATATGCAACGGCCGCGATACCCACTTCGAATTGATTGGATTACGCTTGCCTTAGTATTTGTCATCTCGTTGATTTTGTTCTATATCCCATACCTCCACGATCTCCTAATCATAGCAGCTATAACTGTCATCTTGTACACGTTCGTCAAAAGTTTATACTAGTCAAAGGCCTTCTTTGAAGCGAACACACCGTATTAAGGATTTTTTTAGCTTTAAGCCCGCGTGAGCTGTGAAGGCTGCACCCGTCACCCTTGTAAAACCACCATGCGACCGGGATTTGAGAACAGAGGACTGCTAAACATGCGACTTCTGCTAATGCACGTTGACTATATTGAGTACCAGGTCACGAAGGCAAGCAAGTACGCTGAAGATACGGAAGATTCTCGCAAACAGGCGCGAATGGAGGAGGCGTTAGTCGCCTTTGTCGCCGCAGAACGCGGTGACGAGACGAGTATTGACGACGTGGCAGCCGACGCAGCGAATGCAATAGGCGACGTTGCGACTAAGGTAGCCACGAAGCGGGTCATGATCTATCCTTACGCTCATTTGAGTTCCGAGTTGGCGTCACCCGAGACTGCTTTGAACATCCTGCAGGAGATTGAATCTCTGCTCGTCGGCTTTGAAGTGCTGAGGGCGCCATTCGGATGGTACAAGTCGTTCAGTTTGAAGTGCAAGGGGCATCCTCTTGCTGAGCTATCCAGATCTATTCACCCAGAGGTAAAACTGGAGAAGAAGGCAGTCGAAAGCGAATTCTACGTGCTTGAGCCTAGCGGTACGATAACTCCGGCGACGGCGTTTCACTCGACGGACGCTGAATTCAAGGACATTGTTAGTTATGAACTGGGGCAACACGCTCTCTACAGCACGGAAGCGGAGTTGCCGCATATTAAGCTAATGAAAGAGAAGGAGCTCGTCGAGTACGAGCCGCTGTCAGACGCGGGACACCTCAAGTGGCTGCCGAAAGGAAAGCTAGTGCGTGATCTCCTCATCGACTATTCTTATCTCCTCGCGGTGAACTACGGCGCGATGCCGGTCGAGACGCCGGTTATGTATGACCTGTCCAGCAGAGCAGTCAGTGAACACGCGAGCAAGTTTGGTGAGCGACAATATCGGCTGAAAGCGGGCGCACGCGATATGATGCTCAGATTCGCTGCATGCTTTGGTATGTTTAGCATGATGCACCAGATGCATTTGACCGAAAAAGACCTGCCGCTGAAACTGTACGAGCTTTCGACTTATTCTTTCAGGTACGAGCAGCGGGGCGAATTGACTGGTCTCAAGCGCCAACGGGCTTTTACGATGCCTGACATGCACACCGCTTGCCGTGACATGAGCGAAGCAAAGAGTTTCTTCATGGAGCAGTTGAGACTCGGGTTCAAATCGGGTGTGGATCTCGACGTGAAATATCAGGCTATATTTCGGAGCACGAAGGCGTTTTATAAGGACAACAAAAACTGGGTAGAGCAGATCGCTCGCGAGTTTAAGCGCCCCTTCCTGGTAGAACTCTTGTCAGAGCGCGTTCATTACTGGGTTTGCAAGTGCGATCTTGCGGCCTTGGATAGTTCGCGGAAACCTATCGAATGCCCGACCGTCCAAATTGACGTGGAGAGCGCTGAGCGGTTTGATATCAAGTACTATACCGAAACGGGAGAACGCTGGCCCATTATTCTTCACACGTCCCCGACGGGCGGGATAGAGCGGGTGCTCTGCGCGATCCTTGAGGCGCAGGCGCTCGAGAAAGTGCCGGCCCTTCCCGTGTGGCTCGCCCCGACGCAGGTGAGGATCGTTCCTGTCTCGGAAAAGTATCTTCAATACGCACAAGAGATCGCAACCGAGGTCAGAAATGCGAAAATACGCGTTGACATCGACGACCGCGATGAGTCAGTAAGCAAGAAAGTTGCCTCTGCAGGGAGAGAATGGGTGCCCTACGTCGCTGTTATCGGGGAAAAAGAGGAGCAGAGGAAAAGCCTCGCTGTGACCGCACGCTTTTCGGGGCAAAAAGAGCCGATGTCTGTCAATGAGCTGATCGCTCAGGTGCGCCTAGAAATCGAGCAAATGCCATATCGGCCGCTCACATTACCCGAAATGCTCTCGCAGCGACCAAAATTTGTCTGAATGAACGCGAGATTTGTCCATCCTTTTCAACGGCAGATGAAGTCAGTTCGCCGTTGCATTTGACAAAGCTAGACCTCAGAAGGCATCATCCTGTGCGTAGCTCCTTCCCAGCTTCAGCGCGATTTCTGCCTTTTTCAACTCGCGTCCAAGATACGCTGCGTGGGATGCCGTCGATACGAGCTCAAGCTCAAAAATAGCATCAAGCAAACCTTTTGCGGAATTGCCTCGTATGGTGATTCCCGTGTCGTGCCTCGCCACGATCATTCCCCCTCTAAACCCGATCACGAAGTTGCCGGCTGGGTCAGGCGCCCACTTCGCCGTGTCAAAGTCTTTAGCGTCGAGGACGCTGGTGCTGGTAATTCGATACTCCGGTCGCCGTCTGCGCTCTTTCAATACGAGAAGATCAATGCCTAGATCTTTGGGTGGGCTTTTTCGGTACCGTGCGAGCTGCATCATCTGAGCCGCTATCTTCAGCTCCTTAACGCTGCCCATTGCTTTGTCACTGTGTTCAGGAGTAAAAAGCACGCCAACCCCTAGCTCCATTGCCAGACCGGCAAGCAGAGCGTTAGCGCCTATCGAGTCGGCTTCCATAAGCTCAACGATGTTGCCGACGCCGAGAAACAGTGGGACGTTGCTGACCGATCTGACGCGGTGGTACTCGGCGAGCGAGTTGGAGGCGCCACTGCCTATCGGGTATAGGACAGGATCGGCGATGATCTTGCTGATGCCAAAAGTGCGCGCGAGAGCGACGGTAGCGCAAACATCGCCGTTTTCGGGTAAGACCACGGCTGCGAGGTCCTTTCTTGCGAGTGTGGGTCCGATCTCGGCGGCGTTTTCTGCGGTAAGTGAGAGAACGAGTTCAGCGCCTGACTCTATTCCAGCGCAGATGAGCTCTGGATCGACACTATCAATGCTGAGGGGGACGTTGTACTCGTCGGTTACCGCGCTGACCTCAGCAAAGGTGCGGCTCACCTCGCGCTTCGCAGTTCCGAGGGGTATGCCGACGTCGATGATATCGGCTCCGTTGTGTATATGCTGCAATGCAATTCGCTTAGCATCTGCAACTGGAGCGTCGATTATCTCTCCGAGCACCTTCATTCGAGAGTTTCCTCCAATTTTTAGGTCTCGAATTTTGAAATCATAAGCTGCAGATGTTTCTAGCTGCGTCAATAGGTCCAAGGCTTCGTCTCTACGCTTTTCGCGAATGATACGGTCAGCAGGCTCATTAAGTGAGAGCATGGATTGATCGAGTGACGCAAGCACCAAGCTGAGATCATAGGCTTGTTTTGGGCCCAGAGCAATTTTAACGCTCAGCTCGTCACCAAGCGCCCCAAAGTCAGCGGGATTCGCAGCGCCGGGGATCAAGATCACATCGTGCTTGTGACCATGCCGTCTCGTGAACTCAACGTACGCCTTCCTCAAGAGGGAAGGTGTCATCAGCGCCGCAATGTCTACATCTAGGGCCAACACATCTGCGGCTGCGCCTACAGCCTCTCTAACGACTTGTTCAGCGCAGCGACCGGTCGCCACAAGCACTCGTTCGATAGGTTTCCACCTGCAACAACATACTCTTAATATGCTATATCACAATTACTGATGGTATGAGGTTTGATCTGCACATTCATTCACATTTTTCTCCTGACTCAAACAGCTCAGTCGAAGCGATACTTATGCAGGCGCAAGAAGCCGGTCTCGACGGACTCGCGATTACTGATCATAATTCTGTGCAATCTTTCTTTGATGCAGTGAGGCTTACCGAGGATCTGGGACTGAACCTTATCGTAGTACCGGGCGCTGAGATCTCAACAGCAGAGGGTCATTTGATAACGCTCGGAAATCACACGCTTGTGCCCGCCGGCCTATCTGCTTCTGAAACCAGCAAACGCGCTCACGACGGCCATGGGATCGTCGTGGCGGCTCATCCATTCGAATTATTCAGAAAGGGCATCCGTAGTTTGCGCAACAAGAGGATAGACGCTGTCGAAGCGTTCAATTCAAGGCGCCTTCTTGGCGTCTCTAATTATCTCGCGTCTCGTTCAGCTGCGAAACTGAACCTTGGGGTCACTGGCGGAAGTGATTCTCACAACGTGGAGACAGTCGGTTTTGGGTACACTGAAGTAGATGCTGCGAGCGGCGTCACTGTGCAGGACATACTACGCGCCATACAGGCTGGCAGATCTACAGCGAACGGCCGCGTATCGCCACGTCTCCGGTCAGCGAGTTATTCATTTAAGGCACGGGTCTTGAATCATAGGAATAGCCGTTAAATTGCTCGCATCAAAAACATCGAGTTGGGCGTTTGGCACGGACGTGCGGGTCACATAGTTGCCCAAAGTGCCTCCTTAAGCTGATGAGGACTGTCAAGAACCGTGATTCCTTCCGAATCTCTTAGGGTTCGGACGTTGTTCTTGTCAATGTCGCGGACGACAAGGTTCACCGTCCCCTCTTGGATCGCGTCATAATCGCACACGTCTTTGCACACGCCGCAGCCGTTGCATTTGAGGTAGTCGATTTGCTTGTCAATCGCATCGTGTGGGCAAGCTTGAGCGCATTCTCGGCACTCAGTGCAAAGATCTCTGTTTATGAAGTAAGGCACAGGACTGTTAACGTTACCTTCAATGTCGACAGGAACGATGAAAACCAGAACCCCGCCTTTTACGGCGTGCGCGACCGCATTAGTAATGAGTGAATCAGCAATGCCATGGGCTATTTTGGCTACCGTATTGGACGTAGCCGGGGACACAAACAATGCATCATAGATGCCGCGCGAGAAGCGGCCTGTCTTTGGGTAGCTCCATCCCTGTTCGCGTTCGAGTATGACCTCCTCCATGTACCCTCCCGGTGAAACTCGATCCAGGTATTGAAAAAGGCCGTAGACCCGTGCAACCTCCTCCGCAGCCCGCGAGACAAATGAAGTCACAGCCACGCGGTCGCGATAGGCTTCCTTTGCCTCGACGAACAAATCAAACGTTTCGCGTAAATGATGTCCAGCCCCCGTAATGCCCCACGCGATTTTTGCCATAGCCCCCCAACCGTTCTGACTTTAATCCTGCTGCTTAGATATCGCTTGTCCAAGATATTTTTTTAGGAGCTCAAATGCTTCAAATTCGCGCCTGCCACCGCACTTAGTGACGATGCTCTCACAGTGAGTCATTCGTTCGAGGTAGGCTGGGTCTTTAAGAGTCTGATAACGTGTTGCGTGAATTGTTGCTTCAAGCACAGCGCAAAATGCTCTGTTCACAGGTATTATTGGTCGCTGCAGGACAACAGATCTCACATGCTGGAGCTCTACTACGGCGCTTTTTTGAGTCGGTTTTTCTAGAATAGAGCACCTAAATTCTACCCATGCGTACGCTGCCTTTAAGACAGGCGCCGTCTCATCGGGGGAAAAAAAGTCAGGACCGAGGTCCTCAAAGGCGGTCTTCACGTAAATCAGCGGATCCGCAACAAAGTTGGCAACCAACTGAAGGTTTTTCTTAACGTTCAAAAAGGTGTGACTATCTTTGTAAAGGGAAATGTAGAGGAAGCCGCGATTTATGACGCCCATAGGAGCGGCGTTGGGCTGGCCATTGCGCGTCGTTGCTATGACTTCTGAGATGCCTTCGTGAAATTGCACTTCCATCAGTACCGAAAGCCTCCTAAGAGCACGACGAATAACGATCCAATCACGAGATCTGCTGTCGTACCGGGGTTTATGTGCCGCGCGATGAGCTCTTTGTCGAACTCATCGGCATAGTCCTTTTTTAACGCGTTAGCCGCTTTTGCCGAAATCTCAAGGGCAACATCTGTGCTGAATTTTTTTGCTATGAGTGTATCGGGGAACTCGCTGAGGAGTTGAAGAAACAAGTGCACAATTGAATTCTTGACACTGAACCCCGATTCAACATAGTGTGTCATCAATTCAGCGCCGTAAAAGGTGCGAGGAAACCCTTCAGTCCATTCCTTTGCTATGGTGTCGTTTGGGCTCGATATTTGCATAATATCCCATAGCGTCAGATTTTGTTGCTGAATTGCTTCCATTGAGGACACGTCATTCACGTCAAGATAGTGCCGCTCTCCGACGCGGACGCGCACACTCCGAAAAGATTCATAGAACCGGATCGCGTCAGCGCTCGAAGTCTGCTTGACGACGCGGACGAGGTTGGTCTTGAGTTGAGATATCGTGCTACTCTTCCTTGCCGCGGCACACAAGGGGATCAGCAGCAGGATCGCCCCAAAGTGACAATTCCCAGCATTCTGCCAGGTGGTACTCGCTTGAACCGCATCGAGAATCAGACCGCCCATCCCATGCCGAGCTGACGCTGCTTTTTTAAACACAGGAAAAGTACCGACTGCGGATGCAAGAAAATGTTCGTACGTTACGTCTTCAAAGTCATGCGTTCGGTCTACATTGCCCGGCTTTGGTGTCGCGGACACCTCGAGCAACATTGCTAGCTCGGCACAACCGGCTATGAAGTCTGGGTCGTACATGTTGAGAAGCTCAGTCGAGGTCTCGACAGCTGAGAAATCTCTCTGCAAGTTGCTTTTTGAGTTGCATGTAGTCAACGTCGGAAAAACCTAGGTCCTGCAGAGAGCTATCTCTCCACGGGCACGGCCTTGTAATTTTGCAGCACCACACCATGCTGCCGAAGCACGTGCCTGGTCCCGCTCCTAGCTTTGTGGTGTTGAAGCTCTCCTTGATTTGGACATACTTGTCCTCAGAGATCCCTGCTCTTTTCAGAACGTAGCCCAGTGGACACTCCTTTACGGGCATGCAACAGTACGCTAACCCCCGCAAGTCTCCTCCAGCGCAAATGTGTTTTGGGGCATTGTACCAGCCAACCGCTTCTTGATATGACTGAACTTCAGCCAGGATTTCTTCAACAGCGGTGTTATCGGCCACAGCGGCACGAGCGACTGAGACGTAATCCGCCCCCATCGAGAACATCTTGTGGGCGCTGCTATAGTCCACGATCGAATTGTTTGCGATTATTTTGAGCGCCGTGGCATCCCGAATTTTCTTGACCAACGCGGGTCCAGCATCCATCGTGTCGACGTGAATCGCGTCGGCGCCGGCCTTGTCTATAGCCTTTGCGAGCGCTATATCTGCAACAACGCCTGCGCGTACCTTGACCGATAGAGGCACGTCTGTTTGTTTGATCTCCCGTATCCATTCGCTGAGCTTGTTGAGATCGCGCGTGAGACACTGGCCGGCGCCAGCAGCTTCCATTTCAGGCTGCCTGCAGTGGGCGTTTAGTTCGAGAATTGCCCTTTTTTGATGAATCAACTCGGCGATCGCGATCAGTGGCTCCAGGGTAGTTGACCGAGCATTGATTCCAGCTTTCATGTTGATCGTGCTCATGACTCCGAGCTCGTTTTCGATTACAGGTGTCGGTTCTTCGTAAGCAAATTCGCTTCGTCCCTTTTTGACGAGCTCTTTCGCAGCGTCGATGGTTGGCGCGTCAAGGTTGTATCCACCGAGAATTGCTAGTCCAACGCTCCTCGATATAACAAACGAGCTGTTAGTTAGTCCAGCCATCGAAGCGAGAACCAAAGGATTCGGGATTTCGACATCGCCGATGGCCAGTTGAAAGGCTACTTGAGACACGACGAAACCTCTGTGCGTACCAAAACTCACTCGCTGCGCTGAAATGGGCAAGTCATAATACGACGTTCAATATTGTATTTTGCTGCTATTTAATTTTACTTTGCAGACGCCGATTCCGCTCTTAATAGATGACCTTAACTTTGGGATGGAAGAATTCGCATGATCTCTGTCGCGAGGTTTTTGCTTTGCTCTATGCCGTACATAATCGTATCCGCGCGGAGCAGTTCAATATCGCCTGGCAAATCGCTTTGCGAAATGTCGTCGCGACCGTCAACGATCAAGACGTCCAGGAAGTCGCTATAGAACTCTGCAACCCCTAAAGAGCTAATCGGAAGTCCACGCGATTCCATGAACTTTCCCGCAGGCCCGCTTATCGGCTCGCCCCGTATTATTGGACTGACTGCAATGACAAATCGGTCTTTAAGGGCTTGTTGCATTCCGTTTACGGCAAGGATAGGCCCTATGCTTGATATCGGATTTGAAGGCCCAATCACAACAGAACGATGTTCGTCTAGCGCAGTTTCTACTTCTTTGGTCGTTTTGCCGGTCCGGCATCTCACCTGCGAAACGTTTGGGGCTTGCTGATATCTTACTAGAAAATCTTGGATGTGCATCTCGCCGTTGTCCGTTACGATCGTGGTAGGCACGAAATCGTCCGTCATAGGGAGGATCCTAGTAGATAATTCGAACGAAGCGCACATCGCAAGGGTTGCATCAGTTAGTGTTGCCCCTCGTCGCAGAAGGTCGCTGCGGAAAATATGAGTAGCTCTATCAAGCTCGCCTATAATGAGCGCTTCTTTGTGTCCTAAGCTAGCTAGCCTGCCGTGGGTACGAAAAGTGTCCCCGTTGATACCCCACCACCGTTCGCTCACAATTCCCGCTGCGGTGTAGATAACTGTGTCAAGGTCCGGGCAAACAAGATTGCCCGAGATCCAGATGTCATCTCCAGTATTAGCAATGACGGTCACTTGAGCGCCAGAACAATAGAAAAGCAGCCCGCGAAGCAGCTTAGGGCTGCCTGTACCGCCCGATAAGAGTAACAATGTTCTTCCTCCGGACGTTCCAGTGAGCTTTTCTAGGATAAATGGGTATGTCATGCGCATCGAGAACTGTGTTTGTTTGGGGACTCGCAAGAGGCGAACAAGGGATTGATGAGCCGTGTCGTGCTGCGGCTTGATCGGCCGCGAAACTCATTCGATTGCGAGGCGTGGACGCTAATAGCAGTCTCGACAGTCGCGTCCGTGCAGGCGACAAACCCAAAAGCCTTAAGACTGAGAGCACGATAGAATTAGAGGTGGTGAGGCCGCAGCCGCCTGACGGTCGTCTTGCTTAAGCCTTTGATTTGCCAAAAACTGTCGCCGGGAGTAGATATTTGTCTCGTAGTCACGTTGTTTTGACGAGGAACGCGGGCTCAGCAGATTTGAGGGTCGACGCAACTCGCGTGGGAAAAGACTTGCTCGTCACGTTGGTGGGGGGAAAAGCGCACGTGGGCGCCGTTGCGCTGGGCGGATTTCACAGGAGGTCGTTTGCTTCGGTGTTAACTGTTCCAAATCATCGCGATGACATTATCGCTAAAGAAGCCGCTTTGCGAATTTCGAAGGAATTGCGGCAGAGCTGCGTCGTGGTTGTCGGAATTCACGTCCACGATGCATCTGAAGGGCAAGTCGCAGAGATTGTTGATGCATCATTTTCGCTTGTTGATGAACTTATCGAGGCTCTCAAATGACGATAATAGTTGCCATTACCGGCGCGAGCGGAGTGCAGTACGGCGTTCGGTTGCTGGAGGCTCTGAATCGACTCGGCGTTGGCACGCAGCTCGTTGTGACTAAAAGTGGCCAGCAGCTTATAGACATTGAGACTGACTACAGCTTGAACTACATCACGTCGCTAGTCAACCGCACGTACGACGAAATGGACCTCGCTGCGCCTATTGCAAGCGGTTCCCACATTAGTAACGGCATGGTGATAATTCCGTGCAGCATGAAGACGCTTGGAAGTATCGCACACGGCGTTTCTTCCAACCTTGTTACGCGTGCGGCAGATGTATGTTTGAAGGAACATAGGAGGCTCATATTGGTTGTGCGCGAAACGCCGTTGAGCGGGATTCATTTGAGCAACATGCTGAAATTGTCGCAATGTGGAGCTTTAATAGTCCCCGCCAGCCCGGGGTTCTACACACGTCCGACTACGATCGAAGAGCTCATTGACGCTCTGGTTGCCCGGGTGCTCGACCTGTTGCAGCTTGACCATTCGGTGTCACGACGCTGGGGTGACTAAGTGAGACGCTTCCTTCAGCATTTAAAGGACTCGGGGCAACTAGAAGTCATAACTAAGCCCGTTTCGCCGATGTTGCAAGCCCCGCGCTTAGCCCGAGGACGAGGACCGGTACTGTTCGAACGCATTGGCGGCTCTCAAGCCATCGTAAACCTCTTGGCTTCGCGCGCGCTACTCGCCCAAGCGCTCAATGTCAACGAGCGAGGGCTCATGCATAAGCTTTTGAGCACGGCGGCAACGGGAAAAACGGTAATGCAAGACCTTGCGTGGGACTTGGAACGCACTCCGGACTTGAGCAAGTTACCTATAATGAAGTTTTTCGAGCGAGATGGCGGATCTTACATCACCGCAGGCATCGTAGTGGCAAAATATGGTCACAGAATAAACGCATCAGTTCATCGCATGATGGTTGTCGATAAGACTTCGTTAGCCGTGAGGCTTGTGCCGCCGCGCCACACGTATCTGATGCATAAAGCATCTGCAAAAAAAGCCGAGCCTCTGAACATCGCCGTTGCCATAGGCGTCGATCCTGTCACGCTATTTGCAACCACAACGAGAGTTCCGTGTGGTCTCGAATTCAACTATGCGGCCGCTCTTAAGGGAAAGGCTCAGACACTCATTGAATGTGAAAATGGAATCCCTGTCCCGCCAAGCGAAATAGTCTTGGAGGGACAAATAAGCCCAACAAGAACTACAAATGAAGGTCCTTTTGTGGATCTTACGGGTACTTATGACGTCGTTCGACCTGAACCGGTTATTGAAGTAACGAGAATGGTGTCAGCTAGAGACCCCATCTATCACTCCATATTGCCAGCAGGCGTCGAACACTCGCTTTTGATGGGCATTCCGTATGAGCCGCAGATTTACAACGCGTGCAAAAACGTGACAAAGGTGAAGAATGTAGTATTAACGGCAGGAGGACGGCACTATCTGCACGCTGTTATCCAGATAGAGAAACAGACTGAGGGGGATGCAAGAAATGTGATCATGGCAGCGTTTGCGGCTCACACGAGCTTGAAACACGTTGTGGTGGTCGATGAGGACATTGATGTCTATGACACTGACGACATAGAATTTGCAATTGCCACCCGCGTCAAAGGCGATTTAGATATTATGGTTATCCCAAACGTTCGTGGATCGTCCCTCGACCCGCGCACTGGAAGCGACGGCACGACAACGAAGGTCGGCGTCGATGCCACCGCACCGCTGGTCGATCATTGGAAGTTCGAGAGGGTCCGTTAGTACGCGTTTTTCCGGTTTCCGCTCAGCGTTTCTGGGCGCAGCGCGCGAATGCGCGCGCGAATTGCGCGGCGTATGAAAAACCTTAAGATTTACAAAACTTAGTCCTAGATGTGCGAACGAGGCTCGCTCTTGAAGGCCAAACTTCTGTTTTAGTACCGCGCTTGGATCCAAACGCGTCGTACCCTCCATCATCAGCACCGGTCTTCTACAATCCACGAATGGAGTTAAGCCGAGACATAAGCGTTGCTTGCATACAGGCTTTTGCCGATAATCAACGCGACGATAGCGGGCTGACGTATCTAGATGCGCTCGCGGGTTGTGGTATACGTGGTCTCCGAGTTGCGAACGAGGCGCAGGCCGAGGTCACGGTTAACGATTATAGCCTCGCAGCTTATGAGTTGATCAAGAGGAACGCGAAAAGTTTGCAGCAGAACATCCATGCAGAGCACCGAGATGCGAACGCTTTGATGTCAGAAGCTAGGTTCAACGTGATAGACGTTGATCCGTTCGGATCCCCAGCCCCCTTTGTCGATGCAGCGTGCAGGTCAGCCAGCAAGATGCTTTGTGTGACCGCGACGGACACGGCCCCTCTAAGTGGTGCTCATTTTAGTGCCGGCGTGCGGAGGTATTCCGCACTTCCTATGAACACAGAGTATCACGCTGAAACAGGGATACGGATACTCATTGGCACAATCATTCGAGAGCTTGTCAAATATGATAAATCTGCCACTCCAGTCCTCGCACACGCAACCGAGCACTACTATCGGGCTTATTTGCTTCTCGATCGTGGCGCTGAGCTTGCCAATGCGTGTGTCAGATCGATGGGATTCATAGCCCACTGTTTTGCTTGCGGAAATCGCTATGTGCTCTCTGGGCTGTTTCCTACCCTGCGCTCCGACTGTGCGTTTTGCGGCGCAAAAGTTGCCGTGGCTGGACCTCTCTGGCTTGGGACTCTACACGATCAAAAATTCTGCCAGCAAGTTCTTGAGAACCTTGAGACTGGTGTTTTTGGCACCAAGATGCGGGCCGCGAAAATCATAACACGGTGCCTAAATGAGCTTGATACGGTAACGTTTTTTGATTACCACAAGCTTCTGAGAGAACTCAAGTGTCCGCCGGTTCCTATTGAAACGCTCGTAAGCGGACTACGCGCCATCGGTTGTCGCGCATCGAGAACTCACTTTTCAGGCACGTCGATTAAGACGGACGCTGACGCAGACACGGTGAAGCGAGTGCTGCTCGATTTGAGCTGCGAGAGCGAGAAAGCCCGACTTAATCGCGGTTGAGTGTGGAATCGAAATGGTCCATTCGGAGACAGCGGCGACAATGCTCGGGAAAACTGACAGGAAACTTGCTGAGCTCTATCCTGTTGCCAGTAGTCACATTCCCAAAGTCTTGCGGATGACTTGAGTAAAGACGAGTGAGCAAACTAGGTACCAAATGAGCCAAACCGGAAAACCGAGGATGACACCTTGAGTGTACGGCAGTGTTCCAAAATAGGGTAAACTGATCATAGTTGACACGCGGGTCGGCCAAGAGCCTGCTTGCGACATTGTGTAACTTAGCCAGCCAAAAAGCGGTAGCGAGATGATCAGAATGTATGGCATGGGCCTCATAGTCTGTGCTTGGACGTCCATGCTTAGCTCCATCACTTCGGCACGTTCTTTCTCGAGCTTTTTTAGTTTTCCTTTGTCTCCGGCCAGTTGGGCCTCACGGTAGACCTGCTGAAATTCCCTCATCTTTGCTTGAGACTGTTTTAGCTGCTTTTGATCGACGAAGCGGTTTAGCAGTAAAGACGAGTAAGAGCCTGTGATGACCGAAAGCAAAAGGATCGTGATGAAAAGGGGAACGTAGAGGGTGGTAACTAAGCCCCCAAGGACATAGTTCATAGCTTGACCAACGGGAATTCGCAAAAAAGCATATGCTACTGTCATCACCAAATAGATGAGCAAGAGCCTCGTCATCACGCCAGTTGTGCTTTTTTGTGCCATTACTCGCAGACGTCAGTGCGTCCTTCGGAAAAGAATCTCTTGTCGGGTCCTTAGATGTAATACAACGAGTAGTTTCCGATACGTGAATAAATAGTTTTACGTCAGTAACTTGTGGATCGGACCGCCGCGTGACTTTGCCACAGGTTGCATAATCCTCAACGACCCAGCTTGGTCAAGCGGTCTTCTGAGGGGCTGTAGCGCTTAGCTACTATGTATGTTTCGGCGCTTTGCTTTCGTGATGCTCGCGGGCTGAACGCTTTGACAAATTGAAAACACGCGCTTACCTCGCGCGTGAATGTGTCAAAGAGGTCCCCTTGGAAAACTTTAACCACGAAATTGCCGCCGGGTTTCAGCACGCATTTGGCGATTTCTAAGGCACAGGCTGAAAGGTCGATTGATCGCGCGTGGTCTAGGCTCCATGCACCACTTAGATTCGGAGCAGCATCCGATATGACGACATCTACAGCATCTACAATCTCCTGTATTTTAGTCACAATTTCTGGGGAAGTTAGGTCGCCTCGAATAGGCGTCACCCCCTGCAGCGGAGCGATCTGCTGTCGATCAACGGCTATGGCAGACGCTTCCAAATGGCGGATCACTTGGAGCCATCCGCCAGGGGCGGCGCCCAAATCAACGACCATATCTCCGCGTCGTATGATGTGGTACTGTTCTTGAATTTCGAGCAGTTTGAACGAAGCTCGTGATCGATATCCTTCTGACTTCGCCCGCCGGTAGTAATAGTCCTTTCGCCGTTTCTCAAGGCTTTTCATTAGTTGATAGGGCGCGCGCAGGATAAAAAGCATTATGGGCAGCCAGACGGCTTTTATATACTTCTCGACTAATAGACAAGTGCAGCAACACGAAAGATGAAGCATTTAAGAAACGTCGCAGCCAGCACGGACCGATCTATGTGGATAGAGCTTGACGGGTGGCAGGCAAACCTCCGATTTTCAGCGTGCCATTTCATTCCAGATCACCCGAAATGCGGGCGCTTGCACGGACATACATATGCAATGAGCGCGACGATCGTCGGCGCGCAGATTCACGATTTTGTAATGGACTTTGACGACCTCAAAAAAGATGCTGCAGAGATCTGTGAAGCTCTCGATCATAAGATTCTGCTCGCATCTCGAGATGCAGATGTCCAGATACAGACCACCCGTGCTGGAGATATCTCAGTCACGGTTGGCAAATGCAGAAAGCGTTACTGCTTCCCGAGAGAGGATGTAGTTATGCTCCCCATAAATTCGGCGAGCGCTGAAGATCTTTGTTGCTTCCTCCTCGATGAGCTGTGTAACACGCTTGACCTCAGCACTATATCAGAAGTTAGCGTACGTTTAGATGAGGGTTTAGGGCAAGGCGCAGGCAGCGTTCGGTACTTTCCCTCCGAGAGAAGCGACTCGGGGCTTAGTTGAACTCTGCTCCCCGTTTTTTTGTTCTGCCGAGGGCTATCGTTGCGACCCAATTCTGAACAACAAAGATATAAAGTGATGAGCAGACATATACGGTGTTTAGGCGGTTACAAGGGAGCGGATCATGTTTAAAGCTGATATTCTCGGAGAGACTCTGAAAGACGGCATCGAAGCGTTGACTATCATCGTTGATGAAGCGCGAGTACATTTAAGCAAAGACGGCCTGTATGCGAGAAATGCGGATCCATCCTATGTGGCGATGGTGCAGTTTGAACTGTCGGCTAAAGCTTTTGAAAACTATGAAACCGACGATGAGGTTGTCACACTGGATCTCAAGAAAATGCAGGGCATCCTTGAGCTGGCTAATCGTACCGATATCATTCGAATCGTTGTTGATGAGAACCGCATGGCCCTGTCATTCGGCGATCTTAAGTATACTATCGCACTGTTAAGTCCCTACTCGATAAAGAAGGAGCCCAAAGTGCCAAAAGTTGAATCTGCTGCACACGTAGTTATCACGGGAAAAGAGTTTCGGTGGGCAGTGAAAGCAGCAGGCAAAGTCAGCGACAATATCGCCCTTGGGTGCACTGACACTGACTTTTTTATGGAGGCTCTTGGTGACGCTGATACTATGCGCCTTGAACTTTCAAAAGATCAGCTTATCGACGTATCGCGCGCAGATGGCAAAGCAGATGAAATAAGATCACTTTTTAGTCTTGAATTCTTGCTTGAAATGTCCAAAGCAGTCGGAAAGGCTTCTGAAGTCTCTCTCGACATGGGCAAGAATATACCACTCAAGGTTGGATTTGATTTTGCCGACGGCAACGGTGCGGTCTCGTATCTCTTGGCGCCGCGCATCGAACAAGAATGAAACTCAAAAGCGGTCGCACCGGGCCGGCGCTAGAAGCATGGACGAATATCTAGCTCTTTTTCCATATACGGCTGCGGCAGCACGTTACGTAGAAGCATCCGGAAGGACCTTTGACTCTCTCATGACCGCGGGAGAGTTTTCTGACAGTGTCCTCAACAAAAGCGTTCAGCGAGTGGCACAAGCGATCGACAGCGACGTTCATTCAAAGCCGCTCGAGCGTGACGATGATGAAATTGAGCTCTTCTCTTACGTCATGGGAAGGGCGTTGGTCTCTTGCATTCGCGAATCTGTGCTGGTTCAGAGATATGCAAATGCCGAAGCCCACGACGCATTTACCAAGTTGCGGAACGCTGGCGAACGACTTCAGGATGAGTACATTGCAAGGATGCTGGGGGACTTAGGAATACCAATATCAGCAGACGACAATATTTTTCAGCTGCATTTTACGGACTTGATCAAGTATACGGGTAGATTAAGAGGGCCACAGTGGCGCCTTGTTAACCGATTGAACAGAGGCCAGGTACGTCTTGCAAAGAACGAGATGATCCAGGTTTTAGCCGAGGCTGTGAGGCTGAAGGTGTTACACGGACTGCCACTAAAACTCAGCAGCAAAATGTGCGAAGAACTTGTGCCTTATACCTCACCCTTAAGAAAAGCAATGTCCGCAGTCTCGTTGCGCCCTGCCGATTCTGGTCCTGTGAGTTTGGAAGCGTGCCCCCCCTGCATGAAAGCGCTGCTTTCGCAAGTAAAAGCTGGACAGAACCTCTCACATCCCGCTCGATTCGCGTTAACCTCCTTTTTAGCTAATATAGGTATGAAAACCGAGGAGATCGTGCATGTCTATCAGACGTCTCCAGATTTCGACTATGAACTTACGCGTTATCAGGTCGATCACATAAAGGGAGCGTCAGGGAAAGACTACATCCCTCCCGGATGTTCAACGATGGAGACCTACGGTAATTGCACGGAGACCATTGGCCTGTGCAAACGCATCTCTCATCCGCTCTCGTATTACCGAGCGCGACTTAAGCATCAGTAAGACAACCGATGATCCTAGAACCAAGAAGAGCAATCACTGTGGCCGTTCATGAGGTGCTGAGAAGAGAAAGGTGGCGGTAACCCGCCACGCCTCGCGGTCAGGTGCAAGCGCGTGAACCCGGAAACGAAAGGATTCCTCCAGAGAAAATTTGGCGATTACTATCGTAAAGCTCCAGTTGGGTTCCCGCCGCAGTTCCAGAAACGAGAATGGGCGTTTGTTCTTTTTGACTCAAGTTATCCGAAGCTTGTAATGCGACGCCACAAAGCTTTTGGCTCGCAGAAGGAAGTGCGCGCATATTTGGGCGCAGTTGCACCGGCTCATGTGTACCATTCAACGGCGTGTTACGCGTATCCGAGCGCAACTCGCATGCAAGACAAGAAGTGGGAAGGCGCAGACTTAATCTTCGATCTTGATGCGGATAAGCTCTTGACGAAGTCTGTGTCTTCGTATGCGGGCATGCTGCAAGAAGTAAAAGATGAAACCACGAAACTGTTGGATTTCTTGATGAACGATTTCGGTTTCGACGAGAAGGACTTCAGTATCGTGTTTTCGGGGGGTCGTGGTTACCATGTCCATTTGCGGGAAAAGAAACTAGTTACCTTAGGTAGTCACGAACGACGCGAGATTGTGAATTATTTGACCGGAACGGGCCTTGAGGCAGAGTATCTACTGAAACGGTCGAGCAAGACTGCAATGCCTCAGGACATCAGTTGTTGGGAGATCAGAATAAAGACGTGGATTGACGAGTATTTCAAGCGGATACGCGGACTTGACGCAAAAATTGCGATAAGTGAGCTTGCATCAGTCAAGGCTATCGGCAAGCGGCGCGCTAAAGAAATTGTCAGCACGCTGTCGCAAGACGCATCGGTCCAACCTTTGGTAGAGTCAAAGCTAATTCCGCTAAACGCATGGAAAAGCCTAATCAGAGAAGCTATCTCGCACTTGAAGGTTCGCATCGATGTGCCGGTCACCGCAGACATAAAGAGACTGATTCGGCTGCCCACGTCGTTGCACGGTGGCTCTGGCCTTAGGGTCACACCTTTGACTCTCGATCGCTTCCGTCGCTTTGCACCGTTGAATGACGCGGTCGTCTTCGGCGACAGTTCGGTTTCGGTCAGGATTCTCACGCCGGCTACGACTGAAATTATGGGTGAAACTATTAAGGTTGATCAAAGTACAACAGAGCTACCGGAGCACACGGCCGTTTATCTCATGGCGCGAGGGCTTGCCGAATATGAATCTCGACGACTTAAAAGTGATTAGAAGCGAGGAGCGCCGCTCGCGACGATTGACGCAATTAAAGAATAGCTTCTATTCCGAGTTGAAAGAATACATGGATTCACTCAAAAAAAGCGAGGATCCGCAAAAAAAAGATGAACTCGAGAACGCTCTGCAGGTCGCAGACGCAATTTATGATAAACGCGCTGCGAAAATAATCAAGTTGGCGGCGCTCGCGGCAAAAGGGCACACGGAGGAAGCATCGCTAGCTGACGCCGAAGCCGAGGTCTACGATTCGGTTTACAAGGTATTTACGTATTATCGGGACCGCGTACTCGGACAAAAGGAATTAGAAGCCGCGGCCGCTCCGGCAACCGAGCCCGCGCTATCAAATGAAAACCGTGGGATCACTTCTGCACTGCCCAAACAGGAATCGGATCGCGTTGAGCTTGACGCTACGAGCGTCAAGCAGTCTTTGAAGGAAGGATTGGCACTACAGCCGTTGATTGCATCCAATGAAGAAGTGGGGGACAGTGCAGACGAAAACGAGGGGCCGCGCGATGACGAAAGCACTTTAATACGAGAACGCGGGAATATGAGATATCTCAGAGTGCGAGTGTTGTCCGACATTCCAACGTTCATAGGACTGGACGGCGAAAACTACAAACTTGGAGAAGGCGACTCGGTTCTATTGCCTGAGGGGAATGCTCGGGCGTTGTGCGATCGTCATATGGGTATCATAGTCGGTGATAAACTTGAAGATGCCAAAGAAGATTAGATCAATATGCCCGGTGTGTCGAAAGCACACAACTCACGAAGTTGAGAAGGTGCGAAAAGGGCGCGCATCGTCGTTGACGTGGATTGCGCGCCAAAAAAAACGGCGCAGCGGCATTGGTAATCTCGGCAAGTTTTCTAAGGTCCCGGGCGGAGATAAACCTACGAAGCGCATCAACGTTCGCTACCGCTGCACCGAATGCAACAAAGCGCATACTAGGAAAGGATTCAGAGTGTCGAAGTTCGAGTTAGTAGAGGTGTAAGTGGTGAGCAAATTCTTGCGCGTAAGATGTGCGGATTGTGAGAATATCCAGATTGTTTTCGGCAATGCGTCCTCGGTAGTAAACTGCATAGTCTGTGGGAGAACTCTTGTTGAGCCGCGCGGCGGGAGGGCAGAGATAAGGACCCAAATACTTGAGGTCTTATGAGAAAAGCTTGGCCAGAGATCGGAGACTTAGTCGTTTGTACCGTGGTCAACGTAGTCGACTTTGGAGCATTTGTCCAACTCGACGAGTACGACAAGAAGGAGGGGCTAATTCACATCTCCGAAGTTGCGTCTGGGTGGGTAAAGTACATAAGAGATCACGTAAGGGAAGGTCAAAAGATCGTGTGCAAGGTCCTGAACGTTGATCCGAATCGTAGCCACATAGATCTCTCGTTCAAGGACGTTAATGAGCATCAGAGACGCTCAAAAATTCAGGAATGGAAGAGTGAACAAAAAGCCGAAAAGTGGTTAGAATTTGTAGCCGACGCTACAGGGGTGGACAAAGATGCGCTCTACGATCAACTCGCTGACAAATTTGACGGTCTTTACTATGTCTTTGAGGACGCAGCCGTGCGAGGCCCAGAAGCTCTCAAGGGACTTCAACCCGAGGTTGCCGCTCAAATTGCACTCGTTGCTAAGGAGAACGTAAAAATACCTTACGTGTACATCACAGGCTACGTAGATTTGACATGTCCTCAACCGAACGGGATAGACGTTATCAAACGTGCGCTGAAAGCCGCCATGAAGTCCGAAGATGATGACCTTCGCTTTGACGTGAGTTACATCGGGGCGCCTCGTTACCGCATAAGGATAGTCGCCCTCGATTATAAGATCGCGGAAAACGCGATGAAAAAGGCGGCCAACGCATCTATAGATGTGGTGGCGAAGGCCGGCGGCACGGGAAAGTTTCATAGAGAACTTCAATCATCATAACATAGTCTAACCATCTCACCAAGCGAAGATGAAGCTTCGAAAATGTCACGGCTACACATTAGAGGAAAAATGCCGTACGTGCGGACAACCGACTGTGACGGCGCGCCCAGCGAGATTCTCACCGGAGGATCGATACGGCAGATATCGGAGAATGCTCAAGCGCGAGACCACCACACGATCAAAGTGAGAGCTTAAAGCTTGAAGAATTTTTTAACAAGTGGGATCTAGATGGAGCGAATAGAAGTCAAGCGAATCACAGACGTGAAATTGAAAAAACCGATTCTGGTAGAGGGATTGCCAGGAATTGGACATGTGGGAAAGCTTGTAGCTGAGCACATGATTGACGAACTTGGCGCGAAAAAAATCGCCGAAGTGTACTCCTCGCATTTTCCCCCGCAGGTGATCGTGCTTGCTGATGGCTCAGTCAGAATGGTTAGAAGCGAATTATATGCGGTCAACAGCGGCAAGCAGGATCTCTTGATCCTCGTCGGTGATCATCAAAGCGCGACAAACGAAGGGCACTACGAGCTGACTAGTGCGTACCTGGAATTAGCCAAAGAAAACGGCGTGCAAAGGATTTACACACTTGGCGGCTACGGTCTCGGACAGCTTGTCGAGAAACCTGCGGTCTTGGGGGCTGTGAACAACTTGGCGCTGGTTGAAGAAATGAAACGATACGGCGTGGTTTTCAAAGAGAACGAGCCAGGAGGGGGCATCGTAGGAGCTTCTGGATTGTTGCTGGGGCTTGGCGGCCTTATGGGCATTGACGGGATCTGTTTGATGGGAGAAACATCTGGTTACTTGGTCGATCCAAAGAGCGCCCAGGCTGTACTGAGGGTCCTATGTAAGGCATTGAAAACTGACATTAACATGCGAGCGCTTGAAGACCGCGCAAAAGATATGGAAAAAATTGTTGCTCGACTGAGGGAGATGGAGCAAACAGGGATGCACGAAGTGGCGAGCGAGGAGGATCTCCGTTACATACGTTAGAATTTCGCCTGTCCAGCATCGAAACGTTCTGCGCTTCTTGCTACGCACTCTTTACTCGCCAATGCAGCTAGAAGGAGGTTAACTGTGATTCAAGTCAATATTGAGAAATGTGGACACTGTGGCGCCTGTGTATCAGTTTGCCCGACTAATTCGATAACGCTCATCGAGTCATGCCTCGAAATTGCAGAAAGTTGTACGGCGTGCGAAACGTGTATCACAATATGCCCCGTCGGCGCGCTCTTCGTTTCCTGAATGAGGAGGCGTGAGTGTGAAAAGCGAATACGATATTATAGTAGTGGGCGCGGGACCTGCAGGAGCTTTCGCGGCGGCGACAGCCGCACCCGAATGTGACGTTCTTTTAATGGAAAAGCGCCAAGAAATCGGCGATCCCGTTCGTTGCGCTGAAGGCATATCAAAAGTGGGGCTCTCGAAGTTTCTACGACCCCAGAAAAGGTGGATCGCGAACAAAGTGGCCAGCGCCCGCATATTTGCGCCTGATGGAACGAGATTGGACGTTTCAGAAGAACTTGCGGGTCCCGAGGTAGGCTATGTGCTCGAGCGCAAGATTTTTGATCGAGATCTTGCGAAGCGTGCAGCTCGCGCAGGAGCAGATGTGGTGGTCAGGACGCGCGCGACCGGGGTCATCACAGAAAATGGGTTCATACGTGGCATCGAGGCTCGGCATTTAGGCGAATCCCTTGAAATCCGTGCATCTGTCGTCATCGCGGCCGATGGCATCGAGTCACAAGTCGGCCGCTGGGCCGGCATTAACACTACTCTTCGACCCAAAGACCTCGAAAGCTGCGCCCAGTACCTTATGGCCAACGTCGATTTGCTGGAGGACTGCTGCGATTTTTATCTCGGTTCAGCAGCTCCCGGGGGTTACGCTTGGGCATTCCCGAAGGGATCACATGCAGCAAATATCGGGCTTGGTGTCCTAGCGAACAAACTGGACGGCAAGCATCCAATCGACTATCTAGACGCGTTTGTGGACAAGCATTACCCCAGCGGCCAGCCAGTTGAATTGAACGTTGGAGGAGTCCCAGTCAGCAACGCCGTCCGTAAAACCGCAGGAGACGGCATTATGCTAGTCGGTGATGCTGCGCATCACACTGATCCTATAACTGGCGGCGGCATAATTAACGCCTTAGAGGGGGGCAGACTAGCGGGCGAGGTTGCCAAGGAAGCTATTAGAGCGGAAGACCCGTCTGCTAAGGTTTTGAAGCGATATGAAGCGGCTTGGCGCGCGTCTTTCGGGAAGAAGCTCGAACGAAATTACAAAATAAAGGATATCTTTGTTAATCTATCCGATGACGAGTTGAACAAGCTCGTCCGCTCACTGGAGGGGCTGCCGCTCGAGGAGATGAGCGTTGCAGGAATAGTAAGGCGCATTATCTCCCGCAATCCGCGACTGCTAGCTGGAGTGCGTCATTTGTTTTGAGGCAATTTGAGCGACATGAAGCTTGCGGGCGTGGATGAAGCAGGCAAAGGAGCTGTCCTGGGGTCTCTTTTTATTGCAGGAGTTTGTATTGACTCTTCAGGACTAAAGTACTTGGAGAGGATGGGGCTTAAAGACTCAAAAGCACTAAGCGCAAAGCGGCGCGAATTTCTGTCGAAACGGATCGAAAAGGTATGCGCTGTGCAATTGCAGGAGATTACCGCCCAACAAATAGATGAACTAAGGACGGTGATGACCGTCAACGAAATCCTCGTGAAAGGCCATGCTCAAGCCTTGCGGTATTTAAAGCCCGATGTAGCATTTGTTGATGCTGCTGACGTAAACGCATCGCGGTTCTCTGAGCGCGTGAAGGAAGCGAGCGGGATAAACAAGGTAATCGCCGAGCACAAGGCAGATACAAATTACGCTATTGTGTCGGCTGCGTCAATCATCGCCAAAGTAAGCAGAGATAGCAGCATAAGAGCCCTCGAGAGCTCCCTCGGTGCCACTATTGGCAGTGGTTATCCGTCAGACGTTACTACGATTGCTTTTTTGAAAAAGTGGTTGGATGCGCGAGGCGACCTGCCACCTGGAACGAGACGTTCTTGGAAAACGGCTCAGAACTTGTTGAGTTTTACCCCTGAGAAACACGAAAGCGGCTCTTCCTAACGCCAACAACCAAAGCACTTGTCGCGACGCGTTATCTCAGCTTCGTCAAAACTTTTTCAAAAAAGCTCTTTTCGACAAGAACAAATAGCGATTTCTGATCATCTTTGTCAAAGCGGATCTCATCGTCTTTGTGAACGGTTTCATTATACTGCCCGTCAATGACGATAGCAGCGTCCTTTTCCTCTATTTTGATGACTACGGTGCTCTCACCGTACACGACCCAAGGGCGGACGGAAAGCTTATAGGGCGCAAGAGGGACAATAAGGAATGCATCTACTCGTGGATCCACGATCGGACCACCAGCGCTCATTGCATACGCGGTTGACCCAGTAGGCGTAGCGACGATAACGCCATCTGCACGCAGCACATCAAGAACATGATCGTCGACCTTGATGCTACACTCAAGTATTTTTGCCGGGCGTGAAGTGACGATTACCGCCTCGTTGGTAGCGGACGGCAGGCGTCGGCCATTGACTGACACCGCTAGTCTCGAGTGTGCCGAGACACGGAAGCCGTCGAGAAGGCTTTCAACGACGCTGAGCGCCCGTTCCGGGCTGACTTCCGCCAGGAAGCCGACTTTTCCGACGTTTATGCCGACCACTGGAATCGGGTGTGGAATGCTTTGGAGAACTCGCAGGATCGTCCCGTCGCCGCCTACCGTCACTATTACGTCGACGTCGAAGCGCTCGAGCTCCATTCCTTCTTGCCCAAGTGCGCGAGCGGTTTGATCGTCATAGATTGCATCAGCACGGCCTTTGATGTAGCGGCCGATTTTGGCAGCTAAGTCGGTTGCTTCCTCAATATCACATCTAGATACGATTCCTATGCGCATTTCTAATGACCCAAATCTCGTCGTTTTCCTGAATAGCGTGCGTTGCTGGGCGCTAAGCCTTTTACGTTAATGCGTATACATTTATATTTAATGCTTGTCTATTACCCCGTATGAAGGAGCAAACGGAAATAAGAACGCTCAAAGTCGGCCGCTATATTATAATTGACGATGAACCCTCTACTATAGTTAATTTGGCAACATCAAAGCCTGGTAAGCACGGATCAGCCAAAGCGAGGATAGACGCGATCGGAGTTTTCGATGGCCAAAAGCGATCGATCGTGCAGCCCGTTAGCGCCAAGATTTACGTCCCCATTGTCGAAAGAAAAGGGGCTCAAGTTCTTTCTGTTATGGGAAGCGTTGCGCAGCTCATGGATCTCAACGACTATTCGACTTTTGAGATAGAGATTCCGCCAGAACATATGGATAAACTGGAGGCAGGCAAAGACGTCACGTACCTGGAATCGATGGGAAAGCGCAAATTAGATATCAAATAATAGATTTAACCAGACAGCTGACTTTTTGACGCATGATATTTGCCGATTCAGGCTCTGATTACGCAAGCAGCAAATACGTTATTCATGGCGTTTTGTTCGACGGCACGTCCTCTTTTAGATCGGGCTCACGATGGGCGCCTCAAGCGGTGCGCAAAGCTTCTCACAATTTTGAGCCGTACGACTTTGAGTGTGATTGTGAGCTTTCAGAATCGCTAGTGTGTGATATAGGCGATACGGAGTATGGCAACCTAGACGACATGATTGCCGATCTGGAGGCAACAACGTCTCGCATCGTGGAAGACGGAAAAGTCCCGATAGCACTAGGCGGCGAGCACTCACTCACGTATCCCTGCGTTAGGGCCCTTGCGAACAAGATGGAGCTCATCGCGGTCATTTTTGACGCGCATCTAGATTTCAAAGAAAATTATCTTGGAAACGAATGCGGGCACGCGTGCGTCTCGCGGAACGTATTCGGTCTTTCAGTGCCGCTGATTCAAATCGGAATTCGCAGTGGAGCGCGCGATGAGTATGAGAGGGCGCTAGACACCAGCGCTATTTATACCATGGACCGGATTAGACGTGTGGGGATCAAGAAAATCTTGAATGACATTGCGCCTTCATTCGAAAACAGGGCAGTGTATCTTTCCATTGACGTGGACGTCCTAGACCCAGCATATGCGCCTGGAGTCGGAAATCCTGAGCCCTATGGGTTGACACCTCTGGAACTGCGAACGGCGATCAGAGAGATTTCATCGTGCGTGGTCGGTTTCGATATGGTTGAAATCACTCCCGATTACGATATGGGGCTTTCGGCTCTTGTCGGGGCGAAACTTGTTCGAGATTTCTTATTTGCCCGCTTAATGGCGGACCACGAAAAGCCACGGGAATCGGAGAGTGTTCGGTGAACCCTGTTAAACACGCAAAGGTCCGAAAAGGCATCACTGTAGCGGACTTAATGCGACAGTACGAAACCTGCGCTTTTGGAGCCGGTCGTTTAGCTCAGGCTGTTAAAATATACAAAGAAATGCAAGCTGAAGACGTCACGAGCTTTTTTGGCCTCGCTGGCGCCATGATTCCAGCAGGAATGCGGCAAGTTGTGGTTGACATGATCAGGCGCCGCGACATTGATGTGCTGGTTACCACAGGCGCCAACCTTGTGCACGACATGATAGAGGCTTTCGGAGGCGAGCATTGTCAAGGACAATGCACTGCGAACGACATCGAACTGAAAAACTGCAAGATCGATAGGATATATGACGTTTATTTGGCCGACCAACATTTCACAACGTTTGAAGACAGGTTTGACACGATAGTTGCTGATATTCTTGATTCCCACCCGCAAAAGCTGTTTACGATTTGCGAATTTTTGCAGGAGATCGGGGCACGCATAGAGGACAAAAACTCTATTCTACGGGCCGCCGTAGATAATGAAGTGCCTGTGTTTTGTCCTGCTATCGCTGACTCATCGATCGGGCTTCAGAGTTGGGTGTTTGGGTATAAACGCGATCTTCAAGTCGACACGTTCAGGGATATTCGGCAAATAATGGACATCTGCTACAAAGCACGACGAGCAGGCGCGCTTTTTATTGGCGGCGGGGTTCCAAAGAATTTCATTATGCAGTCCATGCTTCTTATTCCCAAAGGGTTTGATTTCGCCATTCAGCTCACAATGGATACCCCTGAGACTGGGGGGCTCTCCGGTGCCACTTTGGATGAGGCGAAATCGTGGGGCAAGATAGGTGAGCATGCTGATACGGTAACGGTGTATTCAGACGCTACTATCACGCTGCCGATCTTAGTAGCTGCCACATTGTAAAACCTGCGTCTCGATTTTGAAAGGCTAGAAGCGTCTGCCTGAAACTCGATCCAAGTCAAAGCTTGCTGTTTTCGCGATTGCCATCACGGCAAACGTTCCCGCCTGTACAGGATCAGTGACTACTAGGTCCGCTATTTCCGGCACGGACCCCGCCATGTTCAGAGCAATTACCTTAAAACCCTCTTTTTGTAGCTTTTTGACCTCCTGAGCGATTTTTCCTCCCATAAGCGAGCCTGCGAGCACCAATATGCTTGCGCGATGCGTCCTAGATACTGCATTTACTGCTTTCGCTATCTTGTCTTCGTCTACTATTGGCAATGTGTCAATGCTAATTCGCTCTCCGCGTATGTTATGTCTGTCAGCTTCCGTAATCGCTCCGAGGGCTACTTGCGCGACCTGAGCGCCACCGCCGATTATAATGATTCTGGAGCCCCAAATCTTCTCGAAAGGCTCATGAAAAGAAACGCTGTCGACATCAGAGATGGCCTCAAGCTTTTTAGCCAAGTCTGGCACGCTTGAGACGTTCGCGATCTCCATATAGATTTCAGTCAAGCCCTTGTGCTTTCCCTTGGTGAGAATAAACTGCTGGGTGTACCGTATATTACCTTCAAAACGGGCAACTGCCGCGGCAACATCTCTCAAAACGCCGGGCTTGTCTTGACATATAACATTTATCGCTATTAAGTTCTCCATTGCGGTCAGCTCCGGGTATCAGATCTGTGAAAGATGTGTTGAGGGTCTATGATACCTTCTTCGGTTATTATTCCAGTGATGAATTCGACGGGCGTCGCATCAAACGCGGGGTTTTCAACCTGCACAGTGCGCGGGGCAATTTGTTGCCTACCCCAGAATCTGAGTTCATTCGCGTCGCGCTCCTCAATCTTGACGACGGAGCTTTCATAATCGAAGGTTGACAACGGCGCGGCAACGTAAAACGGTATGCCGTGATTTTTGGCACAGATAGCGAGCATATACGTTCCGACCTTGTTGTAAACTTCCGATCGGGTTATCCGGTCTGCCCCGACTATTACGTGGTCGATTTTTCCTTGCCTCATCATCCAAGCCGCCATGTTGTCGGCGACTAAGGTGGTTGGAATGTTATCTTCGAGCAACTCAAACGCTGTGATGCGGCTGCCCTGGTTGAGTGGTCTTGTCTCACACACATATACGGCGATTCGCTTTCCTTCCTGTGTTGCCGAGCGAATGATCCCCAAAGCAGTCCCCCAGCCTACGGTGGCGAGCCTTCCTGCGTTGCAGTAGGTCATGACAACGTCACCATCTTTAAGCAAAGACGCTCCCACGCCGCTTAGGGCTTTATTGGTGATCACATCTTCTTCTGCTAGGCGTATCGCCTCGTTGAGCGCCGTTTCTCGGACTTCGTCAGACGTGAGGCACAGATCGATCGCTTTCAGAACGCGATCAACTCCATAAAACAGATTGGCGGCAGTTGGTCGTGTTTCTAGAATTGACCTCGCTGCCGCATGCACGTGGGTCTTTAACTTAGATACAGTACGAGCCGTCGAGTTGTGGGCCGCAAGAGCAATGCCGTAGGCGCCGGCCGCTCCGAGAGCCGGCGCTCCGCGTATTTTTAATTTATTTATTGCGATGATGAGCTGGTTTATTGTTGTAATCTTGATGAGCTTATAGGCGATTGGAAGCTTCGTTTGGTCGACCAACATAATGGCGCCGTCGTGCCAGAAAATCGTTAGTTTCTCGGTAAACTCCCGGTCCATATTCTTTACTAGGAATTCAAGTTTACAAGCTTAACGGTGGCTATTACTCCGAAGCTCGTGCCAGCGCCTCAACCGTTCGGGCGAACGGCTCTTTACCTCTCTAAAACAGAATGAAAGCCTCTAATCCAAGCCTAGCACCGGAATCTGGTGCAAAAAAGGAACTATATTCTAGTTTTGTACAATTCATTATCCTATAACAACCATTAAATAATAGGTGTAGTTAACTGTCTGCAGAAATCGCCATGCTTGCAGACGATCTTATTCGGGCAACGTTTTCATCCGACGAGGAACTCAAGAGCACTCTTTTGCAGGCGATAAAAGAACTTGGATATACAGTTACCAAGTTTGCTGACATATCAGGTGTGTCATCTAGCACGCTTTACAAAATTATTTCAGGAGAACGCGAACCAAATCTCAAAACACTCAGAGAGATCGTCCGAGCAGTCAGACGACTCGAAGGAGCCTCAAAGAAGGGCGATCTTATTGCCGTCGTCGCTGCACGGCCGGTGCTAGACAAGATAACGGAAAGGACCATGATGATAGAAGGAAAAGAAATTGTGATCAGAGAGTATCCAGCAACGTCAATTGAGGAAGCTTTGATTGCAGCTATCCACGCTGAGCGCGATGGAGCGCTCGCATTGGTTTGTGCCCCAATCGTCAGTCCTACAGTCGAAAAAATCTTGCGGATCCCCGTCGCGTCTATTATGCCGCAGAACAGCCTGGTCGAAGCGATCAGACTCGCAGCCCGGAAAATCGGTTGACCTCTGTAGTGCAGCAACTCCTTTCAATCGGCAAGCAGCTTTTTTCTTAGGCCTACAAACCCAATAAGGACGTCTGTGACTAAGAATGTTCGGTAGCGCCCTGCGTCTTGATCACGGAGCAAATCCGCTTGCGATCGCGCGTAGGTTTGCGTAAGATGGTATACAATTTGCGCGCTATCGAAGTCAATGCGCTTGCGATTTGCGGGAAGCGTTTCAAATCAAGTATGTTGCGATATCGCTGTCGATGATGCTTTCGCAGTAGCCACAGCGTAGGACAAACGAATCAAGAACTCTAAACTTAGAATAGATCGGCTCTGCGCTATTTGAAATGCAATTTAGATTCGGGCATCGAACGACGTGGGTTATCAAATCCGGCAAGACGACTGACTTCTTTTGTACCACTTCGTAGTCTCTTATGATGTTGATCGTCGCCTGCGGGGCTATCAGCGCAATTTTGTCTACTTCTGCCGGAACTAGCTCGCGGTCTTCAATCTTGACGATATCTTTTTGTCCGAATGCCAGCCTCTTGCTTGGCACATTCATGACCACACTAACGATAGCGGTCGTGGTTCCAGTTATGCTGAGTATTCTTAACACGTTAAGGGCGTTTCCGGCGGTGATATGGTCTATGACAGAACCGTTTCGAATCGATCGGACTCTCAGTTCCTCCTTGTCTTTGTCTGGGATCATGTCGCACCATTCAAGAGAATCGCAAGCAACGCCATTCTCACAGGTATCCCATAGAACGCTTGTTTGAAATACTTCGCGTATTTCGTTTGATCAACTTCTTGGGCTATTTCGTCTACGCGCGGCAGCGGATGCATGATAATCAGATTATCGCGCACCCCCCCCAAAACTGGCAGCGTGATCCTGTAGCTTTTGGCGACGCGCAAATATTCGTTTGGATCAGGAAATCGTTCTTTTTGTATTCGCGTGACATAGAGCACATCTACGTCGCGAATGACCTCGTCGATGTCTTCAGTTAATCTGACGGAATCTAGCGTACTGACGATGTGCTTGGGCATTTGGAGCCCCTCTGGTGCTACGAGCGTGATGTTCGCATCGTACATATTCAAGGCATAGGCCAGGGAATGGGCAGTCCGTCCGTATTTCAGATCTCCTAACAAAGCAATGTCGAGGTCGTGTAGATGACTCTCCTTTTTTATTGTATAGAGATCGAGAAGAGTTTGAGTGGGGTGATGGCCTGCTCCATCGCCTCCGTTAATGATAGGGACGCTTGATATTTCGCTAGCCATGCGCGCTGCTCCTTCCCTCGGATGTCGCAATACGATCGCATCTGCATATTCACCCACGACTTTTATCGTGTCAGCAAGGGTTTCACCTTTTAGCACTGAGCTCTCTTGCGAGGTTAAGCTTAGAGTAGAGCCGCCGAGCCGCTTCATCGCCGAGTCAAACGAAAGTTGCGTTCTAGTACTAGGTTCGAAAAAAAGCAGCGCCAGTATCCGGCTTTGGAGCAGCCGCACGCCGGCTTTTGCGTACGGAATCATTTTTTCAGCATAGTCCAGCACAAAGTCCACATCATCGCGCGTTAAATCTCGCATTGAAACGATGTGTTTTTGCGTGAACATCCTATGAG
>PMMR01000044.1 GCA_003162175.1 Candidatus Methanoflorens crillii | reverse complement strand
CCGATCGAGGAGCGTACCTTGGAGTTCCTTACAGCGCCCGAGAGATACGAGGGTCTTTTTCCAGAACAATATACTCGATAACGTTCGCGGCGAGTTTGATGGCTTTGATGCGCTTAAAGCTGCACGTCTCCTGACGCGTGTGCGATTACCTCAACGCGCGTGTGGCTTATAACCATAAACCGCTCTGTTCGCTAGCATAAACGTGAGGCCCTTCGCAGCGCTTTGGCGGCGCCCTCTTTCCACAGCAACAACAAGAATAGAAACGCAGTTGGAAACGGAGGCTTTAAATCTATTGTCGAGATAAAAAAAATGAACTCACTCAAGCGAATTGCGCACCCAATATCGCTGAAATACACGCGTCTAGCCCCCATTCGTGAGCGTACGCGGTCAGCAGAAGCGTGCGCATGAGCCCAACAACAGCGCATTCCTGAGCTATTGGGGAGATCCTCATGATCAGTCGCATTAGTACGGTCAGGGCCTTGGTACAATCACACAAACTGAAACGGACGCGGCTGTGGGGTGGCCGCGCGTTCTGAATTCGATTTGTCGTCTCTCGGTGTAACGTGAGTGACTACGAGCTTTTGGTCAAACGAATCGGGCTAACAGGAATAGCGAGCCTTGTAGTAGCGCTCAGTCCTGTCATCTTGCTGCCGATCCTGACGAAGATCCTGACAATTCAGGAATATGGGATTTGGTCGCTAATCCTCATCACAGCCGGCTTTGTGCCACTGGTGGCGCTTTTAGGCCTACCGAACTCGATGATACGGTTTCTAGCTCCGGTAAAAAACAAAGACGAGATACGTGAAGGCTACTACTCTATCGCTCTCGTTGTTCTCTGTGCAGGTTTTGTTTCGAGTTTCTTTCTCCTCCTGTTTGAACGATCGATCGCTGCAAATTTGCTCGGCAATAATCGTACCGTTGCCCTCCTATTGCCGTTAATCACGTTTGTGGCTTCGTACAACTACGTGCCACAGACCTATTTCAGGACATTTCAACAGGCGAAACGATATTCGATTGTCTCGTTTCTTCAGGCCGCCTCCTACGTCATACTCGTCGGAGCGTTCGTGGTGGGGGGTCTCGGACTCACCGGGGCTACGTTCGCGTACCTCATCAACCTGCTCGTCATTGCCATGATCTCGACCTATTACGTCCTGAGAGATATCGGGGTGACCGTGCCGCGTTTCGCTGAGCTAAAGGCGTATCTAAAATTCGGCCTACCTCTTGTGCCCAGCAACGTGTCGAGTTGGGCGCTAGGTGTGAGCGACCGGTACATCATTACGTTCTTCCTCAGTGTCGCGTGGGTCGGTTACTACTCCCCGGGGTACCAGCTTGGCTGGATAATCAGTCTTTTAGCGACGCCCCTTACGATTCTCGTTCCGACGGCCCTCTATGAGCATTATGACGCAAACAGAATGGCGGAGGTGAAGACGATTATGCGGTACTCCGTAAAATACTTCCTCGCAGCTGCCGTGCCCGCAGCGTTCGTGCTTTCACTTCTGTCAAAGCCCATACTGCTGGTACTGACTACCCCTGCAATAGCTACGAACGGCTATCTGATCACGCCGTTCACCGCGGTAAGCGGAGTGCTGTTTGGCGTGTGGTCCATAATCGCCATCGTGCTCACGTTTGAAAAAAGAACGGCGATCATCGGCACGATATGGGTCCTTGGTGCGGCTTTAAACATCGGACTAAATCTGGTCCTCGTCCCCTATTTTGGAATCATAGCCGCAGCACTGACCACGCTGTTGGGCTACGGCTTTATTTTTGGGGTTACGGCGATTTATTCTATCCGACATATGACGCTTGATATCGATTTTGGCTTTATTTTAAAGAGTATTTTTGCATCGATCTTGATATCTCCGTTAGTTCTGATATGGCACGCCTCCGGACTTTTGAGCATCTCCGCGCTGATCGTGATCTGTGCGGTCGTCTACACCGCGATTCTTTTTGTCCTCAAAGGATTTACGGCAAGCGAGATACGATTCTTCAGCGGTTTTCTCGCGGGACAGCGATAGTGTGTGTATAACCACAAACTAGCACGCGAGCACTGAGGAACCTAAGCGGAGGTTGAGGTGGGAGCCACCAACCAGGCACAAGTTGCGTGCGACTGATCGGATCGACGTCTGACTCCTCTAGACCTTTCGAGACGTCGCCTTCGACAGCTCAGGAACTCGATGGTCGGCAACGTTTGCAGCGACCTTACCNNGCTTCTGCTTCTGCAAAATGGCCAACATATGCCGATTTTGAGTTAATAATGCAATATTGATAAGATAATGCTGTTAGGACTCCATTTTGATGCTAAAGCTTTATGAAGGGGATCGTCGTTCTTTTTAGTCGATGCGCCGATGCCAGCGATGCTGCGCGCGAGCCCATATTGGCGCGCATAATGAAGTGGGCTCTGTCGCACCTAGAAGCAAACCGAAAAGACCTAAATGTTTCACCGTTACGTCGTACCGTTGACCAAGTAAATTCGTGATTGAAGGTGAGGATGAAATGATGCGCTTTGAGACACTAACACTGGCGACGAAGCTGACAGTGGGACGTGGTTAAATAATGCAATTACGAACAAAATGGGGTGCGCTCGCCCTGGTAATCCTTCTGCTAAGCTCTCTGGGAACGGCCGGGCTGGTGTTCGCAAAGAGTGACAGCAGCGCTCCTGCTGCGCAGACGAGCGCGTCTTCTTCGCTTCCGGCAACGCTGAATACTGCGCCGCTTAACCCTGCCTACGTGCAATACCAGCAGGAAAAGGCGGCCGGAAAAGTGGCAACGCAAACGGTTGACGGACACGGTCTCGGATGGGTGCCGCCATCTTATGAACTTTCGAACCTGACCACCGCTCCGCGCCTTATGCAGGCGCAGAC
>PMMR01000041.1 GCA_003162175.1 Candidatus Methanoflorens crillii | reverse complement strand
TTTTTGCGTGAACATCCTATGAGTATTGTTAACTGCCGCTTTTATAGTTTGTTGAGCGTCGTTTTATCTCGCTGCAAGTGCCCTCGTAGGTGTTGCGGTTTGCACATGTGGGTCACAGGCGCTTGATGACCGCCTCTACCTCCCGCCTGTAGGCGTCTTGACCGTAGCCACATATACAAGCTAAGGTCATAGCTCCTCCTGCCCCCACTCCTTCTTTCACTTCTCCCTGCTCATATTTCTGAAGCGCATCAACCGAGCTTTTTGAGAAGTCTGGATCAGCGCTAAACGCATCGAGGTCTAATGCCTTAACTAGCCTCATAAACTGTGCTGAACGATCGTTAAAGACGTACTTTGTCGTAGCTAGTACGAGGTCGGTAGAAACGTTGAGTGCACGCAACGCGGCTGCAACTGCTCCCATTTGCGTTCCGCCTGCTAAAATAACTTCTTTTCCGGAGCGGAGGAAACCCTCGGTGAGTCCGATCGCACAGGGCATCATTGGATCACCAAGTAGTTCAATAGCTCGTAGGGGATCGTTTCGTAAGTTTCCGGGACTAATAGAAGCCCGGCGCATCGCCTCTCTCGCGACTTTCTCTTTCAAAGCCATTGGATTCGTCGCGAGGCTGCTGCTCACGTTAGCGGTTAAGCCGAGCGCTCGCAGCACGCACAGCGCGGTGGTCGTGCCTCCGGGAATAGTCTCCCCTATTACTGCTAAGTCGCAGTCACAGCACGCAGCGAGCTTTTTTGCAGCCTTTTCGATCGCGTAAGCGTCGGGCACTGCCGGCGCAAATCGGATGTCGCTGCCTTGTTCCGCTCGTAAGTCGTAGTAGGGGACTCCCGGCACAATCTTCAGGCCTGAGTTTATCAGCAGGTGTGCGCTTTGTGACAGATTAAGACCTGCGCGTGTGAGAACGGCAGGAGTGACAGCTCCAGACGGCGCATCAGGCATTACTCCAATCGTTTTCAGTTTTCCGTTGGAGACAATTTCAGCGTCAGCAGCTGGCGTGTGTTGAATGTACTCTTCAGTGCTTCCAGCACCTGATATGCCGGGAATAGTCGCTGTATCCGAATTAGAGAGAATCAAAATGAAAAGCGGGCGCTCAACGCCGCTGTACCTTTTCCGAATGTCTAAAGGTCGCCCTGAACCGTTGTAGCAGTTCGTCACCCACATAGCAGTGAATCCCGTGCGCCCACTTTTTCGGTTACACCCGCGGCCGTTTTTTATTGAAGCCGCGGGAGAGTGAGCGCTCCAAACGGCATGACTGTAATGCGGGCGTCTGGCCCGTACTTTTCCGTAGTTGTGCGCAGAGCATCGTCCAAATCTCGAGCGCAGAGCAAAAATGCGCGCTCCACAATTTCTTCTTGAAGCTCAGACACGAGATAAACATCGGCTTTTTGAGTGAGCTTAGCCAGAATTCCAGCCTTATGTCCGCCGATTTCGAATGCATAGTCGAGCCTGTCAATAAGCTCTTGTTTGTTATGAGCTTCGTTGATCCATCGTTCAAACACTTTTTCACCCAATCCTTCTGGACACTCGGCCGCCAGCACGATAGCGCCACCCTCCTTCATCGCGTATTTCGCATTGTCAAGCGCTTTCTGTGCTTGAAATAGGTTTATATCCTTTGGCGTGCCTCCAGCTGAAACGAGCACGACATCAGCAAGTTCAGTAATCGGAATTATGTACATCGAATCAACGACTTTGACCCCTTCGCGGTGCGCTGCAATGGGATCACCTGCGACAGCTTTCACGATCTGCTTTTTTGAGTTCAGCACGACATTTACAAGGAAGTCGCATCCGATCAACCGGCCAGCCTCCTCTAGATCTTCTCTTACAGGGCTGTCTAGCCTTCCGGCAGCCGCGTTTGGCTCGAGCATGAGTTTGTGATTTGCTTCAATAGTCTCTCGCGCGCAGATGCCAGGGAGCAGCGACTTGTATCCGCCGGTGTATCCTGCAAAGTAGTGGAGTTCAACCGCGCCCAGGCAAATTCTCACATCGGCGTCGAGTGCTACTGTGTTGGCGCAGACGCGCGTGCCGCGCGACGTTGTTCCTACAAAAGCGCACTTATTGGAGTCGTGGTTGACGCAGTGGTAATCGTTAAAGACGTCATCGCCTACGAGCGTTCTCATCTCTTGTCCGGCTAACGGCCTGTGAATTCCGAGAGCAAACAAAATCGTTACCGAGTCTTCGGGAATCCCGGCTCTGCGCAGGTCTGCTAAAACGTAAGGAAGCAGCTTCTTGGTCGGCGTCGGCCTCGTTACGTCACTCACAATGATGACGGCTGTCAAGTCTTTTTTGGAGGCCTTACGCGCTGACACGATTTCGTTGAGCGTGGGTCTATCGATAGGATGTTGCATCGCGCAGATAATCTCACCTTCTTCATCTCCAGCCACGATTTCGTTTGGTTGGAGTACCTGAATCAGGTTTCTTTCGTTTACCGTGACGGCGGTTTTTCGGTCTCCGTAGTTGAGAGTCAGCCGAGATTTACCCATACAGGGACTGATACGTATTTTTTAGTATATCAATATGCGACGCCCCACGGGTGCACTCAAAACAAGCAGAAGTAGTTTCATATAGAATTATTGCCATAAAAAAGAACGCAGTTACGTCATATCGCATTGCGAGGAAATGGAGGAGCCTAAAGTTGTACAGATCATACGCTGAGATGCCGAAAATCGAGCTTCCGGGCAATTTGGAGGTCAAGATCAGTGACAGCACCCTAAGAGACGGATCTCAAATGCCGGGCATCGTATTAAAGAAAACACAGAAACTTAAGATATTCGAGTTCTTGCACGAAATGGGCATAGAAAAGCTCGAGTGTTTTGTTTTCAATGAAAGGGACCGCAGCTTGGTCCGCGATATGCTCGATTGCAATTATGATCATCCTGATATCACAGGGTGGGCGCGCGCCAACGTCGCCGATATCGATGCGAACCTTAGTATGGAAGGCATAAACGAGGTAGGCATTCTGATGTCCATATCGGACACGCACATTTTCGACAAACTTGGCTTGAAAGATCGAGAACAGGCGCGCGACAAGTACACTGAAGCTCTCCAATACGCCGTCGATCACGGGTTGAAGGTACGATGTCATCTCGAGGATATTACGCGCGCTGATATCCCAAACTTCGTGATACCTCTTGTAAAGGAATTGCTAAGCATTGCTCCTGATGCGATTTTTCGAATCTGTGATACTTTGAACTACGGCGTTCCGTTCGAAGAGACTCCGCTGCCGTTCAGTATACCTAAGATCGTGCGCGCCTTCAAAGAGATCGGCGCGGAGGACCTTGAGATGCACGTTCACGACGACTTTGGACTCGGCGTTGCCAACACTTTGGCTGGGTACTGGCACGGAGCGAACTGGTCGAGTTTGACTTTTATGGGCATAGGTGAGCGTGCAGGAAATACCGAGCTTGAAAAGATTCTCACCTTTCTTTTTTGTCGCGTGAAGGGATTCGAAAAGTACAATCCCGCACCAGTTACCGAGCTCACCCGCTATCTCGAACACGAGCTCGCTTTTAGACTCCCGCGAAACAAGGCCATCGTCGGCGAAAATATTTTCGCCCACGAAAGCGGCATACACACTGACGGCGTATTGAAGAATCCTTTTACGTACGAGCCATTTCCGCCGGAGGTTGTGGGCGGACAGCGCGTACTTCTTGTCGGAGACTCCTCTGGGAGGGAAGTAGTGCGCTACAAGATGCAAGAAGTCTTGAACGAGCTTTTGGGCGTTGAGGTGAACTTGAGGAAAAACGACCGCAGGATCAAGATGATCTGCAACGACATTCATAAACTTTACGATGAGGAGGCGCGCACCTCCAGCGTTTCAGATGATGAACTCAGGGAGTACGCGATTAAATACTTCCTAACGAGCGAGGAAGCGTTCCCGCCCTGGATTGCCCATACTCGCTACGAATAAAAGCCAGGGGGAAGCAATACGAAGGAGTGCCGCTACCGCAGGCGTGAGCGTGTCCTGCTCGGATCGGAAGGCCTCGATTTTTACTCTTGTGTCCTGGCCGGCGAAGGCATTATGGTTCACGAAGTGCAGTGCGATGAGTGCTCGATCGAAACGCTACGTGAAGGTTTCGACTGTCGATACATGTCTCCGAAAAAGCGCTTCGTAAGCGGGGGGCTTTCTCAAGAGTGCGTGAGCTGCAGCAAGAAGCGTCTCGTGTTAGACCAAAGCCGAAGCGCTTGCGCGGCCTGTTCAGAAAAAGAATGAGGCTTTTGGTCGATCGCGTCAAGGAGCTGAGTCCTGGCCCCCCTCAACTTTTTCCATGATGCACTCGGTCACTTGGCTTGTTTTAAGAGCGCCTCCGAGGTCGTACGTCGTGTTGCCTTCGGCAACGGTCTCTTGGAGGGCATTGAATATGATTGCGGATTCGTGTTTTAAGCCTAAGTAATCGAGCATCCATGCTCCGGCGAGTACGGTAGCCGTGGGATTCACCTTATCAAGGTTTTGATACTTGGGGGCTGAACCGTGAGCGGGTTCAAACATGGCATAAGCGTCGCCGAAATTCGCCGAGTAGCTCATTCCAATGCTCCCAACCAACGCCGCACACTCTTCACTTAGTATGTCCATGAAGAGGTTAGTAGACAGCAATATCGATTTGTCGAATACTTGCGGATTCTTCACGAGTTGTTGTGCGACGTTGTCCACGTGGTACTCCCAGAGTTCTATGCTGGAGTACTCGTTTTTAACCTCGCGAACGGCGTTGAGAAAAGCGCCGTCCGTCTGCTTTAGTATGTTGCTTTTGTGGATAGCGACAACCGTTTTCCAGCTTCGTTTGTCCGCCTCTGCAAAAGCGAAGTGAGCTATTCTTCGACTCGCCGATTTCGTGATTTTCCGTAGGGCGACGTACATATCGCTCGAGAGCTGCACTTCACTGCCCGAGTACATGCCCTCAGTCGCTTCGCGCACGCACACAAAGTCGACATCTCCAAGAGGACGGGGGGTATTCGGAAACGTCCGTATCGGACGAACGTTTGCAAATAGGTCCTTTTCCTGCCTAATGGTAACCGCGACGCTGCGTGGGGAACCGGGCCCCCCGGGTGTTGTTGTCGGCCCTTTGAAACACGCTTGAGTTGAGTTGATTACGTCCCAGGTCTCATCGGGAATCAATGAGTTTCCTGCGTGAGATTCGTACCAATCGCTTCCCGCTTCACAAGGGACCATATTTAGGGGCGCCCCGGTAGCAGTAACGATTCGCATCATTGCTTTGACCAGTTCAGGTCCAACTCCATCTCCCAATATGACGGCTACTTCTCGCATTTCATCACCAGAACTTCAGTTGTTAAGAACGCTCAATTCGTTAGTCCGTGAATCCGCCACGGGCGTCCAAGTATTGCATTAGTCCGCCTCTTTCTAACAATTCTTGCATGAACTGTGGAATGGGCTTGAAGCGATACTCGGCATTTCGATTCTCGCTTTGAATCACCCCTCTACCGAAATCGACGTTAAGCATCTCGCCTCGGGTCACGTTGTTTGAGATGCTCTCGCACTCCACCAATGGAAGGCCGATATTGAAGCCATTTCGGTAGAATATGCGAGCGAAAGAGTCGGCGATGACGCAGGAGATACCGCAAGCTTTGAGAACCTGTGGGGCTTGCTCTCGTGATGAGCCGCACCCGAAGTTCGCGCCAGCAACCAGAATCGGATCTTTCAAGCGCGTGCAATCATCATAAAAGTGCGTATCGAGTGATTCAAAGGTATGCCGAGCGAGCTTGTTCAAGTCCAGCTCATCATATTTGTATTTGCCAGCAATGATCTCGTCTGTGTTAGTATCACTAGGAAATACTCGGACAACAGGCCCTTCAATTTTCATGTTTTCCTCCATCGAGAACAGCGTTCAACGCTCTAAACCTCGCGGATCTGTGATCTTCCCTCCGATCGCACTTGCTGCCGCTGTTGACGGACTCGACAGGTAAATGAACGAATTATCGTTGCCCATCCTGCCTTTGAAGTTTCTGTTTTGCGTGGAAAGAGCAACTTCGCCATCTCCCAAGGCGACCGTCCTTCCTATGCAAAAGCCGCATCCAGGGGGGCCTATCGAGGCGCCTGCCTTTAAAAGCGTTTCTAAGACTCCCTCTTTAAGGGCTTCTAGAAGGACACCGCGGCTTGCAGGGTAAATCACGAGGCGCGCTTTGCTCTGATGTCCATCCAGAATGCGTGCCGCCGCACGGAGATCTTCAATCCGTCCGTTTGTGCACGAGCCGATGCATACTTGGTCTACCTCCTGACCTTCAAGCTCCGTAACCGGAACGACGTTATCGACCTTGTGGGGTTTAGCGATCATCGGAACGATAGTCTCGGCGCGAATGCGGACCTCCTCAACATAAATTGCATCCTTGTCGGCGCACAAAGGCGTAAAATCACTGCTGCGCCCGTAGTGCGCTAGATACGCTTCAACCTTTTCATCTGCTGCACACATTCCTACCTTAGCGCCGGCTTCAATTGCCATGTTTGACAACGTAGCGCGGGACTCGACGCTCATCGCTTCAACAGTGTCGCCGTAGAATTCAAGAGCCTTATAAGTGGCCCCGTCTGCTGTTATTCGTGAAAGCAGTTCTAAGAACACGTCCTTCGAGTGCACGCTTTTCGGCAGCTTTCCGGAAACCTCTACGTGGACGGTTTCTGGCACCTTTAACCACGTTTTTCCGTAGGCCATGATCGAAGCCACGTCAGTCGAACCCATCCCAGTGGCGAAAGCGCCGAGTGCGCCGTGGGTGCACGTGTGACTGTCTCCGCCCACTATTATCTTATAGGGCGACGCGTACCGTTCGAGGACAATTTGATGACAAATCCCATCACCATTTTCATAAAAATCCAACCCGTACCTGTGGGCAAACTGCCGCATGAGCGTTTGGACGTTGGACACTTTCTCCGAAGGAGAGGGCGAAGCGTGATCGCAAAAAGCCACGACGTTTTCTGGAAACTTTACTGAGTGTCCGCCCAGTTCCTGGATCGCAAGTGGCAGGGTGCCATCGTGGGCGAAGACCAAATCAACTGGAACGGTGACGATATCGCCACTCGCGGCATCAACCCCGCTGCGCTTTGATAGAATCTTCTCTGATATTGTTTTCAAGTGAACTACCTCGTCTGGCTAGCGCCATTCTTCAAAAAGCGGTCGTGCAAATCGCACAGAGCCAATGAATAACGTTGTGCTCCAAATAGTGGTTACGCTGAATGAGCTATTATCTTTTCCGGTGTTCATCGCTCCTCTTCTTGCGTTTGAGCCGCGCGGTTACTTTGTCTGAATCTAAAGACGAGCACAAGGATAACGGCTCTCGCTTATCGTAGATAGTGTGACCGCAGCAAGACGTAGAGCGCAATGGGTATGCCGAGAGCCGCGCCAAGACTCTGCGATATAGTCGTCGCATACGCGGCACCTAAAGCGCCCATAGCCGGTATCAAAACCAAGTTCAGCCCAACGTTCACCCCCGTCAGATAGGTCGCATTCAGCACGTGTACCTTCTGATTGTTCGTTGCGTCCAGCAACAGGCTGGTTGGGATCGTTACCAAATTCACGGCAAATCCGATGATAAGGATGTTGATGAACACGATAGACTCGGCGTATTTCGGCCCGAACGCCAAGATCATGAGTTCTCCTCCGAAAGCATACGTTACCGCCACAATGACAAGTCCTGCTACAGCGAAGTAGCCGAGATATTTAGCGAGTTCCTTTTTGGATACCCTCCTCTCGTGCACCATTCTCGAGACAATGGGAAAGAATGCGCCAGTGAGCGCGAGGACAGCCATGTCCCCTATTCCCACGTAGTTGACCGCTGGGGTGTACAGTCCGACCTGCGTCATATTGGTCAACAGTGAGAGCATAATGGTGTCCACCCGTTGCCAGACTGTCCCAAGCAGCCCCGCAATGCCAAACCAAAACGCCGGCATTAGTAAAGTATAATCTAATATGGGTCTGAAGTTCAGCTTGTAGTAGTGAATTCGTCGGCTGAGTACGAAACTCAACACCAGGCTGACAAAAGCGGCTATGATGATCGCAAGTATGACGCCGGGCACGCCAAGTCCTGCGATCAGAAAGATCAGCGCGAAAGAGGCAAAAGTGGTTCGTTCAGCGATCTGAATGATCGAGATGTACTTCATGTCCTGGTAAATGTTGAAAACGGCGCTGAACATGCTCCCGATGCCGCCCATCAAGAGCGTGATAGACATTAACGCGATCAGCGCCTTCACCTCGAATGAGTAAGGCGTGAAAAGAGCGAATACGATCACAGCAAGCATGGATGCGAGGGACATGAGATACTTGAGCCCCATCGCGCTAAAAATGAGGTTGTGTGTATCTTCAGGGTTTTTTGCTCCTTCGCGGATTATGACTGTGTTAATCCCGAAATCCGTGAAGATGCCGAACAAGGTCACAAACGAGATCACCGTAATATAGGAGCCAAAGTCTGATACAGGCAGCAATCGCGCGATGTAAACGGTGATGACAAACGAGATTACTGCAGAGATCGCATTTCCACCAAACAAAAGCGCGCTGTTTTTAATGCCGCGCACCAATGACCCGCGCTTCAGCTTAGCTGTTTTTTCGTCATTAGTTGATGCCATCTCTTATGTGCTCACGTCTTCCGGCCTATCAAAACAACAGCCCACAAAACTCGAAGGATTTGGCAGCGTGCAAATTACTTGGAGTCGACGAGGCCTCCATAGATTGCTTCAAGCCTATCGACCACGGCGCTCCAAGTGAATTGTTCAATTACCTTCGCCCTGCCTTGAATGCTCTTCTCTCGTTCCTGCTCCTCATTGTCAAGAATATCAATGATGTTTTCGGCAAGAGCTCGTGTATCTCCATACTTAAATATTCTGCCGATATCTCCGACGACGTCGGGGATCCCTCCAACGTCTGAAGCAACAATTGGGGTACCACACGCCATCGCTTCGAGCAAAACGATGCCAAAAGCTTCCCACTCACTCGGTAGAACGAATACGTTGGCAGCCGCATATCCTGACTTAAAAAGTTCATAACTGTCTATATGGCCTGTGAACTCGAAGTAATCATCCAAATTGTTTGCCCATATTTTCTTTTTGAGCCTTTTCAGCACGCCCCAATCTTCCCCTACTATGACGAATTTTGCTTCAGGATACCTCGCAACGACGTCATATGAGGCGTCTACCAAGTGTTCCAGTCCCTTGTTATCTGCTAATCTTCCAGTATAAAGGATCATCTTCTCATCGTCGTCCATCCTGTAGCGCCTCCGGAAAAGTCGACCGTCGGGAATAGGGGTCCAGTCTTCTATGTCTAATCCGTTTGGGACGGTAACGCACTTCGTTAAGGGCGCGAATCTTCCGATGAAAGGCTTTTCACTGTCGGTTACAACCAGTACCTTATCGACCATTCTGTAAACGCGACGCGAAACGAGGATGTCGTCTAGTCCCATCAGGAATCGTGCGGCGGGCGATTCCACGTTAGACGGCGGATGAAAGTGAGGGGTGACCACTAGTGGCATCTGGTATCGTCCTTGTCGACGGCCCCGTTTCAATTTCGCTGCAGCGCACGCAAGAATCTGGTAATAGCGGTGCGAATGGGCGTGGACGATATCATCTTCAGCGTCGAAAATAGTCTTAATCAAGCCAGGAATGGCGGGGTATGCTGCGTAAGGGAATGGGTATCGTTTAACTGGCAGCCGAACTACCCGCACGCCGTTGACGTAACTATCTGCCGTGTATTCTTCAAAGCATTGCCAAGGCACCTGTGTTTTCAGGTTTGTTGTATAGACCGTCACGTCGTGGCCTCGTTGCACCAACCGCTCTGAAATCTTTTGTATGTGCGTTTCCACGCCGCCGGGAGCGAGATACCTGATGCAAACTTGCGCTATTTTCAATGTCATCACCCCCTCTTTTAGCGACTTAAACGGAGAAAAAGGATTTTTTGTACAGTATTACAACACTACCAAGCTGTATTTATTTGTAATATGACGAACAGATGGTTGCTCGAAGTGCTTACTGTGCACCGCCTAGATGAACTAAGCAAAGGAGCTTGACTCGCTTCCGAAATGAGAGCCATTAGAACGAAGGATAAACCGGAAATCAGAGGTAAATGCCTTAGCTGCCTTCAGTCCAGAAGTGATTGCGAGTCGGAGCTCGGAACGGCATTATAGGCTCATGAAAGTTACTGTCATCGCACCTTTTCCCCAACAGAAAGATGGGATACCACGGGTCGCCGAGGAGCTTCTCAAAAGAATATCCGAGTCAGATGAAGTGGACGCGGTTTCAGTCCTCGCTCGTCAAGGCATAGACTTCATTACTCCTTCTCTCCTCGTTAATCAAAAAGTCTCACTTTTGACAATAGCGCGTTTTCTAACACCTCAGACTATGGTGAAACTTATACGGTTGTATAAGGAAAGTGATGTGGTTCTGTTCCTGGCCCCACCATGGGACGTGCTCGACCCTTTAGAGGCTTTGTATTTTTTTCTTCTGCTCATAAAGTACGGCTTTCTGCCTAGGTCAAGATGGATCCAAGTCGTGCACGATTTTATACCGTACGTTTTTTCTGAGGACGGTATCCAAGGCAGGCGGACCATGAAGCTCTTCAATACGTTTCAAAAACACTTCAGCGACGTACCTGAAAAATACATTGCGGTCTCACAATCAACGAAAAAGGACGCAATGCGTTTTTGGGGTCTGCAAGCGGACAGAGTTGTGGTGATTCACCACGGCTCGTTCATCGCTCCAAAAAGTCCTCGAGATGATTTCGGAAGTAACAAGATCCTGATCGTGTCTGATATCTCTCCACGGAAAAATCATCTCCGGCTGATAAAGGCGTTTGAGCTCGCGCAAAAACGCTCTCAAAATCCTTTGCAATTAGTCATCGCAGGATATATGAGAACCGCCATTCCCGAATTAGAGGCCACCCTTCAGGATATCAAAAAGCGAAATGAAAACAGCCAAATCACATTTGCGGGATACTTGCCAGACGAGGACATACTGACCCTGTATGAGCAAGCCGACGTTTTCATTTACCCTTCGCTTTACGAAGGATTTGGACTCCCTGTACTCGAAGCGATGGCGTGTGGGTGCCCGGTTATAGCATCGAACGCCTCCTCGCTGCCAGAAGTCGTCGGAGAAGCAGCTCTCCTCGTTGATCCGTATGACGTCGAAGCGCTTGCGCAGGCAATGCTCACCGTGCTCGAGGACGACGACTTAAAAAGAGAGATGAGTAGAAAAGGCGTAGCGCAAGCGCGGAAGTTTTCGTGGGACAAGGCCGGTGAGGAATTGTTGGTGGTTTGCCATGAAGTGGCAGAAAAAGCGGGTCAAGCCACGTCTTAAAAGCGCAATAGTGCGCCTCTAAGTCGTATGTACGATCAGCGGGAAGGTGCCTTCGCCAGGATCTTCTTTCGTGTCACAGGTCGACGCCACAAGCTTCGAAAGCGCTCTTAAGTACTGCAACGATGCGCTGTCCTGAGTCTCCGTTACCGAACGGGTTATCCCAATTTCGTGGCTTGTTTAGCATCGCTCTTGCCCCTGTTACGATCTGATCAGCGTCGGTGCCAACCACTAAGTTGCTGTGGACTGCTACTGTCTCAGGCCTTTCGGTGTTATCTCTAACCGTTATGCACGGGACTTTGAGAGTGCACGCTTCCTCTTGCACACCTCCAGAATCGGTGATAATAAGCTTCGCATTTGCTTCCAACAGCAAGAACTCGAGAAAGCCGATAGGAGGAGTCGAGATAACCCCGTCTAAGGCTAGATCGAACTTTGCCACTCGGTTCTTAGTTCGTGGATGCATTGGGAATATTATTGGCGCATCGAATTCATCGTGCAGCGCTTTTAATCCTTTCAAAATTCCGCTAAGGCGTGCTTTGTTATCGACGTTCTCTCGTCTATGCGCGGTTGTCAGAAAGTAGGTTCTTTTGTCAATATCCAGCTCTTCGAGGATACTAGCTCTTTTTTGTGCAAGTTTAAGGTTCTGGCGGACTGCGTCCACGATAGTGTTACCCGTCACCGATATCTTGTTTTTAGGAATTCCTTCGGACAAGAGAGTTGCTTCAGCTTTCGCTGTTGGGGCAAAAAGAAAATCGGAGATATGATCAGTAAGCACGCGGTTTATTTCTTCTGGCATGAACCTATCGTAACTTCTTAAGCCTGCTTCCACGTGCCCCACTTCAACGTGAAGCTTCGTCGCTGCAAACGCGCTAGCAAAAACGGAATTCGTGTCTCCTTCTACTAAAACCACGTCTGGCTGCTCTTTGATCAAAGCCCTTTCGACGCCAACCAGGATCCTGCCGGTTTGTTCTGCGTCTGTGCCCGATCCCACGCGAAGCGCGTAATCTGCGTCACGAAGCTCAAGTTCCTCAAAGAAAATTTTATCCATATCGTACGAATAGTGCTGTCCGGTGTGTATAATCAAGTCATCTATTGACTGTTTTTCACATTCGCGTATCACTGGGGCCATCTTGATTATTTCAGGCCGAGTTCCGACTACAAATGCTAACGTGGACACTTCTGACGCACCTACTTCGTCTCACAGTTGCGCGAGTTCGCCCGTTCTGTCTATTTGTGGTACGAAGTGATTAGTAGTGATTAGTCCAGCTATGGAACGGACTGATAGATAATGTTTGTTAGGAACTCGATATGCGTGCCGCGACCTTCAGTTGCAGTCGGGCGGCTTGGCGCGAACCTTGCTCTCGACGTTGAGGAAATACTGGGGCTGGTTACCCGAAAAATATCGCAACAACCCAAGTTGGACCGGTAACGTTGTCGGCTAACCAGATAAAGGCGCCACTCACAAACAGATTCGCCCGGGGTAAAAAATACGTTAAAAAGCGAGTTTCTAGCTCTTTTTGCAGCCTAGGACACCGCTTACGTGTTTTTCTGTGTGAAAGCCGCTCGCAAAACTTGGCACTAAGGTTCGCTGAGGCTGCGCAGGGCGTCCGCTTAAGCGTCCCATTTGGTTCGCTTCTCATTAAAAGTAGACCACTTGGACTCTTGGGTGTTTTTTGCGAAGCTCTTCGGATAGCGCGTTGAACTGACGTTCGGCACCTGGAAACGGGTCTACCAAGACTATGTCAACTCGGGAATCTTGAATATTGAACTCCTGAAAATCACCGTGATAGAGCTCTATGACGCCGTTATCAGTAGTAGCTGTGCAGAATAGCTCAGGGGCCTTGTCGAACTCTTTTTTGGTCATTGGCGCGCGCTTTATCGTCCGTATGCCGAGTATTCTTTTGTTTACTCGCAAGTTGAGATACGCATTCTCCACGGCCGGCAGCCAAGCGTCATTGAGAATGACTCTTTGAGCGCCCATGAGCACACTCATTAGACCGAGAGTACCGGGCCCAGCAAGTGCGTCAAGCACAACACGGTCGGACACTGGAAGTGCTCCTAGTTTTGCCATCTTGACCGCGTTGTCGTGCTCTATATGAATCTTTGATTGACTCTTGTATATTACGATCTGCCCGTAAGCTGAGGCTACTAGGTCGGCTCGGATGTCGCAACCTGCCAAGACGCGGCAGGTGTGCGGCTGGGCTTGGCTGTAAGCTAGACCAATTACTCGCTTTGTATCTCCAAAGATCACTCCTGCGACTTCTGGAACTTCTCGGAGAATTCTATCGCTCGCATCTGCAATAAGTCGTTGATTGGTTAGGAGAAGCAGGTTATGGTACCCGATGTGTGGCGGAGCGTATGTGGGGACGCCAGGCGACAATAGTGGCGTACCTACTTCTCGAAGCGACAGCTTTGGTCGGTCTTTGCGTTGAACCGACGTGGCGAGTATGTGCGCCATGACGGCATCGAGGGGTCTTCTTCCACAGTTAGTGCACGCCAAATCGTTAAAACTGATATCCGACAAATTGATTGCGTCTGTTTTCTGAAGGACCAGATCGTGACATGCCTGGCACTTTGCGTACATTGTGGGGGCAATTTTGAGGACGTGTTCGGCGGAAGTCACGCAAGAAAGGCTGCCACAGTTCGGGCAACGAAATCTCATCGCATTTGTATTGTTCGCTGCGCTATATAATGCTCAGCTAGCTCAGTTCATGTGCTGAACAACATCTGTTGAAGCACGACTCGAGAACAGCGTCTGCGCAAATCTACAAATCTCGGGAAGCCTAGGCAGTCGAGTGTCCAAACGCAGCGAGTCCAATCTAAAGGCCCACAAGCAAAGCGTCGAAGGACAAGCGCGTGTTAAAAAAAGTGGACCGGTCGGGAATTGAACCCGAGGCCTCTACCATGCCAAGGTAGCGATCTACCCCTGATCTACCGGCCCTTCTCTGCGCTCAGCTTGCCTTCAGTAGGCCGCTCGAATCCTTCAACAGCGTTTTCAGCTCAATACATATAAGCATTGCTTTGCGCGAAGAAAGGTGCGACGCGACGTCGCCTTCTTAGGAAGGAGACAAGAATTCTTATATATTGCATTAACCTATAGGCATTGCGCTATCAACGAATGGGCCCGTAGCTTAGCCAGGTTTGATTCCATCCTGTGTCGTTTCAGGATGGAGAATATGCACACGGCTGATAACCGTGAGGTCAGGCGTTCAAATCGCCTCGGGCCCATCATTTTCGACTACCCGGGACGGCATCTTGTACGCTAAACCTTGACATATGGCGACCGTGCGTTGATCGTCGGTCTTCACTACGATCTTATAAAGCGCGGTACTTTTTCCTGAGCTCTCTTCCACAGCCTCTGCTACAAGCCGCGTGTTAACTTGGACTGGTCGTCGGTAGGCGATGTGGAACGACAACGCTACTGCAGTCTGATTAAACGAGTTGCAAGCGGCAGCAAATGCCGCATCAGCGAGCGAAAAAATTAGGCCCCCGTGCGCAAAGCCATTGAAATTAAGCATTGGTTCAGCCACCGTCAGATTTGCCTGAGCGTACCCCCGTTCGATCTTTGTGATCTGAATACCTAGAAAGTTCGCATAACGGTCGCTTTTCAGCTTTGCCAAGACGTTGCCGAGCTCATTGTTTTGAGTTTTTCTTTTCGGACTCATCACGAATCAACTGCTAAGGGCTTTCTTTTCGCTTTGACGTTCAGCTGCGCGGGCGCTGCCTATCCGCTTGTAGCAATTTGTTGGATTGGTCCATGCCCCGAAACTGCTAAACTTTGGTGTGCGTGTATTTTGGGTTTTGAAGGGTTTAGCATCTGCTATACGGGCTTACTCTGGTTTAGCTGCGGTTTTTGCAAATATTTCATCTATCTTGGCGGCCATTATGAAATCGTTTTCAGACAAGCCGCCTATGTTATGGGTCGTAAGACTGATTCGCGCATAGCTGTAGGATACGAAAATGTTTGGGTGGTGCCCTTCAGCTTCTGCCAGTTGCGCCACTTTATTGATGAAGCCCATCGACTCGATGAAGTTGTTGAACCTGAAACTTCGCTTGATCGTTGTTGTGTCTTCTAGCTTCCATTCGGGCACCGTGGGTAGCAGTCCATTGATGGTTTCTAGATCAAAAGGTTGCGTGCCGACTTCGCATGGAACGCAGTGTTTCTCTGTGAGACGCGAAGCGTCCGTAGTCTCTTCGTTGCTCATCTTTACACCTTTTCAGTCTTGCGTCGTCGTATCGCTTAAGGTTATTGGAAACTGCAGCACAGCACTTGGCCGCATGAGTACGTGGGTCAATTGGGGACGAGAATTTTTGTCGTCAGTTTCTGCACGAAAGTGCTGAAAAACAGCTTTGTTGGGCATGTATCGTCATAATTGGTGCGCGGGTCAGCTTCGGCTGCCTCGTTCAGAAGTAGAAAAGTGTTCAAGGCTACGGGTTTCTGAAGTGTGCTGTCTCGCGAGCACGGCGTCTTGCGAAGTAATCTTGCAGATAAGGACCTCTGGTAAGTGGAAGTTCGAGGAGCACGAAGGAAAGAAGTTAAATGCAAACTGCTAGCAAGACGCATATCAGGGTGTATTACGCTGCTAAGTTGCTGAATTTGAAGCAGCGCTGCTCGAAAAAAGGCGTGCGCTTCGAGCACGCCAGTGAGAACCCCGTACAGTTTTCGCGTTGCGGATAACGGCGTAGGGGTGATTGACGAGATCGCGCGACGACTGATGATTTGTGCCTATCTGAAACGTGATTACGTTATAGATAAGGTGGCCCCGTTGCGGTTGTCATAGAGATTCGGCCGACGTCTAATCGTTCAATTGAACGATCATTTGGCGTTCGTGCCGATCGGGGATGACCATCGTGAGGCAATATGCGGGGGGTGCGATTCGAACGCACGAACTCCTACGAGAATAGGCCCTGAACCTATCGCCTTTGACCTGGCTTGGCAACCCCCGCTCTTAAGGCGTTCAACTGTGTGATTTACGCCGTGATATATACGTGTTGCTCCAATCGCGACAATAGGAAAACGCTTTCCATTATGTGTTCAAAGGGAGCTTGGCTAACGCCTCGCCGAGATATTCCTGAAGGCGTTTCTTTGGCCCCTTACAATAGCCAAACTGAATGATGATAGCTAGTCCACTTATCAGTGCAATCTTTCTCAATAACGGCATTGAAGTCCACATTATGTCTTTATACGTATTTAAATAGAGGAACGCGTTTGTTTTGTCTGGCAACTTGAGTGGTTTTGGTAGTGTTCAGTAAAGTTAGTTTGCGGCTTTCCGCTGTAGTTGACCCAGAAATGGATAGGAGAGACACTTAACGTGTACGGGATACCTTTCGCTTCAAACGAGCTTGCTGTGAGTACCGCTTTCGACTTACAGTCTCCTTGCTGCGATTTGAGCACGTCGCTCGGCGTGGGAAGGTACCATATGGCCCCATAGGCTTGAAAATCGTAAGTGTAATGAACGTGAGCGTCGACATATTGCTCGATAGCGCCCCCATTTGCCGGGAGCGACGCTGCAACGAGGTTCACGTCGTCTGTGGGCTTGGTCGACATCTTAAAGAAGCGCTAGACGTCTACGGGCATGACCATCGGGTTTGGAAAAAGAATCAGCAGAATCCAGATGGTAGCAATCGCTTTTTTGCGATGCAAAACCCGGTTCAGGTTCGTCTTTAAACTCAGCACTGCTATCTTTATGTACGATATACCAATTATTTAAGACTGGCCTCCGATAAGCACGGGGTACGCAAACAAGCTATGGAAATTGTGGTTTTGAGGGTGGGTCATCGAATCGAGCGCGATCGCCGCGTCACGACGCACGTAGGTCTGTGTGCCAGGGCGTTAGGAGCCCAAGGGATGCTTCTCGCTGCTTCCGACCGCTCTGTCGTGTCTACAATACGCGACGTAGTGCAACGTTGGGGGGGCAGCTTCTGGATTCGCGATAACGCCAACTGGAGGCGAGAGATCGTGAAATGGAAGCGAGAAATGGGCACGGTCGTGCACCTGACCATGTATGGAGAGAACCTTCCACACGCGATCGGTCGACTCGAAAGCGAGAAGCTTATGGTCGTGGTAGGAGCGGAAAAGGTGCCTCCAGACCTCTACCGACTCGCGGATTACAACGTAGCGGTTACGAATCAACCCCACTCAGAGATAGCAGCCTTAAGCGTCTTTCTTGATCACCTCCAGAGGGGGCAGGAGCTCAAGGCGGATTTTGAAGGCAAAATGAAGATCATCGGCAACATGAGTAACAAGGTAGGTGTAAAGCGTTCTGAGCAGATCAACTAGCACCGCCAGTCGAAGTGATGGAGACCAGCGGATCCTTGTCGTCGGATATAACACAAGGCATATAATATGCTCTGCGAAGCGAGCAGGGTACTACGTCGAGTCCGTAAGCCATTACGAAGATCGTGACTTGATCAAATGCGGTGACGTAACGCGTTTCATAAGAGACGAGTTCCCTGGAATAATCTCCGACTCAGACTATGCCGGCGTAAAAGCGCTCGTGAGGGGCTTGGACTATGACCACGCAATACTAGCCGCAGGTTTTGAGACACTTGAGATCCCGCGAACGGCTGGAAATCCTCCTTCGCTTTCGAGCTTCGTTAATGACAAGGGTCGTATGAGAGACAAGCTCCAATCCTTAGGCTATTCAGTCCCCGCGCACTATGGGTTAGAAGATAATCTGCCATTTCCCGTCATTCTGAAACCAAAGCGAGGTGCGGGAGGATTTAAGAACGTTCTCGTCAAAGATGAGGAGCATCTTCAAAGGAGTATTGAACAATATCATGAGAGTGGGTGGGGAGATGAATTCCTCGTTGAGGAATATGTTCGCGGTATTGATGCTAGCGCTTCGGTGCTGTCTACCGGCAAGGAGGCGGTCACTGTCGCAATAAACGAACAGCTCATCGGTCTCAGGAGTCTTGGCCCAATGCGGCGCTTCAGCTTCTGTGGCAGTTTGACTCCGCTTAAAACGACTTATGCGAAGGAAATCGAAAGAATTTCGAACTCGCTAGCAGTCGATCTGGGTTTGGTTGGTACAAATGGCATTGATTTCATCATCGGTCCAAGCGGCCCGGTCGTAATTGAGATCAATCCAAGGTTTCAAGGAACTCTCGATACGATCGAGGGATCACTTGGCGTCAACCTCGTCGAGGCCCACATAAAAAGCTGTCAGGGCGAACTAATCCCCCTCACAAAGTATCGGAGATTCGCGTGTCGCATGATCTGTTTCGCGGAGCAGGATTTTCAAGTTACCAGAGCGTGCAGCCGCGCGCATTACATGGACATACCCCAAAAAGGAGCTTACATCGAGCGGGCGAAGCCGATCATCTCGGCTATCGGATATGGTAAGTCGAGGGATTCCGCGCTCAACAACGCCACGCATTACATAGAAGCTGCAAGAAAATCCTACCAGAGCTGAGTGGCGCCGTTGTGGCCCCCTCGTGCACGAATACGCGCCATAAGCAGGTATAAGACACTTTAGCACACAAAAATAATATGATGGTTAGTGATGTTGCTGTTCGAGGTTATTTAAAGAATCTTGTCGGAGATGACGGCTTGGAAATGATTGAGCGTGCGTCCATCAACGAGTTGACCGACGAAAAAATAGCTGAAGAGACGGGTTCGAACCTCAACACGGTAAGGCGGACCCTATATATTCTTTATGAAAATCGATTAGCAAACTATCGACGTGAGCGGGATAAGGACAGTGGGTGGCTTACGTACCTTTGGAAAGTTGATTTGAGTGACATTTCGCGTAACATGGACGAAGAGGCACAAAAGCTTATTAGGAAACTTGATACGCGTTTAGACTTTGAAGGACAGAGCGTTTGTTACACTTGCGAAAACGGCTGCGGTCGATTTTTATTTGAGACAGCAAGCGACTATGATTTTGTCTGCCCCGTTTGCCATGCGGGACTTGATTATCAAGATAGCTCTGTTTTGGTCGACGCCGTAAGAAGAAAACTGGAAGAGCTGAGACGTGCTTTCGAGTAACCTCCCTTCGTCGGACAGAGCGCTTGAGCTTCTCAAGGAAAGCGGCTGCAGCGACGGACTCATGCGGCACGTAGAGGCCGTCTCCAAATACGCGGTCGAAGTTGCCGAGTCACTAGCGGATGCTGATGTAGCCCTTGTCCAAATTGGCGGGCTTCTGCACGACATCGGCAGATGCAAGACCAACGGCATTGCGCACGGCGTGGTAGGTGGAAAGCTTTTGCGAAGCTTCGGAGTCAACGAACGCGTCGCGAAGATCGCTGAAAAACACGTCGGAGCTGGAATAACGGAGAAAGAAGCTGCACGCTTGCATCTCCCTCCAGGAAACTATATGCCGGAGACCCTCGAGGAGAAAATCGTAGCCGCCGTCGACAACCTCATAGAAGGCACGCGGAGGATCACCATAGATAAGGCAGAAGCTGATTTCAACGCTAAGCTTAACGGAAATCCAGCTGCAATTCGCATAAGAAGTCTTCACGACGAAGTTTTTGGTAGCGCCAAACGGTCTGCCCCGTGACGCCAGCAAAGCAGCGATCATGAGAACGATTCATCTTATGCAGCTCGTCTGCGGCAACCCGGGTAAGGTAGCTCGATCGTTCGAGGCGATGCTGCGCAACGACCTAAATGGATTGAGCGTTACATGCTCGCTCACGCTTACCTCGTGGATCTCGGTGACCGTAGTCGGGAGTGAGGAACAGGTTGCCGCGGATGTACTGGTGAAGCAATATGGCGAGCTGCGCGACGCCCGACCGGGCGACATCGTACGCGCCTGGCTGGCGGAGATTAACGAAGATGGCATTGCCCTTGACACGGGCTGCAAACGTGTTTCGGTGCCCTGTGTCCGGCTCGAACCGTTCGGGCGTGGCACTGTTGAACAGATCGCCTCCAGATTTGGCCTGATTCATTGCATGCCCCTACAGATCCGACTAGTTGGAGAATTTGATGCAGAGTTTACGAAAAACCAAATCGACGTATTATGGCGGTGGAAAAAAGGGACCGACCGGATCAATGTCAACAACGCTTCCCGCGCGCAGATCCACGCGGCCCTGAAACGGAGTCGCCATTCGCGAGATGTCTATGCGATCGAAAGGCTCGGCATTTTGGAACATTCTATCATCTGTAAAAAAGGGACTGACGCACCGGGCCTGGTCCCGCGAATCGGTCCTTACTTGGAATCGGAGCTGGCGTGCGTCAGAGGTGGCTTAAATGCTCGCTAGCCGCCTCTATGACCTGCTCAGTTACTCAGAAGAGCGCCTGGTCAGAAGACCGAAACGCCTTTGACGCTGGCAAGTTCTAGAAGCTTATCAACAAGCGAACCTGGAACGCGTGTGTCGCAGATAATCGTCAGCGTGGGCTCATCAATAAAGTAAGGATCATCAGTCACCGCCTGCCTAATGCGCACACCAAACGCTGCAACGGTTTCTGCAACTTCTTCGATGATGCCGATCTGCGCAGCATCTTGCGGCGTTATGACAATTACGCCAAGTCCTAGAAGAGGGGCAATGTCGCGGAGAAATATCAGTGTTTTCAGGTTTGAAAAAAAGTGCCTAAGCATTTCGTCGCCTAGAATAGTGGTAGTCGTCTCGTCGACCGCTCTCCGATCGACTTTGGCCGCTCGCGAGATCTCGGTGTCAGGGATCCTAATGCTGCCCGAGACAACCTCTCCCGCGCTATTTACCTGGAATCCGTGCTCAAGCAAAACTTCTACAACCCGCTCTTGAGCGGGAAATTTGGCAAACCTTGCGAGCACTTCACTCCACATAAGCAGCGACTTTGTTAAGCTTTTTAGCTTGTACTCTAATGGATGGTACATACAAGAAGTTTGCGCACACCATGCGGCTAGATACGTATCTCGTTCGGGAAAAGCTTATCGCATCGCGTTCACGCGCGCAAAGGGCGATCAAAGGTGGGTTTGTTACAGTCGACGGTAGAACCGTCGTGAAGCCTTCGTTTGACATCACGCGTTACCAGCTGGTAACCGTTGGTGCTGCCGCCGACAGGCCGGCTGGGTATTGGAAACTAAGAGGAATACAAGAGGTGTTTGAGCTAATAAAAACTGATGACGCGGTACTTGACATTGGCGCGAGCGCCGGCGGATTCTTGTCGTGCGCGGCGGAACTGGCGCGGGAGGTTTACGCGGTCGAGTTCAGTTTGTCGTGCAAGTCATATCTTGAGGCGGTAGCAGAACGGTATCCTGGCCAGGTAACTATCATTTACGCTGACGCATTTTCTTTTGATTTTAGGCGTCTTGGAGTGCGCTTTGACGTTCTGCTAAGCGACATTACAGCAGAACCAACCGACGCACTTAAGCTTCTCGCAAAGGTGTCAACGGTTCTGAAAACCGGAGGGTTACTCTTGCAGGTTTTTAAAGGAAAAGTAGCAGAACAAGCTGCAGGGGCTCTTATGATGCGTATTGAGCACGAAGGCTTCAGAATCGTTAGGGTGCTGAGCGCGCAGAAAGATGAGCTTTACGTCATTGCTCAAAAGAAGAGGAATGATGCGGACGCCGAGGAAGGGATTTGAACCCCTGCGAGGCGAGAGCCTCACCAGCTGTCTGATAACGAGACCTCCAGGCTGGCGCCGTAGTCCACTTGGCTACCTCGGCACTTCAGATGCGCTAGCCGGGATTCGAACCCGGGTTTGAGACTTGGCAAGCCTCAGTGATAACCGCTACACTACCAGCGCAAAAATCGAGCATACGATTATGCGCTCGTATCTATATAAAAGTTATCAGCACGACGATAGGGCATTTCGCGCTAGTTTAACGAAGGAAAGCGCACGATTACTGCGAGGTCAGCTTAGGTAACCTACGCCTTCGAGCTTGAACTTCAGCTTGGAAACTATGGCTTCAATTTCGAAAATAGACGTCAGCGTGCCATCATAGGCGATGACGACAGTTGCGTTGTTAGTGTTGATCTCCACGCTAGTAACCCCGTGCCTATTCGAAAATGCGTTGCTTAGCACGTCGGCATTCATTTGCTCACTGAGTTCTGCGATTTTAAGGCGTATTATTTTGAGATGTTCTATGCGAGTCAAAGAACCACGCTATTTACAACTTATTCATCCTTTATAAAACGCGCACCGACGTCGCTCGCTCGACCTCTGCCCAATGCGTTTTGGCTCGCTCCTGTTTTTCTCCGTACGTCGTTGTACGGAGCGTCGCCATCGCAAAGTATAAGCTGAAAATTCGTCTAGAAGAGCCTATGGAATATGAAATTTACTACAAACCAACCTACAGCCTCGCAGAAGTAAGACTGTCAGATGGCGAAAGCATTCAAGCTGACCGGCGATCTATGGCCTACATGAGTGTGAATTTAAGCGTGAGCACCGGAATCAAGGGAGGTGTCCTCCGCGGGCTCAAGAGGACTGTGCTCGGTGGCGCTGACATTTTCCTGAACACGTTTGTAGCGCAGGGCGACGCGGTCGTTGGCATCGCTCCCCCTTACGTCGGTGATATTGCGTACAGGGAGATAAAGGATGAGACGCTTCTTATCCAAGGAGACAGTTTCTTGGCGGGCTCGCAAAGCTTAGATTTAGATACGAAGTGGGGCGGCGTCAAAGGGTTCTTGTCGGAGGCGGGGCTTTTTTTCGTGAAAGTCTCTCAGTCCGGGTACGTATTTATTTCAAGTTTTGGGGCAATTCAAGAACGAAGAATCGACGGACGGTTTCGCGTCGACACCGGGCACATTGTTGGATTCACTGAAGGCCTCGACTGGAAAATTGGGACGTTTGGGGGCGTTAAATCGACTGTTCTTGGTGGAGAGGTACTGGTTACCGAATTTAGTGGAGAGGGGACGGTCTACATACAAAGTCGGAGCGAAAAGATGTTCGTTGACTGGTTAACGCCGCTGTTGCCGCAGCAAGAGAAAAAGTAGAAGCTCGTGTGTGTAGTGGGAATGCCCCAGCCCGGATTTGAACCGGGGACAACCAGATCTTCAGTCTGGCGCTCTCCCAGGCTGAGCTACTGGAGCGTCACTCGCGGGTGAATCCCGCCTCCCCGATTTGAACGGGGGACATGTCGGTCTACAGCCGACCACTCTGCCAGACTGAGTTAAGGCGGGTGACGACAGTATTGCGACCGTTATTACTTATTCTTTACTGTGTTCGGTGAGCGATTTTATATGACTAGAGTGATTCTGATTCTGGTTTCGGGGCGCTTCAGAGCTTCTTTATAGTGCACAGCTAAATTTGGTAGTTTAATATACAGTTTTTTTTATAAAAAAGAGATAACAAAAACTTAATATTGCAGTAGGGTGATTAGGAGTCAGACGAGTAACAGACATGTGTCTGACACTAGGCAGCTTTTTGTGGTCTCTGAAGCAGACAGAAGTCAGCTCTTCGTCTGACACTACAAAAACTTGCAAATGGTTGCTATGGAGCGAATCACACTGAGATTGCCAAAACAACAGCTAGAACTCATAGACAAACTAGTGGTAGCGGGCGAATTCCCCTCGAAGAGCGAAGCAATCCGTGCAGCTGTTCGAGACCTGGTTGACACCCATTATGAGAAGCTCCTCAGCAGAAAAGAACGAAGTGCGGTTTTGATTTAGTACAGGTGGCGGTAGATATGCAAAGTATTGTCGAGGAAGCTTTGCGACGATGCGAAATGGAAAAGCAGCGACCTCAGATGCTTCAAGATGAGGAAGAAGAAGAATTTGGAGCCCCTCGGATACTCATTGTGGGCTGCGGAGGGGCTGGCAACAATACGGTCAACCGACTCTACAACATAGGAGTTGACGGCGCTGAGACCATCGCGCTCAACACTGACAAGCAGCATTTGGACATGATCGACGCCGATATTAAGGTGTTAGTCGGCAAATCGATTACGAAAGGGTTGGGGGCAGGTGGAGATCCTGAAGTCGGGCGGTGTGCGACCGAGTTAGGTCGTAGGACGCTGGAAACGCTGCTTAAAGATACCGATCTTGTGTTCGTTACCGCAGGGATGGGGGGCGGAACCGGCACAGGGGCTGCTCCGATCGTCGCGCAGATCGCGAAAGCGCATGGCGCAATCGTCGTTGCAATGGTATCAACTCCGTTCAACGTGGAACGCTCGCGGCTGATTAAGGCTGAAGAAGGACTTGAAGACCTGCGGAGAGATGCTGATACGGTTATTGTTCTTGATAACAATCGTCTGCTTGATTACGTGCCGAACTTGCCCATTGACCATGCGTTCTCGGTGATGGATCAGATTATTGCAGAAACCGTAAAAGGCATCGCTGAAACGATCACGCAACCTTCACTGATAAACCTTGACTACGCAGACGTCAGAACCATTATGAATAGCGGCGGGGTTGCTGCTATGCTAGTCGGTGAATCGCGAAGCCAAGACAAAGCACGCGACGTCGTACGCGAGGCATTCAACCATCCACTCCTCGAAGTTGACTTCCGCGGGGCGAAAGGCGCGTTAATCCATATCACAGGCGGACCGGACTTGACGCTGAAAGAGGCCGAAGAGATCGCAAAGGGCCTGACCTCTCAGTTGGATCCAAGCGCTAATGTCATTTGGGGCGCGCGTGTTCAGAAAGGTTATGAGGGCCGCGTGCGGGTGATGTCGATCGTGACTGGCGTGCAATCTGCTCAGGTGTTAGGGCCGATGTATGGCGAGCTGTTCAAGTTTGAAAGCGCAAAACAAGCCACCAGCGCCAGAAAAGGGCCACGCGTGAGAGACTTCGCCAGGGAATTCGAATCCGGCGAGATTGACAACATTCTCTAACGTGCTCGTTCATTTAATACGCTTCGGCGCCGCCTCATTTGGCCGCTTCGTTTCCTCTCGATTGCAACCCTCTCAGGATTTCGCAGCTCTGACATAGGGCCTTGACCGCGGGTTCTCCGCACTGTAGGCAGTGACCGAGCTGAAACGGCTCGCGTCGCGTTAATCCCAAGATCCTTTCAAGGCCCTTGACGAGCGCGTACTTGGTGCCTGCATGCTTAGGCTCTAACTCATTCAACACGCTTCGCACTTCAGCTCGAAATACCCCAGCAGAGTAGCGGCACTCATCAAGGCTGATAGGGATTCCTTTGAGAACAGCGTATAGCGCGACTTCTTTTTCTGGCACATATTTGAGTGGTTTGACGCGCCGAACCAGTCCTTCTTTAGCGGGATGGTCAAGCCGCAGCAGCCTGTCGATGTCTCCGCGTAAATAGTTCATTAGGACTGTCTGCGCTTCGTCATCGAGATTGTGGCCAGTGGCAAGTGTCGAGGCGCCGACAGTTTTTGCCACGCGATTAAGAAGTGAGCGTCGGAGGATTCCGCAAACCGTACACGGTCGCTCGTCCAAGCGATCGACTCTGACGTCAAAGTACTCCTCAAACGAAGCTACCTGCCATCGAACGCCGAGCTCTGTGACGAGCATTGCTGCTGATTCAAGTGCCTTATCACGGTATCCGGCAATACCTTCGTCGACAGTGATGGCCACAATTTCAACGCCACGGCGTGAGAAGAGGTCACTTAATACGGATAAAGCCACGGCAGAGTCCTTCCCGCCGCTGAACGCAACGGCGAGTGTGCCCTCGATTCGTTCCTTTCTGACCTCTTTTTTGATCTTTTTTTCGACGTCGGCGAAGAAATGTGCCTTGCAAAGATGTAGCCCTGAATATCTCTGAAATAGAACAGCAGGCGCGCTACATTTATCGCACTTCATCTCGTGTATATCTCCGCATGAATACTAATAAACTGTTCTGCAGCGCGGGGAGAAACGGGGACTGACTATGAGGCTGTGAAGATGCTTCAAGATATCGCACGCGAATTCAAGGAGCTGGAGCGCTATGATTTCCGAGTGCTACAAGCGGTCGAAACCGGCATGCGTTTTTTTGACTGGGTTCCCGTCGATGATCTGCCTAACTACGCTCGGCTGCCGCGAGACGAGGTGGAGTACCGAATCACACGGATTTCCAAATACAAGCTCGTTGAGCGGAAAACGGGCCATTACGTCGGCTACAAGCTAACCTTCGGCGGTTATGATGCCCTTGCCATTAACACGCTCGTTCGGCGCACGGCCATAGAGTCCCTTGGATCGAAAGTGGGCGTCGGGAAAGAGTCCGATATTTACGACGCTGAGCGTGAAGGCGGGCGGATCGTAATCGTCAAATTTCATCGTGAAGGCACGACGTTCCGGCACGTAAAACGATCGAGGGGTTATTTCGGAAAGGCCGAACGATGCTCGTGGATGCTTGCTTCGAGGCTCGCAGCCGAAAGAGAGTATGAAGCCATTACCACCCTGTACGGGAACGTCGCCGTTCCGAGGCCGATTGCGCACAACCGACATGTTATCGTCATGGGACTAGTAGACGGTCGAGAGATAAGCAGCACTACGCTGGGAGACCCTATCGCCATTCTTGACAAGATCATTGCGCAGATTAAGTTAACGTACCAGCTTGGCATTGTTCATGCCGACTTAAGCGAATACAACGTAGTTGTGTGTGCCGACGGAGACATCGCGCTGATCGACTGGCCGCAATGGGTCTCAGTGGCGCATCCCAATGCTGATGAATTGCTCTATAGAGACGTGAGCACCGTCTTATCCTATTTTGCTAGAAAATATCAAATAGCAAAACGAACAGAAGATGTTTTAGCATACGTAAAACAACGCGATCACGGTCCCGCAGACCGTTTTGCAGGTTAGTGAGAGTATTAGGAAGCGCGTTGGAGGTGCGACGCAATTTCGACCATTAAGGAAAACGGCGGAAATCTAGTTGCGTCAAAGAGGACGTACACTATCGTCGGTGTAGATCCCGGAACAACCACCGCTTTTGCTGTTTTGGATTTAAAGGGTCGAGTCCTTAGAACCGGAAGCTCAAGATCGTGGGGTTTTTCTGAGCTCGTCGGGCTGCTAATTGAATCGGGACACCCGCTTATCATCGCAACGGACAAGAATCCAGTTCCTGGAACTGTCGAACGAATAAAGCGAGCCTTTAACGCGATTCTGCACACGCCTGCTTCATCACTTTCGGTTGAACAGAAACAGCGCGATACGAAGCTCTTCGACTATTCAAACGAGCACGAGCGAGACGCGCTCGCCGCGGCAATCGACGCTGCCAGAAGCCTCAAAAACAAGCTTGAAAGTGTGCAGAAGAGAGCTCCTCCCGATGTTGAACTCGACGAACTTCAGATGCTCGTTTTGCGCGGACATACGGTTGATTCTGCGATCAATTTGCTCAAAAAGCCCCTAGCGCCTACTGAAAATCACGTACAGCGCCTTGTTCCAGCTCCCGAGAAGGATCTCCGGGGTCCCGATATCCTGTACCTCAAGGCAATCATCAAACGACAAGACGAGCAAATTAGTCGACTTTTGAGCTACGTGGCTGATCTGAAGGAATCGTTGCAGTTAGGCCAAGAAAATGTTGTAAAGCTGCAAGACAAGATTAGTGTCATACGGTCTCAAGACGCAAAGAACGTCAAAAAAGACAGAGAAGTTACGTTCAGGCAAAAGGAAATCGACCGCCTTTCGACCGAGCTTGTGCGCAGCAAAAGCGTCAACGAGGGCTTGCAGAAACGTATGCGTAAGCTGAAGCAAATCGGGTTAACTGAACGTAACAAAGCGGTAAAGGCAGTTAAAATCGTCAAATCCTTCAACCGAGAAGCGATTCAGGCTGCGGATGATCAATTTGGGCTGAGCAAAGGCATCGTTTTGTTCGAGGATGCAAGCGGTGGCGGCATCGCTGCTGCAGAATTGTTGGTCCACAAGCGAATACGCGCCGTTGTCGTTAAAAACGAAATGTCGCACGTAGCACGAAAAACGCTATTTAAAGCTGATATTCCTATTTTTTCGATGCGAGAGCTCGCCTTGGATCTTTCTGGCAATTTGATGACGATCGACAAGAATGCATTGGAGCTTATGATCGAGAAGGGTCAAACAGAAATCGCCAACGCAAAACAACACGAACAGCTTTGCCGGCTTGAGTCGCTTGTTGAAGCGTACAAACACGAGCGGATCATAGACACCCAGAAAAAAATTGATTGATGCGGCCGGTAGGTCATAGGCTGCGTTTTCGATCAGCGATCAAGTGTAGGACACGTTCGCGCGAGCTTACACGGACCGTTTCGTAGATGCTGTTAGGAATGCCGGTGTCCTGGCACATCGGAAGACCCGCAACACCCGCTAGCCTGACGTTTTCAAGGATCGCGCCTATGGTTCTTTGACCCGTTCGTCCGACTCAGCCTTTGCTCGTTGGCGAGTGCCCGCGTAACATCGCGCGGCAGATGTATCTCAGCTTCTTGCAGCGCCTGTGCCGCGTGACGGATGAACGCTTCTCTATTCGACGGCATTAGTCATTCAAGATAATCCATTTGGGAGCGTTTTAGTTCCTGCCGTTTTCTTTCAAGGAAACTGTAGACCGCAGCGTGTTTGGCTCCTTCTGCGAGCATCTCGATAGCTGTTCTGACGGTCTGAACTTGATCGATGTACCCGATCGTGCTAACAGTCTTGCCGTAAACAGAAACATTCGCGCCTGTGAGACTCTCAAGAGCCTCTCGCGTCTTTCCCTCTTTGCCAATTACGCGCCCCATAATCCGTTTGAGCTCCTTTGGCGTATCGGCAACCTTTGAAAGGTTTATGATATCGAGGGTTATCTGTTCATCGTCGAAAATCCGGAAGGCCTTTTCTGGGCTAAAACCTCGAGCAACCGCATTAACGACTTCTGTTGCCTTCAAAATGCCGAGCGAATCACTCTCGATCGTGACCGTGCCCTCGGCGCTATCGATGTCAAGTTTCACTTCGCCTTTTTCCTCGATCTGGGCTTTCGTGCTACCACCGACGCCAATGATGACCCCTATGCGGTCTCTAGGAACCTTCAGGTACTCCCTCATTTAGTGATCTCTCTCAAAACCGTGATCGCTGAAGCCTGCACTCCAGCTTCGTTGAAGAACTTCACCACGTTGCTGACGTCCCGCTGCAGAAACTCCTGCGCACGGGGGTGCTCTACAAGCACAGACTGCCCCATATCAATGAATACCGGATCGGCTTGGTCGTCGACAAGTATGTTGTATTCACTGAGGTCGGCGTGGACCACGTGTGCATCTTGATAAAGTCTCTTCATGAATTCGACCGTTGCGTCGTAAACCTCTTTGACGTTTTCTAAGTTTTCCACTGCCTGCTTCAAAGGCGGACAAGCGACGCCTTCTCGCCCTATAAACTGCATGACGAGGACATTTTGCCAATATTTGAGCGGCTCGGGGACGCGGACGCGTGCTTTACGCGCGCGCGTTAGGTTCCGGAATTCTTTCTTTGTCCACGCGAATACTATGTCCTTTTTGGTTCTTCTGACGTGCGCGAATCTGTAATCGCCCAGTATATAGTTGTGCATAGCCTTAAAGTCGCTCGTTTTTATTCGATAGATCTTGATCGCGAGTTCTCGTCCGCCCCTCCCTATGGCGTGGAAAACGTTAGCTTCTTTTCCCGTCGAAATAGGGCCACCAAGCGCTTGTATAAGCCCGCCGCTCGCGAGGCGATACAGAGCCTTAAGGGTGAGCTCGTCGAATACTTCGTCTCGCACCTTGAAATCGTCTGCTTCTTTGTCGCGTACGCGCAGATCGTCAATGTCTCTCTCGATGCGTTTTATCTTGTCGTCAATCAAATCAGGCACGTTGGTCATTAGTTGTTTAGTGGGCCGAGAACGCGCTGTTTAGTGGCGCTATAAGTACCCGTTCTTCTTGAGCCACTCAACCTGCGTTCCTTGGTATCGCCACACGATGTCCGCTTTATCGTCTTGAAAACTCCAGGGCACCATAACGATGACGCCGCCGACTCGTAACCAGACGCGCTTTTTCATCTTGCCGCAAATTCTCCCCATGCGAGTTTTGCCGTCTATAGAGTGGATTTTCACCCTGTTTGCGCCGAGCATGCTTTCTACACTCCCGAGGACTTTCCCTTCTTCCTTCCGTGGCAGTCTAACCTTAGTCTGCGGCTCTTGACTCAGAGAAACACCTCGTTCGTAACACGGCCCTTCTTCTTTCCGTCGAAATAGTTTAGTCGCTGCGTAACGCGCTGCGAATAGGTCCTATGATTCGTTCGATATATGTTGCTGCACCATTTTTGAGATCCAGCGGGTGAAGCTTGCCAGCGGCGTAATCCAGCTCGAGCGTGGCGAAGTCCTCGTAACGAATCGGGCCGCCGTATTGTTGGGGTCGCTCGAGTTCAACTTGCTTGAACTGGGGAAAGACATAGTACCGGTACAACTGAAGGAGGGGGTTATCTTCCGCGGTTCGCGGCGGACAATAAGCGGATTGAATCTTCTTTTTGATGGACTCAGGCGAATCTTCAATGGCTACAAGGTTGTCCCTTGACGACGACATTTTGTTCGCGTCGAGGCCGAGCAGGATTGGCGTGTGGACGCATACAGGGGATTTAAATCCCATTGAATGGAGCTCTTCTCGCGCCAACATGTGAATCTTACGTTGATCGATACCGCCAACGGCGATGTCGATGTTTAAGTATCCTATGTCCGCTGTTTGCATAAGCGGATAGATCATTTGAGACACGACAGGGTCCTCCGCGTTTCTCGAAACCTCGTCCATGCTTCGCCGAGCGCGGTTTAGCGTGGTGTGCCTCGCTAGTTTCAGAATCAGCTTGGTGTATTCTGGTTCAAGCTGATAATCGCTCCCGCGTACAAATCTCGTTCCTTCAGCAAGGCCTAAAGCGGAAAAACACTTCTGGTAGTGGTCCGCCCAGTCGCGGATTTGATCCATCGTGCCCTTTTCGTTCAGATACGCGTGCAAGTCCGCGAGCAGCACGATGACGTCGACGCCGACTGACTGAAGATCCATGAGCTTATACGCCGTTAGTAGATGTCCAAGATGGAGTGCTCCGCTAGGTTCGTAGCCGGCATAGGCGGTGATGTTTGTCGCATTGTCCAGAAGGGCAGCTAGCTCGTCTTCGGTTACGGCCTCTTCCACGTTGCTCATGACTTGTTCGAACTTCACGCTGATCACGCTGGTCGAATCAAATGCGCGTTTACGGACGTTATGGACCTATGACGCTGGTCCTGCTTGTAGTAAGCCTAATGGCTGACCTCATATTTATTTAGCTCGGTGCCATTTGTTCTGTGCGTCCCGAACGCAAATTGCCGCTCGTAACGAGCGACAGGTCGACTTGGTCGGTTAACGCGGGATGTAGTCTTCGTTGAAAAAAAAGTTGCCGCCGTAAGTTGAATGGGGTGAATCTACCGTGCCGTCTCAGAATCTAAGAGGTGGGCCTGACCGGATTTGAACCGGTGACCGCCCGGTTATGAGCCGGGCGCTCTGACCTGGCTAAGCTACAGGCCCGCTGACGCCGCCAACAGGGCTCGAACCTGTGACATCGTGGTTAACAGCCACGCACTCTACCAACTGAGTTATGGCGGCTTGACACATCTCTCTAGTGTGTTTCTTTACTTAAGCTTTAAGGTCGTAGAACAGTTTGCGCGACGAGTGATGCTCATTGTGGGCGTCTTTGGACTTCAATTTCGTGTAATCCTGTAGTTGGTTTTCACTTCACTTAGCTTGTGTAAAAACTGGTCGAGAAGTTGCTCGTAGTTCTGAACAAACTCTGAAATCCTCGAGCTCGTAATTGCCCCATACGGTGATGGTTTGATCAGGCCCTCCTGCTCTAATATTCGGAGCGAGTAGCGGACTTTGTATTTGGAATGTCCAGTCACTTCTGATAATTTCGAAATCCCAATAGGCTCACCAATAACGACTGCGTTTAAAACCTCTAAGTGCCTTTCAAGCATTTCTATCTCTTTTTCCAGTCGATCTAACATTTCTACCACACGTTTAAATAAATTGATTCTAATCATTCATATACTATGAACGTGAAGGTCTCGCAATCCACCATTCGCGGCAAACTCGACGCACCTCCGTCGAAAAGCTATACCCATCGCGCTATAGTCATGGCCAGCTTAGCGAAGACTTCACGCATCATCAAACCCTTGGTCTCTGCGGACACATGCGCGACGGTAAGCGCTTGTGAGATGATCGGTGCGACGATAAATCCTGTTGACGATGCGTTTTTCATCGAAGGCGTGCAAGGAGAGCCGCAAAGGCCTGATAATGTTATAGATTGCCAAAACTCCGGGACGACGTTGCGCTTTCTGATGGGCGTTTGCTCCTTGATTGATGGCACGACAGTTTTGACCGGGGATGCGTCGCTGAGGACTCGACCGAGCTCTCAGCTAATCGACGCTCTCAACGAACTCGGCGCAAAGGTTCTCTCGACAAAGTCGGACGGTACTGTGCCTATCATCGTCAAAGGCGTCCTTTTGGGCGGAGAATCAACGCTTACGAATCCGATGAGCTCGCAGTTTTTATCATCGCTTCTGATAGCCTGTCCGCTGTGTCAAGCTGGCAGTGTGCTGAAAGTCCACAACCTTAGCTCGCGCCCGTACGTTGCCATGACACTTGAACTGCTGAACCAAGCACAAGTTAACGTAAGCACTGATTATCATGAATTTATGATCCCCTGCTGTCAGCAATACGCAGATACGGATTTTCAGATTCCCGGCGACTTCTCGTCGGCAGCCTTTCATTTAAGTGCCGCAGCAATAACAAATTCTCGCGTGAGCGTGCACAACCTCTCTGAGTCGAAACAAGGTGACGAGAAAATTGTCCAGATCCTCAAAGACATGGGGGTACATATCTCATGGGGGGGTGATGTCGTCACCGCAGACGGTGCCGAGCTCCAGGGCATCGCGATTGACGCAGGCGACGTGCCAGATCTTGTTCCCATACTCGCGGTTCTGGGCGCATACGCTCAAGGCACTACCGACATCTCAAACGTCGCTCACCTGCGCTACAAGGAGACGGATCGACTGGTCGCCATAATAACGGAGCTGAGAAAAATGCAGGTCGATATCAAAAAGGTGGACGATACGTTGCGCATCAAGGGTGGAAGGCCCAAAGGAGCTAGCTTGAACGGATACGGGGACCATCGCATCGTTATGGCGCTTGCGGTCGCAGCGCTGGGAGCTGTGGGAGAGACCCAGATCGACACTGCAGAATCGGTAAAAGTGTCATACCCGGACTTCTTTGACGACATCTTCGCCCTCGGAGCAAATCTCGAGCAGACGAGCATTGAGAGCCTCTGAAACTCATCGCAGGGGACTTGCCTCATGAACACTTGGGGACATATTTTTCGAGTAACGACGTGGGGTGAGAGTCATGGACCAGCGGTAGGGGCAGTTATCGACGGGTGCCCGGCGGGATTGCGAATAACCCAAGAGGACATTCAAAAAGAGCTCGACCGCAGACGTCCAGGGCAAAGCAGTATAACGACACCACGTTCCGAAAAGGATACCGGGCACATACTTTCGGGCATCTACGAAGACAAGACGCTTGGCACCCCGATTTCAATCATCATCCGGAACGAGGACGTCGACTCGCGCGGGTACGATGAGCTACGTCACGTGCCTCGTCCCGGCCACGCGGATTACACTTTTCACGCTAAATACGGATGGCGAGATCATCGTGGAGGGGGGCGAGCATCAGCCCGAGAGACTGCCGCCCGCGTTGCTGCGGGGGCAGTGGCAAAGAAACTGCTCGAGCACCGAGAGATCCGCGTGCTCGGGCACGTTATCGATATCCACGGGATACAGTCCAAGTTCGTCTTTGAGAGTCCAGAGGACCTGCTCCTCGCTGAGAAGAGCATCGTGCGATGCTGTGACGCGGCTGCGTCGGACGAGATGGTCGCGTGCATCGAATGTATGAAAGAAGCTGGCAATAGCGTCGGTGGCATTGCTGAAATCGTCGCTTTCAATGTTCCTCCGGGTGTTGGTGAGCCGGTATTTGGGAAACTCGATGCAGAATTGGGTAAGGCCCTTATGAGTATCGGCGCCGTCAAGGGCGTTGAAATTGGCGTAGGCTTCCTCGCAGCAAAACTGAAAGGGAGCGAAATGAATGATCAATTCGCGACGACGGATGGCCGAATAGAATCCAAAACGAACAGAGCTGGCGGAATTCTCGGAGGCATTTCGACGGGGGCGCCGATTATCGGCAGAATTGCGGTGAAGCCGACTCCTTCAATCGGAATGCGACAAACCTCAGTCGATTTGGAAACGCTAGAGGAAGTCGATCTGTCGGTATCGGGCAGGCACGATCCGTGTATCCTGCCCAGAATAGTCCCAGTGGCCGAAGCCATGGTTGCTATCGTGCTTGCGGACTTGATGCTCAAGGGCGGCTTTATCCACCCAGCGCGTCTTTCGTGATCATCGTATACTATAAGGTTTCTTTCTGTTGCGGTCTCTCAACGAGAGCCGGAGCCCGCTGAAGAGGTTCGATCTGCTCCAAAACTTCTAGTGTACGATTTCCCACAAGTATTTATCGCGGCCTGTGATAAAAAGTGCTTGAATTTGGCCGTTCGGGTATCTCAAGGAATGAACCTGTGGGAAGCAGCGTTAGGTGTTGATCAAGCATGGCACGCTTTTTAATGATCAGTGGAACGGCATCGCACGTCGGCAAGAGCGTCCTAGTTGCCGCGCTCTGTAGGCTTTTGGTGGATGATGGTCACAAGGTTGCGCCGTTCAAGTCCCAAAACATGAGCTTGAACTCATGGGTGACGAAGAATGGTGATGAAATCGGAATCGCGCAAGCCGTACAAGCGTGGGCTGCTAGGATTCAACCGTCAGTAGACATGAATCCGGTCTTGTTGAAGCCTAAGGGGGACATGATGTCGCAAGTGATCCTGCACGGAAAGCCCCTAGGTGATCGAAAAGTGGGCGAGTATTATGACTCAACAGAAGCTATTTTTCAGCATGTCTGCGATTCATTGAAAGCGCTTGCTCGTTCATATGATGTCATCGTAATGGAGGGCGCCGGCAGTCCTGCAGAAATCAACCTCTACAAGCAGGACATCGCAAACCTACGCGTCGCACGCGGTGCCGATGCCCCTGTAGTCCTCGTAGGTGATATCGAGCGAGGCGGCGTTTTTGCCAGCCTGTATGGAACAGTGCAATTGCTGGCAAAGGATGATCAGAAACGTATCAAAGGCTTCATCATCAACAAGTTCCGAGGCGATGAGAAGCTGCTTGAGCCAGGCCTAACACAGCTCGAGGAGCTCACCGGGATCCCTGTTCTGGGCGTTATTCCCTACGTGAACGTGCGATTACCGTCTGAAGATTCCGTTTCGCTTGGTGACACACTGCCGGCCGCACACAGCATACTCGACATCGCCGTGATCAGGCTTCCTCATATCTCTAATTTCACTGATTTTGAACCGCTTGAAGCCGTTGCCCGAGTTCGATATGTTTCGTTAAATGATAATTTCGGTGAGCCCGATGCCATAATTATTCCCGGCACAAAGAACACGGTTGACGATTTGAGAGCAATGCGTCGCTCTGGCATGGATAAGCGGATCGAGGCGAGTGCCAGAACAATCCCCATCATCGGAATTTGCGGGGGATTTCAGATGCTTGGGCAGACAATAACTGACGAAGGCTTCGAGGGAACGCAAAACCAAAGCAATTTCGTCGAAGGGTTGCGGCTGCTGCAAGCCTGGACTGTTTTCAATTCTTCTAAAAAGACAACGAAGCAGGTAGAAAAACGCGTCACCGGAACGGGGCCGGTGTTCGACCGCTTGACGAACCAAACAGTACTGGGGTACGAGATTCACATGGGCAGCACAACGTGTGGGCTTCCGATATTTGACGATGATGGGGGGCAGGATGCTACGGGCCTTGTTTTTGGTACTTACTTGCACGGCCTGTTCCACAACGACAACTTTCGCTCTGCTTTGGTGGAGCATCTGCACTCTAGACGTATGCGAAAGCCACACGGTGCACACCGCAGAGCTCCACAGCGATCTACTGGGTTAGAGTGTCAGCTGCCGTCCGATCAAGATGTGGATCCCTTTGACGAGCTGGCTCGTGTCGTGCTCGAACACGTGGACATGCAAGCGCTATACTCGATTATCGGATTATAACTAATGTTTTCTTGGCTTCTCGTCCAAATCTCGATTCTTTTTCTGGCGTTGGCACTCGACATGTTTCTCGGCGAACCTCCAGCCGCGGCGCATCCGGTTGTGTGGATGGGGAGAATCGTGACAATCCTGGAGCCGGGCCTGTACGGGGGGACTGATAATGCGCAGCGCTTCAAGGGGGCCGCTCTCGCGTTAGGTCTGATCGCGACATTCACCGCACCGGTCGTGCTTTTCGAGTGGCTAGGTTATCAGATCGCAAGCGGAAACGTCGGGTTGCTGTTGTGCTATGTCGGGCTCAGTGCCTACTTGCTCAAGGCATCATTTACGATATTCACGCTGAAAAAAGAGGCCGTCGAAGTCACCGATCTCGCCTACACAGACATCGGCGCGGCCCGGTTGCACCTGCGCGCGCTCGTCAGCAGGGAAAGGTTGCACCTCGATCGCGAAAGCATCTTGTCGAGCGTGTGTGAGTCAGTCGGTGAGAATACTGTTGACAGCATAGTCTCTCCGCTTCTGTTTTTTGCCGTTTTTGGTGTAGCGGGCGCGCTCTGTTATCGTGCCGTGAACACCCTTGATTCGATGCTTGGCTACAAGGATCACAGAAGACACGCAGGATTGCTTTCAGCGCGACTAGATGACATTTTCAACTACCTTCCGACCCGTTTGGCAATTGTTCCAATGCTGCTAGGCTTTCGCATAGTATCTGGCAAATCGGCCTGCGACGACGCATGGAACGTTTTGAAAACGGACCGGCACAAGAAACCAGCCGTTAACTCAGGGATTCCCGTAGCCTTATTTGCAGGGGGGTTAGGCGTGAGGCTGACGAAGCCTTCAAGCTACGAAATCGGTGACGGTGTAGATAACATAACCAAAGCCACTGTCAACCGTGCCCTTAGCGTTATGCTGATTACGTCGATGTTTACTGTCTCACTCGCAGTCTTGTTGCTGTACGCGAGAGCCTTGACGTGATTCCCGGCGATTTGAGGCATACCCCGCTCAATAACGCAAACAAGTTAAACTAAGAGCACACAGTTGTGTCCTGGAATGCTTCAAGGAATAGAGACGCGAGCACTCACCAAACGCGCAGATGAGCGAGGATTTTTTACCGAATTGGTCCGGCAAGATTGGATCGTTGATGATTCCTTGCAGCAATGCAATTTTTCCATCACGTATCCGGGTGTCGTCAGAGCTTGGCACAGGCATACTAGAGGACAGACGGACTATTTCGTGGTTTTGCGGGGGGCGATTAAACTATGTGCGTATGATGATGCGACCGCAGAACTTAACGAGATCATTCTGACTAGTGACGTCTTGCGGTCAGTACGGATTCCAGGGCATTACTGGCACGGATTTATGGTTCTTGGTGACCAGCGAACCTATTTGGTTTACTTCGTCAACAAGCTCTACGAGTACACAACGCCTGACGAGGAGCGGCGTCCTTGGAATGATCCCACGGTCTGCCCGTTGACGATAAATGGCGAGATGCAGGACGTCCGTTGTGGAAAACCGTGGGACTGGATGTACACCAGCTTCAAATAGTGTAAACAACGCAGTGGTGCTCTGGACGCGAAGCAACAAAGGTAAAAAGAGGCTAGGAGGTTTGAATGACTGAATTACCTATTGCTCCTGTTGATAGGATTATAAGAAAAGCGGGCGCAGAACGTGTAAGCCAGGAGGCAGCGGAAGCCCTAGTTAATGTTATGGAAAACTATGTAATTGATCTCACTGAGAGGGCTTTGATAATGGCACAGCACGCGGGCAGGAAGACTATTCGTGTCGACGACGTCCGCTTGGCTGCATCGCGAAGTTAAGATGGATCTTTCGGACTTTCAGAAGGCTATAAGCGAGAGGTACGGCAAGATCGACAAGGCGTCGGGCTCATTTTTCCTTCTTTCGGTTCTCTTAGAGGAATGCGGCGAGCTTGCTACCGCGATTCGACGCGAGAAAGCAACCGCGGCGGAAGAGGTCGCAGACGTAGTATTTTGTGCCCTCTCAATCGCGAATCTACTCGAGGCCGACGTTGACCACTTGCTGCAGGAAAAGTATCTGCATAGAGAGTTTGACGAGGTCGCGCGAAGCTGGACCGACCTTCAGAGGTGAAAAGCCGCGGCACAATCCTGTGCACGCGCCCTGTCGAAACTTGAGCAATAGTCAGCGATTGTGCGCACTGCTCATGTCAAGCAACACGGCTGACTAAGGCGGATTCGGCTCGCGGTTCAGCACCCATCGAAATGACTTATCAGGGAATACACGTTGCCAGGTGAGGCTTTTTGCCTCATCGGCGCTCAGTTCATCTATCAGCAAGTCAGCTTCATGCCTTTTTAATTCCTCTTGGTCTGCGTTTGTCGTCGGGTGTCGGTGTGCGGCGGTGCAACCCGGGGAATCGCCGGCCGTTGACAGACGGTACGTCCCTATGCGTCGCGCTAGCTTGATGTTTTCTGTCTTGTCGAGACCTATCAGTGGGCGGTAGACGGGAACATCAGAGGCCTCGTCGATTGCAAAGAGATTCTGAGTGGTCTGGCTTGCGACCTGGCCGATGCTCTCGCCAGTCACGATTCCGTGCGCGTTTTCTGCTTTTGCGATTGATGCGGCGATCCGGTACATCATGCGCTTGCAAAGTACACACGTCATTCGCGGGGCTAGCTTTTTGAACTTACTCAAACTGGCCCCCTGATGCACCACTGCGAAATCGAGCGGACGCCCCGCCCACACGGCGAGCGCTCTGACGACGGCCTCTGCCCGCTGCCTTCCGGTATCATCAAGGTATGGCTCACAGTCAAAAAAAAGTGGAACGATCGTGCAGCCGCGCTTCATCATAAGCCATGCCGCGACCGGGGAGTCGATTCCTCCTGAGACGAGAGCGATTACTTTTCCTTGGGTTCCCATAGGCAGGCCTCCGACCCCTGGAACGACCTCGGTATAGAGATACGCGTTGCTCGCCCGAACTTCAATAAACAACGGGACGTCTGGTTTTGACAATCGCACGGGCGCACCAGTTGCTTTTTCAATTGCACCTCCGACAACTTCGCCGATGTTTTTGCTTGAGTAGTCGTGCGTTCCCGTTCGACGTGCTCGAATGCCAAAGGATTTCCCATTGGTAAGCAACGGTGAAACGATTCGGACAGCGGCTGACTTCATAGCATCCAGAGTTGCTGCGCTTGTTTGGACAGGACTTGCTGAAACAACTCCAAAAACGCTTGCTACCGCCTGAGCTGCCGACGAATCACGCGTCTTCACGAAGATGCGGCCAAAATCTCTGAAAACGGCCTCATAGGAGATTGCGCAAAAGCCCAGCGTTCTTTCTATGTTATTCACGAGCGTGCGCTCATATCGGCTCCTGACTCTGTCGCTTTTGATTCCGATCTCGCCGTAGCGGACGAGAATGGCGTCGACGCTCCGTATCTCGTCTCCTTCATTCGTCATGATCTATTTGGTAATGCTGCGGTCATTTCTGTTTGTTTCGTTTTTCCAACTGTGCCGCCGGGAATCTCTATGATGCTTATTCGTGATAAAAGGTGACAACGGGCTAAGTGTTGTAATGAGGATTCTTTATTTCGGCAACTCCTCCGATATCCGAAGCTGCGGCCAGCGTGGGGCGCCTGCGACGCTGATGTAAAGCATTTATATATGTCTAAACATAGTAAGGTTGGCCGCCGTGGCTAAGCTCGGCATAGCGGCTGATTCGTATTTGAGCAACGCTCAAAGAATTATCAGCAGATCGGGGGTTCAAATCCCTCCGGCGGCTTGCCCAAGGTCTTACCTTTCGCAGGGATTTCGGCGCGCTGTTTTTGGGTGGCCGTTTTATTCCAGAAGCTTGCGATTTGGAGTCTTTATAATACGGTCTGACAATACATAAAGTTTATCATCGATAAAGGCAATCCGAAAAACGATGGCCGAGGAAGAGAAGCGTCAGAGTATGAAAGAGGACATAATCGAGCAAATTGAGAAACTCGATGTGTTGCGTGAGAAAGGGTTCATCACCAGCGAAGCGTACGAAAAACGAAAAACAGAATTACTTGGACTCCTCTGAGAGCGCGCGCAGTCTGTACAGCTTTCACTTCAAACTTTGTTTCCTCAAGAACTTTTGCATCTCTTTTTGAGAGCGAACGCCTTTCATCGCTCGCTGCATCGTTTTGTGATATTTTAGGAGCTCGCGCACGTAGTCAGAAGTGACTCCCGAGCCGCGCGCGATCCGCTTTATTCGCGAACTTCGAATTATTCGTGGGTGATCGAGCTCTTCGTCCGTCATTGAGTCCATTACGACTTTGAAACGTTCTAGGGTTTCTTTCGTTGATTGAAGCGCCCCGTCGGGGATTTCGACGCCGAGTGATCCGAGCGGAAGCATTTGAACGATTTTGGTCAGGGGCCCCATTTTGCGGATGGCGTCCATTTGTTTGTACATGTCTTTGAGCGTAAACTCGCCCTTGAGCATCGCCTCCGCCTCTTCCATCTCTATAGGGGGTTCTTCTTCGATCATCTCGACGAGGGTCTTGACGTCACCCATGCCGAGCAGTCGAGAGATGAATCGGTCTGGTTCGAACTTCTCGAAGTCGTCGATGGTTTCGCCAGTGCCGATAAACGCGATGCCCGTTCCAACCTCGGCAACCGCAGAGAGCGCCCCGCCACCTTTAGCAGTTCCGTCGAGCTTCGTCACAACGACGCCCGTTAAGCCGATTGCTTCGTTGAACGCTTTCGCTTGTTCGCTCGCCTGTTGACCGATGCCAGAGTCGAGCACAAGAAAGCGCTGGTCTGCTTTCGCCGTTTCGTTGATTGCCTTCATCTCAAGAACCAGGTCTGTTTCGAGCGCGTGGCGCCCCGCGGTGTCAACGAGTATGACGTCATAGCGTTTCAGCTCGATTAAGCCCCGGGTTGTGATCTCGACCGCGTTCTTGTTCTCCGGTTCGCCGTAGAAAGCGACACCGATTCGCTCGCAGAGCTGTGAAAGCTGATCATACGCCCCAGGGCGGTAGGTGTCTGCGCAGATGACCGCAGCTTTTAGGCCTTTTTTCTGAAAAAATCGCGCGAGCTTCGCCGTAGTCGTGGTTTTGCCGCTGCCCTGGAGGCCGACCATAATCACCGTATGACGGGTGAGCGGGACGGAGATCGGTTCACCGAGGAGCGCGACTAGCTCTTGGTACACTATGTTGATGACATGCTGACGCGGGTTCAGTTTCCCGGAGAGCTCCTCTTTTAGCGCCCGGTCCTTAATGCGTTTCGACAGCTGTTGCACCAGAGCGACGTTGACGTCGGCGCTGAGGAGCGCGCGCTGAATGTCTTTGACGACTTCGTTGAGCGTTTTTTCGTCGATGCGATTCGCTCGCGCTATCTTCTTTAGCGTGTCGCGAAGTGAGCTGCCGAGGTTTTCCATTACCATTTACGTCTCTGCCTCGCCGAACAGTCTGCTCACCAGCCACTGGGGGTCGAACTTGACGATGTCGTCGTACTCTTGTCCCAGTCCTAAAAAGAGGATTGGCTTGTTCGTAGCGTGCGCTATTGAGATGGCAGTCCCCCCTCTTGAATCGGCATCCACTTTGGTGAGAATTGATCCATCGATGGCCATTGCCGTATTGAACTGCAACGCGCGTTCAACCGCGTCATTGCCCGCGAGGGCTTCGTCGACAAAAACCACAAGATCCGCATCAATCACTCGCTCAATTTTCTTGAGCTGATTCATGAGGTTAACATTGGTGTGGATTCGTCCGGCCGTGTCTGCAAGCACAACGTCTTTGTGTTTTGCGCGCGCGTACTGCACCGCGTCATAGATAACAGCAGCGGGGTCCGCGCCCTGCTGGTGCTTGATGAGCTTCACTCCCAAGTTTTCAGCGTGTCGCTCAATCTGTTCAAGGGCGCCGGCCCGATACGTGTCCCCTGCTGCGAGCACGACAGCATATCCCTGATTTTTAAGGCGGTATGCAACCTTTGCAATAGTTGTGGTCTTTCCTGTTCCATTGATGCCGGTAAATACGATGGTCACAGGTTTTGGTGCCTGTTTGATAAGTTCGTCGAAATCAAGGCTGTTTACGTCGAGTACTTTCAAGATTCCGTCGCGCAACGCCTGCTCGACTAGTGAGCCGACATCTTGGCGCCACTTGCGCTTGGTGCCAATCAGCTCCCTTTTTACCGTATCAATGATCTCTTCAGAGACTGACATCGCCACATCGCTTTCAAGGAGTGCAATCTCAAGATCCCATAGCGGCTCTTCCAGGTCTTTTTCCTTTATTTCTCTCTCAAAAAGGGATTTGCCCCTTGTCGCTCTCGTAGTCTCGCTTTGCATTACTCCCTGTGTCGGCGCTTCAGCCGGTTGAGGGGCCTCGACTGTCTCGTCAACGTTAACGGCGCGAGGCGTGTATGTCTCGCTTATGGCTTCTTCTGAACCTTCGGCTAGGGGAGTGGCATTATTTGCAGATGTCTCGACTTCTGCATCATCAAGCGCGCGTTCTTTGTTATTGACGGTTTGCTTAAACTGATTGAGTTTTTGTCTCAAGCTTTCAAACATCTAGCGTGCCGCCTGTGACTGCGATTGGTACGCCTGTAATTTCGTTTGGAGTTCGTAGATTTGTGAGCCGATCTGATTCAGCCGAGCCGTGAATTGTCCTTGCATGTCCGTTAGTTTTTTCTTTCGGTCGTTGAGGTATGAAACCGCGTCGGTGACATCCACCTCAGCGGAGACGTTGGCGCCGAGTCCAATGATAACCCTTTTCGTTTGAGGAATGCTGCCATAGACGAACGAGCTCGCCCCGATCGGTATAAGCGTTTCTTTGCCGATCTTGGGCTTGGAAAGCGCTTCTACAGCCGTGACTGCGTTTTCTATCTCGTTGATGGTGAAGCTGATGACCTCCATTTGTTGCTCGTACGCACGCGCTTCTGCTTCAGTTTGTTGTAGTTGGGCGACCAACACGCGGACTTCTTGCTCGCTTGCCATGCTATCACACTTCTGCCGCTTCGACGGATTCAATTCGAATCATTCTCCGCTTTAAGCCATGCTCACTGCCGATAAGTGAGTAGAGCTTTTCGGCTGCATTTTTCTCGTTGTTGCTCGAAACTTTTTTTGTAAATCGTTCCCACGAACGTCCTGCTTTGAAGGAACCCATTATTTGAAAGGTTTTGCTTTCCATACTTACACCATCTGTTAATCAGCGTGTGATAGGCGCCCGGGGGGCAGGTACAAGGTCAACGTCCTCGCTTAGGATGACTCGATCATTGAGTTATTCGCGAGGTTATCTGTTAAATAACTATCCAAACTAACGAGCGCGGCCTTTGTGGGGCGCTTCTAAAGGCTACAGAAACCCTAGTGACTCCTCTATCCGCCCGAGCTCTATTCCTGTCGTCTCTAGGCCTACGACGTAGCCCTTCGTGTTTGCAAGAAGTGAAGATCCCACAAGCGGTGATCCATAGTTCACGGTGCCGATGTTGACGGGAACGCCGAAGGTGTCGTCCAGTTTCGAAAGCTCTCCTTCCGTCGCTTTTGGATGCGCCAAAACGCCTTTATTCGTTGCGCACGCCGCCATCCCAACCGTCTTCAGACCGGCGACCGTACCGCGCTGCACGTCCACGCCTAAGGCCTCAGAAATGACTCTATCGGCTCGAGCGATTAGGTTGGGGTGGATCAGCGCTGCGGTATCGTTTGCGAGGATAACGTTTCCAGCGGCGTTGATCCTCCCAGGGAGCTTTCGCACGGTCAAACCTCCGCAACTCGCTTTGAGCTGTGCCATCTCGCGCCTGAGCGCATTGTTTGAAACGACAAATCCGTTCGAGTTTCCGGCGACGAGCGACCCGACGACTGTGCTTGAGCCTACGAGGAGTGGGACGGGGGTCACGTCAAGCTCCTGTAGGAAGTTGAGCTGCTCCTCCTCGCTCTGCGCTGGGGCAGTAAGCAAGAAATCTTCGGTACACGCAGCAAAGACGCCGAGCACGGCGCTTCCGTCTATCGAGATACGCTTGACCACGTTGGATCCTCTGCGAATGGTTTTCTTTTTACAAACGCGAACATCACGATTCGGTCGCGAGTTCTGCCTCGACGACGCCATCGTCGAACTTCATCGCCCGGACGGTGATCTTATTCGGCGGATTGCTCGAGCCTCTCTCCCAGACTTTTTGGTTGATCGAGGGATCAAGTTTGACTTTATCTTCTTCTGCGCTCAAATGGTGGGCGAGGTACTGACGAATTTCCGACATCGCTTTCTTGCTGCGTCTCCACCTAGGCGTGTGTTTCACTGCTCGCAGCGGTATGGTGTACACCCGCTCTTCCTCCACCTTCGTGTCTTTCGCCATGAACTATCACACCTTGAGGCGACCGCGTCTCCAGTGCCGCCTTTTTGGATGGGTCGTCACGTTGCGGTTTGTACGCACGGTCACCCACGCCGGCACGCGCCTGTTTTGATTTGTGGCTTTTGCGAGTCGTTTCTTTTTCCCCTTGCTTACTTTACTCATTGCAGTCCCTCTGTAGCAGATCTCGGTGGATTGCTCGGAATTTCTCTCACCCTCACGATCAGAGTAGCCTATTTCATTTCATCGTTAATAATTGTTTACGCCAATACGGCTCAGAAAACCACGTTTTTTCGGCCCGTGACCCTTGACTGGATGTGCTTCCGTGGGAAAACGGCCTTCACAGCCTCATAGCCGTACGACCTCTCCATAACCTTGCGCAGTTCGACTTCGTAGTCAAACGAGATACACTCTCCGCACGTGACCTCGAGAAGTGCGGCGACAAGCGCGTCGATCGCCCTTCGTCCATAGCCGAGGAGTGGCCGTACGTAGTCGATCCCCGAGCGATCTTCCAGACTTCGCGCCTCACTCACGTTTAAGAGCGGCGCCTTATCATCCCGGCGCGTGCCATCGGCCACGACCTGATAGCGTGCGGCAGCGCGTTCAAGCGCCGTTTTGTGCAGCTGGTTGATTCCCCTGTTAGGGTATCCGTCCTGGATCATCGCGTCGACGGTGGCTGTTGCGAGCCCCTCTTCAAGGTCGATGGTCACGTGGGGAAAACCGAGTACGCTCGCTACTGACGCCGCGTCATTCGGCACAATTCCGAACGACATCGTAACGAGCTCAATTTGCGTGAAGGGGCTGAGAAGAAGGGCTGCAAGTGCGCTATCCTTGCCCCCGCTGAACAAAACGCCGACCTTCATCTGCGCGTGATGCGTATGTTCTGCTTTTTGGGGGCGATTTGTTTGAGGAGTTGCTTAAGCTGTTCGTCAGTTATCTGTCCAGTAAGTCTGCCACTTTGGTACAGGGTAAGCAGCTGCGACTCGACTGAGTCAGCAAAGTCGGGGCGGGTTAATCTGATGCTGTTCAGCCGTTCCCGAGCTTCGGGGGTGAGCACCTGTCGCAGAAGGGCGCTTCTTCGCGCTTGAGCCTGTTCTGCCTCTTCGGTGGATTGCCCTTGCATTCCGCTCTGCTGGGCTTGGAGTTGTTCGAGGCGTCGCCTCCGTATTTGTTCGAGGTCATCATCCATAATCCTCACACTCCCGGTCGTCTATGCGTTCTGTGCGAGTTCGTACGCGCTATTGTCGAGGAGCGACCTGCCTTGTGACGAGATCTCGCGACCTTTTGGAGTCGTCTTAACGAACCCCGCGTTCTCGAGTTGTTGCATCGCTTTTCGAATTATTGAGCCACTCCCTTTGACAAATCGCTCAGGTTTTGACGAGTTGTCGGTTTTGCCTCCGTAGACCGAGCGGAGTCGCTGCGTGCCAACGGGACCGTCCATTGCGATGCGTCGCAGCAGTGCGGCGCAGCGGACATACCACCAGTCATCATTCTGTGGCGGGTGTTCTCTGTGCATCCCCGTCTTTACCCATGACGCCCATTCCGGGGGGATGAATCGTTCGTCGCTCTTCAGCTTAGTTGCGGTAAGTTCGATCAGTTTATTGGCAGGAACATCGTACAATGTGGTCATTTAATCTCCTAATTGGACTTCTCTACTGGAATCAAGCTTCTTTACGTCTTTTTGACTTATATCATTTTCTCTGATACGCATAGCCGTTTTGAGTCGTTTTTTTGACGCGATATGGCGAAAGATACACAGCGGTGGCGCCTTTCAAATCGACCAACTGCGCTCCTGACGCGTGCTCGAGTTCGTGCGCGATATCTTCGCGACTTGATTCGAGTAAGGCAGCCTTCAGGATCTTCACTTTAACCATCTTCCTTAGCTTGAGTTGACGTTGCAGTTCGAGTACGATTGCATCGTTTGCGCCGTACTTACCGATCCAGAGGGTCGGAACAAGCTCTGCCGAGAGGGTCTTAAGTTTTTGCGTGTCACTTTTGGTCATCTGTGTGAATTGCCACTCAATAACGCCTTAGGTCACCGCACTTTAAGCACGTGATAACGGTACGTTTGTCTTTTATGCGCACGCGCGCGTTCGTTCCGTAGACAAAATACGTCCCGCAGCTTCTGCAAAAACGCATCTTNNCGCTGCGCGTGTGCTGGAAACTCTGCGGCGGCCGCATCGAACAAACGGTCTATGCGCTGCAACACGATGTCGTTGATAAACCCTCTTTTCTTTCTTCGTTGGGACATCTTCTACACACGCCGTGCAAAGCATTAATATACGTTCTGTTAAAGTAGTTTTGCGTCGCGCACCGATGGTCTAGTGGCTATGACTTGGGCCTTCCAACGCGTGAAGAAAGCCCACAACCCGGGTTCGAATCCCGGTCGGTGCATTTTTGCGTCCACAGCTCGACGGCGTCACAGCATTCGCGTTATGGCCACGACTTGAATGCTTTCTACCTCTTCGATTACCGATAAGGACGCTTCTAAAGCTTCAGTTCCGCCCTCTCTGTCCTCAACGATGACGGTGATCAATAGTGCCTTAAGCCCAAACGCGATGGGTTGCACTTCGCAGCTATGGACTCGCCCGTACTGGGCGACCTGAGATTCAATTCGCGCACTTAGGCCATGAAGATCAACGTCCGGGCCGTTGGGCATTATCTTTATCTGTGCTGCTACTTCTGCCATCTAAGGGCCTCCGAAACCACACGCACATCGGTACGGATTGCTCAATTTCCTGCACCTCTTGCATCGTGTGATTATCTCTCCGCACGAGGGGCATGGATACGATATAGCGCTGTCTCTGGCTAATCGCGCACCGCACGATATGCACGTCTCCCCCCTTCCTTCACTTCTCCACGTCTTGTCAGTGAGTGAGCATCCCCGTATCAGGTGCTTCTACTCTATAGAGCAAGGACTTTTATAAACTACTTTCGTCCAATGATCGTCGTGCCGATCGTGTTGTGTCCACTGATAGCGTCGACGACGCGTTGAAATTGCCGGCCGTTCACGATTGTACAGTTCAACTCGTACTTTTCCAAAAGCTTGGGAAGCAACGCGTCCACACACGTCTCTGACGTGAGGTCGCTCGCTGCGATGGTTGAAATCACTTCGTTTGCTGAGAAGATCCCGTCAACGTCGGTCGCTATGACGAGATCGGCATTGAGCTGATGGGCAACCCACCCCGCGATGGAGTCTGCAGTGGCGTTCCAAGAGTGTGGTAGGGGGTCACGCTCGTAAAGCGCTCTGAACGGCAACAAGATGTGAATTCCGCGCTCAACTGCCCGGAGATCCTCAACCAATTCTGCTCCCGATGAGGCCAGATAGAAGCCATATTGATTCGTCGCCAGGATTGCCATCCAGTGAGCGGTTGTTTCATCTGTGCGGCCCGCGTAGTGTCTGACAGTCTGTGCAAATGGTCCACCGCCCGGCACCACGAGCGCGTCAACGTGAGCAGCAATCAGGTAGTCAATTAAGTCTGCAGCCACCTCAATGAGGCTGCCGCCGACTTTGAGCACGGTCTGCGTCGAGCTATCGTGTTCGTTCATCCTGATTGATACTTGTGGGCGCTCAGCCAATATCTCCTTTGTGCAGCGGATCGAGTAGTGCTGCAGTTGCGGTCACTTAACGGTGAGCATGCGAGATCCGTCAGACATCAGCGCGTGAAAATGTCAGGAAGCCGCTAAAAATCGCATCGCGCGAGGTTCCTGGGCGCAATGGGACGTTATCGGAGGTGCTTCGTCACGCGGTTGACGGGAGGAAAGATTGGCCGATTATTACGTACAAGGGCGTAGCCTGTTGCG
>PMMR01000014.1 GCA_003162175.1 Candidatus Methanoflorens crillii | reverse complement strand
GAGCGATTTGATCGTGTTGAGCTGCGTCTGATACGTTTGACTGTCGGGCACAACCACAACGACAGCGGTGAATCCTTGTTGTTTAAAATAGTTCAAATTGGCGCTAGTTACCATTGACGGCGCGCAGCCAATCCAATACTGTATCGGATGCGTCGTCGCGCCCACTAATGACTGCGCCCCAGTCGCGTTTGCTGCTCCCGCAAGGTTTGCCGTCGCCGCTGTGAGAGAGACCAGAACCGCTGCCAGAAGTAACAGATATGCGAACCTTTTGAAACGTTGAGTCCTGCTGTGTATGCGGACGCGCGTTTTATGGTGGGGTGTAGACATCTTTGGGAAGTCTCACATGTCTAAAAAGAAGCTGCGTCGATATGCAGCTAAAGACGAATTACGGCTTGTTGGTTGGCTAGTTAATTTTTTTACAATGCTACTTAGTCTTTGTTATTTGCACTTCACATTCCAACCGCGCTGCGGGGAGCAAAGCGTCAAATGACGCTAATTTTAGCAGCTTGGCGTAAAAGAGAACAGGTACGAGGCGCGGACATACAACACCCCGCCTAGGGGTCGAGTCAAGCACACTAGAGCTCCGGCGTGCTCTCAGTGCTTGTCATACGCCCGATCGCCGGATTACCTGGCTTCCGAGCATACCTCATGTAAATGACCGCAAAGGCTAGAAACCACACTGGAAAAAGTATGTAACTTGCGTAGTCATGAACTGCCCACAGGGCGTTAGCGCCATAGTAATATCCAGCTGTGAACAACGCTAGCAGCCTCACAAAGTTCTGCAGATACGTGCCAACAACACCAAAAATAAACAGTCCGAGCACGGCCTTGTTGCCTGGCTTTCGATCGATGAGCATGAGGGCAAAAATCGCCAGAAATATCGCTAACGAGTCGCTTCCAGCGCACCTCGTATCGACGTTCACAACAATGTTATACCCCATCAGGCTGTTTAGCGTCACGGTGACCCCATTTAGAGTGATGGGCACCCTGGCTAGTTGCAATGTTGACACGCAGAGAACTGCCGTTGCCCTCGGGAAAGGTGCCGCCAGTGCGCTTTCGAGTAGCGCCGGAAAAGCGACGGCAATACCTAACACCCCCAGCAGCATGAGCGGTATTTTTGACGCCTTTCCAAAAAGAAGCGAAAATTGAGCGACGACGACAAAAGCAATGGCAAATAGAGTTAACGGAAGCGACTCGGCAAAAGCAGCAGCGTAGTATAGGACTCCAAGAGAGCCGCCAACAAGTGTTATGCCGACGAGCACCCATTGACTATCGGTCCCTATGTGGGCGGCGTCGAGAATCTCTGTTCGCTTGACATAAACCCACACGATACACAGAGCTAGTACTGCCCATATGTAAAACCCGTTTTGCTTTAGCGTAGCGTAGTTAAGCAGGGGAGCGACGTTGGCAAAAGCGCTCCCGAAGATAAAAAAAGTAAGCGCGAGGCACGCGAAGAGTAGGCCCACCTTCAGCCTGACGCTTTGATTCTGTCTGAGCAGCGAACGATCCATTGGTTTTTGTGCCTCTACCAAATCGTTGTAAAAAATGTGCGACTTCAACTGAACGGCTTGCGGCTAACGACAAGCTTAATACTAGTTACGATTTTTGAAAACGTGTATAGATATACTTTTTTGTACAAGCGGCCATGTGTGAGACCCCTGTTGCGATAAGAATTGACATTGATAGCGCACGAGATATTGCCCTAGCACCTGAACTGTTGGACCTATTTCGGCTTCTTGACATTAAAGGGACGTTCTTCGTAACCACTGGTCCTGACCGACTAGCGCTTAATCTCTTCAAGCACGTCGCAAACCCGCAAAGTTACCTGAAGTTCATCAAATCGAAACCGCTGCGATACCGATTCCAAAGTTTAAACGGGATCTTGCGGAACGTGCGCGTCGAAGAGGCGTGTCCAGCAGCCCTGCTGAGGATTACCAACGAGGGACACGAACTTGGCTTGCACGGGTATGATCACTATGCATGGATGAATGAATTACCGAACATGGACGAGACGACTATCAAAGCGCGCATCGGCAGAGGGCTCGAGGCGCTCACCGCAGCATCTGCAACCAACATAACGGGCTTTGCGTCGCCGGGATTTACCGTCACCAGCGCTTTGCTCCGCGCCATTGATTCGTTTAGTTTCAACTATTCAAGTGATTTCAAATGCTCCGAGCCGATTTCTCCGTTTTACCCGAAGACTGGCGCGGAGACACGGCACGTGTTACAAGTGCCGGTTTCGATGGATTCGATCGGCGAATTGCGTGCGAAGGGCGTCCCAGAAGACGAGATCAAAGTGCGTGTACGCGCGAGCGCAGATCGCTGGCACAGTAAGAGGCTCCCATTCGTATTATACGCGCACCCGTCCTCCGAAGTAGGCTGCTATGTAGATCTTTTCTCCTCTGTCTTGCAAGATTTGAACGAAGACGCGCGTTTTACATTCTTAACGTTAGCCGAAATAGCGCGACGGTGGAAGGTGCGCGTTTGAACTCGTTGAAGATTGCACACATCTATGAGCTCGGTCCGCAGCCTGAAGGGGTATTGCTCGGGGGGATTGAAGTTGCACTGCTTGAGCTGTCGAAATCGCTGGCAAAACTCGGCCACGAAGTGACGATAGTAAGCGGGGCAAGTACCAGAGCCTCTGAGTTTCGCATTGAAGACGTATCCGTCAAAAACGTGGACCTTGCAGGCTCGATGAAACGCACGTGGGATCCTTCGAACCTCAGATTTGCCCGACAGCTCGCATTTCCATTTGCTACGTTTGCTGCAGATCTCTCCGGGTTTGATATCTACCACGGCCATTTCTACACGTCAGGCGTGGCAGCAAACGTCTTGGCTCGAAAATATGGAGGAGTCGCGGTCAACACACTTCACGGGTCCTACTACGACATCTGGCGCTACATAGAGCCACCTGTAGTCGCGTCGCTCTACAGATTTACCGAACGCGCGCTCGCCCCAGCGCTTGCGCGACTGTCCACGATGCAGATTCACACGGGTGCGTACTTCGCCCGTAGAGTCATCGGATGGGGTGCACCCGCCGACAAAGTGGTGACAATACACAACGGCTTCAACCCGCGCGCGTTTCACCCCGACGTTGTTCCCGCGGAATCTCTCGCTGACCAAACGGTTCTATTCACCGCGCGAAGACTTGTCGAAAAGAACGGCGTGGATTATCTTATTTTGGCAATGCCGGACATCATCGCGCAACACGATGCCCAGCTTGTGATCGCTGGAGATGGGCCAGAGAGACCTCACCTCGAGAGGCTTGTTGAGCAGCGCGGCCTTCAAGACGTCGTGTCGTTCCTGGGGGCGGTGCCGCACACAGAGTTGCCCCAGTACATTTCGGCATCCGATATCGTTGTGATCCCAAGCTTGATGGAAGCGTCTAGTCTCTTTTTAATCGAGTCAATGGCCTGTAAGCGGCCGGTGGTCGCAACGAACGTAGGGGGAATTCCTGAGATATTGAACGACCGCTGCGGCGTGCTCGTGCGCCCACGAGACGTATTTGCGCTGTCGCAAGGTGTGAATCGGCTCCTAGCTGATCAGAACCTCCGAGACGATCTCGCAACCGAGGCTTACGCAGCCGTTAGAGAAGCCCTTACGTGGGATAACATCGCTCGGAGGACTGAGAAGGCGTACGCGAATGCACTTTCGCGGACGGGGAGCTAGCGGTAGTAATCAGGGGCTCGTGCTTTTCTGTAGTCCACGCAGCGCTTGCACGAATCAAGCGGGAGTATCCCAAAAGCACCGCAGTGCACGTATTTGGTTATCCCGTATTGCTCGTATCCCATAAACGCCAGACAATCTATGTCGGGTTCAGTTGTGCTGGTTCCTACGCCCATACATCCCCCCAAAAAATCGTTCATATTATTATTATTTATAAGTTGGCGCTCATTTCGCAAGCAAAACATGCTGTAGAGGTGGCTCGCAGCGGTCAGGCTCGGGCTATCGTAACGAATCCAGTGTGACCGACTCGTGTGGCAGGGCGCGTACCTCTGTTTCCGAACTGCATTTCTCGCTCAATTACCTCAAACGTCTTGATTTGAGTAAAGCGCGCAAACGCCTTACGCGCTTCAAAAGCCTGCTCATAGAACGGAGAGAAGGTTGCGATGAACCCACCGGGCGCTAAATACTCCTTTGCCACTCCGATTGCTTTGACGATGTCGTACAAATCGAGCGTGATGACGTCGAACTCTACGTCTGAGGCCATTTCCAGCACGTCGCCTTCAACGATATCAATGTTCGTCAGTCCTGCGTCTCTGACATTCTGTGCAGCGCGTTTCGCAAAACCACTGTTGATTTCGTACGAAGTCACGTGTTCGGCGACGCTTCCCAAGAAGATCGCTGTGATTCCCGACCCTGCGCCTGCATCGAGAGCGATGTCGTTCTTGTTCAAACCCGTATGAGCGATTATAATGCCGATGTCCTTCGGCATCATGGGCGCGCCCGTTCGCTTCAAATGACGAAAATAGTCAGGAGCGCGGGGCCTCAGCACCTTGAATTCCGTGCCCAGGTGTGTAGTAATTACGCTGCCATATTCCAGCGCTTGCAGAATCTCAAGGTTGATGACGCCAGCGTCCGTGTGAAGCTCTCCTTCGGATCTAACTAAGAATTGCCTTTCAGCGTTGGCGACAGAGACCAAAAGTGCGTTCTCTATCATATCTTGCTGCTACTACCCCTTCAATTTGAGAATAGCGTCGGCGAGATCTCCTCCGGAAGTCACCAAGGCTTCGCGCGCAGCATCCTCGCTCACTCCCGCCTGTTCGATAACTATTTTGACGTCTTCATCGGCCACTTTCGCATGCTCTGTAGGTTCCCCGGATATCTGATAGTTCTTGGTTCCTTGTGCCGTCATCACGGTCACCGTAACGTCTTCGAAAATGAGTTCTTTGTCCGAAAGCTGGATGATCACCCGCTCGACGTTTTCCAACTCCTCGACGTCGATCCCCATTTGTTTCATCATCTGCTGTATCTTCTTGGGACTCATTCCCCGCATACCTGGAATCATAGAATCACCCACGTTAATGACACATTCAAAGGATTTTTACGTTATGGTGCAGGATTCGGAAGGTCTGAACGGGGTGCGCCTTCAATCCGTCTTAAGGAAACCCTGCCTCGTTTTCACGGCCACTCCCTTGTTGAACGCGCACATCTCCAGTGGGCTCAAGAGAGCCCGGCCTGTCGCTATGAGCGCGTCGCGTTCATCGACCAAGAGCACCTCGTCCTGTGCCCTCAAATCCGGGTCTACACTTATCACGTGTTTTGCAAAGGCCGTTTTTCCCGCCGCGACGAATGGTGCAGATTCGGCGTTCACAATAACTCGCAGCTTCGGAGCCGAAAAACGCGCGTGGAGTCGACGTGCTCCTAGCTCACCTAACGTGAAAAGTCCGTCAGATGCACGCAATGTTGCGACCCGAATTCCGCCGTCGAGAACCTGACTGACCCTTCGCGTTCGCGACAGCGTGAAAGTGACCGTTGTTGGAAAGAGACTCTCTCCGGCACCCGGCCCGAACTGGTAATCTGCAATGATCCGGACGCGTCGTAGCACAAGCGTTATATCTTTACGCTATGCATTTTAGGTTTATGCCTCTCGAGCCGTTATCTGCTGAAGAGATGCGGCGCATCGACGAAAACTGCGTAGGGCTCGGCATTTCCAAACTGCAGCTCATGGAAAATGCGGGAAAGGCAGTTGCGGAATGCGTAAAGCACCTCTACAAAGGTTCACGCGACTCTTCCAAGACAATAGCTATCATCTGCGGTCTAGGGAACAACGGCGGCGACGGCTTCGTTGCGGCTCGACATCTTTCGCGCGATTTTGCCGTTCACGTGGTGCTAGTCGGCCACGAGAAAGCCCTGAAGACTGAAGAATCACGAAAGAATTGGAAGATTTTGGAACATTTGGATCATTCGGTAACGCTTTATCAAGGCGCTTCAATTTTTGGCCCGGAAAGCCCCCTCACGAAGTTAGAAGGCTATGACCTTCTTGTCGACGCCATTCTTGGAACCGGGCTAGCAGGGCCCGTGCGGGAGCCAGAACGAACCGTCATTCACGTAATCAATCAAGCAAAAATCAAGAAACTGTCGGTTGATGTGCCGAGCGGCTATCGCACAGAGACTGCGGTCGATTCAGATTATCTGGTCGCCTTTCACGGCCTCAAAGCTGGCACACGATCAAAGGGAACCACCGTCTGCGATATCGGGATTCCGCTAGAAGCGGAACTATGCACTGGCCCGGGAGATTTGTTGCTGCATCGGCGCGCCGAAAGTCACAAGGGCGAAAATGGGCGCGTGCTGATTATTGGGGGTGGCCTTTATCCGGGCGCGCCAACATTTGCTGCTATGGCGGCGATGAGAAGTGGGGCCGATATCGTGACTGTTGCCTCGCCAAACGCTGAAATCATAGCAGGATTCAGTCCGAACCTCATCGTTCGAAAGATGGGCATCGACCGAATCACCACACGAGACGTTGAGAGTCTAATTGAGCTAATTGCCAAGCATGATTCCGTGGTGCTGGGTCCTGGTCTCGGTGCTGACGCAGAGACGATCCGAGCTACAAGCGCGCTAATAACTGCTTCTGACAACCTAACGCTCGACGCAGACGCGCTCCGTGGCCTTGCAAGTTCAGAGTACGAGGGCGGCAGAATAGCTGTCACGCCACACCTTGGCGAGTTTGCAGCTCTGACGGGTGCCGAAGTTCCAAGCACGCTTCAAGAAAGAATAGAGGCGGTAAAAGCTTTTTCCCGAGAGTGGGGCGTGATAACGCTGCTCAAGGGTCGTATCGATATCATCTCAGATGGAACGAAATACAGGCTCAACAAGACCGGTAACGCCGCGATGACAGTCGGGGGTACCGGCGACGTCCTAGCAGGGCTTGTCGGCGGCCTCTCAACGTCCCTAGACAAGATGCAAGCAGCTTCAGCAGCTGCTTACCTTAACGGTCGTGCCGGCGACTTGGCATATTCCCGCTTTGGATATGGCCTTTTGGCAACAGACGTTATTGACCGCATACCAGACGTTTTGTCTGGAAGATCACAATAATTGGCGCTCCGCCCCATTACAATCCGCCACGTTCTCTGTAACAGCAAAGTGCATACGCCCGCTACAATCAAGCGACAAAGCAACCCAAAAAAAGACAGCACCGAACCCTATTAAAGTGATAATGCTCAGCAGCAGGCTGCCAGTGTTCACTCCTTGGGACTTGACGATGCGCTCGCTCGCTTGACGCCGAGGTAGGCCCACTGGTCGTAAATGCTGGTGTCGTCTCGGTTGTCGATAATTTCGCCTTCGATGCCAAAGTCTAGCATCGTTTTGTAAATGAAGTCGACCTCTTCTTTCTTTTGAGCGGTAAACAGCAAAAGCCCCTCACTAATGACCTCAGCAGTCTCTGACAATATTTTCTGCCAATCGGGTTTGTTGAACTCGTAGATGGCCCCCAGCATGAAGCCGGCGACGCATCTAAACTCGTGGTACTTGGCGAGTTCGTATTCCACTAGGTAACGGGCATCCATCACCAGTGTATTTTCTTTGGCTAGAGCGCCGTAGAATAACCCCTCACAAACTGCGCATTTATCGTTATCTATTGCATACACATTATACCCGAGCTCGCGGAGCGCAGCGGTGGCCATGCCGTTCCCACAGCATACCTCCAGCATTTCTCCCGCATTCAAATCGTAGGATAGCTCGATTTTAGTCTTTAAAAATAGCTGTAAGCGCTCCTGACGCTCAGGCGAGTATGCTATTACCTGAGCTCGTCTTCCGCCGTAACATTCACAGGATTCACCGCTCACCAGCAGGTCGCACAAAAGTGCACATACCGCCGCGTGAAAATCGGCGGCCTCAATCACAAATGATCGCTTGTTGTCGGATTTGACCCCCTGATGCAGCGCTCTTGCATACCTATCGAACTCTGAATCAAACCGGACTATGTCGGTCACTAACGTCCAAAAATCCTGCTTGAAGGCAATTCCGCGTATTTGGCCGTCACAGATAAACGAAACGACCCCATCAATCGGTGAATCGAGCATCTCTCGAAGAAGATACTTCGAGAAAGTAGTATCTCTCAGGCCGGCGTATGTGTCGTCGACGAGCAGTACGCTTGTCGCGTTAAGCAGCTGCTTCAGATCCATTTTAATGATTCTCGTGTGCGCTTCCGACCACGTCTTCAAGTGTTATGCCTTTCCTGGCAAGGTAACGGTCGATTCCGTCCGCCACACTCCTAAAGATTGACAGATCTCTGGCCACCGCCGACCCGATCTGAATGGCCTTCGCTCCAGCCATAATGAGCTCTAAGGCGTCCTCGTAGCTGCTGACCCCCCCAACGCCAACAATCGGGATCCTAAGGGCTTCGTAGAGATCGTAAACACATTTCACCGCCACCGGCCGTATCGCACTGCCTGAAAGTCCGCCAAATGCGTTACCCAAGACAGGCCTTCCGCTTTCCACGTCGATCGCCATTCCCTTGACGGTGTTTATCGCCACTACAGCGTCAGCTCCGCCTTTTTCCGCTGCGTGACCTATTTCCGTAATATCGGTCACGTTAGGGGTGAGCTTGACCCATACAGGGAGTTCGACCTGTTTTTTCACGGAGCGCGTAATAGACTGGACCAGTGCCGGCTCTGCGCCAACTTCGATTCCATATCCCTGAGCGTGGGGGCAGCTTAGGTTAAGTTCGAGGGCGTCGGCGAACCGACAAAACGTTCTGGCTAGCTCAACGAATTCGTCTGCGTTGGCGCCAAATATGCTGACGATTAGTGGTTTTCGTTCGGCTTCAGTAATCAGCTGCTCAAGTTCATCCGCAAACGCAAGTCCCGCGTTGGGTAATCCAAGAGCGTTGAGAAACCCGGACGAGGTCTCAACGAGGACGGGCCCAGGATGACCTTCGCGAGGCGTGAGACCCACGGACTTCGTCACTACGCCCCCCGCACCGCACGTCATGATACGCCTTAGAGACGATGCGGCAGATCCCAGAATCCCTGCGGCGAGCACTGTGGGGTTACTAAGCGTCAGTTTGCCGATACGGACGTCCAATTGATCACTTCCAGCCGACAAACTATAAGTTTGCCACAAGATATATAGAACCGTCTATCGGCACTGTAAATAGAATAGGCCCCATCGCAACCGTTGCGAAGACTGGCGCAACTGACGGCAAAATGACTTATGGCACACATCAAAACTTGGTTTGGAGATATCGAACTGCACAACGACGAGATCGTCGGTTCTCAGGTCTTGAATGCAGACATCGACGCCATGGCACGGCGCTTACAGCGAGAGGACTTTGCCGATTTCGATAAGGAATGTAGAGGTCGTCTCAGGGAGATTGCGATCAAACTTCAAGTTGTCAGCTCCGAGCGCGAATACGTTTCACTCCTTCGCGCTATTATGATACAACGCGCGAAGGAACGGATAGTCACAGCGTTTGCGCAGCCCGACGCGCGCATCATCCAACTAATCGATGGTATCGACGACATTGATGAATCGATAAACTTGCTCTCTGAACGACTTTCGGAGTGGTGTTTGCTCACGTCGGAGACGTCTATGCCAGAGGACCTACTGGAGGCTTTTGCCTCCTCACCTTCCGCACAGTCGCCGCTGGCGCAAGAATTTGCCGGTTCCATAAGCCGACTTTGCGAATTGAGACAGGAAACAGCAAGCGCCATCGAGCTTGAAATGCGTACCACTGCCCCCAATCTCTCCACGCTCGCCGGCGAACTGCTCGGGGCGCGACTAATCGCGCGAGCAGGCGGCCTAGGATCACTCGCACGAATGCCCGCTAGCAGGATTCAGGTAATGGGCGCTTCCAAGGCGCTATTCAGGCATATAAAGTACGGCACAAAACCGCCCAAGCACGGCGTTATTTTTCAACATCCGCTCGTTCGCGGCAGTCACCCGAACATCAGAGGAAAGATCGCAAGAATCTTAGCTGCAAAAATAGCCATTGCGGCTCGTTTAGACTTCTATTCAAAAAGAGCGTATCCTGAACTATTAAGCCAAGTGGAAAAACGAGTTGGCGAACTGCAAACCGCGGCGCAACCCCGAACAACATGAAGATAACACCCCATAAGGTCGCTGGAGTTTTTTTACTGGATAGGCAGTTAGCTACAAAAGGCGAAGCCCTGTACGGGGAGAGGACATTCGACGGGTACCGCCTTTGGAATCCGCGACGGAGTAAGTTGGCAGCATTATTGATGAAGCAGGCGCACGTGCCTCTGGCGCCTGAGCAGATTGTACTCTACTTGGGGGCCGCATCTGGGACGACTGTCTCGCACCTAGCCGACATCGTTTCACTCGTGTACGCCGTAGAGTTTGCGCCACGCGTGGCACGGGACCTGGTTCGTTTGTCAGAGCGCGTCGAGAATATCATCCCCTTGATTTCAGATGCTGCGCAACCTGACTATGGACCTGTTGTCGAACTTGTTGATCTACTATACCAGGACATTGCACAGCCGAGACAAGCTGAAATCGCTGTAAAAAACGCCGAATTGTTCTTGAAACCACGCGGCCACGCTTGCATTATCATTAAGGCGCGAAGCATCGATGTCACGGCGAAACCCAAAACAGTCTATAAGCGAGAAGTCAAGAAATTAGGAGAGCTATTCGACATTGAGTCCGTCCATGAGCTCGAACCGTTTTATAAAGCGCACGCAGCAGTCATTGCACGTTTAACTTGATTGCGCAAGAATTATTATAGCACGCAGATCGCGGCCTGCAGTTTTTCTTTTTGCCACGCGCGATTCCAAACCGGCAAAACTTTTTAACGAATCACGTGTTATGCTAATTACAGTTCAATAACGAGGATAAAATGGCACGCAAACCAGCTAAGATGTATAGAAGGGTTACAGGACCTGCCTACACAAGGAAGTCTTATATGGGGGGGATCCCTGGAAGCAAGATTTCACAATTCGATACCGGCAATCTAAGTGGCGATTTCAAGGTGGCAGTCTCACTCAGCGTTGATGAACCGTGTCAAATACGACATATTGCGCTGGAAGCCGCCAGGATCGCAGCAAACCGTTACCTGATGAAATCAACAGGCAGGCTGAATTTCCGGCTGAAGCTCCGCGTCTATCCGCACCAAGTGCTGCGAGAGAACAAGATGGCCACCGGCGCTGGGGCTGATCGGGTTCAGGATGGGATGAGGGGGGCATTTGGAAAGGCAGTAGGAACCGCCGCCCGCGTAGCCTCTGACCAAAAAGTGTTTACGGTGTTTGTAAATCCTCCTAACTTTTTAAAAGCCAAAGAAGCGCTGCGTAGAGCTTCGATGAAAGTGCCACCGCCGTGCAGAATTGTCATAGACGAAGGGCTTGAGCTCATCAAAGCGTGACGCTACCGGGACCGCTGTAAGTTATGATAGTTAGAAGAAGGTGTATAGTACGGATAGTTATGAAAACTACTTGAATCGCGGCATCAAGAACTTGCCTCAGACAACGATAGCCGCGGAACGTTTTTCGGTACCTGTACCGCGGGTGTTTGTCGAAGGAAGAATGACTGTTTTTGAGAATTTCAGCGAAATCAGCGACGTGTTAAATAGAAATCCTGAGCACGTGCTCAAATTTGTATTGCGAGAACTCGGAACTGCAGGCAAAGCGGACGGAGGGAGGATCATTCTTCAGGGCAGATTTTCGCAAGAGATGATAGCCGCCCTCATCGATGATTATGTTGCGGAGTACGTAATTTGTTCAGAATGCAATAGACCAGACACACATCTAACGAAGACTGATCGAACGGTTATGCTAAAGTGTGACGCGTGCGGCGCTCACAGGCCCATACGGAAACGATATGTGAAGAAGGAAAGCGCGGCCAATGCGCTTGAAGAGGGGAGCGTCTACGATGTGCGGATCGAAGCCGTCGGCAAGCGAGGAGACGGGATTGCCAAGGTTGGCAAATACTCGCTGTTCGTTCCGGGCGCGCGCAAAGGAGATACCGTAAAGGTACGAGTCAAGAAAATCTCGGGCACTCTCGCATTTACCGAAAAAGTACCGGGTTGAGACGATCTAAAGACGGTGTGATGCACACAGCTACAGTGCACAAACCCGCCACTCAAGAGATTTTCGCTTCACCAGGCACCTCGCTGTGCAGACAGCATCGACGTACTGCGGCAATGGTGAACGCTTGATTTCTCGCGACATTTTGTGCGCGCGGTAATGCCCGGGATCAATTGTGGGTTGTGAGGGCCTGATGCACCCAAAACGATGCATTAGGTTGGCTCTGAATTTAGGCCTCTATTCAGACGAAAGAAACGCAACGTGCCCGCTGAGGAGGCCCTCCAAGCGGGAAGGACGATAAGCGGGCCCGCTAAGCTCAAGACAATCACTGAATAACAAAGAACGGGAAGGACAGACGATGTTCGAAATAGTGACCTCAATATTGAGCGAAGGACCTATTTGCGACGATTGTCTGGGGCGTCAATTTGCAAAATGTTCTACGAACCTCACTAACAAACAGCGAGGACGGGCGATCCGAATCGTCAAGGCAATGCTTGAAAACGCGCCAATGAACATCCAAGAGTTGGAAGAAGCTTATGACACGTGCTGGGTTTGCGGAGGCCTGTTCAAGAATCTGGATTCGTGGGTTGAACGATGTCTCGAACAGCTCCATCACTACGAATTCGCAAATTTTCTGGTTGGCACTAAACTGACTGGCAGACTCGCTGAGAACGAAGAGATACTGTGGGCCGAGTCTAAAACGACGACAGCAGAGCCGCTCAAATCAGCGTTAAACAGAGAATTGGGCAAACGTATCGAGCTTCTCACCGGCAAACAGGCAGAATTCAGCAGGCCAGACATCTTGCTCATAGTCGATTTGGCCCGAGACAAGATTGAGATTCATGCGAATCCGCTTTTTTTGTACGGCCGATACCTAAAGTTCGTCAGGGGGTTGCCACAGACGAAATGGCCGTGTGGCGAGTGCGGCGGAAAAGGCTGCGTAAGGTGCAACTTGACTGGGAAAATGTATCCCGAATCCGTTCAGGAGCTGATGGGGGCCCACGTACTTAGCGCAAGCCGTGGCCAAGACGTGATATTTCACGGCGCTGGCAGAGAGGATGTCGACGCCCGCATGCTTGGAAACGGTCGGCCTTTTGTTCTGGAGATAAAATCTCCTCACAGGAGAGAAGTCGACCTTCAGGAATTAGAACAGGCGATAAATTCTTCGCAAGAAAAAATCGCGGTAAGTCATTTAGCCTTCGTTGACCACGAAACGGTCGTAAAAGTAAAAAACACCCTGTTGGATAAAGTTTATAGGCTTAAAGTTATATACGAACATCCGATTCGTGAGGATAAGTTAAAAGAAGCGCTGAAGCGACTTGAAGGCGATATTGAGCAAACAACCCCTCAACGAGTGGTACATCGCCGTGCAGACTTGAAGCGACACAAGAAAGTCTATTCGGCCGAGCTGGAAGGTGATGAGATGATAATTCGGTGTGAGGGTGGACTCTACGTGAAGGAGTTAATATCTGGAGACAATGACAGAACCACTCCTAACCTATCCGGTCTTCTCGGCGTAAATGCAAAAGTTGAAGAGCTTGATGTACTAGAAGTTGGCGGGGGTCTCTAATGCCAAGATCACACGGTGAGCGGAGAAAGACGCGGTACAAGCTGAAAAAAACTATCAGGGAACGAGGCATTGCTCCGGTGAGTCACGCAATCAGGAGCTTTGAAGCGGGCCAGAAAGTCCATATCGATCTAGACGCGAGCGTCCACAAGGGCATGCCAAATCCAAAGTTCCACGGCAGGACCGGAACAGTGCTCGGACAACGCGGCCACGCATACGTGGTGCAAGTAACGGATGGAAACGCTGTAAAGACGGTAATAGCACGCCCGCAGCATTTGAAAGAACAGAAGCAGGCACAATGATCGTAAAGACCGTGGTGAAAGAGGAGAACCTCACGCTTTCTGAGGTAAAAGAGATCTTCCTTGAGCTGACAACACCTCGTTCCGAAGAAGAGTTCACCTACGAGTTCAGACGGGCCTTCGACCACGTCAAAACTTTTTCAAAACTCACGGGATCGCAAGCCAGGGAGCTCGTCAACGAGCTAAAGAACCTCGAGAAGATGAAAGAGGAGATCGCGATCAGGATCGCTGACGTAATGCCGTTGTCCAAGGATGAGGTGCGATCCATCTACGCAAAAGAACGGTTTTCGCTGACAGAAGGGGAACTCGACGAAATACTCGACATAGTGGCACGCTTTAGTTGAGGGCCGGGGCGATTCAAATGAGAGGAGAGAGAGAGCAATACGTCCGCGTGCTAGATTATCTGCCACACGGCCACCCTGACGATCCTCATCCCGTTTACAAGAAGAGTCCCATCATCCATGTAGTGGGTGAGGATAATTTCACCCTGCTCGAACTAGTACCACGCGAGAACTATGTTCCGCAGTCGTATGACCGCCTCTATATCGGAGAGGAGGAACGGAGCGAAATCGATCACGTTAAAAGGCGTTTGAACTATAAGGAACTCACGCACGGTGCAAAGGTTGAGTTGCCTTACGCTCTTGAAATAATTGTCAAAGAGCAAGAGCCCAGGTTTGTGAGCTTCTTCAATGAAGCACAGCCGATAACGACCCGTCTCCATACCCTAGCGCTGCTCCCTGGTGTGGGCAAAAAGCTCATGTGGGAGATTCTTGCGGAACGCAAGAAACGGCCTTTCGATAGTTTCGCCGATATTTCAAACAGAGTAAAGGGCTTGTATCACCCGGAAAAAGTAATGGCGAAAAGAATCGAAGATGAGCTCAAAGATGAGCACGTTAAGTACAAGTTTTTTGCGAAATAACGAGTGGCGCGACACCCAAAGCGTTCAATGCCCCGTGGAATCGACCGCAGCTCCCATAAAGCGAAGTGGGGTCAGCACTTCTTAATAGACGATCAGATTATCGAGAAGATCGTCAGCTATGCGGATATAACGCCAACCGAAACGATTTTAGAGATTGGCGGAGGTACCGGGAACCTTACAAGAAAACTTGCCCAGCTGTGCTACAGACTAGTTGTAGTTGAGGCGGATCGACAGCTGGCACAGAAGCTTTGTTCGATACCGGGTATCGACGTGCTGCACGGAGATGCCCTAAGGGTTGAATTTCCCCCGTTTGACAAGACAGTCTCTAACCTGCCGTATAAGATATCGTCAGAAGTCACGTTTAAGTTACTAAAGTATCCTTTCACGTGCGGCGTGCTGATGTATCAAAAAGAGTTCGCGCAGCGGATGGTCGCAGCGCCGGGCACGAAGGACTATAGTCGTCTGACGGTCTGCCTCAGCTACATGTCAAGAGTCAAATTGTTAGCGCGTGTCCCGAACACGGCATTCGATCCGCGCCCTGCAGTTGATTCTGTGATTGTTAAACTGGTCCCGACTAAACCGCGCTTTGAGGTACTGAACGACGTGTTCTTTCATAGCTTCGTTCGCGCGCTCTTCACGCAAAGACGAAAAACGCTCAGAGCTGCACTTCTCGTGGCGGCACAGCTGCTTAACGTACAAGCGATGGACCAACTGATCGCCAAATTGCCTCAGGATTGGCTAGCCCGCCGGCCCTACGAACTCTCGCCAGAAGAGATTGCAACTCTGTCGAACGATTCGTTTGAGCTGCACGAAGCACAAAANNAGCAGCAATAGCCGGATAAGCCAAACGAGAGCAATTATGACGCCCCGAATCGCCAATGGAACCAAAAAAGTGCGCGATCTCAGCGAGCAAGTGCTCGTGCTGCCGGACGTTTATGAGCCGTGTGACGATACGTATCTGCTCATGGAAGCCGCCTTAAACGAGGTGCACCCCACTGACTCTGTCTTGGAGATCGGCACCGGATGCGGAGTCATCGCTAAGAGGGTCGCAGAACGCGCCCGCTGCGTGATTGCGACTGACAAAAACCCGCGCGCGGTCGAAAATGCGAAGTTGAATGGCGTCGAGGCGATCATGGGGGATCTTTTTGCCGATCTCAACAGCCGGTTTGACCTCATTATCTTTAATCCGCCGTACCTGCCTAGCGGGCGTGACGTGCCCGGCGACTGGCAGACCCGTGCTTGGGATGGGGGTCCCTCGGGGAGGGAAGTCATCGTGCGGTTCCTCTCACAGGTTGGTATCTACTTGACCCAAAAGGGCAGGGTGCTTTTGGTGATCTCGTCGATCACGGGCTACAACGAAGTGACGCAGCTAATGCACGCACAGTTTAAGATCGTCAGAGCAATTGCTGAACGCAAGTTCTTTTTTGAGACGCTGTATGTAGTACTGGGCGCAGAAGCTACGCAATCAGCGGAGCAATAAGCGTTGCAGTAGAGTTTAAAAAGGGCTTATGAACTTGTAAAACAGCAGTTCATCAACGTAAGTGCCGCTGTCTAGCCGCCCTTTCCTCAATCTTCTTCCCTCGCTAACGTAGTTTAAGGAGCGATATAGTGCTGCTGCCGCATTTCCGTCGTAGCAGTTCACTTCTATCTTTTTAATGCCCTGCTCCAAAGCGATCTGCTCAAGCCCGACAATCAGCAATTTTCCAAGGCGTTTTCGTTGAAAAGCGGGATGGACTGCGACGCCGAACGAAGCGACGTGGGCGGCTCTCGACTGCGGGTCGTTCATTATCAGCGTCGCAGTACCGATGATCTTTCCTTGGTGCAGGCCAAGCAAAGTGATCTCATTCGTGTTGAGCCGCCTTAGCCATTGCTCTTTGTTCTTTACTAGATCAGCAACACGGTATCGCTTTGCCAAAAACTGATCGACTTGAATCAGCCACGAGTAAAGGTACTCGTAGCCGCCATTTTGATAATCGTCAATGTGGGCTGCTTTCAGTTCGATAGTTGTTCCATCATCGAGCGTGACGTGATTCACTGATCTGATGATAGTCCCTCAGGATATTGCTTCAGATTTTGACCTAATGAGTCCCAAAAGTGCTTCAAACTCGTCTTTTAGCCTCAGTGAAGCATCCTGCAGCGCTTTTAACGGATCCTTGGATTCCGTTTTGATATGGAATATCGGATTGCTTATCATCGGAAACTTGACGTCGTACGTGGCGCTTTCGACCTGCGGATCTTGAAGCAGCGCGTATTTCAAGACGTTGAGGAACGTGTGGCCCTCATCGAGAAATTCTATCTCGACTTCGTCCTTTGTTGCGTGAATGATCTTAATATTCATTGTCTAGAGATCTTTGAAAACAGGTGGACAACAAAAAGTGCCTTAGATTACGCCCTTTCCGTAGTCCTCCGAGATCTTTCGCGTTTCGATACACTCGCAGCTTGGACATTCGAGCTTGTTCTGCTTCCGCACGAGTGGCATGCGGCATCTCGAGCAGAGCGCCTTTATCACGCCTAAATCCTTTTCAACCGTGCTCAATCTTAAGCTCCTTTCGTCTATTACTCTCGCCTTTATAATGTCTTGCTGGCTAAACTCGGTTTCCAGCTTCGCGACGTATGAGTCCTTCACGTTTGAAATATGAATGGCTCCTTGATCTGCATTTGCGATTTCGCGGTCTTCATGACCTTTTATTCTTGCAATATCAACGAGGACGACTGCATTCTTCAGGTCGATCACCCGGCCGACCACGATGTCGCCCGTCTTAAGCATGGGTGGGGTCTCCATAACGGGTAGGACTCGTACCGTCCGGTCTTTCTTGTCAGTTTCGACTTTTCCCGTTAAGGCGGCGAATATCTTGCCTCTGTCTTCATACGTCCCGTCGCCGGGTAGATATTCTTCAGAAGCACCTATAACGTCCCCTGGTACAACCAAATCCATCATTTCTTATCCTTTCCTTTCTTCTTAGATTTAAGAACAGTAATTCAAACAGCGACTTCTATTCGATAAATTATCGCGTCTACGTATCGTACTGCATCTTTATGAAACTTAAAGGTATGTGCAATGGGCAGTTTGACCTGTATTGCGTCAGTAATGCGGTGCGGCTCGAGGAAGCCCCTCACAAAGCCGTTTACGACAGCATTGTGAAGCAAGTAGATAACTTTACCCACACGTACTGACTTGCTTAAGAACGGCCTATCAGAGCTTCGCTTTTGAGCTCCGAAGGGAGGATTCATCACGACGGTGTCGAACGAACCTTCAAAGTCTTCTATGCTGCTATTTAGCCACGAAGCCTGCACACCGAGTAGCTTCGCGTTCGCTCGAGCGACTTCTAGTGCTCGCTCGTCCGAATCAACGCCCGTCGCAACGCCCCCCAGCAGCGCCGCGCCTAGGGCAAGGACTCCGGTCCCGCAGCCCAAATCCGCCACTGTCAGACCGGCGATGTCACCTCGCATATAGGCAAAATAAAGAAGCTGGGCGGCAACGGGTGCTGACGTGGTGTATTGTTCGCGCGCCGCGGAAGGGGATTCAAACGCTTGCACTTGTTCGAGGATGATTTCAAGCTGACGCTGTCTCATCTTGACAGACCTTTGTAGAGAGAAATCGCCGCGCGGCGGCAAAATTACAGCGAGGCGCTATTCCAGTTGACGGAAGACTTATCGCTTTCTGCTCAACACGTATGCTACAAAAGTCAATCCGGCTAACGCAATCGGTATTTCGAACCCCGGGAGAGGATTGCCGCTCGAACCGCTTGATTGGGCCGTGGCGCTACTCTGCGCAGTGCCGTTGGCGTTCTGGTTCGTTGATGTCGGCGCAATATTAACCGCCTTGTTGACTCCGGCGTAAGCTGTTGCTTGCGTGGTCAAATTGCCTGCCGGATTAGTGCCTGTTACGGTGACACTAAGTGTTTGGTTATTCGCAAGCGTTTTGCTCGCGATTCCTGTCCAAGCCACATCCGCTTGAGTTCCGGTCGCCATATGCACTATGGTGGGCTCAATGGAAGTGTCAGTAGGACTTCCCGTGATCTGGCTTAAATTCGCTGAAAACAGACTTTCTACACTTGTATAATTGACGCCAGGGTTTTGAGTCGTGGGATTATCTGTCAGATGACAGAGGCGACAATTACCGGTTACCATGGTAATGACAGAGAAAGAATTCCCTGTGTTAACGAGCCCTTGGGCAGAGGTTCCTTGTGATCCGTAAATTGCTGGAACTAGGTTCAGCGGCGCGTTGATAACAGTTAACTCAGTTGTCCGGGTAGGGCCATAAGGATCCGCGGCCCTAATGATGTACTGCCCGGGGGAGAGCTGTGGAGTCATCCACGAGAAAAGTATGTAACCATTGGTATGGTTGTCAGCGTCGTTCGCCCCGCCGTCGGTGACGTTCGCTATCTTCACCCACGAACCGCCGTCGTCGGGCAGGCCGTTGCCGTTTTTATCGTAGTAATAAGACAACGTAACCGTGCTTCCGTTTCGCTGCATGTCCGCTTGCACTAGGAGTCTGTCGCCTGAATTAACAGTTGTAGGTTGAAGTTGTACGATCTTCGTCGCGGATGTAGGGGTTATGACAGCGCTTAGTATCAACAAGACCGCGATTGAAGATAGGAGTAGCAGCGTCACTTTGTTCGCCGAGCGTGGCATCCTGGTTACCTCCAATAGTTTCTCAACCATTATCGGCAAGTTCATATATAAAACATTCGAGTGTCCTAATGCGGCACAATCGTTATAATCAAGAACCCGAGCCGCAGAATTGCTGAATCGTCGAGATATGTTTATTACTGTCGAGAACGCTAAAAAGGATAAGATGAATGACTTCTTTTATCCGAGATCGATAGCGGTCATTGGCGCCGCCCGAGAAGAGGACAAAGTGGGGCATTCGGTGCTGAAGAACCTCCTCGATGCCAACTTCCAAGGAGAACTTGTTCCCGTCAACCCGAACGCCGATGAGATCTTAGGGTTAAAAACTTTGCACACGGCAAAGAAGGTCGACCTCGCAGTCATAGTCGTTCCAGCAAAAATAGTCCCTGCTGTTTTGCAAGAATCAGCGCGCGTCGGCGTAAAGGCAGCAATAATTATATCAGCAGGATTTCGAGAATCTGGCGCGCAAGGCGCAAAGCTCGAGGCACAAATTCGGAAGATATCTAAAAAATATGGGATTCGAATCATCGGTCCCAACTGCTTGGGCATCATGAGCACTGGTGCCAACTTGAACGCTTCTTTCGCAAGCGAGTATCCGGTCAAAGGTGGCATTTCGTTGATATCGCAAAGTGGGGCAATCTGCACGTCTTTTCTCGACTGGGCGGCTAATGAAAGCCTTGGATTTGACAAATTAGTGAGTGTCGGAAACAAGGTCGATGTAACTGAAGCTGAGCTTTTGGGTTACATCGCACGCGATCCTTCGACGCGCGTTGTTGCGCTCTACGTCGAGGGTATTGATAATGGGCGCGAGTTTATGCAGGTCTCGAAAGAGGTTTCAAGGCTCAAGCCTGTTATTGCGCTCAAAGCCGGTCGGACCGATATGGGGGCCAAGGCAGCCTCCTCTCACACTGGCGCGCTCGCCGGCTCAGATGCCGCATATGACGCAGCGTTCAAACAGTCAGGGATTTTACGGGTGAATTCGATTGACGAATTCTTCGACGCCGCGAAAGCCTTCTCGCGCTGTCCGATTCCAAAAATTCCCGGTGTAGCGATCATAACGAATGCAGGGGGGCCGGGCGTTCTTGCGAGCGACGCAAGCACCGAGTGCGGTGTGCCTCTGGCGAACTTCACCACAGAGACAATAGAAGCACTGCGAAATGCGCTACCTCAAGAGAGCAACATCTACAACCCGATCGACATTCTCGGGGATGCGAAGCCGCGCCGATATGTAGCGACGCTCGAGATCATTTTGGCCGATCAAAATGTCGGCGGAGTACTCCTACTTCTCACCCCACAAGCCATGACGGAACCTGAAGAGACTGCCGACCTAATCAATAGACTGTCGTTGCACACAAGCAAACCCATCATTACCTCGTTCATTGGAGGAAAAGAGCTGAACAATGCGCGCGAAAAGCTAAAACACGGCAGCGCGGCGAACTTTGATAGTCCGGAAACCGCAGTCAGGGCGGCGCGTAACCTCATCAAGTTTAGGGAGATTGCGACATCCTCAGAGCGCGAACCGACGCAGCTAAGAAGCGGACAGAACCGTGCTGCTCTTTTACGCCTTGAAGCAGTTCGGTCTGAGGGACGAACGACTTTGACAGAAGAAGAAGGTAAAGACGTGCTGCGAGCTTACGGGATGAACACCCCTAGAGAGGCCGTCGTTACTCGGCGGGACAAAGTCATTCAAGCGGCACGCGAGATCGGATATCCTATCGTAATGAAGGTGAGCTCGCCAGACATTGCCCACAAGACCGACGTAGGGGGGGTCATCACGGGCATAAGCAACGATAGAGCGGCTAAAAACGCTTTCGATCAGATATATGCCAACATCAACAAGCGTATGCCCCAAGCGCGCATTGGAGGGGTGATAATCGAAGAGATGGTTGAAGGCGAGGAGGTCATCGTTGGGGTAACTTGCGATCCCCAATTCGGACCTTTTATCACCTTCGGCTTGGGGGGCTTGTACGTGGAAGTGCTAAAAGACGTGTCGCATAGGTTGGCGCCAATAACCGTCACCGAAGCAAAGCAGATGATTTCGGAGGTTAAATCATACCCGATTCTGCTAGGCACGCGCGGCAGAAAGGCCCTCGATATCAACGCGGTGGCCGATACGATCGTGCGGGTCAGCCAAATCAGCCAAGACTTCGAAGAAATCCAAGAGATAGAGATCAACCCGCTGATGGTTCAAGAGAATGGCTGCATCGCGGTGGACGCACTCGTGGTGATAAGCGGGAGACGGTAGTACTAACCAAAAAAACTTGGGAGGTGGATAACTTGGAATCTAAGTGCGATGTACCGACACTTGTTGTAAGTTCAGTATCTGAACGCAGTGGCAAAACTATAATCGCTTTAGGCCTTGCTTTGAACTTTACAGGAGTACTGGGCTTCTACAAGCCTATCCGCGAGAATCTCATCGCAATTGACGGAAATTTGGTCGAGGAGGACGCGTATCTGATGAGGAACGTCCTCAACTTAGAAGAAGAGTCGTTGCTTTCGCCTTTTACATATAATCTATTTAAAGGCATCAAAGCAGAGGACATCATCTGCGGCCTAAACCGTATTTGCGGTGATAAGCAGGCAGTTTTGCTCGAGGGGACGAAAGATATTAGCACAGGCTTCATTCACGACATTTCAAGCATCCAGCTTGCTCGAAAACTCGACACCGAGATCTTGCTCGTGACCGACATATACTCGCTTGATAAGGTAGCAATGATCAAACTTCTTCTCGAAAAGCTCAAGGTCAGGCTTAAAGGCGTTGTGTTGAATCAATCACAAGATCCTGGATTCGAAAACTACATGATCAAACGAGGCATAAAAATTGTCGGGTCAATCCCGTTCTTAAAGGAGTTGAAAGCCCTTCACAGCTACGAAATAGCCGAAGAACTTGGTGGAGAAGTCATAGTCGAGGGAGAGGGTCGCCTTATCGAGAAGGTCCTGATCGGCGCCATGACGCCGGAATCTGCACTCAAGTACTTCAGACAGGTTCCCGCGAAGGCGGTGATCACTGGAGGTGACAGAGCCGATTTGCAGCTTGCCGCGTTGTCGACTTCGACGTCGTGCCTTGTACTAACCGGAGGACTGTACCCCGCCAATCATGTGATCGCGCGAGCACAAGAGCTCGGTGTAAGCGTGATCTTGGTTCACTTAGATACGCTTACGGCAGCCGAACGCGTAGAGAGACTTACNNATTTAAGCCGAACGAAAGTGGCTAAGCGCCTCGCTTTCCTCGTATCTTGTTCCTCAGTGCCTTTTTCGACGTCACATCGCCGACAACGAACCCGTCGGCATCGGACTGCGGCACGTCCTCGGCTGAATGAGGAGAAGCTTTCGCCCTGGTTCTTTCTAGGTCTCCAGGCGCCTGTTCAGACGCATCCAGTTCTATCTTTCTAGACGACCGTCGTCCAGAGACTGCGTCAGACGCACTGTCGTGTGAGCGGTCTCCTGACGGTGGCTCATAACGCAATGCAGGAGCGTCAAACACGCCGCTGCCTCCAGCCGGATAGCCGTCTCTTCTGAAATGATCTTCCTCGTAACGGTCTTCTCCAGACCTGTTTTGCGAGAAGACAAAAAAGAGCGCGATGGAAATGAGCGCAGTGATTGCGATTACAAAGTATACCCAGCTATTGAGATGGGTTAGAACATCGCCAGCGTTATTCGTCCCGGGATCTCCTGCTTTTCCTGCTGCTGCGGTAGCGGGGGTGGGGCTTGCGATTGCAAGCGTTGCCGCGTTTTGCTGGGTATCATAGGGGGGTGTCGCCTGATCTGATGGATCGGTGCCGTTCTTATAAACGACCACACCGATCGTATAACTACCCACTGGCAAACTCATTGGTGTGAACGTTAGGGAACGCGTTTCGTCCACCTTTAACGCAACCACGGCGCTGTCTGAGGTGACGTTTGCGCCCGCGGTGTCCTTATAGATGACGTCAACTCGGACCCCATCAAGAGCGACTTTTCCGTTTTGTAGCGTAACGATAACTTGTGGGGTCGCGGCAGATTGTCCAGTAGTAGCAGTTTTTACAGCGGCGATTTTGACAGACGGCGTCGCAGCTTGTTGCGGCGCTAACGGATTGATGTCTTCCAATCGCTTTGTGAAGTTGTTGTATAAGCTGTCAATTTGATTGAAAATGTTCCCGCCCGTATCGAGCTGTGCGATAGTTGCTTGGTGAGGAATGACCACTGTCGCTTCTGCCAACGGTGCAAATGCAACGAGCGCAATAAATGCCCAACTCAGTGATAGTGCCAGCACTGCGAATCGACGCATATCCTAAATCAGCCTTCTTCTTTGCGTGTACGTCCGTTCCGAGAACTTAACGATTGTGTATGCACGCCGCATCGCGTGGAATCACCCCGACGGAGGCAAGAACCATCCACTGTCAAAAAAACCGCGTCAGTCATTACCGCTTAAAGGCTTAACTTCTTAAACTACGTGCTAGACCGCACCAGCCCGTTTAAAGCAAGACTTTGACGAGGTCTGAATCCTTTATGATCCCTTCAAGTTTTTCATCTGCGGTGACGACCGGTAAAAGCTCAACGTCGAAACGCTGCATTTGTCTCGCGCATTCACTTATCCCTGTTTTATGATAAATTGATGCGTATTCGGCCATCATTATATCCTTTACCGGCACGCTCGGAAGCTCCACTCTGGAAACACCATAGTACAGACTCATCGTGTCCCTGACCGCTTCCCAGGTCCACGCGTCCTCATCCGAGCCGGCTGATAGATCCGCCTTTTCGGTTGTATCTTCGATCTTGCTGGCTTTCAAAAGGGCGCTTTCCGTAGCGATGCCAACAACCCTGTTTGCCGAATCAAGCACTGGGCTCGCGTCGGCATTTGCAAGTTTCATGATTTCGCCTACCACATTAACCGGCGTCATTTCCCAAACTGCGACTATTTCGCGGATGATATAGTCATCAACGGGGGTCTCAATATCCATATCCGCTATGGCGCTTACTATATCCGTTACCGTGATGAAACCGACGAGTTCCGAGTCATCCACAACTGGCATCCGCCTGATGATATTTTCTACGAGAATCCTAGCCGCATCGTTGATGGTCGCGTTCGGAGACACAAAAACGGGCTGCCTTGTCATAAGAAGTGCTATTTGGTCCTCCTCAGGGTTTCGAAATATGTCCCCTCTCGTAACTATGCCTGCAAGCTTGTGATTCTTCACAACAGGTAAGCTTGTTATCCCTTTATCCTTCATAATTTTGAGAGCCGTATCTCGCGATCCTGGAACCTCAACGAAGACGACGTCCCTCGTCATCACATCCTCGACTTTCATCATCTTGGAACCTCAGTAGCCGCGACGCAGTTCAGGCACCGATGGGTCGCGAGCGCGTAGCTTTGAAATCGGCAGTATAAATACCCATTTGCACGCCGACCATTCTGAGCACGTGCGCGTTTTGCCTGCTGACTGCGAAGCCTCGCACGCTCTAGTTGTCGAAGTTCACGTTTAAGCACTTTGCCCCCCGTGAGTGAGAAGAGCGATGTCATCGGGACGAGCTCTTCTAACCACGCTACTTATGATGTTCTTAGTCCCGAAGAGGTTATTTGACCGGTCGTTGAGGACTAGGAGATTAGCTTTCTTGCCAAGATCAATAGAACCGATTTCGTTAGCAACCCCCATTATCCTAGCATTGTTTAGCGTTGCCATTTCGAGCACTTTGCGGTCGTCGCGCAAAAAAGCTTTTGAGGTGAACTCCATTTCTGCAAACATGTTGAGTGAGTTGAACATCACATTGTCCGTGCCGAGCCCAACGGTGGTCGTCTGCAGCATTTGAGCTATTGGCGGGTGCAGAAAAGGCAATCCAACGCCAGTAACTAGATTTGACCTAGGACACACCACGATGGGAATGCCGCTTTCAATCTGGTGCTGAGATGCGTTGGTCATATGAATGAGACAATCGGGATTCAAAGCGATAGCGGAATCAATATCAGAAGCATCTTTTTCGCCTGCGTGAATGGCAACAAACTTGCGGCGTGCGCGTGCCTTGTCGATCATTGCTCTCAGGGATGAACTGCTGACATCACTACTCCCGCTTACCCCAAGGCCGTGCGCGATATCGAGAATAGTATCAATCTCATCTTCTACTATATAGTCCCGTCCGTTATTTGGCCGACCAAGAATCATCACCTGCACTTTTTTCACTGAGCGGATTGCTGTTTTCAACGCGTTAGCGCCGACAACACCCCCCTCCCTAAAATCGGCAAGCGCCGTCGTCCCACTCGCTAGAGCGTCGAGAAGTGACTTGCGCATCGCTTCGATCAAGGCTTTCGGTGCTGCGTCGCGTAATGCTCGGTGCTTCAACCCGTGAGGAGGTTTTACGAGAGTATCTAGGCTGCCGAACGGCACGTCTTTGATTATAGAATCTCCGAGATGGGTGTGCGCGTTGATCAAAGCAGGCATGATGATTCCGCTTGCCCTGCAGTTATCTGGCTTGACATCTGACCGCTCTTCTATTTCGGCGATTCTGCCTGATTCCACGTGGACGTAGCCCGTTATCACTTCAAAATCGCTACCGTTTAGAATCCTTCCGCCGACGACGTAGTCCATAGCAACGTATAAGTCATAGCAAACTGTATTTGAAGCTATGCCGAAAGGGAAGCGCCAAACAGCAGGACCTATGTCAAGCGCGGGTTTGGTGCGATACTACGAATCAGAAGATAAGAACGCCATACACGTCAACCCTCGCTCAATCCTGGTCGCGTGCGTCCTCTCCGCAGCAATCATACTGGCGTTGAATTTCATTATTGCTCGTTAGCTGGCTTGGCATTTGAGCCTTTTTTTACCCAACGAGCGGTTTTACTACTAGTCGATATGGCTTTGGGCGAATCCAGAGTGTTGGAATATTTCAACACAGCTCTCTGGAAAGCATTAGTTTAGAAACGATTTGCATTTTAACGTCACTTCGATCAAGATGTCTCTCGCAAAGGCCGCACTGGATCTCAGTTCCGCTTGAAATAAATGGCGACCAGACTTAGCCTTTTGGCGAAAATTGTCAATGAAAAAGCTGTGCACAACTTTAATTGTGTTATTGAAACTGAGACGCGCGTTTTCGCGAGCTGTGCAGCCAAAACATTGTCGACATGCCTCTGCTCCATTAGAGATTATTCGCCACGAAGCTGATGCCTTATAAAAAAATGCAGTGCGGTCGGCATCTGTGCTCCCGCCCCCAGATTGTTCCTGCTAAACCTCATGCGCACTTCGGGTCAGGGAACAAATAGGTGGCATCCCGCTTAGCGCGGCGGCCTACAGCAGGAGAGCGCCCAAACCGCATTAAGGACTGTACGACGCTTCCGAGACAAGGTTCGTCCGTGGAGACATAAAATTGGTAGCCTCGTGCCTGTGAAACATGGAAATCGGTGGTCCACTGCCTCAAAAGCAAGGATTCACTTCAACAAGCGTTCACGGTTATCCGACGAGCACTATTTACAGCTTACACCGCAAGCTCAATCCCGGCGGCGGTCTTATGACGGCAAAGCAATTCTTTACCGTGCTAGAAATTGAGGCCGCGGTAGCGCTGCTAGATATGGCTGTTGTGCCCAAATTGATGCGCTGGCTGACCAGAATATCTGCAATCAAATCAGGCTAGCAACGGGATGCATTTGACCGTTTCAAAAAACTGTAGCCGCCCCCTTGGTTCTGCAGACGATGTTCTTCAGCGGCTCCGACGGACTCTGACGGCGCAGTGTAAGGACTTAATAGTAGAGATACAATTACAAATGAAAAGTTCATGGTCCGCTTAGCACGAAATCTGATTCGAATCTCGTTTTTGGTGGTAATACTCCTGTTAACGGCCACCTATGGCATGGCAAGCGTGCAGAAGCAGGCCGACCCTTGGCTCGATCCAGTTGTGACTAAAGGAGAATTCGACTCCACCTCGTGGATCAAAGCTAACACACCACCTACGGCTCATTTCGAGGCAGATATCTTCGGCGGAGAGCTAATAATGGGGATGACCACCCGCATTCCTATAGTTGGTGGCGACTGGTCCAACGCGCCAAATCCCATTGCAGATATGAATGCCTCGCAGCAAATTTACCAAACGCCCAGCGCGATCGAGGCTCACGCTTTGTGCAAACAATACAACCTGACCTATGTTTTCGTTCCGCTCAACAGACTAGTTTTCTGCGGATTTGGCTGGATATCGGTTAACGCGACGAAATTTGATAACAGCGAATACTTCAAGCTTCAATATTCAAATGAGGATGTTCGAATCTATCAAGTGGCTTAACAAAGCAAAAATTCGCGAACGTTTTACATCGCTTGACGCTGTGACCGTCCTCAGATACGTCGCAATTCTCGCTCTGTTCATCTTGTTCGTGAGTTATCGTTTGAATGTCCTGGGGGGCTACGTGATACCTACGTACGGAAATACCATGTATCACGTGGGAATAGAACGGCTGACGCTGGAAACGGGGCACTACCCGACGCAGGAGCTCTCATATAACGGAGGCTTTCCAAACTTTTACGTTCCCGCATATCGGCTGCTCATAGTGTCTCAGTCGGCGTTTTCTGGAATAGATCCAATGGTCATGTCAGGGCTGATGACGATCGCGCTGGCGACCGCCGTATTTGGGGTAATTTACGCATTCTCGAAGCAGCTTGTAGGAGCGAGCGCAGCCGTTTGCGCTCTACTCTTCCTCACGCTGTCGCCAGGAATGACTATCTTCACGATTCGTGCACTGCCAGAGCTCCTTGGGCTCGTTATGTTTCCGCTGACTCTCTTTTTTATTCTGAAAAACAGAACGGAAGGCCCTTTTCAGTTCAATGGATACGTGGCGCTCTCCGTCATCGCAGCCGCAGTAACGGCGCTGACGCATCAGATCACGCTCCTAGTCCTAGCTCTCGTTTTGGCAGTGTATGCCCTCACACAGATCAAAAACAGAGACGAGTTTTTTAAGGCAATTGTCCCCCTCGTTGCATTGATTGCGGTCTATGGGTTGTGGCAAGTCTATTCTTTGCATACCTTAAGCATACTGGGGATCGCTCAAGTCAAGTATCACGAAGGCACCCCGGTCGATTTCTTTGCGAGCGCGTTTAGCGTGGGATTCTTCGATGAAGCTGGCCTTCTTGTCCTCCCTTTTTCGGCGATCGGGCTTTTCTGGCTTGAAAGAAACAAGGTCGACAAGCGGTTCTTGGTGTACTCGTGGGTCATAGCGACCCTCTTGCTCACAAAGAACGATTTGCTTGGAATTGATATATTCATGGACAGATTTCTGACCTTCTTTATTGAGTCGCTGATTATCGTGGGCGGAATTGGAGCATTTGCAGTCCTACAGTTCCTCGACGCCCGCATTGGAAGAGCCATTGAGAGGAGCCCAGAAACGTAACTATACCATGATAAGGCCGCAGCTCATTCCATATCAGTGCTGGACGGCAGCAATTGGCGTACTCCTGCTACTCCCTTTACAGTCTATTTCACTTCCATTACTCTTCGTCCTGCCTGGTCTCGGTTTCTATGTGCTTTATAAAGCCGGCAAGCAGATAGACATTTTAGAGGCCGTATGTTACTCCATTTCCCTAACGCTCGTGCTGGTTCCGACCGCGGCGACAGTGATGTATCTTACGGGCGTCGGCATCGCAATGACTGGAGCCTCCATTGGGCTCGCAGTCATCATAGTCTCGATATTGTCATTTGTTTTTCGAAAAAATAGCACAAAACCACCTGAGCCTAACAGCAGGACAGACAAGCAGAGTCACAAGTTGGTGTTTGTCGCACTTCCCATTCTGCTTGCAGTTGTCCTCGCGCTAGTAGTCAGCGTCCCCCTCTCTAAATCACCAGTCGTTAGCGATGAAGGACTGGTGATGAATCCCACGGAAGCGGGTGACCTGAACTTCCACCTTTCTATCATAGCACGATTCGTTGAATCTCCACACGTACCACCCGAAGACCCGTATCTCCCATCGCATTATGTGGTTTACGATTTTTTCATGCACGTCTATGTGGGGACACTGAGCGTTGTGACAGGCATTAGTTCCCTCACGATCTTTAAGATCACGGTTCCACTGCTCTTCTTTGCCCTTTCTATGAACATCTACGTGCTGTGTAGAAGGACGTTCAATAACGCGACTGCCTTAATCGCGATGATCTTGTACACGCTCGGTGGGGGGCTTGCCTGGATTGTAATCCTCGCTCAAAGGCCGGGCGACGTTTTTCCTTACCTGATTTATCAGTTTACCGACGCTGCGGCTGTTAAATATGATCAGACTCTGCTGTACTATTTGCTGCCACAACCTCAAACATTTGCTTTGGTAATTCTTACATTTGCGTTCACTTTATGGGTGACTCTGATAAAGGAACTTAAAGTACGAAATTTGTTGCTTTTTGGGCTCACGCTGGGCGTGCTGCCATATTATCATCTGATAACCGCGTTCCCATTGTATCTGGCAGTTGGCATCTACGTGGTTTACAAATATGCAAGACGACAAGTTACGTGCGCGCAGTATCATGCGGGCGCTCTCGCAGTCGGGGGTGCTATAGCGACGCCTCTTCTATTCTTGCTTATCGGAGGACCAGCTCAAGTTACAGTGGCGTTTTCAACTTATTCACTGTTTTTCATTTTTGTAGCGTTCGGCCTGATCGCAATTCTCGCGTGTGCCGGAGCTTATCGGTCGCTGAACAATGAAGCTACCAAACCGCTCCTGCTTTTCGCTTTTTCCGCAATAGTAGCCGTGAATTTCATCGCCCTTCCGCTCACTGATAACAGCTACCGATTCTTGGTGTACTTATGGCTTCCAGTCGCCCTTTTTGCCAGCTACTATATTTCGACCGTGGTAGCCGGATTAACAGCTGCACGCTTTTCCTCAGCAAAGATGTCTTTGAAAGTACTGGCCATTGTGGCAGCGCTTCTGCTTGCGCTTCCCACGTCGTATCTGCTGTGGGACTTTTATAACGAAGGGTCGTATGTTCTCGCTTCACCCGCTGAAGTACAAGCTTTGCAGTGGATAAATGGAAATACCCCCAAAGACGCAATATTTCTCGAAGCGCCGTCCACTTTTCCGCGCATTCCAATAGAAACCGGACGAAGGGTGGTTTTCGCTGGCTCCATCTATACGATTCAGTATCACGGCGTCGATCTGCAAACAGAAATAGACGCACTCATGAACGAGCGCAGCCCCGAATCCCTGAGTCTCAGCCTTCTGCAGCACAACGTGTCGTACGTTTTTGTAGGTTCGCGCGAACAACCGTATGAGATTGCCACCACTCTCAAAGATACTAACTATTTCCAGAGCGTGTATTCAAATCCTATGGTTATTATATACAAGGTGAAGAACAGTTAGGCTCCGCATTACCGAACCGGAAGCTGTTGAAGACCTTCAGCGCAACAGGAGAACCTCGTCGTGTATATTGACTTTTCAAGCATATTGGTCTTCATTCTTGGAATAATCTACTTGGTTTTGCTTCCGGGCTATTTGATCCTTGTCGGCCTCAAAGTACGCGATCTTGACGTGATTGAGACACTGGCCACCTCTTTTGGCACAGGGGTAGGGGTGCTAACAGCAATTTCAGTCGCACTTAGCTTAACGGGTAGCGTAGGCCTAACGGCTTCGAGCCTTGTGTCGGCCAACGCAGCAGTTTTAGTTGCGTTGTGCTCTGTTTTAGTTTATATGAGGCGCAAGCGTAAGAAGTAACAGACTAACCATCAAACACATCAGAAGCGCAAGAATCCAAAGCTGGCGTTAACGAATTGACCTATGAAGGACGTTGAAGTATTTTTCGTCGGGAGAGCGAATGCAGGCAAGTCAGCAGTACTTAAAGAGCTTTTTGGGCTAAAAACGCGAGTGGGAAGACGTCCCGGCGTGACAAGAGCGCCGGTGAGATATCAACTTGGTAGTTTTACAGTCATCGATTTGCCTGGAATCGGGTTCCGGCGTGGGCTGAACGGTTACCGACGCGTGCTGCGCGACGTTATCGACGGCGAACGGCACAAGCTAAGACCGCTGTCATTGGGCGTGCAAGTCATCGATGGAAAATCATTCTTAGAGATCACAGAGCGGCATTTCAAGCCTCTTGACGTTGATCTGTTCGAATATTTGCTCGATTCTGAGATTGACCCTATCGTTGCAATCAACAAAATGGACAAAATCGAAGAGCCCGAAGCCAGCTTAGACAAGATAGTGTCGCTGCTTGGAATGCTCCCCCCATACAAACAGTGGGCCGATCGCGTAGTGCCGATCAGCGCCAAAAAACACGACGTCGCACAACTCAAGTGGTTAATTTCGCACAGGCTACAAGGGATGAAAAACAAAATCGGAGGGGGCTAGGCGCTATAGTCCAATCAATGACACCGCGACGGCCTCACCTCTAGAACAACTCCGCCCAGTCAATTCCCACCTCTTGTCTCCGCGCGTGTCGCATCACTCATTACATGCACCTTTTCGCAGGTCGATGCGGTTCTTTGGCAATATCGCGGCCTGTGGCCCATAACTAGCCTTCCGAACTAATCCATACTGAAAGTCGACATCTTTGCGCGCTATATTTTGCTAGGCTTGCTAGCATTGTCTTAGGCAACGTATTTGACATTTGAAGAGACAGCATGTAACTGTGCCTCACCCGTTCACAGCTGCTTTCGATTTGGAAGGGCCCTTGTCTCCGCAAGATAATGCATACGAAGTAATGCACTCAATCAAAGACGGACCCGCCCTGTTTGAAGTTTTAAGCAGATATGATGACTATCTCGCGATTCGACACAAACCCAACTATGAGCCTGGCGATACACTGCAGCTGATAGTTCCTTTCATGATCATTAACGGAATAACAGAGCAGGATGTACGAAAAGCCTCCACTCGAGCGCAACTGGTCGGCGGCGCCAGAGAGCTCATCAAGTGGCTGAAGGACGAAAATTGGAACGTGCATATCATTTCAACTAGCTACGAGCAGCACGCTTACAATGTAGCTTCAAAGCTTGATGTTGAGCGTGAAAAAGTGCACTGCACCCGCTTTCCCTTAGATTCGCTGTCCGAAATTCTAGAAGAAAGCGAGATTGCGTTGATCCACGAAATTCAAAACGAGATCCTCGCGTTTTATTCCAACGCTGACGACGCAGAGACTTCAACATTTGGAAGATTGGCAACCCAGCTTGATGAGTTCTTCTTTGAGATTGCACCTCGTACGCGCATTAAAACGATTTTCGATCAGATCACAGTAGTAGGCGGCACGCGAAAGGTTCAGGCCTTGATGTCAGCGATCGGCGTGGGCAAGCAGACGGACACTGCGGTAATCGGCGATAGCATTACGGACTACAAAATGCTCCAGGAGATTCGAAGAGCCGGCGGGATTTCTATTGCGTTCAATGGAAACTCTTACGCGCTACCCTATGCCAACATTGGCATGGCGTGCGCTGACATTCGTCCCATTCACCTCGTTTTGACCGCGTTCCGAGAGGGCGGACTCAAATCTGCATTTAACTTGGCTGCGTTATGGGAAGTTGAATGTCGCGAATTCGCTAGAGACCCGCGCCTAGTACCAAACCACGCCTTGCGACCCGAGCTAGCACGTTTTTTTGCTAATGCAGACGACACGGAGTTTCCGCGTTTGAGCGTTTTGAACAAGAGAAACAGAGAACAACTGCAGCAGATAGCAGCAATACACGCCAAATTCCGCAGCCTCGTCAGAGGACAAGAGACCGCGCAGCTCGGTTAAAGGCCAAGTGCGGCAAACGCGAAAGGCACTTTTTGGCAGCACCTGGTTGGAAGACTGCGTAGATTCATAGTGGTATGGAACTGCGCTCACAGACCTGAGCCGTCCTGAAAACCGGAGTACGCGTTCTAACCGAGCCAATAAGACGGCGCGGCTTTACGCAGCACATTACACGCATGGACGCAACTCACTTCACACAACAGCAGGAGGCTATTACTCCGCTTTTTCAGCCTTTAAAATCTCATCGAGCGGCTTAGCACCGCTTTTTCCCACCACGAGATTAATCTGACCGGTTTCCGCAGAAATGACGCGACCGCGGACGCTCTTACGCCTTCTTATCCCTGTTTTTTTTGGATGATACCCAACGCCTCCGGAGAGAAGCAGCCTTTTTCGGACCGTCCCCGGAAGATCTCGCCGCATAGCTACGCCATCTTTGTCTGAGCCGCCAGTTATGACAAGCGCATAATCGCTGAGTCCGATCACATCACCATCGAGTGAGTCCCCGATACCGAGACCGAACAGTTTGTTTGCTTGCGCACCTGATACTTCCATCTTGTGTGCTCTCTTCTTGCTTGGGTCAGATATGATTAACCTAAATTCCGCCATTTATGCTACTCCCCTATCCGCTGATCGGCTGTGCACGAGTGTACTTGACAATTTGAAGATCAAACGAGTGCAATTCACTTGGCCCAAAATGGGTTATCTTTGCGCTTGATCGCCAAAAACTCATCCAGCATCAATCGCTCGCTTTGGTCAAGCGCATCGTAGAGTTCTTGCTCCGTTACCTTTACGTGCTTTTCTGGCACGTCGACGTAGAGTACGTCTCCTTCATTTATTTGTCTTCCGACTGTGGGTCCATCAATCGAGACTGCGATCTCTTTCCCTGCACCTATCTCGCTGACGTTCTCGCCTCTATCTTGCATGCCCTTCAGCGCGCCGACCCGGACTCCATCTTCTCGCATCAAGAAGACACCGTTCCTCAGGGTGCCACCGAGCACCTGAACGCCGACTATAGCCGGTTTGTTTTGTCTGAAAACATACCCAGGCAGTATCTTGAATTTGCCGGGCCTCACGATAGTCTCGTAACGCTTTTTGCCGTACAGGGTTTTTTGTTTTTCGGCCCAGGTCTGATACTCATCGATCAAGCCGTAGATCACGTCGTTAACAAACAGGCGGACATTCGACATCTCTGCTGCTTCTTTGGCATCGGGTAAGACATCGACGTTGAAGCCGAGTACAACGGAGTATAAAGGATCGCTTATAGTCTCAGCTTCAACAACGTCTCTGCGAGAGACGTCGCCTAGATTGGCTATGCTAACAGGGACTTCGTTACGACCTAGCTCTCCTGCAAGCGCTTCTAGAGCGCCGATAGTGTCTGCTTTGATTATGACCCCTATATCTTGAGTGCTGACCGCTATGTCACGCATTTCGGATTCAATGCCAGCGACGACTTCATCAATATCGTCCGTTGTAACTCTCAGCGGCGAACCTGCAAGCGCGTTTTCAATGCCCGGGGCTGCTATCTTCACTCCCGCCGCTGCGGTCACTGTCCTAACCCTCTTAAGAACCCCCGTTGATTCTGGTTTCAGCAACGCTCTAATTTTCGTGACGATTGGTCGTCCTAATGTACCGATTACGATCCGATCACCGGCATGGAGAACGCCATCGTATATGATGGCATCAAGGGTCGTGCCGAACCCTTTTTCTTCTTTGATTTCTATTACCGTGCCAAATGCAGGACCGTTAGCGTGAAGCCCCAGATCCTTGTCGAGGAATCGCTGCGCGAGACCAAGCGAAACCATCAGCAGGTCGGGGATGCCTTCGCCCGTTCGCGCGCTTGTTGGAACAACGCCTATGTTTTTAGTGAAATCTCTAATTCTGTCGTACCGATCTGAACTAAAGCCCTGGTTATAGAGCTCCTCTATAAGCACGTATATTCTGTCGTCAAGAAGGCGTTGAGTCCGCTCGCTCTCGAGCTTAAACGCGTCCGTGAACAACATATTGTCGTGCGAAAGCCATCCGTGTATTTTGTCAATCTTGTTAGCCGCGACGATAAAGGGCGTTTTATGGTCTTTCAGGATATTGAGACTTTCTGTCGTCTGCGGCTGGAAGCCCTCGTTAATGTCAACAACAAGTATTGCGATGTCTGCTAAAGCGCCCCCGCGTGCGCGCAGCGTCGTAAAAGCGTGATGGCCGGGCGTATCGATGAATAGTAGCCCAGGCAGGTGTATTCCTTCCAAAAGGGAACCGCAAAGCCTTGCAATAACGTCTAACGGGACTTCCGTTGCTCCTATGTGCTGTGTGATTAGGCCGGGTTCTAGGTCAGCAGTGGTAGTGCCCCGAATTTTGTCAAGCAGGGTCGTTTTACCGTGATCCACGTGACCGAGCACTGCAACAATAGGTGTCCTAAGGTTATTTGGCATAAAAAGTCCCAACCTACATCAACATCTGCGCTTAAATGCCTTGCGTTCAAGCTGCGTTTTGAGCTGCACCCGGGTGATAATATTTATGGTTTGGGTGCGAAGAATGTAGCTGCATTATCGCGGTAGTGGTGTAGTGGCAGCACAAAGGCTTCCCAAGCCTTTAACCCGGGTTCGAGTCCCGGCTACCGCATTCTCTGGCTCGAAGCACTTTTGTTCCGTAAAGCGTGTTAGAAGCACCCTAAAACGAGACGACGACGTCTACTGGTGCTTTAATAAGGGGTTCAAGGTAGCCTCGAGAGAGGGGGGTAGAAGGTCCCCCTCGCTTAAACTGCGAAAGACTGCCGTTAGCGCCGGTTGACTTGTTCCGTTGCTAGTTTTACATCACTTGCCGAAATCGTTTTTCGGTCCGCGAGCTTCGTCAGCGAAACGGCCTTTCTGGCAACGCCACTGCCATAGTCCTCAGCTTTCTCGGCAATCATTTTCACTGCCTTGCGATTGGCCCTTTCAGCTCCAGCTACCTTCATAATTCGCAAAACGACCGCCAATGGAATTTCTGCCATAATTATCGATGTCCTTTAAGATCGCTGCGCATAAAAAAGTTATGATTCACATCCAATCGATTACGCGGCCCGTAAGTCCCCCTTGCACAAACTTGCAAAAATTGATAAATAACTGAATGCGCTAAACTAACATTCATAGTGTCGTGGAAGGCCACTTTTGTTGCTGAGCGTTGCCAACCGCTCGCACTGCACAGTTGAACACGCGCTGCGGCTTGGAGCGATAACGGGCACAAGCGTAAGCAGAAGGATTGAGACATCTCGCTTAAATGGAAAGACAAATACTCGACAAGCGGGGTTGAGGGCCGACCTAGCCTAGGCCGCATACGCATTTTGTACGCGATGTCCGATTAACGCTTTAAAAAAAATGTTTAAAACCGACGGCTTAAATGCGCTTACATACGGGATATTCGATGCCGGCGTCGGTGTGGCCACAGGGGTTGTTGGATTTCCGGTCACCAAGATCATTGAAAATTTGCGGCCTATTTGGATTCCCGCTGCTAATGAAAAGGTCGGGATCGATTTAGCTTTAGGGGCTGCCGCATCGGGTACACGATCAGTTCTTGTAACGAAACACGTTGGATTGAACGTGGCGTCAGACTCTTTGATTACGGCGGCCACCCATGGAGTAGGCGCCGGGTTAGTCGTAATCGCAGGCGACGATCCAGGTGCAAAACTTTCCCAAAACGAGCAGGATTCGCGATATTACGGTAAGATAGCCGAAATCCCGGTAATGGATCCACACAGCGCCCGTAATGCGTATGATTGTGCGTTGAAGGCTTTTGAACAATCCGCATTACTGTCAGTACCGGTAATTGTGCGAATCACAGGCAGGCTTCTGAATACGCAGGGCGTAGTCGAGAGGGTGCCATCTGCACAGGGCGTAAGCAAGAGCATCGAAAAGAGCATCTGGAACCTCACGCATTTGGGGAGGCATCAGCATCTTCTCAGATACGCGTATCCTAAGATGCTGCAATTTGCTGAAACAACAGATCTGAACGAACAAGACGGCGCCGGCGCAATCGGCATTATTTCCGCAGGCTATGCATCAACGCTGGTGGATGATGCAATCCAGGGACGAGACGATGTAGCCCATCTCAGACTCGGCATTGTCAACCCGCTATGTGAGCGCCGAATTGATTCGTTTCTCGAAGAGCACAACCGAGTCCTCGTCGTCGAAGAGAGCTCAGCGCTTGTTGAAGAATCCATTCACGCAAAAGTCCTCGGCAAACTGTCTGGACACGTGCCCCGCTTCGGGGAGCTGACGTCAAACGATGTGACTCAAGCGTTGACCTATATTGAGGCAGATTACATATCGGCAAAGTTTAATGTCGAGACACTCGAAACCAGACGTTACACGGAAGACGTCTGCGATGATTGCCCCTTCTTGCCTTTCTACCGCGCTCTCGGCAAAGTTGATGCGATGGTTGCTGGGGACATGGGCTGCATAATACGCACCGCCAATCCACCTTTTAAACTGATCGACGTAGCTTATTCACTCGGCTCAGCAATTGGCGTGGCTTCGGGGTTTGAACAAGGCGGCCTTGCAATACTAGGAGACTATGCGTTCTTACACAGCGGCATCGCAGCACTAACAAGCGCGGCAGTGTTCAAGCGGAACGTAAAGGTGTTTGTGCTCGAAAACCGAATATCAGCCATAACGGGGGGGCAGCCGACGCCCGAGGTCTCTGACTTGGTCGGTGCCCTATGCCGAAACTATGGCATCACTTACAAGTTGGTGGACGCAGCGGATATGAATGAAATGTCATTTGTAGATCTTCTGCGAGCCGTAAGCAACTCGACAGGAACGCTCGTCGTCGTTATACGAGCCGCCTGCTCAAAGTACGGTCCTCGTCAAAACTCGGGGGCTATCGGTACATCACGGTTCTGATTATATCCTCGAGCTCCTCCTGAGAGACTGATTTCTTTGTCTCACACACGCGTTTTACGTCGTCACGGATCTGACAGAGCTCATCCCGGGTCGGTCGGTAGCCCAACTGAGCGATGACGTACTGCAGGGCTTTTTTTCCGGTGTGCTTGCCAATGACGATCCGTCTCTTGTTGCCTACCAAGTCGGGCGAGAATAGTTCATACGTCTCGGCCTCCTCCAGCACGGCCGCTACGTGTATGCCAGATTCATGAGAGAAGGCATTCAACCCGACGACCGGTTTGTTCTTCGGCAAGCGCAACCGCGAATGATGTTCGACAGTTTTCGACAGCCCCATCAATTTTGACAGGTCGTAGGTATCGATTCCAAACTGTAGGCGCAGCGCGACAAGAAGTTCCTCAAGCGGAGTGTTTCCGACTCGTTCCCCTATCCCGTTCACCGTTGTGTGGAGTTGGAACGCCCCCGCTTCTGCTGCCGTTATAGTGTTTGCTACGGCCATACCGAGATCGTTATGGCAATGAATGCAAAGCGGCAGTTTAACGACCGCTTTCATCGCAGACACCAGACCGTAGCACGTAGACGGCCTCAGCGCACCGACGGTGTCTGCGATGTTAACATAATCAGCCCCATGCTCCTCACCTTGTCTAAAAAAGCGCTTAAGCACTTCTGGATCGGTCCTGGTCGCATCTTCTGCCGCAAACCTGACAATGAGTCCGTGTTCCTTTGCATATTCGAGCGTTGACAGTGCGCACTCCAGCATTTCGTCAAAACTTCGATGATACTTGTGCTTGAGATGCAGATCTGAGGTAGCCATGAACAGGCCCACCACATCCACATCGCAATCTAACGCTTCATCGATGTCGTGGAAAATCGCTCGCGAAAGACAGCATATCTTGGTATTTAGGCCCAGATTCGCAATTTTTTTCACCATAGCCTTTTCTTTCGCTGAAACGGCGGGAAACCCCGCTTCGATCATCTCAACGCCGACTGCGTCCAGCTTCGTCGCAATCTCAACTTTTTCGTCAACGCCAAAAACGACACCCGGGGCCTGCTCTCCGTCGCGCAGCGTGACGTCACAAATCTCTATCTGACCAATAGCTGCCTTAGGCAATGAAGAAGATCCAAAAGGATTCATAAACGACCCGGATGAAGTTCGCAATACACATTCATAGCCGCAACGTAAATATGTTACTAGTCTTCAGAGATCAACCAGTCCACACTGGGGCCGTCCGCTTCAGCCTTAGTTGCTGAGGTTAACGCCAGCACTCCAACGCCTAGCGGCTGGTTGATCAAAACATAGGTTGATAATGAACGGGCAGCAAATAGTACGCGGGGAATAGCGCTTTGGATGCTCCAAGAACTATTAGCGAGAAGATTATCTGCAAGGCGTCAGGAAAAGCGGCCAGCGCTAAGGATTTTGTTCTGGCGCGTGTTGATGCAGCAATGGCCCACGATGGCACGAGTGTGCTTGCCGTAAAAGCATTCGAGGACATGGGCGCTTCCTCTGTTTGGGATTCACACCGGATCACCATTGTCTTTGACCATATTGCCCCAGCTAGCACGGAGGTAGCCGCGACCCTTCAAAAAACAATCCGCACGTGGACAAAAAGCCACGGAATTACGAGCTTCTTTGACGTCGGTGATGGGATATGCCATCAACTCATGGTTGAGCAGGGGCTCGCCCTTCCGGGCACCTTGGTCGTCGGAGCGGATTCGCACTCTTGCACATACGGAGCATTAGGAGCTTTCGCAACAGGAGTGGGTGCGACTGACATGGCAGAGGTGTTTGCAACGGGAACGTTGTGGTTGAAGGTGCCTGAAACGCTCAAGATTGTGCTCAACGGAAAACTCCGAGACCGCGTAGGCGCCAAAGATGTGATTCTTAACATTGCAGGGATTATGGGGGCCGATGGCGCGTCGTACAAGGCTCTGGAATTTTATGGAGAAACGACGGCCGACCTAACCTTGGAAAACAGACTTACTCTGAGTAATATGGCAGTCGAACTAGGCGCGAAAGCAGGCATCGTGCCCCCCGATCGCAAGACTTTTGCGTACCTCAGACACTTTGCACCTCAAGTGGAGTACCAGCCATGCTATTCTGATGACAATGCAGTGTACGCCGATGAGCTGAACGTCAATGTCGATGACTTGGGCCCTCAGGTCGCTTGTCCGCATCAGGTGGACAACGTGAAGGATGTCGAAGAGGTAGTGGGCACAACTATTGACCAAGTGTTCATAGGTTCATGCACGAATGGACGTTTTGAAGATCTTCAGGAGGCGGCGAGCATTCTACGTGGTGAGGCAGTTGCCGTAAGGACGATAGTGGTTCCAGCGTCGAAGCTCGTGCTATTGAATGCTATACGAGCGGGGGTCCTTGAGACATTAATTCAAGCCGGGGCTACCGTTTGCAGTCCCGGGTGCGGCCCATGTCTCGGCGCGCATAACGGGGTTCTAGGACGAGGAGAGGCTTGTCTTTCAACTTCCAACAGAAATTTCAAGGGGAGGATGGGTGCTGAGGGGCTCGTGTACCTCGCCTCTCCCGCTACAGCCGCAGCGACGGCCCTCAAAGGCGAGATCGCCGATCCGCGACAGTCATAGAGAAAGCATCTATCGCTCTGTCAATCACGGGATTCAAACGCCGGCGTCTCTCTTTATTTCCTCAATTTGTTCCATGAGGATCTTTTCAACGGCGTCGAGGAGAAATTCAAGCGATGGACTTCTGACCGTGAATTTTCGCGGGACACCTTTGTAGGACACAATGTCGCCCGTACTGATTGAAATCATCGGCTCTCGCACCACAAGCGTCGCCATAAACTCGCTGGTGTCGCTTTTTTCGACGTCTAGATTCCACACTTTTTCGTCGATCTCTTGTTCAATCTCTTGCGCGCTGTGCTGGACCTTATGGGTGAGAAAAGCCATTTTTTGATTGATTAGGTATTCTTCTTGCGCTGACAATAGCAATGACATAGCAACAACGTTGTTTCGGGACTATTAAACACTTCGTCAGGCTTTTTGTGCTCTCAGTCGGATCTGCGTGCCTTGGCAATGGCGTATGTTTTATATCGGTACATCTTCAAGTAGACTATGATGCTCATCAGGGGAAAAGTGTGGAAATATGGCGATAATGTCAACACTGATTTGATCCTACCCGGTAAGTATCTGAGAACGACCGACGTTAACGTCTTCGCACAACACGCAATGGAGGGCACCGGTGCGGAATTTTCACCGCATGACGGAGACATAATAGTTGCTGGTAAGAACTTTGGTTGTGGGTCATCACGAGAGCAGGCAGCGCTTGCGCTCAAATACGCTAAGATCGGATGTATCGTTGCGAAATCTTTCGCTCGGATCTTTTTCAGAAATGCAATCAATGTAGGCTTGCCAATTATCGAAGCAGACGTCCTTGATTCTGTTGCAGCGGGTGAGGAGATTGAGGTCGACTTATCTTCGGGACTTGTGAGAACCCGCAGCAGGGTCGTACGAGGTGAGGAGCTTCCCAAATTTTTGCAGGAGATCCTCGAAGATGGTGGCTTAGTCGAACATAGAAAGAGGCATCCGCGCACCGCGAGTCCGGCCGTAAATGAGCCTTAACGGGTCTGGGCGGATTCAGCGAGCGGTTTGCTACTCAATGCATATGAGAATCGCTGTTGCTGAGGGAGATGGGGTCGGCAAAGAAGTCATACCCCCTTGTGTTGAGATTCTTAGTCTATTACTGAACAATCCGGAATTCATCCACGTTGACATAGGCTACGCCAAATGGGCTAGCGAAGGCACACCAATAACCAATGCGGATATCGATTTAATTGCACAAGCCGATTGCATGCTCTTGGGGGCTGTAACCAGCGTTCGAGGGAGCAGCGTGCTCGTCAGACTACGAAAAACACTCGATCTCTTCGTGAATCTACGACCTTTTCGATCTTACTCTCTAACCCCTTACGAATTGAACCTTACTATAATACGAGAGAACCTCGAGGGGTTGTACTCCGGCATCGAAGAGCTCTCTGAAGACACTGCCGTCACGCAGCGAGTGGTTACTCGAGCTAATGTGGAAAGGCTTGCGTCGTTCGCGAGCACCTTGCGCAACGTAAAAACAGTAACGATCGTGCATAAGGCAAACGTGCTCAAGTCGGATATTTTCTTTCGAGATGTCTGCGCGCGTGTTTTGCAGCAGCAACACGTGCCCTATAACGAGATGTACGTCGACACAGCTGCATACAATCTTATACGACACCCTGAAACCTTCGATCACATCCTGACGTCGAATTTATTTGGCGATATTCTGTCCGATGAAGCTGCAGCGCTTATCGGAGGGCTCGGACTTTGTCCGAGTGCCAACATCGGCCCGAAATTCGCCATTTTTGAGCCGGTGCACGGATCGGCGCCCCACATCGCTGGGCACGGCATAGCAAACCCAATAGGGGCTATTCTGAGTGCCACAATGCTGCTTGAATGGGCAGGCGAATGCGAAAAAGCCTCCTTAGTAGACGTTTCGGTCAAGCAGACGATAAGCAAAGGCATCACGACGCGGGACATAGGCGGCACGAGTTCGACTAACGAGGTAGCGCGCGAAATAATACGCAATATAAGGTGACGACGTGATTTTTCCCGATCATTGTAAGGACGTCGCGGTAAGAGAATGCGATGATGAACCATCTCCGCCAACAGCAGGTGCGCACATCTACTTCTCATCGCGCTATGTCGTGCTGTTTTGGCAAGGAAAAGTCGAAGTTTACGAACTCGAATTAAAGGGGAACGGCTTGATCCGAACGATATCGAAGGCCAACAGGATTGCAGGCTTTGCCGAAACTCTAGTGTACCGACGCAAGATCGACATCTTCAACAGAAGCAGGCTAATTGCCATCGCAACCCGACTGTGTAAGCCCCCGATAAAAGCAGTCGTGTATCAAGGATTTGATCTTCACTGGACGTTCGTTTGTGACCCCGACCCCACCAGCGTAACCGAGATTGAGGTATTCGACGTATCCCCTCCAGATCCACCATACCTCATCTCGCTCATCAGGAAACTCGACAGTGCTGGCATTTTTGGGGACCTATCCGTGCGTTTTACGCCAGTCATACAAGATCTAAGAAGTGCACGCAGCGCCACGATTTATCCGTGTTCAGCGTCAGGAATTGGGCCAAACTGCCTCAATAACCGCGACATTCACGTCGGTGAACACGCTGTTCTACTGGGGTGCGACATTTCGAAACAAGTACTTGAAGCGCGAGTCCACGGGCTGGAATTCGAACACGTCAACATCTGTCCGACGAAAACAATAAGACCGAACAAACCCTTCATTGCAAAATGTTGCAAGTCAGCGAGGGTCGGACCCACCGAACTTTTTGGAGAGAAGGGTTACGTCGTTCATTGGGGTGCAAATCCATATGAGGTCGCCTCTGCTGTTAGAGATCTCGCAAACGCGATACGTTGATTCGTTCGCGTGCACCAAAATAGCCCCTCATTTGGCAGAAGTGCGGAGGGAGGGATTCGAACCCACGAATGCCTTCGCAACAGGATATCTCAAACAACGGTTCTTAAGTCCTGCGCCTTTGACCTGGCTTGGCTACCTCCGCCCTATATTGACATACCGCACGGACATATAAAAGCCTATTTTTTAACTGGATAGCACTTTTGCTGTTGCATCCGCGGGCCTCGAAGGAGATGCTAGTACGCCCGCCCAAGAGGCTCTCTGTCCAAAGCTAATACGCCGTCGACCATTATTACTAGATGTTGTTCAGTGCGGCGCTGCAGCTCTTGAACTGCTGCACGCCAAACTTGATGATTCCACTTTTTGTATAGAGTTCGTCCCACAATTCCAACAAGCAGTCAAATTAGATAAACGTAGAGTGGCCCCTACTGAACTTCGTGAATGGCCCCTATGGTCTGCGGTTAACGTCATACGGAACTATTCTGCAAACCAAATGCCAGAATACCCCACCCCTGCGAAACACAGAGACAACGGATCGCGAGGTAGCCCGTGGACCTTATGCATCGATTGATGATTATGGCTCTGTCATTTTTTGGAATTTGGTGACACGTTCAATGCTGCGGTGAGGGGCAGGCTTACCATAATCAGACGAGTGGATGCTCCGGTCGGGATTTGAACCCGAGTCGTTGGCTTGCTTCACTGCTAAAGTTCGAAAGGCCAACATGATTGGCCGGACTACACTACCGGAGCTTGAGCATTCGAAAGTGTTGCTGAATAACGCAAAGCACGGCGTATTTTCACAACGCTTGCTGACTACGATTCGCCTTATAAAATATATTTGTTTCTGACCTGTGCACAGCANNTCGCATTCTCAAATGCGAGTTCCATCAAAAGAATTAAGAAACCTCTGCACAAAGAATCCTCGAGCTGCTTGCCGTATCACAGCTTGTTTGCATAACTGGAAGATTGAAACGAGGAACTATGCGACTATTAATCACAGGTGGCGCGGGCTTCATAGGCAGCAATTTCGTCCACTATATGTTGTCTAAACACAGTGAAGCAGAAATCGTAGTCCTGGACAAACTGACGTACGCAGGCAATATGAGCAGCCTCAAAGACGCGCTAGCTGATATTGAATTCGTCAAAGGCGATATTTGCGATGAGGCAATTGTCAAGCAGTTGCTAAAAGATTGTGACTGTGTCATCAACTTTGCGGCTGAGACGCACGTCGATAGATCAATTACGAGTTCAGCTGCCTTCGTTCAAACGGATGTCCTCGGGACTCACGTCTTGTTAGCAGCGGCTAAAGATTACTCAATTGAGCGATTCGTTCAGATATCAACAGATGAAGTGTACGGAAGCATTGATCGCGGATCATTTAAGGAGACGGATCTGTTGCATCCGTCAAGTCCCTATGCAGCAAGCAAGGCTGGAGCAGACTTGTTGGCGTCATCCTATTTCACAACGTACGGTTTTCCCTGCGTTATTACCCGCAGCTCGAACAACTACGGACCGTATCAGCACCCCGAGAAACTGATCCCTCGCTTTGTTACAAGCGCTATGAGGAACCAGGAGCTGACCGTTTACGGCCAGGGAGACAACGTCCGAGACTGGATACACGTTTCAGACAACTGTGCAGCGATAGACTGCGTTCGCCAAAGGGGCAAAACGGGCGAGACGTATAATATTGGCGCTGGAAACGAGAAGAGCAACTTAGACATAACCAAAGCCATACTGCAGCTAACGCGAAAGCCTTCAACGCTCATTGCCTTCGCAGCGAACCGGCTCGGACACGACCAGAGGTATTCCTTAGACTGTTCGAAGATAAAGTCTCTTGGATGGCAACAGAAGATTTCATTTGAAGACGGATTGACACAAGTCGTTCGGTGGTATCAAGAGAACGAGTGGTGGTGGTCCCCGCTAGTTTGAAAACGGCCTGCCCGCGAAACATAAGCAGAAGCGTTTGCGAAAAGCTGTGTCTCAAAGGGCCCTGATATATCGAACCATCGATTCAAAGATAGCGTTCCCATCAGTAGAACCGAGAAGTTTCTCTGACGCTCGTTCGGGATGCGGCATCATTGCAAGCACGTTTTTTTCTAGATTACTTATTCCAGCGATGTTATCGAGCGAACCGTTGGGGTTTGCAGCCAAAGTGGGGCGTCCAGTATCATCAACGTACCTAAAAACGACCTGATCGTTTTCGTAAAGCTCTTTGAGCAACCGGGGTTCAACGACGTATCGCCCCTCTTTGTGAGCTATAGGAAGATCAACGATCGCGTTCGAAAGTTCCGTGAACGGAGATTTGCCGACAGTTCTAAGCTTTACCCACCTGCAAATGAACTTCGGATACTGATTCAAAGTGAATGTGCCGGGGACCAAGTGCGACTCGCTAAGGATTTGGGCACCGTTGCATATGCCTAGTATAGGCTTCCCATCAGCTGCCATCTGTGCAACCGACTGCATAATCTTGGTTCGTGCCGCAATTGCGCCTGCGCGCAAGTAGTCACCGTATGAAAACCCTCCTGGGATGATTGCGCCGTCAAAACTTTTTAGGGTCTCTTTGTACCAGACAAGTTCTGCACCTACGCCCAAATTGTTCAGCGCTTTTTTAACGTCCAGATCACAGTTACTACCACCGAACCGAAGAATGGCGATGTTCATCTGTCTCTTCTCGACTATTTCGTTATGCGTACGTCATAGTCGTGTATGATGGGATTCGCGAGCAGCCTTTGGCACATTCCGTTAACGAGGTCAGTTGCGTTCTCACGGGAATCTGCTGTGAATTCAAGTTCGTAGGTGGCTGCTTGTTTGACCGATTGACACTCATACCCAAGATGCTTGAGAGCATTTTTTATCGTCGTAGCTTCCGGATCAAGCATGCCATTCTTGAGCTTAATGGTGATCTCAGCGCGATAAAGCATAGCAGTTACTGTTGGATCATAATAGTTAAACATTGGTGCTGATCTGAATGGTTGCCAACCAGCTAGGCAAGCGCGGTCGAAGCATCCCATCTGGCCCGCTCCTGATTGCCGGAAAAATCAAACCAAACGTTGGTGCGCGTGGCTTGGCAGACGGCAGGTGAATCGGACTGTTTGACCTAAGAGCGAGCGTCCGCGGGCTTTCACTGGGTTACCTCTGGCTTTTACCGACACGCGTCAAAACGAGCGCGGCAATCGATATGCCTACGATTGAAGGAATCGCTTCAAAACCGGGCACTCCCGCGGCTTTGGCCGAAACGCTTGGGTTGATGGCCGTTGAATTGGCTGTAGGTGTGGACGTGGTTGAAGGATTGCCTGTCGCGGAGGAGGACGAGAACGGCGTTTGAGCGAGCACCTGTCGTTGCAGAGCAGTCACCTGACTAGCCGACAGCTCTGCGTTTTGTTTGACAATAACCCTACCTTGAGAGTCCGTGAATACAATGAGTGGGGGTTTGCTATAATTATATAGCGTTCCTTGTTCAGTCCCGGCCACGTTTATGTTCACGAAGTTCGACGAAAGTTGAATAACTTTACCATCGGTCCAGGTGTTTTGATCCATGTTTCTGCATCGAGGACACCAGTCTTCGTGAATGTATATCATCACGGGCTTATTTTCCTCGGCTGCAGCTTTCATCCCTGTCGGGTAATCATAAACCCACGGCATCTCATTTTGGGCTTTGACGCTGACCGACAAAGAGAAACTGGCTATAACAAAAAACACAGCCAGCACCGTCATTAGGGCCATGAAACGGCTCACGAAACGCACACACCTACAGGACAACTGTGCTATTTAACTTTTGTTAATCAGAGTTTTGCATTACTGTCCCAAGCCAGCGCGCTCGCGCTGCAACCAGTTAGTTTTGGCGATGCTAAACGTTTCAAACGACGTGCGACTCGCATTCGAAATTAAAATGCCTGAGCGCGGACGGAGATTCCGCGATAACTTATTCAACACCTACGCGCACATTCAACGTGAATCGGCGTGAAAATAATTCAAGCCTCCTCTTACTTCTATCCGCACATCGGTGGAGTCGAAACTCACTGTCTTGAGCTTTCGCAAAGCTTACGCGACCTTGGGCACGAGGTGATTGTTTTGTGCGCCGAAGTCCCCAAGTCTAGGCCAAGTGAGGTCTTGAGCGGACTCACTGTGCACAGATTTCCGGCTGTGAATCTGCCATATATGCCCTATATGTACGCTCTGCGCCGACGCATTGCACAGTTCAATGCCGATGTCGTGCATTCGCACTATCCCCCGCCGTTCATTTCTTATGGAGTGGTCAAAGGCCTACCGCACGTCCCACACGTGCTCACTTACCACTGCGATCTCGAAATTCCCGACAACATGGCGAATCTCAGAATTCCGAACATCTGCAAATACCTTGTGGATGAAGTCAACACAGCCGTATATGCAAAGCCGATCCTCGACAACGTCGCGCAGATAATCGCTACAACTGAATCTTACGCGCGAACTTCCTCTGTGCTGCGAGATTATCGCTATGAAATCGTGCCGAATGGTATTAGACTTGAGACCTTTGACAGACATTTACTCGGCTTAAGCGGTGAAAACAGGCGCCACCAGATACTCTTCGTTGGTCGACTAAGCTCCGTGAAAGGCGTCGACTATCTTGTCAAAGCCGCCAAGATCGTGCTAAGCCAAGTAAGCGACGCGACTTTCGTAATCGTCGGCGATGGAGAAGAGCGAGAACGACTAAAAAGACTCGCTAGAGGCTATGAAGATCGAATCAAATTCTGTGGGCACATATCAAGAGCCGCCCTTCTAAAGCTCTACACAAGCTCTGCGGCACTAGTCCTCCCCTCTTTTACGCGCCTCGAGGCTTTCGGGTTAGTTCTTTTAGAAGCGATGGCATGCGAAACGCCAGTGATTGCTTCCAGGATTCCGGGCGTGCTCGACGTCGTTGGCGAAGGCGGTTTGCTAGTAACGCCTCGAGATCCTTTTTCCCTTGCAAATGCCATTCTAAAGATTTTCGAAAACCCTACAAGCGCAAGATCCATGGGTAAAAACGGTCGCCGGCGCGTTGAACAGAAGTATGATTGGAAAATCATCGCGCAAGAGATCCTTGACCTTTATGCGAATGTGGTAGACGCGTGAACGAAAGAAGATGCGTCAAGAACGACGACTTAATATACGTTAATCGAATTTTCTTCTTAAATGAAAGTTTGCGCCATCGTTCCGGTCGCGCCGTCAGAACCGAACGCACTTATCGAAAGATCAATCAAGAGCCTAGGCGATTTAGACTGTAGTGGTTTCGATTTTGAAGCGTACTACGTCATCGACAGCAGCGGAAAAGACTATGGCCCTTTGTTCCGATTACTGCCGCCGCATTTCCACTTAGTGATCAGAAATGGCAACAGAGGACGCCGGGCTGGCGCTATCAACGACATTATGAACGTGACAGAGGGTGCAGACTGCATTGCGCTATTCGATGTCGATAGCCGACCCGACGCTGATTTTTTGGCAGTGTGTATGCGTGAACTCACGGCGACAAGCGACGGGGTGCTTGCAAGTGGCTGCCGCTACGTGACTAATAAGGTAAACACCCTTACCAAGATCGTTTCAATCGAATACAAGTTTTTCTGTGACATCTATTGTTTTTCCAGGTGGTCAAGGGGCTTCATTCAGTTCAACGGCGTGATAGGGGTGTCAAAAGCACCATTTCTAAGGGCGACAGGTTTTGATGAACGTTGTCCATGTGAGGATCTAGACATTAGCGAGAAGATATATCTCTCGGGGAACCGCGCACTGCTCGCCAAGACGAAGGTGGGGGAACAATCTCCTACTTCCGTTCAAGACTTGTACAACCAAAGAGTTCGATGGTTCCGCGGTGCTGTCGAGGGGTTTCGAAAGTATCTTGGTCCAATGTTCGTCGCTCGCGTTCCTACCGTAGTGAAAGTGACGTGGCTCGGCTCGCTGACGATCCCGTTTTTTTCATACTTATTGGCGCCTTTTGTCTTTATATATTGCAGAGCAATTAGGGTAGAAAGTGATAGCTTATCGGAATCATTCAAAATCCTGCTCGGCTTAGCTGGGTACGCCTGCTTGATGACGCTCTGCGGGATCGTGGCCGTCGGACAGCATCTAACTTCCCGCAAGTGTGAGTGGACCGAGGTAGCCAGATCAGAAGTCTAGCTACTGAGGGGGGCAGATCTTGAACGGCATGCGAACGTGGCTTGCGATTTCACTGACGTTTAGCATAGTCTCGATCCTCGCACTCCTATTGTTCACGATCACGCCGGGCCAGTTGCGTAGCCTTATACAAATTCACCCAGCCTTCTTGGCCGCCGCATTGATCTTTCAGTTCAGTTCGTGGCTCGTATGGGGCGCCCGACTGAAGACCATGTCAGAAGCGGTAGGAGGCGAGCTCCCGTTCAGAAAATCGGTCGAGATCGTCTTGTCAAATCTGTTTGCCGCAGCAATCACTCCGGGACACGCCGGTGGGGAAGTTACGAGAATTCAGCTGTTGCGAGGCTGTAAGCTATCCGTGGGGGATGCCTCTGCGGTCGTCCTCGGAGAAAGAATGCTAGATGCACTTTTCTTAGGCATAGCCGCCCCGATCGCATTTCTGCTGTTTACTCGGTACGTGCAGAGCACGCCCGGGATCATAGCCCTTTTCGGGGCCGCAGCCCTAGTTTTCGGTTTACTCTTTTTCATCATCCTTTATGTTATGGCAAAGCCAAAAAAGGTGAAGTCTTTAGTGACAAAGGTACGCTGGCTGTTCGTCAAAGTGAGAGGCGTTGACAAGGCTGACAGAGCCATGCAAAAGGCTTTGCGAGAGATCGATGTCTTTCACAATAGCTCTAAGCGCTACTTGAAGGATGAACGACGAGCTTTGGCCAAAGGTTTTCTTTTTACGATGGCGTTTTGGCTTCTGCAGTTTTCCATTGCTTCGCTTATTCTCGTCGGCCTCGGATCACAGCCGTGGATTTTGGCGTCCTTTTCTGCCCAAACAGTCCTAATGATGATCGCCATGATTCCACTGACGCCGGGAAACAGCGGCATAGCCGAAGTGAGCACGGCGGCGATTTATTCAGTCTTCGTGAGCACGTCAGTTCTCGGAATCTTCATCCTAGGTTGGAGAGTGATTACTTATTATCTAAACATAGTCGTAGGTGGACTGGTGAGCATAAAGATCCTACAAGATCGACCAGTAGTGGAAGGAGCAGTTGAGGGGGCCGCCCAAGAGGCACAATGAATGGCAGAGGTCAAAAGCTGACCACTCTCCACTTGATGAGCACGCCGTCGCCGATTTGACGGATTTCTTGCAGATTCAGCTTAACGAAGTCGTTGGTCAAGCCTTCTCCATCGACCAGCGTTGGCGCTGCACTGCCCCCAATAATGATGTTCCCTACGTATGTGTAAATTTCATCGACTAAGCCCAAATTTAAAAGGGCGAAATTAAGCGTTGCGCCGCCCTCCACCAAGAGGGATTCCACTCCCTTATCCTTTAAACGCCCAAGCAGCGCAGCCAGATCCACTTTGCGCTCTCCGACAACAAGTATTTCAGCCTTTGTTTCGAGCTCTTCTACCCTGTGACGTGGGGCCTGTCGCGACGTCACTATAAGCGCATTTGGTCCCAAAACGGCCGCAGTCGGTGGCGTTCGGGCCCGGCTATCGACCACCACCCGCAGGGGACTCTCAGTTCTGCCCTGGTCCACTCGCGTGCGCTTGAGTACCACCGACTTTATGGTAAGCTTCGGATCGTCCGCAAGAACGGTCCCTACCCCAACCATGACAGCATCAACATTCGCTTTTAGTGCATCAACTCGCCGCAGGTCGTCTTCCCCAGAAATGCGCACTTGTTTTCTCGCTACTGTGGAGATTTTGCCGTCGGCACTCATTGCTGAATTAATAAAGACATATGGTCTCATCGACTAGCCTCAATTGATCAATGTATATTAGTATCTGGTTCATATTCTATACGATAGCGGCATGCAAAAATACGAGTCTGGAGCACACAGCCGATGTAACCTTTAAAGCTTACGGAAGAGTCTTGAACGACTATTCGAAAATGCCGCAGAAGCTCTCGAAAGCACAATGGTTCTCCTCGATGAAGTGGAGCTTAACAAGACTTGCACAATAAAGATAGGTTCCGACTCTTACGAGAACTTGCTATACGACTGGCTCGCGGAGCTTCTGATCACGTTTGAAATCGGCCGCTTTGCTGGTAAGAAATGTGTGGTCAGAATTGTGGGCTTGTCGTTAACTCCCGATTTTCTGGGCGAAAGATTAGATCCAATCAGGCACAGACTAAACGCAGAAGTAAAGGCAGTGACATATAACAATCTAGCAGTCACGAAAAATGAGATTTATCACGCAGAGGTAACGCTGGACGTGTAGGGGGTTCGATGGCTTTCGAAGAATTGGTCAAACTAGGTGAGTATGTTTGGGAAGTGCCGCAGGACGCAGCGCTGAGGATGCGTGTCCCTGGTCGAATCTTCTTGTCTGAAGTCCTTATGCAACACCTCGAGAGGGGAGCGATACAACAAGTGGCGAATGTCGCGACGCTGCCCGGAATCCAGAAATGGTCGCTCGCGATGCCTGATGTGCACACGGGGTATGGTTTTCCCATCGGCGGCGTTGCCGCGTTCGACGTTAGCGAAGGCGTCCTCTCGCCAGGAGGGGTTGGGTTCGATATCAACTGCGGCACGAGGCTCCTAGTGACGACTCTGTTCAAAGAAGAAATTGAGCCACGAATTGATGAGCTAATAACAACACTATTTGAAGCAATTCCGTCGGGACTTGGCTCGAAGGGACCGCTGCGGCTCTCCGAAAAAGAGCTTAACGACGTGTTCTTCGGGGGGGCAAAGTGGGCCGTTAATCAGGGATATGGAAACCCTGTAGATCTGAAGCACTGCGAGAGCAATGGCTGTTTGGATGGTGCAGATCCTGCAAAAGTCAGTCCGCTGGCGAAAAAGAGGGGCAAACCCCAGCTTGGAAGTCTAGGAAGTGGAAACCACTTCTTAGAAATTCAATGCGTTGATCGGATTTTTGATAAAAAGGCCGCAGACTTGTTTGGTTTGAAAGAACAGCAAGTCTGCATAATGCTTCATTCGGGGTCACGGGGGGCTGGCCATCAAATTTGCACTGACTACTTGAAAATGTTTCAAGCGGCGAGTCGCAAGTATTCCATCGCACTCTCCGACAAGCAACTCGCGTGCGTTCCTGCAGACTCACAAGAGGGGCGAGACTACTTCAGCGCAATGGCAGCAGCTGCCAACTACGCGTGGACAAATAGGCAAGTAATGTCATTTTGGGTGCGAGACGTTCTAGAACAGAAGTTCAACACGACAGCAACCCTCGTGTACGATGTCGCGCACAATATCGCAAAGCTAGAAAAACACACGATCGATGGAGAACGCAAGGAGGTGTACGTGCACCGCAAAGGCGCCACAAGAGCATTCGACAAGGATGAGAGTTATGGAATCGAACAGCCGGTGCTCATCCCAGGCAGCATGGGAACTGCCTCTTACGTTCTGCACGGCACCAAAAAAGCAATGAGCACGACCTTCGGGTCGACGTGCCACGGAGCAGGTCGAGTTCTCAGCCGGAAAGCTGCGAGACGCTCCTTGACTTGGAAAAACGTTACAGAGGGTCTGCAGCGAAAACACATCGCGATAAAAACGCATGATCTTTCGTCAGTGCCAGAAGAGGCACCAGAAGCGTACAAGCCGATAGACGAGGTCATCGACGTCGTTTCAAAGCTCGGCATCTCAGAAGCCGTTGCGCGGCTCACCCCTATGGGGGTCATCAAGGGCTAGCGCTAGCGATCTCTCAAAATGAGCTAATTATGTTGGCAACATGGGCGCAGCGACCTTTGCGCACAAGTTCAGCGATAATCTTATAGGTACTAGTAGCTACATGGTAACTGGGCTAGCTCGGATGGCTCGGCGTCCTCTGTAACCCAAAAACGTCGATAAGTGGGGAGCGAAACAGAAGGAAGGCATTTTAGCAGTTTGACCATCTTGCAATTCAGACAATGAAATTCCGTCCTGCGGGGTCAACGGCCGTGTGTTGCTGATTGGAGAACCAGCGGCATGCGCTCACCGTGAGCACCGGTTCAGGCCCGGAAGGGAGCAAACCTATTGCGGACGCGTGACGCTCGGAGGGTCGCGGGATAGAGAATGAGTTGGGAGCTCTGACAGGCCGCGGAGTGACAACCTTTCTGTGCGCCCATACCCGCTGTTGGGGTAGCCAAGCTTGGTCTACGGCGCTGGTTTGCTAAACCAGTGTCCCTCCGGGACTCGTGGGTTCAAATCCCACCCCCAGCGCTTTCTGTGCGCTCCGTTTCCGTGAAGCCGCACCGGTCCTTCGAGCTACGCAAAAAAGCGTATTCAGATGCTAGTTATAAATACGATGATTGGTTAAAATGCCACACACGCGAGGTATTGATGTGCCCAAGGGTGACAAGGAACAGCCAGAACACGACGAGATCAAGTATATAGTAAGAATCGCGCAAACGGATCTGGACGGAAAGAAAGCAGTCCAGTACGCACTCACAGGTTTGAAAGGCGTGGGAATACGAACGGCGCGAATTCTGACTCAAAGCGCCAACGTAAATCCTACAGACACGATGGGCTATCTGGATGATGAGCAAATAGAAAGGCTGAGGGATTCGGTCGCTAGTTTTGATCAGCACATTCCGGCTTGGATGTTCAACTACCGGAAAAGTCCCGTCACGGGCGAGAACCAACACCTTTTAGGCTCTCAAGTAGATATTACGCTTCGCGAAGATCTTAATCGAATGAAAAAGACCCGAAGCTACGCAGGGATTCGCCACGAAAGAGGACACAAAGTCCGTGGTCAGAGGACCAAATCGACAGGACGCAGAGGGGCAACGGTAGGCGTACAACGCAAAAAGCGGTAATACTAGAAGGTGAGAGAGATGGGGTATCCTGGCAAAAGCAGAAAAACGTTTGATAAGCCCAGTCACCCATGGCAGGGAGCAAGGATCGGCGAAGAAGCCGAGCTCGTAAGAACTTACGGTTTGAAAAACAAGAGAGAGGTCTGGAAAGTCGAGACGACGTTGAGGAAGTATCGACGTGAGGCCCGGAAATTGCTCTTCGACATTCAAGAGGTTGGTGAACGTGGCGAGCACGCAAAGTTTGAGATGGAAAAATTCCTCGACAGATTAAAACGTATAGGTCTGATCAAATATGACTCGTCTCTGGACGACGTGCTCACTCTAGCAAGTGAAGACTTAATGGAGAGGCGGCTACAAACCCAGGTCCAGAAGCAAGGTTTAGCCAATTCCGCCAAGCACGCCAGGCAACTTGTTGTCCACGGACATGTCGCAGTCGCAGGACGCAGAGTAACCGTTCCAAGCTACGTTCTCCCCATAAGTGAACAAGCGCTCGTCGGATACTACGTCGGATCCCCGCTCCGCGAAATTGACGGTTCCGAGAAGCAAGCGAGCGACGGAGCGTGATATAGATCATGGCCGAGCGAAAGTGGGGAATCGCCCATATCTTTGCATCATTTAATAATACGATTATCACCATAACAGATCTTAGTGGCGCCGAGACCATAGCAAAATCATCAGGGGGCATGGTAGTCAAGCAAGACCGCAATGAGAGTTCGCCTTATGCTGCCATGCAGCTTGCCACGAGCGCAGCCGAACAGGCATTGGAGAGGGGCGTCCTCGGTGTTCACGTAAGAGTAAGGGCCCCGGGCGGGAATGGACAGCGGAGCCCCGGTCCGGGAGCGCAAGCTGCGATACGGGCACTTTCAAGAGCTGGGTTAAAAATAGGCAGAATAGAAGATGTAACCCCTATCCCTCACGACGGCACGCGGTCGCCCGGAGGCAGAAGGGGACGCAGGATCTGACATTTCGGATACAACATGGATTTAGAATTCCTTGAACTCACAGACAGACGGGCGCGTTTCATAATTTCTGGTACGGCACCAGCGTTCGTGAACAGCATTAGACGAAGCATGATGGCTGACGTCCGAGCAATGTCGATCGACGATGTCAACTTTTACAACAACACGTCAGTCCTGTTCGACGAGATGCTTGCGCTTCGTCTCGGACTCATTCCGCTCACAGGAGGGAAACACTATCTCTCCCGGTCTGAGTGTTCCTGTAACGGGGAAGGATGTTTTCAATGTCAGGTGTCCATGACCTTAAACGTGCAGGGACCCGCTACAGTCTACTCAAGGGACCTGGCGTCCGCTGATGCGGAAGTGGTTCCCGCTGACGGCAACATACCTATAATAAAGCTTTTTGAGGGCCAACAACTGCTGCTTGAAGCAATTGCACGAAAAGGCAGCGCCAAGAACCACGCTAAATTTCAGTCGGCAATCGCGACAAGCTACAAGCACTTGCCAAAGTTTTCTGTGCAAGAGTGCAACGGATGTAAAGAATGTGTCGAGGCCTGCCCCAAAGGTATCATCCGGTACGAAAACGGATCCGTGCACATCGCTGACGAACTTGAGTGCACCCTTTGTAATTTGTGCGTCGAAGCTTGCGACACACACGCGATCTCAGTCATCGGCGACCCGCAGCGTTTTGTGTTCTATACAGAGTCAGACGGATCAATGAGTTGCGCAGATCTATTGACGATATCAGTTGAGTCTTTGATGAACAGGGCCGGCGAATTAGCTACGTACCTCGAAGCGTTTGGGTAGGCGGGGGTTGCCAAGCTTGGTCAAAGGCGCTAGGTTGAGGGCCTAGTCTCATAGGAGTTCGTGCGTTCAAATCGCACCCCCCGCATTGGAAATGCTTGACAGGAGATAGCATGGCAAAGCACAGAATAAGGAAGACCAATCCTCAGTTGATGTTACAGATAGACGCCTTCAAAGCGCATGCACGACAGCATCAAGCAAATATTTGGAGAGACACTGCTCGAAGGCTAGAGGCGCCATCGAACAACTACGCCAAAGTCAATTTGAGTCGGCTCAACCGCCATACGAACTCGGGCGATATAGTTATAGTCGCTGGTAAAGTGCTTGGCGCGGGATCAATCGATCATCCGATATCTATAGGTGCGCCGAGTTTTAGTGATAACGCCCGGTCAAAAATCCTCACGGCGGGAGGGACCGTCTTGTCGCTCGATGAAATCGCCCACGAATCTCCAAAGGGCAGCCACGTGAAGATCATACGTTAAAATATAGGAGAGACAGATTTGTGACAGTAATTGACGCTAATGGGTTAATACTTGGGCGTCTTGCCAGCATCGTAGCTCAAAGACTGTTGTGCGGCGAAGAGATCGACGTTATTAACGCGGAAAGCGCGGTAGTTTCAGGGTCGGCAGAAACCACCCTGTCAAAGTATCAAATCCTGCGAAAAAAAGGCTCCAAAGAAAAAGGACCATATTTTCCTAAGCGTTCAGACATGATGCTACGACGTACTGTTCGAGGGATGTTGCCGTATAAAAAATCAGCCGGCAGAGCGGCATTCGAACGGCTACGAGTTTACATTGGAACGCCGGCCGAGCTTTCCAGTGTCAATGCTGAAACGCTTGAACGCGCGCAAAAATCACGATTAAGCACCATTAAGGTTGTGGAGCTAGGAAAGATCTCCCAACAACTTGGGGCTAAGAAATAGGATCGGATACATGGGCCAAAAAACAATCAATTCAAGCGGCAAACGAAAAACCTCAATCGCACGGGCTTCTTTCAAAGAAGGACAAGGCGTGGTGAGGATCAACAAAAAGCTTCTCAACGTAGTTGAGCCCGCGCTTGTGCGAGAGAAGATCCTAGAACCGTTGAATATAGCCGGCGAGTTGGCAAAAAGACTTGATATCAGCGTGACCGTCCGAGGTGGAGGAGTCTTCGGACAGGCCGACGCAGCCCGCACAGCAATAGCTCGGGGATTAATCGACTGGACGAACGATCTGAGTATTAAAGATCTATTTCTGAAACAAGACCGAACACTGCTTGTGAATGACTATCGGCAGAAGGAGCCAAAGAAATTTGGCGGTCGAGGTGCGCGAGCGCGGCGACAAAAATCCTACAGATAACCAGGCTAAGAGATGATACCCGTAAGATGCTTTACGTGTGGCGCAGTGATATCGAAACACTGGGATCAGTATAAGGAGCGCATAAGTGCTGGAGAAGATCCAAAGATGGTTTTGGATGATCTTGGCGTAAAGCGATACTGCTGTCGTAGAATGCTTCTGACACACAAAGAGCTTGTTGATATTTTTGCTCCGTATCAATGACAAGGGGTTGTGGGGTAGCCTGGATATCCTACGGCGTTCGGGACGCCGTAACCTGAGTTCGAATCTCAGCAACCCCATGCAGGCCCTTTAAAAATGGAGGGGAGTCATTGAAAGAAGTTATTGAAAAACTTACTCGTTATGAAAGGGCCAGAATCGTCGGGGCGCGAGCTTTGCAGATTTCTATGGGCGCCCCCACATTGATAGAGTCGAACACCACAGATCCTATAGACATGGCACTAGAAGAACTCAAGAAAGGGGTCATTCCGATAACGATAAAGCGTCGAGGAACCGCACGATGAACTCGATCGAGGCGGTATCTGTAAGTAAGGTATTCGACATAAACGCGACCGATGCGGCCGAAGTAGAGATAGTGACCACGAGCGGCTACGGCCGGTGCTCTTTTCCGGCGCCGGGGGAAGCTATCAGAAGGGCACGAGAACAAGTGCCTACACTCATCGGCAGGGAAGTGAGTCAGCAGGCAGAAATCGACGAAGAGCTACAGGGTATCTTTTCATTGCCGAATATGAGCATGGCGTTCTCAGTTGCAATTGCAAATGCAGCAGCGGCTTCTCTGGGGGTGCCGCTATATCGCTACCTCGGAGGCTTCTTTGCGAATGCTATGCCCTACCCTCTGCTAAAAATCTTTAGCGCCGATGCCGATTATTTTGGTATTCCAATAGGGGCCGGCTCATTTGCCAGCGCAATTGCTTCGCTAGCAAGCATCCATCGAGAGCTCAACAATCTGGACACCCGTGGAGACTCTGCTCATACTGACATTTTGAATCGGTTGACTAGAATCATAGACGGCGTGAGTGGCAGGTTCGGCTTCGAGGTCAAGCTAGGAATGGATTTCAAAGCCTCGAAGTATGCGCAGGGCAAGATTAGTTTTGCGCGCCATGCCTCCGCGACGGGAACCAGCCGACTGCGGTACCTGATAGATCTCGCCCGCCAGTACGATCTGTATTACATCGAAGATCCCTTCGACCGAACAGAGTCTGAGTTTCAGCGGCAGCTAATCGATGAGCTAGGTGTGACGTGTCTGATAGCGTCAGACGGGGATGTCGACACGAGAATTGCAGATGCGCGTTCCCCGAAGAGTCGTAGGGAGACTAATCTTGCATTAATTGCGCCTACAGGTACGGTTTCGAGCGTTTTCGAAACGTACTCCCGTGAGAAAGCCGATGGCCGCAGCTGCGCTTTGCTCACCGATAATTCTGCGACGTGCGACGCATCACCGTCGCAGCTGGCTGTTGCTTTGTCCGCTCCTTTTGTCAAACTAAGCATCACGGGCAGACAGAGCTCTGCAAAAATCAATGAACTTATACGAATAGAACAAGAACTATTTGACGGATCAAGCTACAGAATGGCGAAAAAACCGATCTAAAGGAGGTGGATCAATGGAAGAGACCACGGAATACAAATCTCTCATACCCGTTGACGAATACTTAGCCGCAGGTGTGCACATAGGCACCCAGCAAAAAACGGAAGATATGAAGCGCTTTGTCTATCGCGTTCGAGCAGACGGTCTTTATGTGCTGGACGTGAAGGCTACAGACGAGCGCATAAAAATTGCAGCCAATTTTCTCAGTAAATTCGACCCGGCCCGCATACTTGTGGTTTCAGCACGGCAATACGGTCAATTTCCCGCAACAATGTTTGCTAAAGTAACTGGAGCAAAATCAGTTGTGGGACGCTTTATACCGGGCACGTTGACAAATCCGGAGTATCGCGACTTCGTTGAACCAGATGTAGTTGTCGTGACTGACCCCATTGGAGATTCACAAGCCGTTAAGGAAGCTGTGGATGTCGGCGTTCCAGTAATTGCCATGTGCGATACGAATAATATGACAACACACATTGACATCGTCATCCCCACCAACAACAAAGGACGGAAAGCGTTAGCGCTTATCTATTGGCTCCTCGCAAAGGAGATCACCAAGCTTCGCGGCCAACAGACAGACTACGCAGTCAATGATTTCGAAATAGAAATCTAAGAGAGTAGCTATGAGGAAACCTGCAAAAGCCGGGTCGTGGTACCCGAGTGACCCGCGGGCGCTGGAAGAGCTTTTGCGGAGCTTCGTTGGGAGGCCAGAACCGCGTCAGCTCACGAGTGTGGTAGTTCCTCACGCGGGCTACGCTTGTTCAGGTTTGACGGCAGGAAGGATTTTTTCGATACTTCCTAAGGCGGCCACCTACATAATCATCGGGCCAAATCACCACTATCCTGTTATTTCGGTCTCGAACGAACCGTGGCTGACGCCCCTCGGGACTGTGAGTGTGAACACTGATATTGTGGATGCACTCGATATCGACGTGAACAATGACGCCAACAAAGAGGATAATTCCATAGAACTTCAGCTGCCGTTCCTACAATTCCTATTCGACGACTTCGAAATCGTCCCCATTACCATGGGACTTCAAGGACCTGAATCGATACAGCGTGTTTTCGGGGCAATCCAAAAAGTTGCCGACGAAAACACCGTGCTTGTTGCCTCCAGCGATTTTACGCATTACGAGCCAGAGCACTCCGCGAGAACAACCGATCAGTGGGTAATAGAGCCCATTCTAAAACTTGAGTCACTAGAATTTCTTACGCGAGCTCGCTCGACCTCCGTGTGCGGCTTTGCGCCAATAGCAGTGGCCATCGAATTCGCGAAACATCGAGGCGCTAAACGAGGAGAGCTTATCGATTATTCTACGAGTGCAGACACCTGTGGTGATTCAACCGCGGTGGTCGGCTATGCAGGGATAGTTATGGCCTGATGCTGAAAACGAGCCTGAAAAGAGTTTGCAGCGAGAAGCTACATAGATGATAACCTGTTCAGCACCCGGCAAGATCTATCTGTTCGGAGAACATGCCGTTGTCTACGGAGAGCCGGCGATAGCGTGCGCGATAAACTTGCGTGCATGTGTGTCAGTAGAGGTCGCATCTTCGGGCAAGATCACGATCGATGCCATGGACAAGCGCGCAAACTGCTCCAGTGAAGAGTTTAAGTACGCTTGTTGTGCCGCTCAAATAATCAAAAAACTGTTTGAAACAGACTTTGGCGCTGAGATAACGATTCGGTCGGAATTGCCGCCGCGACAGGGGTTAGGCTCTTCCGCCGCCGTCACAGTTTCAACCATAAAAGCCCTCACTCAGAGTCTCGGCATTGAACTCGATAATGAAACCGTAGCGAAGATAGGCCATAAGGTCGAAAACGAAGTGCAGGGTAAGGCGAGCCCCGCAGATACTTTTGTTTCTTCAACCGGCGGTGTAGTCCTAGTAGAAGAGACCAAAACATCTCATCTCGCCCAGCTCGACATGCCGATCATAATCGGCGCGACCGGCGTTGAGAGAGCAACTCGCGACGTCATCGCCTCCGTATCTGATTTGAGAAAGAAGTACCCTTCTGTAGTGAGCGACGTGATGTCTTCGATGGGAGATATTACGCGCTTCGGAGAACAGAAGCTGGCTGAGGGAGACCTGGTCAGCGTAGGCGAGCTTATGAATATCAACCAAGGGCTCCTCGAGTCGCTCGGAGTAAGTGACGTTACGCTCAGCAGATTAATCTACGCAGCGAGAACCGCCGGCGCCCTCGGTGCCAAAATCACTGGCGCTGGCCGTGGAGGATGTGTATTGGCGATTACAACAAACGGAAAGGTCGACCACGTTACACAAGCTATCGCAAAACAAGGTGCACTAGCGCTGACCACAGCAATTTCGAGTTTAGGCCTGCACGTAGAGGCATAACAGGCGTGACCGACGTGATTTTGCTTAAGATCGGCGGCTCAGTATTAACTGACAAAGGGCGAGAGAGCACCCTACGAGAAGATAACTTGCGTATGGTCGCTCGACAAATCGCCGACGCAAAGAGTTCAGCTCTCATTCTTGTTCACGGAGCAGGCTCCTTTGGACACCCGCAAGTTGTTAAGTATCTATCCAAAGGTCTTAGCGCAAGCGGAATGTGGAAGACCCACTGCGCCGTGCACTCGCTAAACACCGCGTTCATAGACGAACTCCAGTCTCAAGGCGCGGCAGCATTGCCGATCCACCCACTTAATAACGTTACGCTCGACGCCGGCCGGATCACGCATTTTGATACGAACGCGTTGGAGCTGATGCTTGAAAACAATATCATCCCGGTGCTTCACGGCGATGTCGTAATGGATCGTTTAGATGGCTTCAACATCCTCTCAGGTGATCAAATAGTAGCGTTTCTCGCTCAAAAGATGCACCCTAAAAAAATAGGAGTCGGCACAGACGTCGATGGAATCATGTATGGAGGCAGAAAACTGAACCATCTTAGCCCCAGTGAGTTTGAAAAATACCGCGATGGAATTCTCGGTTCCGGGTCGACGGACGTAACGGGGGGGATGTTGCACAAAGTTGTGGAGCTTCTGGAGATTGCTAAGTCATGTATTCAGTCTCAGATATTCAACGCAACTTGCGACGGCAACATCACTAAGTTCTTAACGTCGCACCAAGATGTGGGTACGACGATCTCCGCGGAAAAAGAATGACAACGAACCGAAAAATCGAGCATCTAATGCTCTGTGCTGCTCAAGATGTCGAATCAGGAAGAACAGGCCTCGATGATATTAGATTCGTCCACAACGCAGTTCCTGAATTGACAAAGTCACGGATCGATACGACTGCTACATTCTTAACAAGGCGGTTCACCGCTCCCGTTTTTATAGCAGGAATGACAGGCGGACACGAAGAGACAACTGCTATCAACGCTGCGCTGTCAGAGGCCGCAGAACGACTCGGCATAGGCATTGGTGTGGGGAGTCAACGCGCAGCAATTGAACATCCTGACCAGGTCGAGTCGTTCAGCATAGTTCGAGAGCGAGCCCCCAGCGCTTTTGTGGTAGCCAACATTGGGGCCACACAAGTCAAGGAATATGATATAGAGATCATTGAACGCTTGATCGATATGGTTGACGCAGATGCATTGGCAATTCATCTAAATTTCCTGCAAGAGGCGGTCCAACCAGAGGGTAATACAGATGCTGAAGGATGCCTCGACGCGATGAAATCACTTGCCGTTTCTCTTCGGGTGCCAATGATCGCCAAAGAGACGGGTGCGGGTATTTCGAAAGAAGTCGCAGCTGAGCTAAAAAAGGCGGGCGCTTCTGCAATTGATGTAGGCGGCGCTGGGGGCACGAGCTGGGCAAGAGTTGAGTCGTACCGTGCTCAGAGAGACCCCCTGCTAGAGAGGTTGGGGGTGCTCTATGCCGACTGGGGCATACCGACCGCAATCTCCATTTTGGAGTCCCGCACCTTACCCGTAATCGGAACTGGAGGGATCAGGAACGGCCTCCACGTCGCCAAGTCTATTGCACTGGGTGCGTCGTTGTGCGGGATAGGCTTGCCGCTGCTAAAACCAGCATTCAAAGGGACCAAATATGTACTAAGCGAGATAATGGCGGTCGTTGAAGAATTGAAAGTTGCAATGTTCCTAACTGGATGTAAGACACTCCCTGATCTAAAGCAATGCCCGCTGGTCATTACTGGCGAAACTGGACAGATACTAGAACAACGAGGATTCAACCTAAACGAGTTTCAGCTGAGGAGGTAGCGTTTTGGAGATAGAAGTTAACGCAATTGGCGGCTACGAAGAAGTAGGGCGCAACATGACTGCTATTCGGGTGAACGAAGACATAGTAATCATAGATATGGGCCTTAGACTCGATCGAATCGCAATTCACGAGGATGCAGAAATCGAGAAGATGCATTCTATAGACCTTATCAAGATGGGTGCGATACCAAATGACGCGATGCTAAGTAAAGCAAAGAGATCAGTCAAGGCGATAGTCTGCACGCACGGACACCTCGATCATATAGGCGCCGTCCCCAAGCTTGCACACAGGTATGAAGCCCCGATAATATCAACGCCGTTTACGGCAGAGCTCATCGCACAACAGATCCGCGTTGAGAAGAAATTCGGCGTCGAGAATCCCCTTTACACGCTTGAAGCAGGGCAAGTTTATCAAATAACTCCCGACATAGCGGTTGAATTTGTACGAGCAACGCACAGTATACCCGATCCAATATTCGCCGTTCTGCATACGCCGGCCGGTGCCCTAGTCTACGCGAACGATTTCAAGCTTGATCGGACGCCTGTTATTGGCAAACCCCCCGACTTCAAGCGCTTAAAGAGTTTAGGAAAAGACGGAGTGCTTGCGCTGATCGTCGAAAGTACTCGCGTAAAGGAGGCGGGAAAGACCCCGTCAGAACAGATAGCGAAAGACTTGGTGCGTGACGTTCTTCTCGGCACTGAAGAAGACGACAACGGAGTGCTCGTAACTACGTTTTCGTCACATATAGCCCGCGTTAAGACGATCTTCGAAGCAGCTCGCGAGATGGACCGGCGCCCGCTCGTCCTAGGTCGCTCTATGGAACGATACCTAGGAACTGCAGAAAAAATGGGATACGTTGAGCTTCCCAATGACATTGGAGTTTATGGGAATAGAAGATCTGTAGAAAAGGTATTAAGGAGAGTAGCGCAGGAAGGGAAAGAAAAATACCTTCCAATCATGACGGGACATCAAGGAGAGCCAGAAGCAATGCTCACGCGGGTCGCAAACGGGCTAACCCCTTACGAAGTCGCGCCCGGTGACAAGATAGTGTTTTCTGCCGAGGTGATACCCACCCCAATAAACGCGGCTAATCGATATACAGTCGAGACCAAGCTCAAAATGCGAGGGGCAAGGCTTTATACTGATGTGCACGTGTCGGGCCACGCAGCCCGCGAAGACCACTGGGAGCTGATCAAGATGCTCAAGCCAGACCATATTTTTCCCACGCACGGAGATCTAACGATGACAAGCTCCTACGTAGAACTTGCAGAAGAAGCAGGTTACAGTCTAAGGGATAATATTCACCTACTAAGAAACGGCCAGAATATTTCGGTGAGACCTTGAGGGCCGAGAAAACCCCCACTAGAGGTGCATTGCACTCAAAAGCAGCACTGTCAAGGAGGGGTTAATAGTGAGTGACTTGGACGACGACTTGCTCAAAAGAAGGACAATAATCGACGAGGCCCTCAACGAGTATGTCCCTGTAGTTTTCCCCGAGGAGTTGTACAAGGCCGCTCGACATCTCATTGAAGCTGGAGGGAAGAGGCTGCGGCCGGTGGTTCTGCTGTTGGGCGCTGAAGCGGTGCAACTCAATATCGCTGTTGAGACGATACTTCCTGCGGCCGTTTCAGTAGAGCTCATCCACAATTTTACGCTGATTCACGACGATATTATGGACGAAGACGCGACAAGACGTTCCATAGAGACCGTGCACACAAAATGGGGTATGTCAGAAGCCGTCTTAGCAGGCGATGCGCTCTATGCTAAAGCCTTCGAGGTGCTTTCTTACACAAAAACAGAACCAGAAAATGCAACAAAATGTCTTAGGCTTCTCTCGAAAGCGTGTCTACGCATCTGCGAAGGACAATGGCTGGATATAAAGTTCGAAAATAACAAAAACATATCAGAGGCCGACTATCTCGACATGGTCCAAAAAAAGACAGCTGTGCTTTACGCAGCTAGTTTGGCAATGGGGGGGATACTTGGAGGCGGCACTGACAGCGAAGTGAACGCCCTGTGGGAGTTTGGAATAGCTATGGGCATAAGCTTCCAGATCCGCGATGATGTGCTCGACTTGATTACGGCGCGTGAAGTGCTTGGAAAAGATAAGGCCAGTGACCTAACAGAAGGCAAGATGACGTTAGTTATGATCCACGGACTCAAGCACAGCATCAGGCTTGACCCATCGCAGCTCACAAGCGAAAAAGCTATCGACAGCGCAATTAAAGATCTAAAAGATGCAGGATCAATCGATTACGCGATGGAAAAGGCAGCTGAGATTCTCCGAGTTGGCAAGTCTCGACTTGCCAAGCTAGGCGATTCAGAGGCGAAATCCAAGCTGCTCAAACTTGCCGACTACATGATTTCAAGAGCGTATTGAAGGCAGCTTATCGGGGCGGTGATGTGGAACCTCAGGCTATAGGCACTGCAATTAAGAAGCACGCTCTGCAAAACGCTATTCTATACAAAGGTAAAGCAGATCCTAACGCTGTTGTCTCAAAGCTCATAGGCGAGCATCCGGAACTTAAACAACAAGCAAGAGAGTTATCTGGCTTGGCAGAGAGCATCATCGCCGACGTCAACGCAATGACGCTTGACGAGCAGGGGCAGCTACTCCAACAGATAGCCCCGGAAGAGCAACACAAAGCAGTAAAGGCGCAACACAAAAAGGCGTACCTCCCGGAGTTGCCTCACCATGAACGTGTAGTCATGCGATTCGCACCTAACCCTAACGGGCCGGCTACGCTTGGCAGCGCTCGCGGAATTGTTGTGAATTCTGAATACGCCAAAAGGTATGAAGGGTCTTTCATTCTACGTTTTGACGATACCGACCCGCAAACGAAGCGACCAATGCTTGAGGCCTACGATTGGTACCTTGAGGATTGCAAATGGCTTGAAGCAACCCCCGACGTCGTAGTCAAAGCTTCGGACCGAATGGAGACATACTACCATTACGCTGAAAAACTCATTGCGCAGGGGGCTGCTTACGTCTGCGCCTGTACCCAGCTGCAATTCAAAAAACTCAAAGACGCAGGATTGGCGTGCCCTGACCGCGAGAACGCCGCAGAGGAGAATATGCGCCTTTGGAAACGGATGCTGGACGGGCGACTAGCCGAAAAAGAAGCGGTCTTGCGGATCAAAACCGACATAACGCATAAGAACCCCGCTTTGCGAGATTGGATTGGTTTTCGAATTGTCGACACGGCACACCCTAGGGGACTGCCATTTCGAGTGTGGCCGATGCTTGATTTCGAATCAGCGATCGAAGACCACGAGCTCGGAGTTACGCACATAATTCGTGGAAAAGACTTACGAGACAGCGAGAGGAGGCAGGAGTTCCTCTACAATTATATGAGCTGGACATATCCGTTCACCCTACATTGGGGGAGGATCAGCATCCACGAATTCGGCAAGTTCTCAACAAGTAAGCTGAGGAGTGAGATTGACAAGGGGCACTATAGTGGCTGGGATGATCCTAGACTCCCCACTTTAAGGGCTTTGAGGCGGAGAGGTTTTGCACCAGAAGCCATCAGGCTGTTTGTCCTTAAATTGGGTATTAACGAGTCGGATATAAGCGTTAGCTTGGAAAACCTCCATGCCGAGAACAGGAAACTTGTGGATCCGGTTGCTCACAGATACTTCTTCGTGTCGGACCCGATTAGAATGAGCATAATCAATGCCAAGCCCACAATTGCGCGCGCTCCACTTCATCCATCATCTTCCGCCTCTTTTAGAGAGATCCCAGTGGACGGCTGTGTATGTGTCAGTGCACAAGATCTCACCGTATCCGGCAATAGTCTGGTGCGATTAAAGGATCTTTACAACGTTCGAATTGTTAAAAAAGAGCCGCTAGAGGCAGAATACGCTGGCGACGAAATCATCAAAGGCATTAGAATAATTCACTGGGCCCCACCAAACGGACCTAATGTCGAGGTCGTCACGCCTAGCGGAGCCGATATCGGGATAGGCGAACCTGGCATAGCTGCTGAGCTGGATCGAGTAGTGCAATTTGAACGCTATGGCTTTGTCAGAGTGGATCAGGTGCTCGAGCAGCACGGCCAGACGAGAATCATTTGCTATTTCACGCACAAGTAGCCGATCTTTAGGGGCTTTTCGACTCAAGGGAGGCACGCTGTGGCCGCTTATCTATTGAAAATTACAAGCAGCAAAGAGATAGCAAAAGAGGCGATTATCACAGATATTCCCAGAGCGCCCCCCATGGCCATAATAGCATTTACTGTACTTGCAAGCTGTGCAGTCTTTTGTGAGCCAAAGACCGATACCCCGCTAGCCTGCTGGGTGTTCATCCCAACACGCACCGGTTCAAGATTGGCCTGTGCTTCATCAACCAGTTCGATAATCGCCTTCAAGAGGATGCCGTTGTCGGCTTTGAAACCCAACAGATTAATGCCACTGTACGAGTTCACGACGTGGTTGTCAGTAGTCATGACTTCTGCCTCGTCGACTTTCAGGGCGCTGACGATGATTTCACGCAAGTTAGACACCATGTTGTTAGCATCAACGAGCACGTAAGCCGTGCGCTGCCCAGCAACTTCAACCAATGCCACCTGAATGCCTAGATCACCCATGCCTTCGTCTCGCCCAAAAATAGGCCCCCGCCTTGCTATTCCGAGCTTGATGTCGCTTGTTAGTGGTTCTGATTGCATCAGTCTCGAAGATGCTTCCCTGATCGCATCAATAAGGTCGAACGAGTTCTTCGTGCCTGCCCACATGGATGACGCGTAAGGAGCTGTGCAGTTGTGCGCATCGATCAGCACAGCGTGCTGCACGCCTCGTGTTCTCGCTTCGGCGTTTGCGACGAGACCAAGCCCATACTCGATGTCCTCTGTTGACTCTGGCGACAAAGTCGAGACAAACAGAACTGAATCGCCAAATCTTTGCGCAAGAAGCTTGATGGCCCCTTTCTGCACTCTAATTGATTTTGACGCGTCCGCACTGTAGCTGGTGTTTTCCACTGCTCGTGCCGCAGCTTCAACTATTTTCAGTGATTCTGTCGCCGAAACCAAGTTGAAATCGTGCGTCGCAGTCCCATGCGGCACAAAAATCTCTCCACCGTCGTCGAGGTTGTTTACAATTCTTACGGGAAGGTTTCCACCACCAATTTCGCCGACGGGACCAGGATGAACAGCCGGCACGACAAATGTCGCTTTCAAGCGCTCGTTCGTCCTGAACGACAGTGTGGTGACGGGGACTTCAACGGCTTCGCCTATCTTTTTGAAGAAGTCCTCCATGCCGGGGGCGCCTTCTACTGTCTGCGCAATGTAGCTACGAATGAAATCCATGCCGCTTACGCCAAAAGATTTTCTCAACGGCGCATCGACGTACCTGATGATGACCAACGCGCCAAGCGTGAACACTACACTGATTGCTACTAAGTTCACGACGTAGCCTGTCGCTCCGAACAGCAGCAAAAAAAGCGCTCCGAATACCGTTTGAAGCGAAGCAGGAACTAGATTTCGAACGAAGCTTTTCTGCGTGATAGCCATCAGCACCAGAATTCTGAAAGCGAAGACGGCGCCCAAGGACATGACGTAGGCTGAGATTGTCAGCTGCCACCCGATTGCAAATGAAATCAGTGCACCGACAACGCAAAAGACGCTGATTATCACGGCTCCCACGAATGCTAACAAAGCAGAGCGATTGACGGTCATAGTGCCTTGCAGAAGCCGAGCCAACGGGTGAGTAAAGGCAGCGGCAAGCACAGCTGGGACGCCGATAAGCATCAGCCCAGCGAGGAGATTTTCTCTCCATCCAAAATTGAAGACACCTGCGCCAACCACGAGCGACAAAGCAAGCGTGACAGGAATGGTGTTCTTCCACCGCGGAGCCGCAAAGACGTATTTCATCAAGCCGGCTGTCGTCTCCTCCATGCCCTTTACGACTTTTTCCTTGGGGCCAAATATCCTCAACTTCATCTAGTTCGCCACATTCTCATTTGTCTTCGAGTTTGAACTCGTGAATCTCCAAGCACCCTCTCCACTGCTCACCAAACCACTTCTTTTTATAATTCATTACTTTAATGCGCCGTTTAAAGATAGGAGCGTCCACAACAAGTGTTTCGTACTCCCCGCCCTCACCCATAATGTGCACCCCATATTTTCGGTGCAATACGGATAAGTCATCGACCGCCTCTTCATCGAGTTTCCTACCGAGCCACGATTCATTCATTCCGTAAGCAGCGACCTGAACAACGATGATGTCCATTGTGCCCGCCATTGCTCGTAACAAGCGTTCGCTGCCTTTGTTCCACAGAGGCGTATACAACTGCAATTCGAGCTGAGTACATATCTTCTTCAGTCGACTCATTTGGTAGTTAGACGCTATCGTACCAGCTACAACGCCGTCCGCTTCCGCGCCTCGCAGCAGGGTTTTCAACAATGTCAATTCATCCTCGTGCGAAAAAGATACTCCCGACACTAGCGGAATGTCGACCGCCTCCGAAATTAGGCGAGTGAGACCTGCGCACGGTACGTGATACAGAAACGAGTCTTCTACGGCCTGCACGTTGACTAACTGCACAACCTCGTGTTCGCGCAACGCGCAGTTCAACGCGCAGACAGAGTCCTTGCCACCAGAAATCAGAGCAATCAAACGCATTCAGACTCCAACAAGGGTAACGGAAACAGCAGTAGTTAACCTTCTTTGAGGGCGACGTCAATTGCTTTCAGCGGCACGTCGGCTAACGCTTTACCAATTACCGCTTTTGCGATCTTTGCCGCGTGCGACTCATTTTCGGCATTTAAGACTTTGATCTCGAGTATCACCCCAACAAGAGCCGTATTAGACACCAAGTAGACGCTGTCGAATATTTCACCACAGGCGGGACACGACATCGACCCAACCGACACTTCAACCTTGCTCAGTTTTGGGTTTAAGCGCTTACCCACCTCCGATATTGCTATGCCGATTGCATCATCGACCGATTTGACGTCCTTCACCAACCACGCAGCCTCGAGCGTGACATAATAATTGGGCATACTCCAGTGTAAGTCAACAAAGTTAATTAATATTGGCACAAAGTCGTTCCAACAAAGAGGCTAGCGTTAAATGAGCCTAAGAGCCACAGCTACTCTCTTTGTTGGAGCTTAAGCGCCCCTACCCGAACGCCCGCATCAAGCCACCCGTGGCCATAGCTAAAGCATACCAGTGCATTGACCAAATCGCCGCTTGTCCGAAAATAGACTCCGTCCTCATAGTACGACCGCGCCATGGTCAAGAAATCGTCAGAATATTTCTTGTTTATAACAATCTCTGCACGTTCCAGCGCGATGCGGAGCATCGTTTCATACAGCGCTACTTTATCCACAATCTGGGACATTTTGAGCACCAGCAAACGTTTNNGGAGGGCCAAAATCGTACTCCTTCAGCCTCGCCAACACGTCTGCTTTAACCGTCGGTGAACGCGAACCCGCTCGCGCAATGCCTACGGCTAGTAGAGATGCCAACTGATTGCGTCCTTTCTCATGTTCACTGTGAAGCAACAGTTCGATTCCTTGGCCAAGCGTCATAAGCTGTTCCTGTATATCTAAAAAGAGCAACGTGTGTAGATCGCTTCTTAAATTTGCAGTAACCGTATTGTAGGGCACGTCAGACACTTCTCTGAAAGGGAACGCAATGGTTGCCGATTTGCCAAAACGGTAGTTTTGAAGCCCGGTCAATCCGCATACCGCCGTGGCAATAGACACCCCGTGAATAATTTGCGTGCTTATCCCTCTGTCGTGCGCCCGTATCCTTAAATCGACGTGCGTTGTAGAGATCATCGCGTCGCCCGCTGTTAAGAAAGCGACATTCTTCCTCTCGGCATCTCGCAAAATTGTCTCGCCAGGGACTTGCTCAACATCATTTCGGTCGAGCAGACGGATTTCGCGCTTATAGAATCCTTCCAATTTCTCAATTGTGGTTCCTATAAGCTTTGAGCTGTAGAACTCCGCGTATACCACGTCAGCATTTTCGATCGCATGTAGTCCTTTCACCGTTACGTCTTCTTCGTCGTACAAGCCTAACCCAACGAAGGTCAGCACCGCATCACCTCATTTCACAAGCAGAATTCGGCAAATAACTTAGCGTCAACTGAAATAGCTTTTTCTCTCGGCAAATTGGGATCTTTAATTCGTTTTAACGCCCATACTTTAGGCTTTGGAGACCCGAAAGAAGATAAGCGTCGCGTGTTCTTATATCGTGCGGATGCCTGTGTCGGCGAAAAAGAAATTGTGCGTTAATGTACCAAAGCACGAAGGCGAGCGAGTCAGGAAAGAGCTCAAGGAACTTGGCCTCCTAGATGAGAGATACAGCATAGAAGAACGACGTGATCGACTTTATATCCCTTTCAAAGGAGAATCCAATGAGGTTCGCTATGATCTTGAACCATGCGCGTTGAAACCCCGGCTGCAACCGCTTCGCAAGAGGCTTGGAATCCGGTACGACGTCATTGGGGACATTGCTGTAATTGACTGGTTCGATGGAATTCTAGCCGCCGCGAGAGAGCTTCTGCAGACACGACGAGACGTGAAAGTTGTACTGGCAGCGGTTAGTGGCGTAGGTGGTGAATATCGGCTCAAGGACCTTGTCTTCGTCGCGGGCGAAAGAAGGACGGAAACGGTGCACAAAGAATATGGCTCAAGATTACAAGTGGATGTTGCGAGCGTCTATTTCAGCCCACGGCTAGCTACAGAACGGCATCGCATAGCCGAGTTAGTGCAATCAAGCGAAACTGTGGTGGACATGTTTGCCGGCGTTGGGCCTTTTACGATACTGTTGGCCAAGAAAGTCAAAAAAGGGATTGCTTTTGAGAAGAATCCCGATGCCTTTCGCTGCTTGAAGAACAATATCGAACTGAACAGATTGCATAACGTCGAGGCGTGCTTCGGCAACGCTAAAGACCTGGCCCCTAAGTTTAGAGGCGTAGCAGACCGGGTCATTATGAATTTGCCGCATTCGGCCTTTGATTTCCTGTGCGACGCCGTAACGATGCTTAGCGGAAGTGGCGGCTTTGTCCATTATTATGACGTCAAACCCGAAAACGAGTTTCATCGTACAATTGAAATCGTCAAAGAAGCTGTCGGGAGATTTGATAGAACGGTCGATGGAATTCGCCTTAAGAAAGTAAGGTCCTACGCTCCGCGCCAGTACCATATCGTACTCGACATAAAAATTTCCCCACGCTGACGATGCTCGTTTGCTTCGCGGACGCCGCAACTCTGAAACAGCTACGTTATTATTGGAACCAGAGGGGTGTGCCTTTTATGCTTGGCGCACAGCACTTGATCAGAGATTTCTTGAACCCGTTGTGGCTCCACGTCCAACAAGTTGGCGGTTTCCTTGACGGTTTTCTGCTTGTCGATTAGTTCTAGCAAGATTTGATCGAGGAGATCGTACGAGATACCGAGTTCTTCCTCGTCAGTTTGTCCTAACCAAAGTCCAGCAGAAGGAGCTTTCGAGATTATTCTGTCAGGAATCCCTACGTATCGGGCCAACTGAAACACTTGAGTTTTATAGAGGCTGCCTATGGGTAAAGCGTCAACGCCGCCGTCTCCGTACTTGGTGAAGTAGCCCATGAACAGCTCTGTCTTATTACCTGTTCCTAAAACTAGCCGCAAGTCTACGTTCGACGCGACGTAGTTCAACGTCATTCTGATCCGCGGCTTCAAATTTGCTTCGGCGTTCGAAACTTGACCATTTATGCGGGGAGGCAGTATAGGACGCGCCGCTTCTCTAAAGCAGTCGATTAGGTCGCTGATTTCTATTACTGTGAACGATAGCCCAAACGCTTCTGCGATAGAGGTTGCGTCGAGAACGTCTTGCGCGGAGGTGACGGCTGTTTCAGGGAGTATTAACGCCTTAGTGTTCACAACGTCGTGCGCCAACGCGGCCACAACAGAGGAGTCCACACCCCCACTCAATGCAACGACCGCCCCCTTAGCTTTGGCAGATAGTATGCTGCCTTTTATAAAGGTTTTAAGTTGCTGGGTTATTTGAGCAAGGGCCCGTTCGTTTAGTGAGAGGGGATACATGCTAAACGATGCCTTGAGGGGGGTTCAATCGTTAGCGCCGAAGACATCCTTGACGGTGCTAAAAACCTTAGCCTTGCGACTAGCTCGCCCTGTAGTCTCACCCTTTAAAGATGCTAGTTCTCTAAAGAGCGCCTTTTCTCTTTCGGTCAGATTCTTCGGAATTTCAACGATCAGTGTCGTGTATTGGTCGCCGCGGCCATGTCTGTGAACGCTAGGGGCTCCCTTGTTTCTCAAGCGGATGGTTGTGCCGCCTTGCGTCCCTTCGGGAATGTCTACTTTTATCGCTCCGTATACGGAAGGTACTCCAATTTGCCCGCCTAGTGCCGCAGCTGACACGCTGATTGATAGGTCGCTATAGATGTCGTCGCCCTCACGTTTGAAGACTGGATGTGGTAGCACGCGCACTACGACAAGGAAATCGCCTGAAGGCCCGCCACGAGCGCCTGCCGAACCCTCACCAGGTTTTCGGATATGCAAGCCCGTATATGCTCCTGGAGGAACCTTGATCGGCACAGTCTTAGTTGTTCGTAGCCTTCCGGCACCACTACAGCTCTTGCACGCGGTCTCAAAAACCTTTCCCTCGCCTTTGCATTGAGAACACGTTTCTATCCTGATAAGCTGCGCCCCGAAGATATTCTGAGCCCGTTGTATCTCACCGCTGCCACCGCAGGACGGGCACGTTCTTATGTCAGTGCCGGGTTCAGCACCGGTTCCCGCACAATGTTCACAGCGTTCATAACGCGGAATTTCAACACTAACTTCCGTCCCAAAAATTGAGTCCTCAAACGACACTTGAACTTCGACTGCGACATCGGGACCTCTTTGTGGACCTGACGGGCGCGCCCTTGTTTGAGTTCGGAATGGACTCTCACCGAACCCTCCTCCGAAAAACGTTTCGAAAATATCGGAAAAGTTGCCAAACCCGCCGAAATCGCTGAAGCCAGCACCAGGCGCACCTTGCTGGGCACCTTGCTGGAAACCAGATTGTCCCAATCTGTCGTAGGTTGCACGCTTGCTTGGATTGCTGAGTGTCTCATAAGCCTCTGTAATCTCCTTAAACTTGTCTTCTCCCTCGCTTTTGTCGGGGCAAACATCAGGATGATATTTTAAAGCAAGTTTCCTATAAGCTTTCTTTATCTCTGCCTCTGTGGCAGTTTTGTCAACTCCTAGCACTTCGTAATAATCACGATTCATGAGGTCTATTTACACACTATTTCTCATCGACTACCTCGTAGTCCGATTCTTCGGTCGGGGGTTCTTGTTTTGCATCTTCTGCAGTCTTAGCGTAGAGCTCGGTCGTAATTTGATAAATCGTGTTCGTTAGTTGTTCTGTTGCCTGTTTAATGGCCTGGATGTCTGTACCGTTGAGGGCCTCGCGCACTTTTTCGATTTCGGTCGAAACCTTGCTCTTATTAGAAGCGTCGACCTTATCTCCAGACTCTCTCAACGTTTTTTCGGCCGTATATATCATAGAATCCGCGCCATTTCTGATCTCGGCTTCTTCTTTCTTCTTTCGATCCTCATCAGCGTGGGCCTCAGCATCTTTCATCAAGCGGTCAATCTCTTCTTTGCTGAGACCGCTCGTTGACGTGATAGTAATCTTCTGCTCATTGCCTGTTCCCAAATCCTTAGCCGAAACGTGCACAATACCGTTAGCGTCTATATCGAAAGTGACGTCGATTTGGGGAACTCCTCGCTGCGCAGGGGGGATTCCGACTAACTGAAATCGCCCGAGGGTTTTGTTGCCGACAGCCATTTCACGTTCACCCTGAAGCACGTGAATCTCAACAGAGGTCTGGCTATCAGCTGCAGTCGAAAATATTTGAGATTTCTTGGTAGGAATAGTGGCATTCTTTTCAATGAGTTTAGTGAACACACCGCCGAGGGTTTCAATTCCCAAGGATAAGGGAGTGACGTCAAGCAGCAACACGTCTTTCACCTCGCCGACAAGAATACCGGCTTGGATTGCAGCGCCGATTGCCACGCATTCGTCCGGGTTAATGCCACGATCGGGCTCTTTGCCAAGATATTGCTTTATGGCGTTTTGCACCGAAGGAGTGCGAGTAGAGCCCCCGACTAGTAGGATGCGGTCGATATCCTTTGGCTCAAGCTTTGCGTCTTTCATAGCCTGTCTCATCGGCCCCATAGTCTTTTCGACCAAATCCACTGTAAGCTTGTCAAACTGCGCCCGCGTCAACGACATATCCAAGTGCTTTGGGCCGTTTTGATCTGCCGTAATGAAGGGGAGGTTCACCGCCGCAGTGGTCAACGTTGACAACTCGATCTTAGCCTTCTCTGCCGCCTCCTTGAGCCTCTGCAAGGCCGTCTTGTCGTTTCTGAGATCGATGCCATGGTCCTTCTTGAACTGATCGGCAAGATAATCGATGATCCTTTGATCAAAGTCATCGCCACCGAGCAGGTTGTTGCCGTTAGTAGCTTTTACGTGAAATACCCCGTCACCGATATCCAATATCGAGACGTCAAATGTTCCGCCGCCAAGATCAAAAACCAAAATCTTCTGATCTTCGGCTTTATCCAAGCCGTACGCGAGGGCAGATGCTGTTGGTTCATTAATAATCCGCAAGACTTCAAGACCTGCTATAGTACCCGCGTCTTTCGTGGCTTGACGCTGACTATCGTTGAAATACGCAGGGACAGTGACAACGGCTTGGCTCACCTTCTCACCAAGATAATTCTCAGCATCTTGCCGCAATTTCTGTATGATCATTGCTGAGATTTCTTGTGGTGTGTAGGTCTTGCCTTCAATGGCGACCGTGAAGTCAGAGCCCATCTTCCTTTTTATAGACGAAATTGTGTGATCTGGATTAGTAATCGCCTGCCTTTTTGCAATCTCGCCTACAACTCGTTCATTCTTCACGAAAGCTACTACGGAGGGCGTCGTTCGATTTCCTTCTGCGTTTGGGATTACTACTGGTTCTCCTCCTTCCATGACTGCGACGACAGAGTTAGTCGTTCCTAAATCTATGCCTATTACCTTGCTCATCTGTCCACCTTATTTGTGTTTTTGTTAACCTTCACTTTAGAAGGCCGAATCACCTTTTCATGAAGCTTATAGCCCTTTTGAATCTCCTCAGTTATCACGTTATCTGGCAGGTTAGTATCCACTTCAGTCATAATCGCTTCGTGCACGTGTGGATCAAACAACTGTCCAACCGAGTCTATCCTCGTGACTCCGTTCCTAGTCAAAATATCGCAAAGCTGCTTGCGTATCAACTCGATTCCGTCATAGACGCCTTGGACGCCCTCAGCCCTTAGTGCCTCAGCAGCTCGCTCGAGATTGTCAGAGATATCAAGTAACTCCCTAATCAGATCGACGGACGCATACTTAGCGAGATCCTTGCTTTGGATTTTAGTTCGGCGCTTGAAGTTTTCGAAGTCAGCTTGAAGCCTTTGTAAGCGCGAAAGGTATTCTTCATTCTGTTCTTTGACGTTGTCAAGCTCCTCCAAAATAGCTGCTTCCTCAGGGGGAGTTTCGACTTCGACAAGCTCCTGGTCGTCATCTTGTTGAATCAGCGATACCTCCTCAAAGAAAAGACTATTTTTTTATATGTTTAAACTTCTATATAAAAGCTTCTTTAGCAGTTAAATCAAAAAAGATCGGGTCTATGAGCTTCTTTACGTCGATATTAACCCCCACGCGTTCGCATTTTTTGGCTTGGAGTTTAAACGTATTACTACGTGATGATATGGCACCCTGGTGCTGTTAGAAGCTTCGTGCGCATTAAGATAGTGAACCGTGCCCGCAGCGTGCCTCAAACGATAGTGCTATAGTTGTCGATGTTCTTTCTAATCGTCGTGGCGGATTCCACGGTGCAGTGTACACCAATGATTTTTCCAGCTTCAACGAGGATCCCGTGCCCGAAACGACAATTCTCGCCGATTATCGCACCTAAATTCATTACGTGGTGCAGCTCTCCGTCAAGAAATGGCATAGCAAGCTTTGTTTGCTCTGCGATGAAATGAGAGCCGATCATTGTATTTTTCCCAATGATAGAATTTGCGACGAGCGAGTGAGAGCCCAGTCGTACGTCGTTCATAACCAAAGAATTTCGCACCTCGGTAAACGAGTCGATGGTAACGCCATTTCCTATGCTCGTCGACGGGAGTATAGTCACATTAGGTCCAATCTCAGCGTCTCTTCCTATGACGACCGGGCCGAGCACATAAGACCCAGACCGTATTATCGAGTTTTCGCCAACGATGACGCTTCCCCTCACTTTAGCGTCGTCTTCGATTTGGCCGTCTTGCTGGGTGGGCACCTCCTTTAAAGAAGCAAGCACTGCCGCGTTTGCGTTAAGCAAATCCCAGGGGTAACTGGCATCGATCCACATGGAGGTAGTGTGGACGCCTGTGACGTCATACTGCTTCTCGATCATCCTCTGAATGGTATCCGTTATCTCGTATTCACCCCGGGGAGATATCTTTGTGTACGGTATCTCATTGAAGGCAGCAGGAGCAAAAACGTAGATGCCCGTATTGATGTAGTGGCTAATATCCGTCCCGGGCTTTTCGACTATTTGAGTGACGCGGTTGCCTTCCGTGGTGACGACTCCATAGCCCTTAACGTTTTCTTTCACGGTGAGAAGGAGCGTCACGTCGCCGGATGCGTTGCTCATGACTTCTTCTATGGCTTGCGGGCTAGTGAGATTGTCGCCATTTAGAACTAAGAAGTTTTCCTCGATTGAATCTTCGGCCAGCTTTATCGCGTGAGCAGTTCCGAGCTGCTGCGGCTGCTCGACGTAGTTTATTGTAACGCCGAATTTCTTGCCACCCTCAAAATAGTTCATTACTTTTTCTTTTTTGTAGCCGACTACCAAACTGATGTCGGTGACGCCGCACCCTGCCAGAGAATCGATCACATATTCAAGAATGGGCCTATTAGCCACCGGTACCATTGCTTTCGGCTGAGTCAGTGTGAATGGCCTTAGTCGCGTTCCTTCGCCTGCAGCTAGAACAATGGCTTTCACCGTATCACTTCGCACATCTATACGGAAAATAACTATATAGGCGTTACTTATCATGCTGATTTGGAAAGTCAGTTTTGATTTGACGTTCCAAAGCTTGTTGTGGTCATGTTCTTAGGTGATTCATGAGAGGGGATCAATGCACGAATCTGCAGGAACTGACGCGAGTTGTTGTTGGTAACGCTATTTACCCGGACAATACGATGCGAGGCAAACGCAAAGCATTTGCCGAACACGTCAGAGCGTTTCATAACGATTCTCGGATCCCGCTTCAAGCAGATTATGAAGGAATTGTGTTGATGTCTGCCCATCAGCCAAACTTCCTTCCCTACAGTGGGGTCTTGCGCAAGGCGGTGCTCGTCCATGCGGTGGCCGAGCAGTTGCGGAAGAGACTTGACTGCCCTGTGGTTGAGCTCTTTTGTTTTGCCGACCAGGACTTCGCTAATGAGCGATGGTTCCGAGAAGCGCAGCTCCCCAGCGTCAGAAACAGAAACGGCACGCTTACCCTCCACTTGTCGGTCTCTCCCGCGTACCACAACAAGCTCATGCGCGCTGTTCCGAAGCCAGACAGCGCGGAAGTAGCAAAGCTAAAAAGTGACATTGAGCGTTGGGCGATCGAGTCGTTCGAGTCGGTGATGAAGCACGCGAAGCGTTTGAAGCTGCCGGTTCCGGACGTCGACCTCGACACGCGCACCGTATCTGACGTTATCGATCGGGCGTATGAGAGAAGCACGAACGCAGCTGATTTTAACGCATTCTTTTTCGCGTACCTGATTGAAGAGTGTGGGTATACAACCGCCTTCGCGCGGTTTTCCCAATGCCAACAGGTGTTCAGTGATGAGATTGCTTTTCTGTTGGAAAACTACGACCAGTACGCTAGATTGATAGCCGAGGCGCAGAAGAACCCAGGTACGACGCCACCAGTCCCTGTTTGGTATCATTGCCCATGCGGTGGAAAAGCTGACGTAGAGATGAGGGGGGCGCCCGATCATGCGCTCGTGGCGAAGTGTCGCGCGTGTACCACAACCGTAGAGTTTCCAGGGGATTTACGCTCAGCTCTGGGACAGATGTTGCCCAACGTGTCGCTCCGAGCAGAGGCAATGCTTATCGCCTTTAGCGGCATAGGCGTTTCGTTCTACGTCGGCGGCCACGGAGGCGCCGAATATCTGGGCAGAGCTGAGAAGATCGCTGGAGCGCTTGGGATGCGATTCCCTGTCGTCTCGATGTGGAGGCCGAAAGACATGTACGGGGGGGTTGGACAGCTGGACGCAGTTCTTGAGCTGCTGAGGGTACGATCTCAATACAATCTCGTGAAGGATGAGAAGTGCGACGTGGAGATCGTACAGGGCGGGTTGGACGATATTCTCGCGGACATTGACGGCGTCATCTGCGCGCTTGACAACTTGAAAAGTGCAGTCGCAAATAGGAAACTTGATGGCTTTAGAGAGAAGATAGCTACAATAGTAAGTATGCAAAATGAGTTGAGAACACGATTTGAACGAAACCAGATCGCAAGAGATCGCTCGATCGTGGGCAATGCCGCGAAAACGCTGACAGTGGTGCCCTCCATCCTTGATTATGCAACTAATATAGGGATACGATCGACCTGTGCTCAGTGGTCGTACGCACTAAAAACAAACATAAGTTTCAAAGCAGACGTGCCTTTGCGCACCAATACTTCGATGGACGCATTGTTCAACTCGACAAAACAACTGTGTACTGGTGATTTATTTGGGTAAAGTAATTCTAGCGATCGGGGCTCATCCAGATGATTGTGAGCTAGGCTGCTACGCGACGTTAGCCTACCACAAACACAAAGACGATGAAGTGCACCTTCTTGTGCTCTCAAGGGGCGAAGCAGGGGGGCCAAGTGACAAAAGAATCAGTGAGTGTAAGAAAGCTGCACAGGTCCTCGGCGCGGACAGTATCACTATCGAGGATCTCAAGGATCGGATGATTACAACTGACTACCAGACAATCGAGCTTATTCAAGCAAAGGTAGATGCATTACAGCCCGATAGAATATATACACACAGTTCGCACGACAATCACCAAGATCATCGAAATGCCGCCCTTGCAACTATGACGTTGTACAGGCACGTGGATGATATTTTTCTCTATGAGTCTCCCAGCGTGTCACTTGAGTTTACTCCACGAGTTTTTGTCAACATTACGAATTTCTTCCACATCAAACTCGAAGCGTTAAAGCTTCACGAAACGCAGAATGATAAGTACTACGTGCGAACAGAAGCGATAGCTGGTCTCGCACAGTATCGCGCTTTTCAGGCTGGCATGTTAGCGACTCATAATCACAGTAAAGCTGAAGCGTTCGATCTGGCAAAGCTGACCTTATGACGATTGCTTAAACGAAGAGAGAGTTTTTGGCTAGCTTAGCCTTTTGGCTTGACAGTCTTCGTCTGTCTTGACTGCTAAGCGCTGCTCTCAAAGCCCTTATTATCAGGAAGAAGATTGTTACGAAGACGCGCGCAGCAAATAACGAATACGCAGTGGTTCCTCTGGTGTCATTTGTCAGCATTGAAGGATGGCCTTAAAAAGCCCGATTGCGACCACCATGGCAATACACAAGCCGATCGACTTAGTTAATCGCTCCGTTACCTCCGACTGATCTAATCTGGCAAATACGTGAGCGAAATAGCGAAGCCAGGACGACAACCACGGCACTGAACGCGAGAACAATTTGCACTAAGTTCGAAATACGTTCCTTTTTATCTTCTCTTTCCAATGCAAATATGATTCAAAGCGGGAACCATGGGCTCATTGCCTATTCTGATCACGATGAGATCAAATTATCAACGCGTGTCGCCAAAGAACCGACTGAGCTTTGCGAGGCCCCCATCTATGCGGATTTTTGGCTCGTAGTTGATGATTCGCTTTGCGTTTCTGATATCCGCCAGTGACCTCCTGCCGTCGCCGATACGCGGCGCGTCGTGCTCGATGCTCGAATCAGAAAGAGCTATTTTCTTGATCGTCATCGCCAGTTCATTTATGGACGTCTCGCGCCCGCTCCCTATGTTCACCACTAAATTTGCTGCATCGCTACTTGCCGCCAGCAAATTCGCATTCGCCACGTCTGTTACATACACGAAGTCCCGGGTCTGGTTCCCGTCGCCGTGTATTTGCAGAGGTGCGTTTCTTGTTGCATTATAGAAGAATGCACTAATCACGCCAGAGTACGCGTTTTCCGGACGTTGATAAGGACCATAAACGTTGAAGTATCGCAAAGACAGCGTGCTGAGGCCATACAAATTATGATAAGCAGCCATGTAGAGTTCGCCGCAATGCTTGCTCACGGCATAGGGAGACAGAGGACGTATCGGCTGCGCTTCATCTATGGGAAAAGAATCAGCATTTCCATAGACGGCAGCACTCGATGAATAAACGAGCTTAGACACGTCATTTCTTCGAGCAGCCTCACAGACCGATAAAGTACCCTTCACGTTGTTGTCCATATCGACGAATGGCGCTCTGGTGCTTGCGACTACGTCGACCTGAGCGGCGGTGTGGAAAACTACGTCAACATCATTAAACGCCTCGTTCGTCGCGCCGGTATCTCTGATATCCGTCTTGATTAGGCGCACGTTCGGCAATCGAACTACCCGCGCTGCGTTGCTTAGATTGTCAAGTATGCGTACTTCCGCGTATTCGGGAGAGATTAGCTCGGCAATCTGGTTTCCTATAAACCCGTAACCACCTGTAACTAACGCAATCATGTTATAAACGAAAAAGATTCAGGTCTTATTCCGTACGAATAATACTTAAAAGCATCGTTGGCCAGCCGGCGCACCAAACGGTGCGGCAAAGACGTCTAAAGAACGGCCCTAGGTAAGGGTCCGCCATTTGAAGGGATATTCCGCACGGAGCTTGTCATTCTTGCACGGCGGATATTCTGCGTTTGGACACGCGTTCAAGCAGTCAGAGCCGCAAACTGGGACGAAACGCCCCGACCGATCTCGCATTGCCAACTGTCCGAGAGTGCGGCATCGTGTCGCGTCGCCAGGTATGAGATCCAGCGGTTCTTGACAAAGAGAGAGACCCATGTCGTAATGATCACAAAGCGACGCGAGATATGTGTAGAGCGTGAGTCGGTCTTTCGGGCTTAGCGTGTACTTTTTTCCATTAAAGACATAGCGAGTCCGGACTAGCGCAGCGGACTCCGCGTAGCCGCCTTCCTCGATCCTTACGAGTAATTTCCGAAACGCTCGGGAATTGAAACTCCCCGTTGACGTAGTAATGTTGCAAACGTCCATCGAGCTCAACGTCTGAAACAGTTCGTCCAACTCACCGTAATCGTCGGTCAGCCCAGAGATTATCGGATCAACTCTCACTGAGACGTTGACGCCCGCACTCACAAGCTTTTCGATGGCCCTCAGCCTGCGAAAGACTTCTGGCGCATTGCTGATCGCGCTGAGCTTGTCACGGTTGAGACTCTCACAGGTGAAGGATACGCGAAATCTTTCATAATCTGCCCAGCGAGTTTCAAGGACTTTCAAAGCGAGGTCCGATTTAGTGACGATAGTAAAAAAGACGCCGTGGTCTGCGGCGATACCCATTGCGTCGAGGGAAGTTTTCCACACAAGATCAAGCGGTTGAAATGGATCTGTCACAGCGCAAAAATATAGAGGAGGACACGTGCGAATCGTTCTTAACTCGCTATCAAGCAGCTTAGGTGTATTTTCGTACACCTCGATGAGACGTCCGTTCGCGGACCACGGGTAGCTCTTCGCGTAGCAATATGCGCAATCAAAAACGCAGTGCCCGCTCTTCGTGATATTTACGATACCTGCGTGCGGGCATCGCCGCCGCTCGACACCGTAGGGAAAATCGTGAATAACTCTGCTTTGTCTTTCTACAGGAATTGCTTTGAACATGGCACAGGGTTATGGTGCAATATATCAACCTAATAATAATAGCTGCCGCCGGTCACCCCACTTTTGCTCGGCTGAGTTTGAGCGAAGATCGCAAGCTTAAAGACTGGATAACATATAGATTGCATAAAGAGCGACCATCGGTTCGGCAAGCAGGAACGTATCCAAATCAACAAGCAATCGTCAAATGAACTGGCTAGAAAAAATCGTTTACAGGCTGAACATTATTTTATTCAGAATAAGCACGGGGAGCGCCCGCGTCCGCCTAGCACGAAGATTAGGAGTACGTATAGGCAGCAACTGTGAACTCTATTACTGCAACTTGAGCACCGAACCGTACTTGATTTCGATCGGAAATAACTGCAAGATTACGTACGGCGTTACCTTTATGACTCACGACGGAGCCAAATGGGTGCTCGAGCAGAACGCGGACTTCGAAGGCAGCAAATTCGGGCCCATAATTATTCGGGATAACTCTTTCATCGGCGTTAACGCGATTATAATGCCGGGCGTAGTTATCGGTCCCAGCAGCGTGGTAGGGGCGGGAGCGGTCGTCACAAAAGACGTGCCGCCGAACACTGTTTATGCGGGCAATCCTGCACGGTTCATCAGCACTTACGAGGAGTACTTGGAGAAGTGCCGTTTGAAAAACACAGGGAACATTCCTCGAAAGGAGCTGAAAGCCGTTTTGACCAACATGTTTGAGCGCGAACTGGATCAGCACATCAAACTCCCAGACGAGCCGGTCCTCGAAACCCATGAGCCGACGCATTGATGAATAGCAGCTCACAGCGGACGAGCTCAGGTGCATACGACAAGGGATCCCATCACGGCACCGAGAGGCCGTCGTCTGAATACTAAGTCAATCTGCACCGCCTTGAGCAGGTTCCGCGAAAGAGATTGAAGTTCGGCCCGCCAAAAAAAGGCCGCAGAACAGAAGCGAATACGCGTCAACCGCAGCACAGGTTGGGCCAAAATGAGTTTGTTCTGGACGTTTCTTTCAAACGACGGGCATCGTTGCGCTCGCCTTTGCGGCTGCCCACATATCGTGCCGGGCGGCTTGTAGCTACAGCTGTAATTACCGATAGCCCAAGTAGTTTAATATTCCCTTTATCTCTGCGCTTGTGACAAAAACCGGATCTCGATGCTTGTACTTTTTTATCTCTTTTCGGAGTGATAAGTCGCTGTAATATTCTTGCACGAGTGACAGTTCTTTCATTCGGGCCCCTCGCCGGTCATATCCTTGCCATTCGAAGTTCGACACCCTCACTACGCACCTAGTCTCCTAACTTCATCTTTTCTCAGCTAAGATCAAATCCTAGCCTAAATCAAGCTTTAATCAAGGTTCTATAGTCTATTACCGTATCTTGGCAGTGAATGCGGCTTCGTGAGTGCGCTGACTCTGAGAAACGATCAAGAACAGTGCGAGAACTGGCCCAGCAAGCGAAGCGGAGTATGTTAAAAAATTAGTTGCTGTCGAGAGCCAAAAGCTCTTTGCATAGCGCCTTTTCTTTCGACGCACAGGCTTCGTTCGAGTATTTCTCAAGTGCGACTGACCTGCACATTTGTGGAAACGCATCGTTTGCCAAAGCTTCTGAAATTTTTCTTGCGATGTCATCAGGATCGTCAGAGGCGACATACCCCGTCACCCCATCATCTACAGTGTCTCTAATTCCTAACACGTTCGTTCCAACTGCCGGCGTGCCGCAACACATTGCCTCTATCAGAACCCTCGGCTGTCCTTCCGTTGAACTGGTCATCACAATCAAGTCTGCCATATTCATGAATTTCGGCACGTCGGAATATTGCACTGCGCCCGTGAAAATGACTTTGTCCGCGATACCAAGGGATTTTGTCATGTCCTTAAGCTCATTTTCCAGAGCTCCAGAACCGACTATAAACAGCTTGAAGTGCTCAGGAAGCTGTGCGGCTGCCTTTAGAAGGAGGTCAAGCCGTTTGACTGCATGCAGTCTTCCAATATACATGAGTACCTTTTCATCTCGGACGCTGTAAGTCTTTTTGAGCTCAGTGACATCAATTCCGGGTTTAAAAATGTCTTCATCGAACGTCAATGGTATGATCTCCACTCTCTTAGCGCCTCTTTCGCGAAGCTCCTTCTCAAGAGACTGGTTTCGCGTGACCAAAACATCGGCGTTTCTTATGACATAGTTCTCGATAAGTCTTGCAACTGTTCCAAGAATTCTGCCTTTGTTCACGTGTGTGACTTGATCCGCCCAGTTGTATTCATAAAAAACGATTGAAGGCTTCTTTTTTGCCTTTGCTGCGACTATTGCTCCCGGACACGCAGCAGAAATGCCCCGGACCAGTGCATTCCCTTTCAATCGCTTAGCGATTCTGAATGTGCTTAAGGCGACATATGAAAAGTGCCAAAGACCAAATTTCTCGAACAAGGCCGACGGAACGTGTTCTATGGCGGGGGCCAAATCAAATTTGCTTGTGTCCCCTGTAAACAAGAATAGATCGCACAGATCCTCGTATCTCAGCAAGAAATCTTTGAGCAGACGAAGCATGCTGCCGTCTGTTTTCACGCTGTCAATCAGTCGAACGTCGAATGAAGTTACAAACAGGATTCTGCACCTTTTTTGAGGCATCCGATTGATCATAGCAGAGTAAACGTTAATAATCTTTTAGATGCGCCAACAAAAGTAGATTTAACAAGAGCAGCCTGAATGGTTGACCTATAATGGCCAACACCGTCGCGAGACTTGCGTCGGTTTTTCAAAAAGCACGCGACTTGTTGTCCGCACAGTACATCCGAAGCGTCTTGCGAGGGCTCTCGGTTCTGCGGGGCGGATATGCGCTGGCGAAACTCATATCGCTGGCGGAAGAACTTTTTGTGGGGCGTTACCTCGGCGTACAGGTTTACGGAACTTATCTCGTCATTCTGGCCATAGCTACAATCTTAAGCGCAGTGATGACGCTCGGATTGCCGAAGGCCGTCGTGAAGATCGTTGCCGAACGAAACGAGCGTATTGCCGACGTGCCGATCAATGCTCTTTATATTGCTTTTTTTCTCTCGATTGCAGTATCTCTGCCCGTAATCGTCGTCGGCTTTTATAGCAACTTGCTAAACCTGCGTGGCATCAGCCAGTACGAGTTGATTTTTGTTACGGAATAGCGGTTCTGCTTACGATATACACCGTTGCACAATCTTTCAAACTGGCGCTCTACAAGATTAGATTTGTTGTTATAGCAGACATCATTTATTGGGGCGTCGCGCTCATCTTCTTTGTCGTTTTTCGCAACTTGACGCTCGGCTTAGTCGGCATATGCGTCGGCTCCTTACTCGGTTCTCTTGTCCTGATTCACGAAGTGCCCCTGGGTTTCCCGCGCGTTTCGATTGCGAGAATGAGGTCACTAATCCCACTCACCGTCTATTTGGGCGCTGACAGCGTCCTCGGCGTCTCAGCGCAGCAGATTAGCATCCTTTACCTGAATGTTATAGCGAGCGCTTACGCCGTTGGGGTGTTTGGCGCACACTATCGGTCGAGTATTTTCCTGATTGTGCCGCTCGTAACCGTCCTTTCTATGGTATTATACCCTCGCTTTTGCTCTCTCGACTGGAGTTTGCGGCCACGGGTTGGGAGGTATCTAGCTTACTTCGGCGTTCCAATATGTTTGGCCGGGTTTTTACTACCTTACGTAAGTGGCGTTGTCTTCTTGCGCATTTTTAGAGTTCAAGAGATTCGGCCATTGTTGCTTGTACTCGCGGCTTATTCTGGGCTTTTTGTCTATTACAGAATCTGGGACAAATTAGTCACTGCGTGTGAGGGCGCCAAGATTGTTGGCTGGGGGTAGTTTTCGCCGCAGTTGCATTCCTTTCGGTCATGGTATCGCTTACCCCCATTTTAGGCGGCATGCTCGCAATTGCTACCGGAATGGTCTCTAATGAGATCACATACAGTGTCGTGCTTCTAAGCTGGTTCAAGCTGCGCGTGACTGGAAAACGGCGACCAAAAACTATAAGTGAGTAGAGCATAGCGATTTATATGGGGCATATTATTACACGGTTTGAGGTAGTCCACGGCTAATGCGAGAGCGATACGAGCAGAATCAGGGGTATTCTAGACTGGAATCGCCTCAGCCGCCAACGACGCAGCACAGTCACAAGGTTGAGCGAACGCGTTCGAGGGAGCTGGGCAAGAAAGTGTCTGTGGGCATTTTACTTACGACCCTTACGCTGCTGCTTATCACTATAGGGTTCGCTGGATACTGGAACGGCGGCATCGGCTTGATCGACCACGATACCGCGACGAACATCGCGTTAGCAAAAAACGTTCAACAAACCAGCGTTTTAAGCCCAAATGATCCAAACGCCGCCGCTGGTGACGTCTGGTATAACATTAACCCGCCTGGCCTCCCAATCGTATTTAGCGCAGTCGCTATACTCGGTGGGGTGAATATCAGCATGAACTCCGAACTGCTCGTTCTGCTGCAGGGGTTTTCCGCGTTCATCTTGGTAGCCTTCATTCTCACCACTTTTGTCGTAGTAAAGAAAATCACAGGCGACACGCGAATAGCCGCCCTGGCATCGTTTTTTTCAGCAACGTTCAGCTCGAACCCGGCAATCTTAGGGCCGCAATACATTGTCGCGTCAAGCTTCGGGCTGATACTGATGATGCTTGGGACGTACTACCTCTACGCGGCAATCAAGGATGATGCGGGTAAGCCTATCCTGACATCAAAATATACATTTCTAGGTGCTCTTACCGTGACGACGCTTATTTTTACGCACAGGCTTTCTACCACGACGTTTTATTACATTTTCACCATCTTCATCGTGCTCTATGTGCTGATCAATCTTGGCACTCGCATGCATTTGAAGCAGATAAGTGCAATGGTCCTGCTACCTGTCATGATTAGCGCCCCTTGGTGGCTGTCCATGTATCTCCACTACCAAACGCTACCGTGGAGCATTCCACAGATCTTGACTTTGTCGGCAGGCATGTTGGGGCTCGCAGCCGTCGGCATGCTTTTCAGCGGGAGAAACGATCAAAGGTCACCGCAAAAACGCCGCGACAGACTGTTTGCCGTAATTGGCCACACGACAAAAGACGTCCTTAATTTAATCATAGTTTTGGTTCTAGTCGCGATGGCTGGAGTAATTGCGGTTTCCCTTGTGTTTTCTGCTCAGACGGCGTTCTCGCTAGCTTTCATGGTTTCAAGTCTTGGCCTTATCCCAATTCTGAGTGTTCTGGTTTACAAAACAACCCTCTGGGACCGAGCTGAGACAAACCTGCGTAACATGCTTGTTTCAAGCTGGCTCCTCGTGGCATTGGTACCCGCGCTAATCGGTGTTTTGGGAGTCGCAGTGCCGCACATGCCCTATCTTGTTCAACGCGTTGTGCCGCACGTTCTGCTAAATCAAGGCGGGGTGCAGTCCATACTCTACCTCGTGCTCCCGCTGTCAATACTTGCTGCACTCCTTGTTTTTCGGCTCGCATATGAACCGCAGCCACGCGTTCACGGCTTGCGACGGAGGCGAGACAATCGGGCAATGCGCTCAACGCTTATCATCGCTTTTGTAGTCATCTCTGTGTTATCGCCGGTATTTCATATTGCCGCAGCCAGCGCCCTCGCCGTCAACGCACAGGAACCAAAACTCACCGCTGACGAGACGAGCGCACTGCAATGGCTCAATCAACACACAACGTCCAATGACACAGTCTTGTCAGATCCGACTTTCTTGCAATACATAAGCACGTTCACCACTGCTCGAGCTGCGATGTCAACCGATGCCGAAAACTCCTACGTTGTTACCCATCAGTTGTCGCAGCTCACAGACCTCTCCAATTTCATGAACAGTTCCACAGATTCCGCCGCCAAGCTACTCATAGCAAAAAAAATGGGTGTGGACTACTTCGTTTATGATCCGATCAAAGCAAATTACTCGAGCAGTGTCTGGGGATTTCCATTCACGAACTTCGTTCCCGATCCTACGGTTATGACACTAGCATTCCAGAATAACGGTGTCGCGATTTACCAAATCAACCAAAGCCAGCTTGCCCAAACGCCTACACAATACGCGACGATCAGCAATGTCGATGTGAACGGTGACTCAGTAGTTGTTTATATAACGAATTACGCCAGCGATCCGATGAGCTTGCACATCGCTTGGCAAGACCAGTACAAGCCGGTGACGTTAAATGCCGGCGAGACTAAGGCAGTGCCTATCGATTTTACAACAAGCGGCAGCTCTAGCCCGTTAAACTTTCTGCCCACTGTGGGGTCTACAAGCACCCTGTATGTTAGTTTATGGATGGATCCGCCATCGAACAGCGGTAACGGGACTCTTGACGCGAGATACACAGCTCCGATAGACGCAGTTAGCATCAATTCACAACAGCTGTTGTAACGCCCGCAGCTTAGATTAGGATAACTAGCAATTTCCAGAATAATTCCGTGCTCTCGAGATAAGGCGATCATTAGATGCCTGCGGCCAGATAAGGCTGTTCGACGCACTGTCGCCTTCACCTCATAGCCTTTTTTCCGGTCTGTCGCCAGGAATAAGACGCCTCAACGAGCCGACAAGACAGCCAACAAGACGCTTATTGCACCGGATATTATGCACAAAGTCCAAAGCGTTTTGACTAGTCCTGGTTCTTTCATTGATCTCTTGCTCAAGATGTAATCGGACAAGTTCTTTCGAACGGAATACGACTTTGAGGGGATCAAGTAGCCCTCATTCGTTACCTGCGTGGCTGTAAACAAGTGACTCTCGGTTACCTTTCCCACAGAGAGCAATACCATGCCGTAGTTAACGATATATGGTAAAGCCGCGATGACCGCAAATAGTTCGATTTTTAGCGCTATGGCGCCAACGGCGATAGCGCTACCGATGCAGAGCGTCCCTACATCGCCGATAAATATGCGGGCAGGATACCTATTGAACGGAAAAAACCCTAGGAGAGCCCCAAGAAGCGCCGCCAATATCAAAAGTCCCACGACGCCCCCCGTCGGCGATATAAGCACCATTCCAACCAGTATTAATGCAAACGTCACTATGGCGCCACAACCTATCTCCATCCCATTGAATCCAGCAAAGGTATTGACTGCATTGGCCCCCGCTGTGACGGCAAAAGGCACAATAGGGATCCACGCGAGTCCAAGCCAAAATACCCCTAACAAAGGGACGAGAAGATAGGGGTCGCTCCCCGCGGTCAATATGAGCGGAATGCCAGCGAAATAGCCAAGGAGCGGCTTTTCTTTGGCGCCAAGGTGCATCACGTCATCTAGGGCCCCTACAATAGTTGATAAGGTAACCACAAGCACTGAAACCAATATTAACGTTAAATTTAGTCCTAAAAAAGCCGCGAAGACCATAGACATGGCGAACCCTGCGTAGATCGCAAAGCCGCCCATTTCGGAAATCTCAGGCTTTTCAACTTTGTGAACGTCAACGCCAAACACCCCAGCAGGTTTCATTCTCTTGATGAGCGGCGGGGTCACAACAAACGTAACTACAAATGAAAGCAGAACCGAGACTACAAGCAAAAAGAGGGTATAGCTGTCGATCATCCGTGGTCTTACTTTTCAAGTTTCTTTTGTGTTTCGTACTGGCCCGAAACTACGGATAATCTGCGCTTGCGTCGGATCGAAGGTAATTTCCCCTGTTTCGTCGAACATCGCTTGGACCGTCCCGCCAGCGTGCGAGGCAGCGCGTGTTCGCATGCCCATAAACCCTTCCGAAAAAACCGTCAGGTGAGCATAGAAGCTCGTTTTTGACACTTGCGGAGAGATCGTGAGACGCCCTTCTTCGAACAGCTGAACGACTTTAGAGATTATTCGCTGCGATGATTTGCCGTCGTTAAGCGGGTCGCTGATTTTCTTTCCCGGCGCCGTAGCCCGTATGGCTTCAGTCAAGACATCCGGGTGCGGGCTATTGCCTAGTAACCTATTCCACCCGTTTTCAACGGTCTCGATGTAATACGTGCTATCAGACAGCGTGATGCACGGCGTTTCTAAAATGGCGCTTTCTTTCTGAGGGCCCCCGGAATCGGTGACTAACACGTGAGAGTCCATCATCAGTCTTATGAAACCAGTGTAAGCTAATGGATCGATAAGGTGGACGTTTTGACACGATTGCAATTTTTCCATTAGGCCGAATTTGACGAGATGTCTCCTCGTGTTTGGGTGCAAGAGCATGATTACGTTGTATTCATCGAGACTAGTCGCCGCTTTCGTGATTCTGCCGAGCGCCGCCGGGTTTCCTATGTTCCACGGCAGCCTAACCGCCACTGCAACAATCGGTCGTTCGTCTTCGCAAAGCGTATCGATAGAATCCGCCTTTTGCGCCGTCGGCTTGTAGTCCAAAAGTGCGTCAACAAGAGGATCACCTAAGTAGTGGACACAATCGGGATCGTAGCACTCTTCAAGCAGGTTTAGCTGTGCCGTGTTGCACACAGGGAAAAATAACGTCGAGCACATTTCGATGACTTTCCTTCTCACATCGCTGTGCAAGTCCCGCAGTGACCGATAGCCCGATTCAATGTGGCCGACCGGAATAAAATTCATCGACGATGCGATGGCTGCGCTAAAAGACGAGATTACGTTGCCTTGCACAAACACAAAGTCAGGCCGCGCTTTCTCCAATATGTCATCGATTTGATTGACCATGCCGGAGATCTGCTTATTGTAGCTCATGTTGCCAAGCGACAGGCCATAATCGGGGTCTCGAAGACCCAAATCTTGAAGCAAGTTCTCATACATTTCGCGGTCGAAATGTTGCCCTGTATGAGTGAAAACGAGTTCCGTATCGGGGTTCTTGTCGACCTCCTTGAGGAAAGAGGCCATTCCTATTAGCTCCGCTCGCGTCCCAACAAAAACAGCAATACGCATGTCTCGCCTCCTCTGAGTTTACGAGCACCATCGGCTAAATAGCTTATCATCTAAAATAAAGCGACGCGCTTCATCGCGGCGTCGCGGATTTCGATTCGATTCTCGAGCCTGGAGGATAAACTCCGGCAGCCACTGCGCCCACGCCGAGCGTCGATCCGGGACCAATCGACGTGCCGACGTTTATCATGCTGTTAATGCCTGTGCGCACGTCGTCACCCATGATGACGCCGAGTTTCCGCCTACCGGTGTCCGCGCCACCGAGTTTAATACGCTTCTCATCAAAGCGCAGATTGGCGACTGTAGTACCCGCCCCGAAATTACAGCGCACGCCGATGATGCTGTCCCCGACGTACGACAAGTGTCCGATTTTGCTCTCATCCATTATGATTGAGTTTTTCACTTCGACGGCGTTGCCGATCTTGACTCGACTCCCTATGCAGGCACCTGCGCGTAAGAGGCAGTTGGGCCCAATTTCACATCCTTCGCCAATTATGACCGGCCCGGTAACGTACGCGCCATTTTTTATGACCGAGCCACGCCCGATTCGCACAACACCTTTTAAGGTCGCAAGAGGCTCGATGATCCCCTCGTTTGCGCTCTCGAGCGTCTGCATCAGAAGCTCATTTGCGCTCAACAAGTCCCAGGGCCTTCCTATGTCGATCCACTGCTCCTCAACCTTTGTGTACCCAACGGGGTAGCCCTGATCGATGAGCGATTGTATAGCGTCAGTGATCTCGTACTCCCCCCGTGCCGACTTCCGCGTCTCAGCTATGCATTCGAAGATGTCCGGCTCGAAGGCGTAAATACCGAGGTTTGCCAAATCCGAGAGGGGCTCGTTAGGTTTTTCCGTTATTCGAACCACCGCGTCGTCAATGACTTCAAGTATGCCATAGTTGCTCGGTTCTTTCACTCTCTTCGCCCCGATAAGGACCACTCGGTCTGGCGCTGTCCGTGCGATGAGCTTCAACGTAGGTGGGCTTACCAAGCTATCGCCATTAAGCGCGAGAAAGCGCTCATCTACGAGATCCCTAACTTGGTTAATTGCGTCGGCCGTCCCGCATTGCTTTTCTTGTCTTACGTACTCAATCTGGGCTCCGAGCTCCGCTTTATCGAAATGTGATCGAATTGCTTCCTCGTGGTAACCGGTTACGATTATTACGCGTAAAATGCCTGCTTCGACACATGAACTAACTATCCGTTCGAGAATGGGCGTGCCCAGCACTGGGAGCATGACTTTGGGGCGGTTATAGGTCAGTGGGCGCATCCGGGTGCCTTCGCCGGCACCAAGCACGACAGCTAACATTGGAGGTGCCTCTGCACTATTGCCGACGCTTTTTCATAAAGCCTTTTTGTCATCGCTGCGTCTTTTGCCTCCGCAGTAATTCTTATCTTTGGTTCTGTTCCTGATCTTCTCACTAGTATCCAACCGTCTTCAAAATCAAGCCTTACGCCGTCAATGGTCGTCATCTCAATATAGTCGAGAGAACACAATTCTTGAGTAATCGCAGCAATTCGATCGTTTTCACCGCTGTAAGCAACGGACCCTCGCAAAATGTGGTACTTGGGAAACTGTGCAATCACGTCGGAGATAGACTGCTGACTAGCAATTGATACGATCAGTGCCGCTGCATAGATACCGTCCGGAGTATAGGAAATGCGGGGAAAGATCCAGCTACCGCTACTTTCGCCACCGAAGTCCGCCCCCGCACGTTTGACTTCTTCCGCGACGTACACGTCACCTACGCGCGTTCGATGAATCGTGCAGGTGAGAACGTCATCAACCATGTGCGAAACGTCGACAGGATACACTGCAATATTTTTTGCCTCGTTCACGCCGAACAGCGCGAGCATTTCATCGCCAGCTATATACCTGCCACTTCGGTCTACCGCCATCATACGATCAGCGTCACCATCGTGGGCTATGCCAATATCGGCGCGAAAGCTTCGGACAGCTTCAATCAGGAGGTTCAAGTTGCTTTCTATAGGCTCTGGATCTCTTGCGGGGAAAAATCCATCGGGCTGCGCATTCAAAGTGATGACGTCGCATCCCATCTCTCTAAGCACATATGGTGTGATGGTCGCCCCCGCGCCTGAGCCACAATCGACTACTACGCGACAGCTTACATCGGTGAAATGATTGAGGATATCCTTTTTATGGTCATTGATGGCATTGCCATAAGACGCAATTTTCCCAATAGCGTCCCAGCTGGCCCGCTCACCTCTGTACGCGGGATGCGGTTTTTCTTCAGTGATCAATGACTCGATGTCTTCCTGCTGCTCGCTATTGAATGAAGTGCCATCGGGGTTCCACAATTTGATGCCGACGTATTCAGCGGGGTTATGTGAAGCGGTAACCATAACCCCGCACTCATAGTTGCGGGCTGCGTGAGAAAGAGTCGGCGTCGAGACGAGGCCGATTCGGGTGATGTCACACCCACAGGCGGTGAGGCCTGAGATGAGCGCATATTCAATCATCTCGCTTGCGATCCGAGGATCTCTACCTATAACGGCAGATTTACATCGAGATCCGACGGCTAGCCCAACACTGAGCGCTAATTCTGAGCTGAGCCTCTTGTTGGCCACGCCACGAATTCCGGAAGATCCAAACATGATAGGCCTCCGTTTTTCCAATTGACTTACGATTCAAATGGCACCAAAATTACACTCAGAATCCTCTTCCCATTGAAATTAAATGTTTTGGTAAAACTATAAATCGAGAGGTAAGCGTTGAATACTACGTGCGTCGATTAACAGAGTATGTGGCTCACGAACGTAACTCAATGTGGGATTGGTCCAAAGTCAAAAACCCACTGCGAGTGGCCCTGAACTACCTCGTTGTACGCATATGCGGCTTCTTGCCTTCACTGAAAACAAAAAACGCGCTGTATCGTTCAATTGGGATCAAAGTCGGCAAGAACGTTTCTGTCGGTTTGGAAGTCACTTTCGACATCTTTTTTCCTGAACTTATAGAAATTGGCGACAACTCCGTCATCGGATATGGGTCTACCCTGCTTTGTCACGAATTCCTGATAAGCAAATGGAAAAAAGGCCCGATCAAAATCGGCAAAAATGTTCTGGTAGGAGCAAACTCGACGGTCTTAGCAGGCGTGGTCATCGGAAGCGGAGCTACGATTTCTGCCTGCTCTCTTGTTAATCGAGACATCACCAGCGATGCTCTTGTCGGCGGGGTGCCCGCTCGAGAGATCAGGAGTGAAAACACGACGTGAAACTCCGCGATATCTTGGAAAACACGCCGCTGTTGATTGCGATCATAATTATCAACGTCGCGGGAACGTTAGTCGGTTTCTTCTATTACTGGGATCAGCTGGTTTCTTCGAGCCCCGTCTACTGGATATTTATCCCAGACTGCCCTCTGTATACTATGCTCGCAGCGGCCGTCCTAGCCGTTTACGTGAGCACGAGGCGCAGTTCCGATATTGTCAATTTCATCACTGCAATCGGATTGGCAAAATACGGCACGTGGACCGTATTCGTCATCTTATCGTTCACTGCGTTTTATTTTTCAGTCGACAGCAGTTTTTACTCAGTGCTTGTACTATTGCATGTCGCGATGGCTGCCGAGTTCATTCTGCCGCTCATGTTAATTCGGCGGCTGAAGCAGAGGTTCATCGTCGTTGCGCTCATATGGTTCTTTGTAAACGATTTCGCGGATTATTTTTTGGGCACTCATCCACCCATACCGGCAAGCGACATCACGCAGATCACCATTTTCACTTTCCTGCTTACACCGGTCTTCATAATCGTGGCATACACTGCAGCCAGATTCTTAAATAATAGCAACACATGAAAGTTGGTTAGCGGGGGTTGCCAAGCCAGGTCAAAGGCGCAGGGCTTAGGGCTGCTACGTGCAAGTAAGACACCCTGTCTCATAGGAGTTCGTGCGTTCAAATCGCACCCCCCGCATTAACTTTTTCACTCGTGATTCAGCTTTCTTCTTAACGCCTCACACGAGATCCGTCTTCAGCGGATTGAACAGGCAGCTAAGCCCGAAGGAACGATAGATCAGCGAGCATGAAGAAAAAGCGATGAGCGGGCAAATGCTGAGACGACGACAAGCATCACTTCGCTGATTCGGTGCTAACACGATCTATAGCTGGGTGATCGCATTATGGTAGGAGCAAGAACAGGTCAGCGCTCGGCTCGATTCTTGTTTCGATGCCATCTTTGAAAAGGCGGACTGTTCCCCCGCTTTCGGAAACGGTTATTGCTATCGCGTGTGTCTCGCGCGTAATCGCAAGCGCCGATATGTGTCGCCCCCCTAACCCCTCTAACTCGATTAATTTTGTGTTTACGTCTAAGTATCTGCCGGCTGATGTGAGGATCCCTTTCTCGTCTACAATAAAAACGCCGTCTAGCTGAGCAAATTCTTTGATGGTTTCCCAATGCGAAGGATTCTTTATGTCCCGCATATCTTCGGCGTGTCCCTTGTACGGATTGAGAATAAGCTGATGTGATCTTCGCAGCACTTCATTCGTGTCCCCAACAATGAATGCCGTTCCCACTTTCTTGCCCTCTCGGCCCTCCCTTCCCAATTCAAGAGCTAATCGCAGCACCGCTTTTAGCGCCGTTGGATCCACGCGTTCCGCTGTCCTGTCTATTGCCTGCACCGTTACAAGCTGTTTCACATCACACACAACGATAGACGACAGGTCCGCCAGGCATATCACGCCAACGATGTACCCGCCGCTTACTACGTCCTGAACATAGGCCGCGGTTGCAATGTCCTGCACAAGCGCGAGATCATTGAACGCTGGGGCCACGATTTTGGTTTTGAGGTCCTGGGTTGCACTTTCGCTCAGGAGGTCTCGCAACTCTTTAGTGACGCCTTTCGTTAGCGAAGAGGTTTCAATAAAAGTCGAAGGGATGTCGCAAGACACCTCGCTACACGATGCATCTGAGATCACAAAAATATGTGCGGCATTAATCTTTTTTGCCAGCTCACTGGCTGCCTCGGTGATCGCTGTGTAAATTTTATCCATAAAGTCCAATAGCTTAAGGCGTCTAGCTTCCTCATGTTTTTCTTTTCTTTTCTTGACTTAAAAAACTACTTCCGTGTTCATCTTCACAAAAGCGATTGTGAGCTATTTAGTTATTTATATCTGTTTTGCTAAATACCAAGAGATGAAGCACTTTGACGTGGATCTGCACCTACATTCACGTTTCAGCATCGGGACGAGCCCCAAGATGGACCTGCCGCGAATGAGCGAAACGGCTCATCTGAAAGGTGTTCAAGTGCTCGGAACTGGCGATTGCCTTCAGGGCGTATGGCTAGAAGAGCTAGAATCGAGCTTAGAAAAGCGTGGAGACTGTTATGAGATTGATGGAATTACGTATGTGCTTCAAACTGAAGTTGAAACAACGNNTTAAAATATCGCCTGAAGAACTTATCAGTTTAGTTCGTGAAGTCGGCGCACTCGCGGGGCCGTCACACGCTTTCACTCCTTGGACATCAATGTACGCCGCTTACGATAGCATCCGTGAGTGTTATGGGGAGAACCGCGATCTTGTCACCTTTCTAGAGCTTGGACTAAGTGCCGACACCAAGATGGCCAGCAAGCTAGCAGAATTGGATTCGTGCACCTTTGTGTCTTTCAGTGACGCGCATTCCGCGGCGCCAGACAAGTTAGGCAGAGAGTTTACGCGATTCTGCCTGCGGCGCCCAAGTTTTCGCGAGATACGTCGAGCATTTCAAGGCGTCAGCGGCCGGGGGGTAGTCCTCAACGTAGGTCTCGATCCACGAGAGGGCAAGTACCATCTGACAGGATGCCGTCGGTGCAAAAAAGCTTACGACCTGGAAGATATCACCGCCGACGGAAACGTGCTAAAAACCGGTCCCGAGTGCGGCGGACCGCTCAAAATAGGTGTGAAAGATAGGATACGGCTCCTGGCGCTCAAGAGTCACGAGGTTCCCTTAGCACAAAGGCCGCCATATATACACGCCGTGCCGCTCTTAGAGATACTGAAGGCTATGAAGCGCTCCAATCCGATGAACGTCAAGAAGATTTACGGCGAACTGATACGGGAATTTGATAACGAAATAAACATTCTAATCGATGCGCCTATAGGTGACATAAGGCTACAGCACCCAGAACTCGCGGGAGTGCTTGAACGGTTCAGAAACGACGCTATCGACTTCGAGTTTGTGGGCAGAGGCGGTTGGTATGGCAAGATTAAGATCTAGTAGCTCTCAGCTTGCCTCTTTCTATTGATGAGGTTCTTTTTTTCATACGCTTCAATTACCGTTTGTGGCGTTAGGCCCGCACTGATCATCGCAGACACGAGGAAGTGCAAGCAATCAATTAGTTCTTCGTGAACGCTGCTCCACTTTTCCGCAGACAGCGTGTGATTCTTCCACCACTTCCTCTCACCGGTGATGACAACGCCCAGCGTGTTGCGCGTCTCGTACGACTCTTGTATCAGATGCCCAAGCAAGGCGACGACCCGGTCTTCTTTGCTCCACTCGTTAAACGGGGCTCGATTTTGAACGGATTCGTCAAAGCTCGCCTGTAATTCAAAGATCTTGTCTAGTCGGTCCATACAGTGAGTTACACGAGTACGGAGATAATAACGCTGTCGATGCGCGCATAGAAAGCTTGATCTCGGATGAGTAGTGAGTTGAGGAAGGGGCCGCACCGAATCTATGGACAAAAAGCAACGCGAAAGGCTAGTGCTCCTAGTTCTTGTAGCGAGTGTTGCCATAGTCCTCGTATTTATCTCGTGGCCATTCAAAGACGTCATCGCCATAACGCTGTTGCTCGCTTTTATTCTACAATACCCCACTGCGTGGCTCGAAAAACGCATACACCGACGACGCGGCGCCATTCTGATCGTTATCGTTTCCATCTTCGCAGCCCTCGCGTTCGTATTACTCGACATCGTTTACATATTGTACAGTGAGATCGCCAGTCTATCTGTCTCTTCTGAGAACCTTGACAAGTTGCTCAACCAGGGCCCCCAAAGTCTAATCACGAGCCTTAGCGCGCGAATAAGCGAGAGCCTCCAAGTCGCAAGCTTACAGGGTAGGATCTCTGACATATTGTCGACCATTCTGAATGATGTGCTAGCGAGCTCTACAAGTGTCATAGAACGGGTCATTCCAAACATACCGCTCTACGTCGTCGAACTGGTGATTGTGACTTTGCTTCTTTACTACCTCTTACTGCGCGGAAAGGGTTTCTTCGACGAGATGATCACGCTAGTACCGGCGGAGTACCAAACCGTCGTAAATCGCTTTCTGGGACACCTGCAACTGATATATTACTCACTCTACGTCGTCAATCTCGGATCCAGTATCGTGAGTGGCATCTTAGCGGCGGTGGGATATGCGATACTCGGTGTGCCTTATTTCATTACGTTCGCGATACTCATTGCGATTTTTGGGCTCATCCCCGTTATTGGGAGGGCAATTGTGTACGTACCGCTCACATTGTATTACCTGCTCATCGGAGATCCGATAAAGGCCGTGGTTCTATTGGTTTTTAGCTGGGCAGTGCTTGATCAGCTTACGGGCTTGTACATACTTCCGATGTGGGCCCATCGCACCGGCAGGGTGCCTCAAGCACTGACGATTCTTGCGTTTACGGCCCCCATCTTAGCGCTCGGGCCGATTGGCTTCGTCATAGGGCCGGCGGCTTACGGCCTAGCCCTCGCTTTGTTCAGGACGTACCGGGAGACGCAACAAGAAAAAATGCTGCCGGCGGGTTCTTAGCATGCTATCGGCGAACTTGAGCGGTTACCCAACGCGACCAGATCTCAAAGCTATTCGCGAATACGTCCGAGCAGGTGGCGAGAACCCATTCACCGCAGCGGTCAAAAAGGCGGTTCAGGACCAGCTAAGAGCCGGTGTTGACATCGTTACTGACGGTCAAGTGAGGCAGGTCACTGACCTACTCGCATCCAACGTTCCCGGAATGCGGATGGATGACCACCCGCGAATTGAAAACACGGTGGGAACTCCGCGCAATACAACAGCGGAATTGGATTTTATTACTGCTGCGAGAGAATGCGGTGACGCCGCGCGTGTCAAGGCAGTATTACCGGGCCCGTTCTCATTTGCCGACAGCTGCGTACTAGACGCGAAAGCACCGTACCGATCTAAACACGACGTGAACTTGCTATTTGATATTGCATCTGTGCTTCGTTACGAAATCAACGCGCTCAGAGAGAACCACGCAAGCTTGATCCAAATCACAGAACCCATCGAGATCGTACGTGACCTTGATGTATTTTTAGACCTGCTGTCGGTACTTTTCAAAAGGGTGAAAACGCCCGTTTGTCACTTCGAAGGAAACGTGAGCAAAGCCTTTCCAAAGCTGTTAGAAGCGAAAATTGCGGTCATTTCCTTTGACGTTGTTGATTTCACCCAGAATAACGCGACGGTTAAATTTAAAGAACTGGTTGAGGTGCACGAAAAGGTAGCATGTGTGGGATGTGTAAATTCATCAAAGGCGCAATTAGAGTCAATTGAAGCTCTCCAGCAGCGGGTTGGCCCATTTATTGATGCATTTGGGCAAGAGCGCATTTGGATTTCTCCGAGTAACACGCTCGCCAATTTGCCCCGACTGGCTGCCTTTGACAAACTGAGGCAACTTGAAGCAGCGAAACGACGCATTGCAGCCAGAGCTGAGTAATTACCCTCTGCCGAGGCATACAGGTCTGATCGCAAGAGAAATATAGCCTTTATCCTATCTAAATCTTGGAGTTGATAATGTGCTTAGCGTTAATGAAATCTCTATGGGAATCGTTGAAGAAATGCTGGATTACACGGAAGAACTGAAGATAGAGGCGCTTGAGCTTGACAACGGTTCCACGGTTATTGACTGCGGCGTTAATGTCGACGGCGGCTACGAAGCTGGCGAGATGTTTACCGAAATATGCCTCGGCGGGCTCGGGTCTGTCAGGCTCACCGTACAGACGTTGAAGAATACGCCCTTAGTGTTTATTCACGTTTTTACTGACCATCCCGCTCTTGCCACGCTTGGATCTCAGAAAGCGGGCTGGTCGATAAAGGGCGATAACTACAGCGCAATGGGTTCAGGACCGGCGCGAGCTTTGTCGTGCCAGCCGAAGAAGACGTACGAACTGATAGACTACGAAGATGATTATGATTTTGGGGTAATCGCACTAGAATGCGACCATTTGCCCGATGAAAAGGTTGCAGACGAGATCGCCGAGCAATGCAACCTTGAGCCTTCAAAACTAACACTCATTAACGCGCCGACGTCATCAATTGTCGGTACCGTGCAAGTGGCTGGTAGAGTAGTCGAAGTCGCCGTTTACAAAGCCGCAGAACTCGGATATGACACACTACAAATAATGAGCGCAGCCGGTTCCTGCCCGATCGCGCCCCTCACCAAGGATTCACTGCGAGCGATGGGCATGACGAACGACGGCATAATCTACTATGGAAATGTCTTCATGACAGTCAAGAAGTACGACGAGGTATTCGAAAAACTGCCCTCGGAAACATCCCCGTCCTATGGCAAGCCGTTTTACCAAACCTTCAAAGACGCCAACTATGACTTTTATAAGATAGACAAGTTCATGTTCGCGCCTGCCCAAATCACGATCACGGATGCGCAATCAAATAACACACTCAAGTTTGGCCGATTGAACGAATCGGTGCTCGCGGAATCATTTGGGATATAGACTAGCACCTCCTGTCCGCGTGGAAGTAATTTCAAACGCTTAGAATAGTTCCAACGCCCTTGCTCTTGCCTTCTCTAAAAATGAATCTCTGACCTTTATACACGTGATACGGCCGATATTTGAACCGGATCCTTACTGTCCCAGACTCACCGGCCATCATGAACTCACGCTCAGGATCAAAGGTCACGCTCTCTGATATCGTTTCGACGTGAATCACAGGTTCATAACCGCGTCCGATCCTCGTCGGGTGGTGCAAGATATATACTTCACTGACAAATTCCCTCACCGCAGCGGGCTTATTTCGCGCTAGAACCATGCCTCGCTCAATTTCGTGAGGCTTAACGCCCTTTATGGCAAGCCCGACGATATCGCCGGCCGAGGCTTTTTCGACGTTACAGTGATGCATTTCAATCGATTGGATCTTCACTCGCCAGAACGCACCGTCCTTTGCGGGGCCCAGATAGAGCGTGTCGCCAACAGCAACCGTGCCGCTCTTGATCGTGCCGCTGGCTACGGACCCAACGCCAGTTATCTGGTAAACACGGTCGATGTAAATCTCAAAGTCCCCGTTCTCAGTCACGTTCCTTTTTGGCAGGCGCTTGAAAAGCTCGTCCAAGATTTCAATACCATCAAGAGTCACAGGAGAAGTTCGTATAATCGGCACGAGCAGCCCTTGCGCGACCTTACCGCAAATCTTCTCGACCCCGTCGACCGCTTTCAACTTGTATGGCACTCGGCCGACGACACGTAGGATGTCGTGGATCTGAGATTCGACCTCTTGTATAGCCCGCTCACTAACTCTATCGATCTTCGTTAATGCGACAATTGTGGGAAGTTCCATTGCGAGTAAGATTCCTAGATGTTCCTTCGTGACGTGGGTTACACCATCGTCAGCGGCGACGACTAGAAGGCCGTAATCGAGCTTTGGCCCGACGATCCCCCTGATGGTAGTTCTGAGCCACGGTTCGTGCCCCACCGTATCGACAAACGAAACGAGCTTTGCGGAATTTTGAACGACACCTGCTCGCTCTCTCTTGCTAAGTGGGTTCTTAAGTCGGATGACGCGCTCGTTGAAACCGTATACCACGTACGATAGATCTGCTGAGAGTCCTCGCTCTATTTCGTGGGGCTTGACGTCCAGATACAGTCTCGTTTTTCCTGACCCATCATCAGGCGTGCCGCTTACAATCGTGCCCACTAGGGTGCTTTTACCGTGATCTACGTGGCCCGCAGTTCCAACAAGAATATGGTCTCTTTCCGAGTGCATGTTTTTGATAGTGAGTAATCCGATATGGCCCCCCTTGACCGCGTATTCTTCTACCCCACACACGTGCGCACCAACGTCGCGAGCGATGGCGTGCAAAACATGCACAGACTCATCTAGCTGCGGCCTGGAAATACCTTTCAAATAGCCTGAGTCAGTAATCCCTACAATGTATTGCGTTTTCCCATCAGCTTGCAGGAGTTTGTACTTCATTTGACACGCGAGAGTTTGCCGGCGCTCTCCCTTAAGATGGGTTTCTCTTGTCAAGAATTGCTTAAACTCGAACCCGACCCCCTCACCGTTGCCCGCGATTGCGGTCAATTTTTCAAAGCCTGAAGCCATAAGACGATCAATTCACTAGGTGTTGTTATAAAAAATAGCTCTGTCGATCGACCAGCCGCGACCGAGCTGCAACATTGANNTATCTCAAGACATACATCGGCATTCCGCGAAAATTGACCAAGTTTAGTCGCGTATCGTCGATGATCTCAGACCCAAGCGGTTTAATGAGCGTATCCGCACCTATTTGCTCAGATAGCACTATAATGCTTCGCTGAATCTCCATTGGGGGCCGAATGGCGTAAATCAAACGAGCACCCCGATACAGTTGCAGATCTGGACGCGTGACATCGTCTTTAACGTAAATGGGCTTCAAGCGACAATCGATTGCATCAATTTCAAGGATGTCCGTTGCCGTAACCTTGAACTTGGAGCAAAGCGCGAGAGCGACTCGCGAATATCTCCCGCTTCCAACTTCAACTAACGCTGTGGAGTAGTTGTTTCGTATAAACTCTGGGAGTACTTCCGCGCAGCGGTCAGACATAGCCACAGCCTTTAATTATTCTTTGTTAGCATATACATATTCCGCGTCGACAGGCCGCAGCCAGGAGGTATTACTTGTCCTTAATTCGTAGGTTCCGACCGTCAGATTTTGAACGGATCATAGCGATTGAAAAAGAGGCATTTGGCGAATACAACCCGATATTGTTTATGGCGGCATACGAAACGTTTCCTGACGGTTTCCTTGTTGCGGAAGAAGATGGTCACGTAGTCGGATTCGTGACCACCGTAGTAGTAGCTCTATTTGACGTGAAAATCCTGTCAATAGCCGTAGATAAGAGGTGCCAAAGCAAGGGCTTTGCATCAATGCTGTTAAAAGCGCTCTTCCACGTCTTGCGCGCAAAAGGAATCTTACGACTGCTCCTTGAAGTGCGGCTGAGCAACACTCGCGCTCAGAGATTGTACTTATCGCTCGGCTTCAATCTAGTCAAGGTTATCTCTGCTTATTACCAAGACGGCGAAGACGCCTATTTGATGGAGAGATTACTAGTTAACCAACTATCGTAATCTTATCATCTCGGTTCGTGCGGCAAGTTCTTCCATTCGTGCTGAAATCCTGCCTGTACCAGAGAACTCCTCAGAGTCCATCACACATGCGAGTTCATTGCCAAGCACGAAGATCGCGTGCTTATGCTCAGCCTTACTTCTGTGTATGTGCATCGGGCCGATATGGAGCGAAGCGTATCGCTCAAATTCACCGTTACAACACGTGTGTTCTTCAAAATAGTTTTTGCAGCGAACTAAAAGTGTATGTAACTGAATAAGTTCCTCTTTATGCATGGGCCATACCTCGGTGTCGTTAGACAGTAAAACGTTAAAATCAAGTGGTATAAAGTATTTATGTAGGAATTGCGCTTCCTAAAAAAAGTATATAAAGGTGACGTTATGCTTCTCACGCAATACTGTATCCCCCACTGCAATATTGCCCTAAAAATAGATAGACAAAAAGTTGGAAACGGAGCTGGCCAAACTAGCTCCGCCAATAAAAGACTATTGGATATCTTCAACAGTGAGTACTTTGACTGACTGCGGCCTTTTGACGACATTGCCTATTTTGACGCCTATTAGATAATTAAGCTCTTTTTCTGCCGCAATATCAAGAATACGCTGAGTGATAACTCCATCGAAAATGACACTCTTGACTAGGCCGTCTGATTCTTTCAGAGCGCTGACGAGGTTCCGCACTGCTACCTCTTTTAAAACTTTCCCCTCTGCGTCGAGCAAAAATGCATTCAGCGTGCCGTTCAGCGCCTCTACGTAGTTTCTGAAGCTGCTTTCGAGCGGGGACGGCTCGCTGACTTCAACAGGCGCGACGCGAGGCGCTGGCTCTGGCTTATTTCGAGTAGGTTGCGAAGGCTTTTTCTTGTTCCTTTGTTCGAGCACCTGTTCGATGGGAAGTTTGTTTCGTAACGCCTTTACGATCTCTTTTTGAGACAAATCTTCAACGCTCTTGCCCTCAGGCGCATACGCGACGTAATCGACGTCAGCGGTTTGCAGGAGCTCCTTGAGGATCAACTCGCCCCCTCGGTCGCCGTCCAAGAACGTTGTGACGGTCTTCTTCTTGCTCAGTTCAATCACAGCCTTAGGCACGTTCGTCCCTTCAACGGCTATGGCATTCTTGATGCCGCACCTGAGCAGAGTCAAAACGTCGGCTCGTCCTTCAACGATTAGTATCGCGTCAGAATCCTGAACGTTAGGACCCGATGGGAGTTTTTCTTTACCATAGGAGACAAGTTCGTCGACTCGCACAGCCTGCTTTACCGATTCAGTGAGTTCTTGGCTCTCTGGCAAGCTTTCATCAAACTTGTCAAGAAGTATGTGCTTCGCCTGATCAACGATCTGACGTCTCTTCGACGCTCTGATGTCCTCGAGCTTAGTTACGGAAATGTTAGCGACGCACGGTCCCACACGATCGATAGTCTCAAGCGATGCCGCGAGTATCGAAGTTTCAATCTTATCGAGCGAGGAGGAAATGAGGACGTATCCATCGGATTTGCCGCTTTTGGAGCTTATGTTTACCTCAATGCGTCCTATCCTGCCCGTCTTTTGGAGCTCTCTGAGATCCAAATCGTCTCCAAGCAACCCCTCTGTCTGTCCAAATATTGCTCCTACTACGTCGGGCTTCTCTACGACGCCGTCTGTATGGATGTCAGCATAAATAACGTATTTTGTAGTGTCAGAATTTTGCATTATCGTCAACTCCTTGAAAACTGCAGAAGTTGTTGAATAAAGGATCCAATAACAAGCCGTTTGCTATTTCTACAGTCGCTCTTCGTGAATTTGCAAGCATTAGCTCGCAATTGTGAATGTAGGGTTAATGTGACCTTTTTCAGTTGATGTTTTGACTCGCTAATAATTAAAACTACCGATGTGTTGCGATAAGCGCTACGACTTCTTTGTCTTGGCTTCACTATTTTCTATCGCCTGGTTAATCACCGACTGAACTTCCAGGACGGTGGTGTTGTACAATAGCACCACTTTCTGGCTGCTAGTGTGACCAGAAACCAAGTGCACCTCTTTTGCAGGCTTGTTGAACAAAGTCGCTAGGTATCTGACGAGCTCCTCGTTGGCTTTTCCCTTCTGCGCGGGCTCGGTGAGCTTGAAAAGTATAGCGCGCCGCCACCCATCGTACTTCTCAACGCCCACGTATCGCGAACCTGGCGTAACCTTAATGCGAATCGAAACGCCCTCTTGTACGGCCCTAAGTGCGCCTTCAAGCTGCATCAACGGGATCAAAAGACAGAGATAGTGGTCTTTGCCCTGACGCACTAACTCCGAAGGTTCACTCTCTTGAAATCTTCGCTGTCCCCTTCAGTTACCCTCGTGCCAGGGCATGATGCGACCTTTGCCATTACGGGGTTGTCTTGTTATCATCAAAGGGCGTTCGCCAGAAACTCAAACAAGGACCTATACGTAACGGGGATGTTTCGCTCTCATATGCACTGATAATCATCCAAACACTCACGTGAAACGTCATACCAGTCCTCTTAAGAGCGCTAATTTGTATATTAAAGATCTTATATATCGTTTTCCTCCGCGAAGAAAACACTGCGCTTACGTCCGACTGTCGTGCACTGATAGCATTATTGAAATATCTGAGCGAACGCGCCGCGCATCAACCCATGCACCTGCAAAAGGACGCTTTGAGAGGGCGCAGCGCAAAAAAGAGCGATGCACCGGCGTGAAAACGCAGTCGATGTTTATATACAATCACATCGATACATGTAACATAAGAGTATGCTTGACCCATACCGTCGCCCCATCAAGAGTCTGCGCATTTCGGTGACTCGCAAATGCAATCTCAACTGCATTTATTGTCACGAAGAAGGAGAACTACACAGTGCCCACCCGTATGAGATCTCTGTGCCTGAGATAGCCAAAATCGCTCGACTCTGCTATAACGAAGGAGTCACCAAAGTTAAGTTTTCGGGCGGAGAACCGCTGCTGCGCAAAGATATTCGCGAAGTCATCGAGGCATTGCCTCCATTCGAAGACATTTCAATGACGACCAACGGTCAACTCCTCGATGAGCGGATCGGCGATTTAGAAGGACTTGATCGGGTAAACGTAAGCTTGGATACGCTAAACGCAGCTACCTACAAGAAACTGACCGGGGGGAAGATCGAAAACGTTTTGCGAGGAATCGACGCAGCCCTTGAAGCAGATCTAACGCCTGTCAAGATAAACATGGTCGTGATGGATGGGATAAATGACCATGAGATCGGGGATATGATACGGTACGTGCAAGGAAAAGAGATGGTTTTGCAACTGATCGAACTAATGGGTTTCAAGAATCGCTCGGGGCTACGAGGATCTAATCTGAGGCTCATAGAAAGCACGCTCGAGGGGCTGTCAAACAGAACGACCGCAAATACCTTGCACAATAGAAAGAAGTTCGAGATCAACAACGCCGAAATTGAAATTGTTCGCCCCATAGATAATACCGAGTTTTGTATGAACTGTAACAGGCTGCGAGTCACATCAGACGCAAAGCTTAAGCCGTGTCTTCTCAGAAACGATAACCTCGTGGATGTGCGAGGAATCGACAACTTGTCAGACGAACGCGCTTTAGAACTTATTATGAGCGCAGTCACAAGGAGGGAGCCATATTACAAACCAAGTTTCCTTGACGGAGCTTATAGTCGACGGAAAGCGGGTACCTACTAACCAGTTCGTCCAAGATGTTTTTGCCGGAATAATTAGCGGCGTGCTTGTGTCTATTCACGGCGTCGGGGACGACTGGAAGCTCGCAGAAGTGAAGATAACGCGCGCTGAGTAATTTTCTTTATGGACTTAGACTCGCTCATCGAAACACTCAAAGCCATCGCGCCACCTGAACTGGCCGAGCCGATCGATGATGGGCGAATAGGGCTTATAGCTCGCGGACGAGACGAAGCAAACTCGGTAGCTGTTGCCTTGGATCCGACAGCGAACGTGATTCAAAAAGCAGTCCATACCGGGGCCGATATCCTTATCACGCATCACACGCTAATTTGGAGTCCTATCACTAAAGTCCCTTTGCGTATTCAAAAACAGCTCACGCTTATCTTAGAGCACGGTTTATCGTTTTACGTCTTGCATACTAACTACGATGCGGCGCCTGGGGGCGTCAACGATGTGTTGGCGAAACTCGTAGGATTGCACGACATCGAACCATTTGGCCTCGGAAGAATGGGTACAATCGATCCCGTCAGCACATTAGATTTTGTTAAGCACGTAGCGCAAAAACTTGGTACACACATCCAGTTCACAGGGAAGGGCACCATCGAAAAAGTCGCCGTGATTGGCGGTAGCGGCTTTGGAGCAACTGAGGAGGCAATCGCAGCGGGCGCTGACGCACTCCTTTCGGCCGAACTGAAGCACGACGCTATTCGCTGCGCAGAAGGGCGTCTTTCTCTGATTGACGCCACGCACTATGCGACGGAAGCGCCAGCAATGCAAATCCTCGCGCAACGGTTAGGCGGCGAGTTTATCGACGATAGGCCAAAGCTTTTNNAAGATAGGAGAAGTACCTTTGTTTGCCGATGCCTTTAAGCAACAAATCGAGCGCGAATATGGAAATCGTGGCAAAAAGGGACTTGAAATAGCGGAAGAAGGGCGCGTTAAACACTACAAAGACTTTTATGTTGTCGTGGGAGAGGCTGATGAGTACATTGTCGAAGAAGCGGTGTGCACCTGCAAAGACTTCTTGTTCAATGCTTCACGAAATACCACGAAATGCAGCCACATGATCGCTGTCGAAATCGCGAAACAGAAAGGCCTCGTTGATTTTGTTAACGCGTGGTATCAGGACGTGCGACCCTTGCCATGATCGGGCCTCTTTTTTGATTCTGAGTCCATCTTGAGCTTATGGTCTTGCTGACTGTTGA
>PMMR01000056.1 GCA_003162175.1 Candidatus Methanoflorens crillii | reverse complement strand
TGAGATGAAGAATTTGCAGTAGCTGACGCATTTGGTGACGAGGTCGAGCTAGTGCATCCTGCCGCAGCGACGCACACAAGAAGTGCGGCACATATTGCTATCATTGCTGGTTGTTTTTTCATAAAAAGTCACACCTCGAAAAACGGCGTTCACTGTGAATACAAAAACTCATGCGTCAAGCTACATAAGGTTACTGTATGCGCCCTCGTTTCAGGTGATCTTAGGGGTTATTTTCCCAGAAAGGGGGGCATTTGTTCTTTTCTAGCCGCTCTGTATCGAGGCATCGTGTTACGCGACAGCGGGCTAGAACGCTGCATGAATGCCAGTGATGATGAACTGTACCCCAATGGCGAGCAGGAGGAGCCCGAGAACGCGATTGACGACTTTGAACTCTTTTTCTCGGATGCCTCCTGCAATGATGTAGGAGTGACCCATCGCGTAATAGACCACGTAGATTACGACGAAAATGGCCGCTACAACAATGGCAATTGCTGGCCAGCCGAGTTCAGCACTATCCCCGGTAAGCACAATGACCGTAGTTATGGCCCCGGGACCCGCAATGATTGGGATTGCCAGCGGCGTCACCGCCACATCCTCCGCGTAATTCTCTGCGCTTTTCGGGTCGGGCTGCTTGGTAAAAGACACACGAGCGTAGACCATCTCAAGTCCAATCAAGAACAAGAGGACGCCGCCTCCGATTCGAAGCGCCGCGAGCGTTATTCCAAAAAGCTGGAGGATCCAGTAACCCCCTATGGCGAACACCAGCAGAATAGCGAGCGCGTATAGAGCGGCGTCACGCGCGATCGCTCGTTGGTGCGCGCGATCAACATCTCTTATGAGCGAAACGAAGACAAGCGTCACGGTAATAGGATCGATGAGAATAAAGATTGAGGAGAAGGTCAACAAAGCGAAGCTTAGCAGATCCATGAGCGTCCCGGGGCGCAGTGGCCACCTTTATTCTTCACAATTTGCTGTGACATTCCGAACGTTGTGTGTCAGAGGCAGCGGCACTATATAAGGACATCTTAGGAAAGCGTCACCGCGTGCCCTCTTGCAATATCTCGCGCGTGCAAAAATAGAGGCCTGTGAGGCCGCATTCGATCCACACGAGGCACGAGTTGCACGGACATCCTTTCTTCTCCGGAAGCGGCTGACGTTTGCCAAGAGCGCAGAAAAGGCCCTTACATAGGTTGTTATGTCTAAATGTGGGGCAAGCTCCTTTGTAGCATAGACATTTGCCCATATTCTCATACGTGTGTCGCGCCGTCATTTTTCGGCATAACACGGAAACGCGCCATGTGCGGTCTCGCGACTTTCCGCATTGTTACGAAACCCGCCAGACCGTATCTCACCGCCCATCTTGCTCAGCAATCGCAATCACCGTCCTTCAGATCCCTGTGCACAGTAATATAGTTCGGTAAGCCCGCAATCGTGCCATATCAGACACGAGTCGCACACGCATCCCCTTTTTTCTAGGGATTCTGCGCAGCGCGCTATCGAACAGAACAACCCGCCGCTTAAGCTGTTCTGTGCAAACGTCGCGCACGTCCCTTGGTAACAGATGCACTTGCCCATGTTTTCGAAGGTATTCAGAACGTTCATAGAACCTCCCTGCGCACGATCTGCGACCGATAGTCGCCTTAAGCTGAACCTCGAATGCAGTAGTACCCGTTGCTCAAATCATACGCCTGAAACACAGGGCAAATCGGACAGTTACAGCCTCGTCGCGCATACTCCTCGGCACTGATGCCAGAGGCGCAGAAAAAGATGCCAATTCCGTGGCTGAAATACGACGTGGGGCATTCGCCACAGATGCACCTTGACGTGTTTAGTTCGGTGACTGGCACGGGCATGGTCTTCGCTCACTGGCGCTTCATGTGCTCACAGGCATTTCTCTTCAACGTTATGCGTGCAAGTATTTCTTTGTTTGCCGCGTTAGAGCGAGAAAAAGAACGCACGACGGACGTCGAGTGCGGTAGGACGGGTGCAGCCTACGCCGACGTCCGGCAGACGTCGACGCCAGAGTCGTACGCTGGTCGTTCTCGAAATAGGGTGCACATAGCACGCCTATTCGCACTAGAAACCTTTATTAGATGCTGCGAGAGTGGAGCGTACGACGCGAGCCCACCCTCGCAGGATCAGAAACGCACGATGAAAGTACTCATTACTGGCGCAAGCGGCCTACTTGGCAGCGCCCTCCTTAGAGAAGCATCGAAACAGGGCACGACAAGCGTTGCTGCATACAACAGTCGCCCGCTGCACGGCGGCCTCCAGATGGATATCACCCAGCACGAGCAGGTCCGCGCAGCCATAAATGACGTTGCGCCCGACTATGTCATACACGCCGCGGCGTTCACCAACGTCGACGCGTGCGAAGTCGAACCGAGACGCGCGTGGGACATAAACGCTCTTGGCACTAAGCACGTTGTTGACGCGTGCAATGAACAGAGCGTAAAAGTGGTGTACATTTCGACCGATTTCGTTTTTGATGGAGAGAACGGCCCATATTCAGAGGATCATCCGACCCACCCCATAAACGTCTATGGCGAGTCAAAACTCGCCGGTGAACGATTCACCCTAGCGCACAGCGGCAATGCGGTCGCCCGTGTGTGCGTGCTCTACGGACCCGACCACCCGAACTTCGTAACGTGGGTTATCGATTCGCTGCGCGCGAACGCGCCGATAAATGTGGTCAATGATCAGTACAACACGCCGACCTATGTCGGGAACTGCGCACGTGCTCTGCTTCGCATGTGTGAACTTGGCCTGACAGGCGTCTATCACGTTTCAGGCCGCGAGCAAGTCAATCGCTATGACTTTGCCTGCGCGATCGCGGACGTTTTTGGGCTAAATGAAAAGCTTATTAACACGACCACCACAGACACATTACGGCAGCGGGCGCGACGGCCGATGAACTCCTCGCTCAGCGTTGAAAAAGCCGAACGCGCCCTAAAAATGCGCCTTGCGAACGTGCGCGAGGGGCTTACCCTTCTGCGGGACGAATGGCGATGAAAGGGTTATTGCTTTCAGGCGGCAGCGGCACGAGGCTACGTCCGCTGACCCACAGCGGCCCCAAACAGCTCATCCCCGTCGCAAACAAGCCAGTGCTCATTTACGCGCTTGAGGACCTCCAAAGGGCCGGTATCACCGATATTGCAGTCATTCTTGGCCTCAACGGCAGAGAACAGGTCATGGAGCGGATCGGTGACGGTTCACAGTACGGCGTGAACGTCTCCTACATCGATCAAGGCGCGCCGCTCGGGATCGCGCACGCGGTCGCGTGCGCCGAGGACTTTATGGGTCAAGACCCGTTCGTCGTCTACCTCGGCGACAACATCCTCCGCCACGGGATTGCCCCACTGGTCGCTGAGTTCGATGAGGGAGCGTGCGACGCCGTGGTTGCGCTTCAGAGCGTCTCTGAGCCTGAACGGTACGGCGTCGCCGAGCTTGACGAAGCGAGTGGTCGACTCATACAGCTCGTTGAGAAGCCTAAAGCGCCTAAAAGCAATCTTGCGCTCGTGGGCGTGTACCTTTTTACCACCCCGATATTCGATGCGATCAGACAGATCGAACCGTCGTGGCGAAACGAGCTTGAAATCACCGACGCCATACAAAAGCTCATCGAGACCCGCTACATCGTGAAGCACCACGTCATCCAGGGATGGTGGAAGGATACCGGCATGCCCGAGGATATCCTCGAGGTCAATCGGCTCCTCCTCGACGATCTCGTCCCGTGCGTCGAGGGCGCCGTCGAAGAGGGTGCCGTGGTCAAGGGCCGCGTATCGATCGGCAGCGGGACAGTACTAAAACAAGGGAGTGTGGTGTTTGGCCCGACCATCATCGGGGAAAACTGCACGATCGACGCAGGGACGTACATCGGCCCGTACACATCAATCGGCGATAACACGCACGTTTCGGGAGCACACATCGAAGATTCGATTGTCATCGGTGATAGCGTCATCACGTGCAAAGAAACGATCGTCGAGAGTTTGATCGGCGACAAGACGCAGATACGATCGACCGATCAGAAGCTGCCGAAGGGCTACCGCCTCATCGTCGGTTCCGGCTCGTCGATTGACTTGTGAGCGACCTGGCCGGCGTACGCGCGGGAGTTCGATGGCGCTTGCGCCTTATTTTAGCAAAAGAGTTATTACGAGCTCTCTTTATTACCGTATGGTGATCTATGTGGAGGATAGCAACGCAACTATAAGCGAGGTCCTCGCCAACTTGCAGTCCATTTTCAGTGGCGTTGAGTCCCTGGGCAAGGCCGTCGAGTTTGGCGACAAAGTCGCCGTCCCCATCTACCAGTTCAACTTTGGAACGGGCGGCGGTGGAGGCGGTGGAGGCCGTGAAGGGCGGACGAACGACGCCGTCGCGTTTGGACTCGGCGGAACAATCGGCCCGATAGCAATCGTCATCCTTGAAAAGGACGTGCCTGGTCCCGGCGGCATACATATTCACGAGTTCAAGTCAAACAAGCTCGGCGAAGCGCTTGCAGAACTTATGCTCCGTTTGTGGAATATGGTTGAGTCACAGATGGGCGGACGAACAAAACTGTCAGCCGAAAAGAAAGAGAAACTGATGAACATCTAACCGACGGATAATCAAAGCATGCAGCAAAAAGAGGAGGTCGCACGCCTCATAAAGACGTGTGGAACCGGGAAGGACAGCATCGCCGCGTTTTTGCGCAGCATTGATGACTTTAGCGCAGTGGTCGAAGATCTGCCAGCCGTCGTGAGGCCTCTTGTGAGGCGTGACTTGGAGTCAAACAGCGGCATGAGCGGCGACGAATGGACGGCATTCCTGGAGCGGCTCGGCGCGCGCTACGGCGCGATATACGATGAGGCGCGACGCTTAGCTGAAGCGCTGGATGAGGCGAACGACGGCAACGTCGCTGGAGCGACAGCAGCACTCAAAGACGCCGCAGCCCCGCTCGTAGAAAGCGCGGATGTCGCCGCCGAACAAATGCAGACGATGGAGGCATACTTGGAGGGGCTTCCAGCGAAAATCAACATGATACCCGACGCCTTCCTGAAGGCCGACGTCCGTGAGGGGCTGATCAGCTCCATGCCAGGATACGTCGAACGCGCTCGAGCGGTGAAAGAGCTTCTTAACGAGGTTAAAGAAGAGCTGAGCTTCGTAGTCGCCGGCTAGCAGGCGCGATACTTCCGTCGCATCGCGTATCGATGATGCGGTAGAGTCGTTGTCGGCTTTGACCGGCTAGTCAGAACTCGCGTTACGCGAAAGCGCTTGCAGCGGGTATTTTATTGCAGGCGCTATACAGCGAGAGCGTAAGACCGTCGCAACGCTACCTCGCAACGCTACCTTGTCTGTACAGGTTGCGCGGCGCAGCGGCTCCCCAAACGCGGATCAGACGGTACGCCCGAGAGAGATGCGATGCCGGTCCCTGAGCTCCTGCTTCTTGCCTTCGTTCCAGCTTGATACGGCGCTCATGTACCCGGTGACGCGGGCGATATGTTCCACGTTGTCCGAACCACAGTTGGTACACTCTTCGTGGATACCTCCCTCGACGTGTGAGTCGTCGAGGCAAAGCGTCAAATCCCGCCCCGGCGCGAAGTACCCGATCTGCGTATTCTTCACGATGTTCAGACAGAGCTCCATAAGCCCTTCAGGGTCGGGCTTCGTCTCGCCAAGGAACACGTGCGTCAGATCCCCGCCGTCAAAGCAGTGGTAAAATACCTCTTCGTAACGAAGTCGATCGAAGAGGTCGATATCAGCGCTCACCGGGATGTGTGTGCCGTTTGAGTAATAGATCGGCAGATCGCGCGACTTCGTCTTTATATACCGCTTGATTGCCTCAGAGACGTTCCCCTCCACGACGCGACGGCACTTGTCGGTGAACTCAGGGTTGAGCAGATCAGCTACGGCGAGTCGCTGCGCACACGATTCTGCGGGCGTCCGCGCGAGGGCGATCTTGATGCCGTTTTCGCTCCCCACCTGTCGACAGTACGCCTGAAGCTCCGTCATGGCGCGTATCGCGAGTTCCCACGCTGCGGGGTCCTCGTGTATAGCCGATCCCGTGTGGTACTTGACGGCGTCATTCACCCCAACGACGCCGATGGTATAGACGAGGCTGTCGAAGTCGTAGAGCTGGGGCCCACGCTCGCCCGTATTCGGGTCGCGCGGGTGCTGTTGCAGGAAGGGGAGGCGATTGCCCGCGAGGAGCGGTTCCATCCACTTGCGCTTGATCTTGAAGAACTCGACGGCGCAGTCGACGAGGTTCTTGAGGTTGTCGATAAACGCGTCAGTGTCGTGTTCGGCCTTATACGCCGCACGCGGGACGTTGAGCGTGACGACGTGCCACGAGCCCATCGAAAAGTGCGCGCCGTCTCTGAAGTAGAGCTTGTCCTCAAAGTGCTGGTCCTCGTCTCGATCGACCTTGAACATATACGCGCAGCACTGGTAGCAGGAGATACCCTTGCCCGCGCCACGGTACTCGGGAATCATGTTGTCGAAGTAGGTCGAGCCGAACTCGGCCGAGAGCGTGAACGCGGCCTGGTAGTTGTCCTCAATGGTGGGGATCTCGGAGTGACCGTAGTAAAGGTCCTCGGTGCGCGGCACGATGAATGAGGGCTCGATCGCCACCTCGGGCTTCGGGAAGTTGAATGGCTTGCCCCAGTTATCCCCCGCCGTCATAACCTCCATGATAGCCTTGAAAGCGAGACGCACCTCCCGTTCAAACTCGCCGTAGGTCCGTAATGGCGCCTGCGTGCCATCCCATACCTTGCCGTGCAGGACGATGGGCTTGTCCTTCCACAGCTCGGGGACGCCCGGGGTGAGCTGCAGGCTGCTGAAGACCATCTGCCCGCCGCGCGCGATGAACACTTGCGTGAGCTCGTAGACCGTCTCTTGCATGAGCTGCTTGATCTGGGTGTAGTCGAGATGCTCGAGATGGGGGGCCAAAAACGTCAGGAAGTTATAAAAGCCCTGCCCGCCCGCGCAGTTCGTCTGTCCGGCGGCGAGCGCCTTGACCGCGTGCAGTATGGCGACCTCGGGACTCTTGGCTGGGCCGGCGACGGATGCGTGCGCTCCCGTGCCGTCGGGCATCAGACCGTAGTAGAGGAAGTACCGCAGGTCATAGTCAGCACAGAATGGCCGCACGTTAGCGTACTCCATGTCGTGAATGTGAAAGTCGCCCGAGCGGTGAGCGTCAGCGATGCTCTGGGGGAGCATGAGCAGCACCTGTTGCTTACTCAGCTTGTCGTGCTTCTTCTTAGCTGACGTCTCGGGATTTGCGGTGAGATTAGAGTTCTCATTCGCTTCGAACCCCTCACCGTGGTCGATTTGGTAAGCGTCATACAGTGACGTCCCCACACGGGAGCACGCGCGTGCCCAGTCGCCAAATCCCTCCTCGAGCAGGACGACGTTCACGAACTCACGAATGAGCGGGCCGCTAAGCTCGTGCACATCCATCGGCTTTATCTTCTTTTCAACGATGTCAGCGATGCGCCTCGCCTCGGGCCGCTTCATGCCTCGCTTTCCATAGAACGTCTGCGCCAGCGCCGTTTCGCGAATGAGTTGTTTCACGATCGCTTCGCTATTCCACGGCAGAATAAACCCGTCACTTGTCCTGACGTTGGGCATCTCTTCGGCCTGTTCGCCAAAGAGCGTCGTCTGGAGGGTCCGGGGCTGAAGCATCGGGAGCAATGACTTCTTCGGGGAGTGATTTCTCTTTCGTGTGGATATGGCCATTCGCCCACCTTTTCTATAATGAATATATCAGGAGTGAAAACGCATGCGACTCGTTCAGTGATAAATGTCAGATTCTTAGTCGGATTGACGAGCGTTTGTGCAAATTAAAGACGTCTGTCGATGCACGACGGGCGTTAACTCCCGTCGAATGTGACTCCTGCAAACGGTGTAATAGTTCGATGCTTATTACACTATTCCATACAACGAGATAGTAAATTAATGTTGGGATTTGCACCGCTTAGAGAGTCAGGCATCTCACATAGGAGTGCTCGCTGAGCGATCGCGGGTACGTGTCTTCAGCTCCGGAAAGGCCCGTTTGAAAGAGATCCAGCTCAGATAAAAAAACGACGACCGACGGTCCAGACTCCGCGTCAACGTGTCCGGAGACGAAAAAGCCTTCGCTCGGCCTAAGAGCTACAGGCGCTGAAGTAGTTTTTCTGATTGTCCGTACGCCTTTGGCAAGCTATGTTTTTCCCTTGTTTTCTCGCTCGACGTCAGCAATAAAGCTCAACCTGGAACTCAGCGCTGAACGGCAAGTGTGCAGCATAGAACCCGCTTGTCGCTGGAAGCTTGCCAGCCCGACACTGCCGTCGGAGTCTTCGGCAGGGGGCACGCTTTCCTGGCTGTCCAGATCCGGCGCGTTTTCCCCTTCGTCCGCTACAGCTATCACGCGCCAACCAACGAAATCGCTCGCCTCACGCTCGGCGTGAACCGACGGCGGAGCGCGGCGCTTCAACCGCCTCCGGTAGGACGTATAAACCGCTGCGCATTGAGCGTCCCAGTAGCCGTGAACGTGATCCGGCGCGCGCACGTTCGTTGTCTTGTAGCGCGACGCTTCGCACGTGCACACGGCCACGTCTCGGTCGAGTTCGTACCAGCTCGGCGCGAAAAGAAAACGTCCGCAGCGCACGCACCCGAAAAGCGCGAGCCTGACGTGCCGGTTTACGTGGATCTGTGCCATCGCCCCTCCCGTTGGACCACACCAAATCGAAAAAGAATTAAGAGAGGTGGGCAGTACCAGCATCGCAGGTGAACGGGCTTCAGCGTGTCCCAACCTTTGCTGAGGCCCTTCGTCTCCCCCTCTTATTCTTTTTTGCGTGACCTTTTTGTGTGTGCCTACGACTCTTATGTAAGCCTTCCAGCGGCACCGCTATTAGTTGGCAAGGTTATAAGCACTTCTCTCAAAGAATACGGGGAATATGGACGAGCGATGCGGTTTTTAGGGCTTTTTCAACCCGACTCTGTATGCGCCTCGCCTCCAGTGCGAAAAAACATTCGACGTGGTTTTTAGCACCGCAACAGGCTCAAGATGAGATCGATATTGAGCTCATCGTTGTGAAAAAGATCATCGAACGTCAAGAAGGTGTCCTTCACCTGGAGCACCGGCGCGACCGTCGTAAAGACCCCTCGCATGAGCAGGGTCGTCCGCGACTGCGGCGAGTCCAGGTCGTGTTCCTCAAAGGAGATGCCGTGCTCCATAAGAGATTGCTTCAGGACACTGCAGTTGGGACACACGGGCAGCGTGTACACGTTCACAGTTTGCTTCGTTTCTGATGTCATCAGAGTAGCGTTTTCGGCTCACCGGCATTAAAACCTTTTGCGCAGAGAGACCAGCTTTCGGGCTACGTGCTCCGCGATGTGTCGAGGCGATTCGGCCTCGCCAAGTGCGCACGACGACGCTTGTCGTGCTTATACGAAGCATACGAGCGTGCTGTCGCAGGGGGCACTGCGCTCAACCGGTGCCCCATTCCTACGCCAACAACGCCTTCCGCACTTCCCGCGCGTTTTCCTTGGTCGTCAGCACTTCCACAAGGTCGAGGGCAAAGTCAATAGCAGTTCCCGGGCCCTGGCTTGTGATGATTGTACCCTGCCGCACTACACGCTCTTCTTCTACGCGCTGCGCGCCCGGGATTTCGAGCCCTGGATAACACGTCGCCGTCGCCCCTTCCATGATCCCCGCGACGCCGAGCACGTGCGGCGCAGCACAAATCGCGGCGACGTATTTGCCAGCTTTGTATGCTGCGCGTATGAGTCTGAGAACGCGTTGATCGCGTTCGAGGTTGAGGTAGCCGGGGTTTCCCCCCGGAAGGACAAGGGCGTCGCACGCCTTGACGTCGTCGATAGAGATGTCAGGCATTAGTTTGATCCCGTGCCCACCCACGATAGGCGGATCCGCAATGCCGGCAAGGAGAACTGAGATGCCGGCGCGTCGGAGCACGTCGACGATCGTGACCGCCTCGAGTTCCTCAAACCCGGGGGCAAGGAGGACAACTACGTTCATACGCCTACCTGAGGGCTCCAGGCTCTTAAGCGTTTTCGACGCTTGTAAGGCGCACAGCTTCGTGGAAGTCTGACGCGGGTCAACGGCTATCGCTGTTATGCGCAATCAAATCGAAAACGCTGCGGCGAGCGGCCAACGGGTCACGCGTGCGCGAGGTTTCCCAGCGATTTCTTTCTTGAAAACGATGTAGCTCGTGATGAGGTACTTTGCCCGCGGCGTTGCTCGCATCCGGGTATTTCGTGCCGACCAAATGATATAAAGGACTGTTGTTATTGTCTCTTGGGGTAATGCGTTGCTGGAAATTACTGTGCACGAGATACGAGGGATATGCCCGGTGCATTCTGTCGGGGATCGCATTATCACAGACGGGCCTAATATCGTGCTTGCCAAAACCGATGCGCTGTGCACTCACGCGCTCTCGACCCTGCTCCATTATACGACGATCCTGGAGCACACGTGGTGTCCTGTAGCCCTTGGCTTGACGACGCCTGAAGACCCCGCGCACGCTTACATGCAGTGCGTCGACCCGGGGCCGCCGTACACAGAAGGGGGCACGGTCATCTTCCGGTGCCGGAAAATAGTCCGTGAATAAGAGCGGCCGAGCACACCGCCGATTACCGCAGTTGTAACCTTTTCCCGGCGTTCCGTTGTCGACTGCAGGATCCACTGTTTACGCCTGAAATACAGCAGCATCGCGATGACGATCACCACGCTGGCAAGCCAGAATCCAAGATACCCCCGCGGGGAAGTCACCTTTGGCTCCCTGAAGTTCATGCCATAGACGCCCGCAAAAAACGCGGCAATGGCTATGTAGATGGACGAACGCATGCGGAGCATGTGGGTGACGTCGATCGTCATCCGACTTATCAAACGGTCAAACAGGTGATACGCGTGGGTATCAAAGAAGAAGAGACAACCTCAGTCCTTCTGCACGAGAGACGGGTGTTTCGCCCAAGCGCAGCAGTCGTCGAGGCGGCGCGCGTGAAAGACTGGGAAGCTGAACTGAGAGCGGGACAGGACATCGAGGCGTATTGGGCGGCGAAGGCGCGGCAGTTTGAATGGTTCGCGCCGTGGACACAGGTCCTCGACTCACGCGAGGCGCCGTTTTACAAGTGGTTCGTTGGCGGCAGGACAAATATCACGCATAACGCAGTGGATCGTCACCTCGCCACCGAACGTCGCGACCGCGTCGCGCTCCTCTACGTTAACGAGCGCGGAGAGGAACGCAAGGTCACCTATTCCGAGCTCGCGAGCGAGGTAAACAGGATGGCAAACGCGCTTAAGAAGCTCGGCGTGCGAAAAGGGGACCGTGTGGCGATGTACCTCCCGCAGTGCGTCGAGGCTGCCATATCGATGCTCGCGTGCGCGAAGATCGGAGCTGTGCACAGCGTCGTGTATGCTGGCTTTAGCGTGCGAGCGTTGGCTGACCGAATTCACGACGCGAACGCCGAGATCCTGATTACCGCGGACGGCACGTTCCGCCGGGGAAAGGTAATCGACCTTAAAAGCGTCGCAGATGAAGCTGTTGGCGCAAGCCCAAGCATCAAAACGACGGTNNCTCATCGAAGGAGCGAGCACCGAATGCGCTGCCGAACCTATGGACGCAGAAGATGCGCTCTTTATACTCTACACTTCCGGGAGCACGGGGATGCCAAAAGGCGTCGTTCACACGACCGCAGGCTATATGGTTGCGACGGCTACCACGTTACAAACCGTATTTGACATACACGACGACGACGTGTGGTGGTGCACTGCTGACGTCGGATGGATAACGGGTCACAGCTACTGCGTCTACGCACCGTTGCTCACCGGCACCACGAGCCTCATCTACGAGGGCGCGCCTGACTATCCCGAACCAGACGCGCTGTGGCGAGTGGTAGAACGCAACGCGGTGACGAAGTTTTATACGGCGCCAACGACCATCCGCCACCTCATGCGTTTCGGGGAGAAATGGCCACATGGTTGCGACCTCAGCTCTCTCAAGATTCTCGGCACGGTCGGAGAGCCGATCAACCCAGAGGCATGGGTCTGGTACTACGAACACGTCGGGAGATTGCGCTGTCCGATCATGGACACGTGGTGGCAGACGGAAACCGGCTGCTTCATGATCTCCCCCCTCCCTGTATCGGCGCTCAAACCCGGGTCGGCGACGAAGCCTCTACCCGGCATCGAAGCGGATGTCGTGGACCTAAACGGCAAGCCTGTTCCGCTAGGGCGCGGCGGACTGCTCGTAATAACGACGCCGTGGCCGTCGATGCTCCGCACGTTGTACAATAACCCAGAACGGTACAAGAAGACGTACTGGGAGCAGATACCGGGGGGGCTCTACGTTTCTGGCGACATCGCACGCAAAGACGAAGATGGCTACTTTTGGATACAGGGGCGGGCCGACGACGTTCTGAAGATCGCGGGGCACCGCATCGGCACCAGCGAGATCGAATCAGCGTTTGTGAGCCACCGCGCGGTCTCGGAGGCAGCCGTGATCGGCAAACTCGACCCCATCAGAGGGGAGGTGATAAAGGCGTTTATTATCCTCAAAGAGGGGTACGCAGACACTCCAGAGCTCATCAACGAACTTAAAAAGCACGTACGGCACGAGCTCGGGCCCATTGCCGTCATAGGAGAGATCGTCTTTACCGCCACGCTCCCGAAGACGCGCAGCGGGAAAATCATGCGACGGGTGCTCAAGGCGCGGGAGCTCGGCATCGACGAAGGGGACGTGTCGACGCTTATTGAAACGTAACGCATCCACGCTGCGGCGGCAAGCAGGGTTCTATCGCAGGATGTTCTCGCACACGATAACAGGTGGGTATTTTTTTTAAATGCTAGCTTCCCTTCAACCACAAGCGCTCAGCTCACATGTCTCGTCGCACCTACTCACAGCTGAAATCGCAAACGTATATCAGTCTCGCGCGCAAACATGCGTGCCTTGAAAACGCCAGGAAACTTGACATGAAGGCGCATACGTTGGGGGCGGTGCTCACTGCCGCGGTAGCAGCTGCGGTACTCGTAAGTGGCTGCGCGTCTTCCTTGCCTTTCGGCGCTACCCCCACCCCTAAGCCGCAAGACTTAAGCGGATCGTACGATGCCGCCTTCAGTCTGAGCGGTTGGCGCGCTGTCGATAGGTTCACGCAAACTAAGCCAAACGTGTATTCTGGCACCTACAAGGACGCGCAAGGGCTCACATGGAACTTCACGGTCGAATTGATGTCTTCCGGAAACGATTCATACGGCCGATACTTCCAGCTGATGAAAGAAAGAACCGGTGACGGGTATGTCAAGACGAATGAGTCAAAGATCAATCTGGGGAATGGACAGACCGTCTTTGGCCGAGTTGACGAGAAGTGGTACGGCTACAAAGCAAACGACACGACAAACCCGGCGCTGGCTGCTCTTTTCTACGGCTATGATGAAACCAACGCGAGCTGGTTTGTAGCGACTGCTTCGAGTGGTGGGGTGGCAACGACGCGCGCGAACAGCGCGTCATCTTGAAGCATGTGATACGCAAGAAAAGCGCATCTTTTTGAAAGAACCAAATTTTTCGGCTGCAACTATTATAGCGATTCTCGAGCAGGGCTATCTCGCTACTGTTGCAAACCCATGTGCGGGTCTTGGATCTGTTATGACAAGCTTCCAAACGAGCAGGCGTAATTTGATTCCGCCCAGCCGTAAGCGTGGTGGAGGCTCATCCACGTCCGAATCTTTGCTATGATTAAATGGATGTGATTCCGGGCCCGCTCCGGTATCGCGACGTCGCATACCCTATCCTGCAGATATTGAAACGCCTCACTGCTACGACAGCACGTCTGTATGAGTTTTTCTGCGGCGTTTTCCGCATATGCGCGTTGTAAATCGCTGAGCTCAAAGATGAGCGCATCCACTTCTGCCATATCATGTAGCATCGAACAGAAGGTGGCTGGCCCCTGGAATAACGGTTTGCCGAGAGCAGCGCGAAAGTAATGCGCGGAGCCGCGTTTCACAGCAGCTGACGGCTAAAATGGCATCCGTGAGGTCACAGCTTCATTCAAAATCGTGACAGACCGCAGAATCAATCAGCGCGACACGCAACACGACGGCACCGCCGGCGTGTGTTGATAGGCGTTGCTGCGCCTCAAAACGCGCACCATAGGCTATGACAAATCCAGGCTGATGAGATAGCGTTTGACAAACTGATCGGCTTCTTCGTCTCGTGGTTCAAAAAGAGTTCCGCGATCACCTGGAAACGGGATGCGGTGATCGTGTTCCCAAGATAGGATAGCTGGCGGGATCCCGTCAGGATATGCATCGCACGTGGCGTGCGCGAAGGCGACGTCGAGAGAGTGCTTGCATAGCATGCATATCGGGGTCGCTAATAACGTCATAGGGCTATCACGCGCCATAACGTGGCTTGGGAGCTTAAACATATTCATAGTGCGTCCATCACGGAACGAGTGATAAGCCGCCTCGTCCGCTCGTGGCGAGAGACACTGATCATGAGTACGAGGTCTGCCAGATGCGAGGCGGCGCTAACCCCCTGCTAAGGGGATTTTTTATAGAGCGGATGAGTATAAGGCAGCAGGTGGTACCGTGACCAATCTATGGAAATCGCTCCCTGTTGGACCTAACCCGCCCGAAGTCGTTTATGCGCTGATTGAGGTCCCAAAAGGGTCCCAGAACAAGTACGAATATGAGAAAGACCTCGGCATATTTGCCATCGACCGGGTGCTCTATTCACCTGTGCACTACCCGACTGACTATGGCCTCATCCCCAAGACCTACTACGACGACGGTGATCCCCTGGACGTCATGGTTGTGATAGATGAACCAACCTTTCCAGGCTGCCTCATTGCTGTGCGGCCCATCGGCTTGATGCGAATGATTGACAGTGGGGACAACGATGACAAGGTCTTAGCTGTGCCCGATAAAGATCCGATGTACGCGGAAGTCACCGACATAAGCGATCTGCCCCCACACAAAATGCGCGCTATTGGACACTTCTTCACCGTTTACAAGCAGCTTGAAGGCAAAAAAACCGATGTCACTGGTTGGGAAGGAGCTGAAAGCGCTAAAAACGCAATAATGCATTCAATTAAGCTCTACAACGACAAATTCGGCTAACCAACGCTGCTCACACCTCTTGGTTATTACGCTGCGAATGCCGGGCTAATCAACGCTGCAATTCAACCCCAACAGCGCTTTAGCGCCTCTTACGGCGGAGGTCTGGTGCTTCATCGGCCGCTAGCAGAGCCACCAAAAGGTTCTTAATCGGGCTGCGTCCTACCTACGGCTGCGCAACGCGATCACATGGACATTTCACAACTCATACAGTCAATCGTCCTCGGCATCATACAGGGCATAACGGAATGGCTTCCGATCAGCAGCAAGGCGATGATGTCCGTGGTCATGGTGAGCTTCTACAATATGAGCCTCACCGAAGCGGTCTACTATGCCATTTGGCTGCACATCGGGTCGTTGTTCGCCGTCGCGCTGTTTTATCGAAGCGATATCATCAAACTGTTTGCTAACTTGCCCACGTACGTGCGAGACGTTCGCCACCCGAGCGGGTACAACCGACTGACAACGTTTCTCATCATCGCGACCTTTGCTACCGCGCTCATTGGTGCTCCATTGCTCGTCTTTGGATTGACAAAGCTGCAGCTGACGGGCAGTTACGCCATCGCATTTATCGGCGCGCTCCTCATCGGCACCGGCCTGCTGCAACTGCATGCGCGGCAGAGAGTCGGCACACGAAACAAGTCGCTCTCCCCAATGGATGCCATCATCGCTGGGATCTTGCAAGGCGTGGCAATACTCCCCGGCTTCAGTCGCTCAGGCCTGACTGTGTCAGCGCTCCTCTTGCGTCATTATTCAGCAGAGGACGCGCTCAATTTGAGCTTTTTGATGTACATCCCTGCCGTGATCGGAGCTGAAATAGGGCTGAGCCTTATAAAAAGCGGGTCGTACTTCACCGTTTACGCTCTGATCGCCATCGTCATCGCGTTCTTTTTTTCGTTATTAACCATCAGCACGCTCCTGAAAGTGGCAGAGCGGATCAACTTCGGCTATTTCTGTATCCTTATTGGGTGCTTGGCGTTGGTGCCGCTCGTCATCACGCTGACCGGCGTCCTGCCCGGCGTTTGATCGACCGAGCGCGACTCAAAGCTCTTGATGAGCTCCCCCATCTAGGCTGACGATATCTACCTTGCTCCTCTGCAGGAACTCCGCGACCGATGCACTCAACCTCGCGTTTTTCTCTTCACCCAGGCCGCGATCGGAGCTGAGATCGGGTTGCAGCTCCATCAAGGAGGGATTTACTACACTTTCTACGCGCTCATCGCTATCGCCGTTTCTGCGCATTTGGGCTGCCTACGATAAGCGTGCCTCTAAAGATTGCTGACGCGTCGATTTAGCCACTTTGCTAGTTTCATCGGCGTTGCGTGCGCTTGCAATGTGTGTCCCATTCGTAGAAGTTCGCGGCCACGACTGACACGACGAGGCTTTAGCACAAAGAATCGCGGCCGTCGCAAGACCCTCGCGGTCACGGCGCAAATGATATACTGAGAGGGCGACAGAAGCTACGTGAGCATCGGAGCGTTCGTTGATAGGGAACATCCGCTGACGATAAAACCTATGATTGTTTCGGTTCGGTCTAAGCGATCTCTATGAGTAAGGCTCACAGAGTTCATCGAAGAAAACTACCGAGTTAAGCGAGATTTTGCGTTCTACGGGAAGAACTATGGGTGGGCACTCAGATTTCGGAGTGGAGGTCGGGCGCTCGCCGCTTTCTATCCAGGAACGGGCAGCTTCACTGTGCAGATTATTATCGGCCAGCGCAGCTTGAAGAGGCCTTGAAGCTGCGCCTCGGTGCTAAGGTGCGAGGCGTTCTCAGAAACGCTCGCGCGTTCACCGAAGGGCGGTTGCTCTTCATCCTCGTCGAGTCAGAGCAGGATTGCCGTGACGTCGAACACCTGCTCAGAGTCAGAACGAGCCCGTTGAAAAAAACCAAGAGTGCAATGTAGCCGCGTTGCGGCACCCCTGCGACGCGTCGTTTACGTGAGTGTTATTGCCTTTAGCAGCCCATCCCGTGAAGCACCGCGAGGTAGGCCGTTTTCAGGTTTAGGCTAAGCACCCCAGTCGGATCGTTTACCATCTCCCCACCGGCGCAGCCTCAGCAGACGGGAAAGCATTCGCGAAAAATTTGACCGTAAAATTAAAGTTATAGCACCCAGAAAATAAAAGGCGGATCATAGACAAGGGTTACAGACCTGCACTCTGTTGTCACCTTTGCTGCAACAGAGCGCGGATCTGCAGCACAGTCCCCGAGCCTAAGCCGGCTCGGGCTTCTCTTTTTTGGGTCTAAGAGCGTAATACAACATCGCGAATACCCATTGTTAAATATTTCTATTTAGTTCGATTGTTGAAGCCTCGTTTAAGAACGATACAGCTACCAAGATGACAAACGAGGCGATTATCTTCGTACAGCCGAGAAGCAGAAATTCGCCCGCCTCAAAAAGCGCGCTGTCTGCCCGTTCAGCGGATAACCGAGCTGATGCAATAATCGATCCTCGTTGTGCGACGTTCTCAAGCTCCCTTGGCTTTAAGTTGCAGCACGGCCCCTTAAACGCAACCCCTGAGTTTGGCTCCGCCGTTTTTGATCGCGGAAGCATGAGTGCTGCAGATTTCACACCTTGCATTCAGTGTTATCCCCCTACTACTTGGGACACAACCCACAGAGTTGCCAGTGCGGGACAGCGATCGGAACAATAGCAAAGTGCATGTTGTAAGCCCAGTTTTGAGATTGTTTCTTGCCGACAATCTGCTCCCCAGCTCAAAAAAACGCAGGAATACTTATCGACTTGAAATGCTACCAAGGATCTAGGAAAAAACATGTGCTGTGGCGGCGGCCCGGTTATTACTGTGGAAACGAGCTGGCTTGTGAAGTATCACTGCAACAACTGCGGGAAGATGTTCAAAGCGATGGGAAAAAAGGACGTGTCCGTCCTGTTACCCGCAAGACGTTGTGAAACATCCAGATTAAACATTGAGCTCCCCGGAGATAGCAGACTTGCTTACGCGGTTGCTAGCTGAGAACTCTGAACTGAAAAAGGCATATGCCTCGGCGTGGTGGCGCAGCTGTTATTGACCCAGAAATCCACGATGGTCTAGGTATTGTCGAGTTCAGCGCCCTGGGCTGTACGTCCTATCTTTGCCTTTCTTGCTTAACCGAGCGTTCGATTACGAACGCAGCTCCGGGTAGTTCTCCAGAGCATTGGTAGGCCCCGTCGAGCGGCGCGGTAAGCAGCGCGTTTATTCGCTTGATTGGGATGATTATTGGGATGAGCAGGAGAACAGCCATTCGCCGGACAAATCAATCGAAAGCTTGCTGCTAAAGGGGCAAACTGCGATGCTATTCTGTATGCTGTCAGATGATTCCGATTATAGAAATGTTCTTGTTATGTTTAAGTTAGCTCAAGTGTTTCAAACTCAGCCTCCTCGCACGATGTTCCGGAACAGCGCAATATCCTCGTTATCGACCACACGTAAAAGGTAGAGCACCGTGAAGTACAACAGTACCGCAGGAAAAACTGATAGCAGATTGAGGTTCCCTAGGTAAACGATGAACGAACCCATCAATAAACTCGCCGCACCGATCTTGACCAAATTTCCTATGTCCTTTTTGGATAGCGGGTATGTGATCCTGGAACTCACGAAAACACAGAGCAATAAAACCGTTAACTCAGTAGCGGCGGTCGCGATGCTGGTGCCAACGTAACTGAATCGCGGTATCAGTATTAGGTCCAGTGTCACATTTTCGACCATGCCAACCGCAGTGATTTTAGTCACCATCATTTGCCTATTTGAAGTCTCAAACAGTCGCAGAAAGGCTGCAGTTAGGAATATGAAAACCGTGGCCCAGATAAGTATCTGAAGCGCTATTGCGGAGTTTTCGTACGGGACACCGAAGATAAACGTAATAATCTGGCTAGCAAGCAGTGTTGTTCCTATACCGAGTGGAACTGAGACAATAGCCATGTACTTAAAATATCGTTTATAAATCAGCCTGAAACTGTCGTTTGCAGTTGCGTGAAAGCGCGACATTGCCGGAAATACCGCTGTACTGATTACCGTTGGGACGAATAGTAGGACCATGATCAATCGATAGGGAGCATTGTACCAGCCAACCGCGTCAGCTCCTTTCATCACCGACAAGAGGACTGAATCGATGTAAAAATAAATCGTAGTAAACAGTCCGCTTAAGGCAAATGGCAGCGCCTCTGGAAGTATTCTCTTCCAAAACTTCAAATCAATCTCAATGTGAGGCTGACTGAATTTTGTACTATAGACTATCAAGCTATAAATCGTAACAGCCAAGCTGCCCACGAAGTACGCAAAGGCAAACCAAACGACACCCAACCCTGCAGTGATTCCCCATATGACAACGACGCAAGTAGCGCCGGTGCTTAAGATTAGCCCTAACGACTGGTATTGCATCCTTTCGAAGGCTTGAAATAGTGAGTAGAAAATAGCAGTGAAACCTCCACAGACCACAGAAAGAGCTAAAATATAAATCAAGGTGATTGTTTCCGGAGGATATCGTAAGACGTATGCTACAAGAGCAATCAAGCAGAACGTGCCGCTTGCCAGCGCGATCTCGATGATGATCAAATTCCCTAGATACTTGCTGGCCAAGGATTTGTCTCGCGCAACCTCTCTTGTAGCTAACGTGCTGAGCCCTAGACTAGTGAATGGAGCAAAAACTGTCGTGAATGCGATTGCAGTACTCAGCAGTCCAAAGCCTGTGACGCCGAGATATCGAGCGAGTACAATCCCGTAGACAGCTGCAATACCCAAACTAACGATCTGCCCTATGAGTAAAAGAATAGAGCTTTTTGCTATTGTTCTTGCAGTGCTCATTTTTTTCGCCCGTATGTCAGATTGCGTTCATCGCGTGAGCGTGCAAATTGCCACCCATCACCTCTTGGCACAGGGTGTTTTTATCTCTTTGAACTGCCTTCATTCTCGTCGGAAGTATCTCAGCTCCAAACACGTGGTTATCGCTTGGATGCGGTAACTTACGTGTTATCAGGCTTATAAATGACCAGTGAAACATGCTCCGCTAAGTTTGCAACCCATGGATTAGTCGATGAACACGAGGCTAGAGCGATTACAGGAGACATTTGCAGTTGAAACAAACAGCATCTGTCAACATCCAGGAGTGCGGAGGGGGTTCCACTGGTTTGTCACTCACTCAGCAACCCCTTTAATGAGAGACAACGAGGCAGGTGAACTCATGAGAACGGATCATGAATTCCACCAACGACACACGCACTTATAGAGAGTATCACGATCGAAAGCCATGCCCCTGCCCTTAAAAAACTAGGGTAAGAAAAGAGACACGTTCCGCATTATCGCATCCTCAGTGTGCAGCCTCAGGAGCATTATCGCACTTTAGAACTTGTGCTCAAGAAACTCAAGGGCCGTTCGTTTCGTGGCTATTATTTCTCTTGTGGGCCATGTGAAGTTGGACTCGTATCCATCCAGGTCTTGACTTAATTGGTCATGTGTAATCAGGTTCTTGCCAGTACTGCGAGAGAGGTAGCACTTTCACCGATTCCTCATATGCTGCTGAAAGTAAAGGTTTAAGACACCAATTCGCAACACTTACGGCATAAACTTACTTTACAAAAACTTCGGTGAATGCATGAAGATTACCGCCGTAGCGCCTTTTCCAAAAAACAAAGATGGGATTCCGAGGGTTGCTGAAGAGTTGATAACGCAGTTCTGTGAAGCATCTAGCGTAGATTCTGTATCGATTATTGCTCGGCAAGATTTAGGCTTTGTCAGCCCATCTATTTTGGCGAGGGCAGGCGTTTCGCTCTTCACCTTTCGTATCTTTTTGGCTCCGTGGACCTTTTTACGGGTGATCAAACTCTATAAACAAGGTAACTTTTTTCTCGTTTTTGGGATGCCTTGGGAAATGCTCCACCCAATCCCTGCCTTATACCTCTTTGCTTGCTTGATCAAGTATCGCTTCCTACCTAGGTCAAAATGGATTCAAGTGCTACCTGATTTCATTCCCTACGTTCTTCCCGAAGATACCGGACAAGGACAAAGAACGATGAGATTATATGACTTTTTCAAAAAGCACGTTGTCAAGATCCCAGCAAAATACGTCGCCATATCAGAATCGACCAAGAGGGATGCGTCACGCTATTGGGGCCTGTCCGCCGATAAAGTTGACGTTATTCATCTCGGTTCCTTTATTACCCCAAAATCGCCGCGGACGCGCTTCGGGAGTCGAAAAATAGTCATGGTGTCGGACATTTCGCCGCGAAAAAACCACGTTCGATTGCTGAGGGCATTTGAGCACGTCCACAGAAGTATACCAAACGCGGAACTTATATTCGCCGGTTATGTGCGGAAAAACGTGCCTCAATTCAAGGCAACTGTAGACGAAATACTGAATTCTAACGAGGGAATAAAGATAAGAATCTGTGGCTATGTGTCTGATGCTCATGTTAAGTCGCTTTATGAAGAGGCCGACATCTTCGTTTATCCCTCACTCTACGAAGGGTTTGGACTTCCGGTACTTGAAGCGATGGCATGCGGGTGCCCGATAATTGCCTCGAACGTCACCGCATTGCCAGAAGTGGTCGGAGAGGCAGGACTTCTCGTTGACCCGTATGATGTTGAAGCGCTCGCCGAAGCGATGATTACCGTGCTCGATGATGATGACTTGAAGAGAGAGATGAGCAAAAAAAGCATCGCACAAGCACGGAGATTTTCGTGGGAGAAGGCCAGTGCGGAGTTGCTAGCGGTTTGTCAAGAAGTGGCGGCACGAGAGGGTTGACGGAAAGATTAGAGATGAGGACCGCCATCAAAGGCATAAGAATTCCGAAATGACGATAAATTCAGACTTAGAGTTGCTCATCTTTCACGACTCACTCGACGTGCTAGGTGGCGGAGAAAAAGTAGTAGCGACGATAGCGAAGGCATTTGACGCGCGAATCGCGGCAGCGAATGTCGACCCAGAAGTCATTCGAGAATTAGACATCGAACAAGATAGCATCTATGACTTAGGTCGGATTGATGATCGGGCCCCGATTGGTCCAATAAAGTCAAGCCTGTTGTTCAGAAGAGTGAGTTTTCCGGGATTTGACAAGTACCTTTTAAGCGGATTCTGGTCGCTTTACGCGGCCTACAGGCACAAACCCAACATATGTTACTGCTATACCCCTCGGAGAGATTTTTATGACTTGAAACGCTTCAATATCGCCCGTCAATCAAATTTGGCGAAGAAAGCAGTAGCGTGGAGCTGGACGACCGCGCATAGTTATTTTGACCGGCGCGCTATCCGACAGGTCCCCAAAATCCTAACACTGAGTCGTACTGTTCAAAAACGCATAGCCATGTACTATCATCGGGATTCAACCGTAATCTACCCCCCTGTACCTACCGATCATTATTATACGAAAGCGTTCGGTGATTTCTGGTTGTCAGTAAACAGATTATACCCTGAAAAAAGAGTCGAGTTGCAAATAGAAGCCTTCAAAAGCTTGCCCAATGAAAATCTATTAATTGTAGGGGGATATGCACGTCGCGACAAAGGACTGGTCGCATATCACAAACTGTTCGCGGATCTGCCTCCAAACGTGAAGATCCTCGGGATAATCCCACAAGAGCGCTTACTGGAACTGTATGCAACCTGCAAAGGGGTTGTATATACACCTATTGACGAGGATTTCGGTTTGGTGCCTGTCGAAGCACAAGCCAGCGGAAAAGCTGTAGTCGGGGTAAACGAAGGTGCTCTAAGAGAGACCGTGATCAACGGTGCCACAGGCTTCTTGGTGGATCCACGTCCCGAATCCCTAAAAAAAGCGATAGAGTGCGTTTCGGAAGAACCACAACGCTATGAAAAAGCTTGCAAGAAGAATGCGAGCAAATTTGATGAACATATATTCATTAAAAGCATGCGTCGGAATCTTTGTGAGGGAGTATAGCGTATTGGGTTTGTCCATAGAGGCGACATGCGCTCGGTCACTTCGCCAGAAAGCGCTCTGCTGACGAACGGCTACCTCTTAGCGAGAGCGCAATTCGAGAAGCTACAGGCTACATCCTTTGTTTTCCAATAAGGCAACGCGAAGCCTCTGCCAGCTGAACGGCCACAAGCCGGTACTCTTTTCGCGCTCACAGTGACCGCTGAGTTGTGCAGCATAATAACCGGCTGGGTCTCTGTATCCAGGTCATCCCGTTGTGCGAGTATTGCGATTGCTAGGGGTGCTGCGCATATTCAAGTTGATCTTAGACTCCGCCTCATTTGATACCCCTGCAACCTCAGTCAGAAGCGCTGGGAGCTCTTCTTTTGAAGCTTAGGAACAACGCACCACCGTTAGGCAAGCACGGTCCGCCGTGACTTTAGCGCGCGAAGCGGGGCTTAACGTCGGCGCATTCTTTATCGTGTGTTATCCGGGAGAGACGAACGAAACAGTGCTTGACACGCTTCGATTCGCCCCCTCACTTCCCCTTGATTGCCTCTCTGCTTCACTCCCGTATCCGCTGCCGAATACGGCGTTGCACGAACGGGTAACAGAACGCATCAACAAATCGTGGAGGCGTCCCGAAAGCGGCTTCCTTGAGCACATCTGCATCTTTGACGCGGATTTCTCGGAGACAAAAAGGAAGTTCGCCATCATCAAAGGCCAGATCACGTTCTTGCTAAACAAGAAACTCGGAAAACGCGCATGCGTTGCGGCAAGACCATTCGAGCTGGCGACAGACTTCAATTCGCACGTATGAGGTAATCGCGCTCGCAGGACTTACCGACAACCGGCGGGATCGCGATAGATTTCAGCAAAAAAATGCATTTAGGCCTTAAGGTGGCACTATTGCGTTTTCAACGTCTATATGAACTCAAATGAGGAGATCATCTGCTGTGCCGTCGAAATCTGCTCGTTATATTGCGCCTCGGTTCCATAAAACTGAACCTCATAGACCGAGCTTCCTTTAACGGTCCACACGATTAGCGCTTTGTAGGTTTGTCCGCCTCCTTTAAACGTAAACACAATTTCGTACCCAGACAGGCCACCGAGTGAAGCAGTGTGATTCTGAAGTATACTGGTGCTCGTGTTGCCTTGCTGAAGACTTCTTATCAAGCTCGGCGCGAGGCTTTGAGGCGTTTTTCCCGATTGATTGGTAACAATTTGAAGCGAGACAATGCTATCGTTTCCGTGCTGGAACTGCGCTATGGTGTCGACCGCTGGGTTCCCGGTCAATTGCCAATCGCTCGGATAGCTCATTTCCACGCCAGCATTTTTGTTGGAATACAGCAAGAAACTGGCAGGGGCTCCAGGGGTCGGCGACTGCGTCGCTTGGTTGGTGCAACCGGCACTGCTCGCCGCCACCGCAGCTACCGCTACGATGATGATTGTCAAGTGCATTCTCGTTTTGGCGCCCATAATCTCCCTTCCACAGTGAAACGCTCCTCGATGATATATGTTGTTGTTCTTAGTCAGGGTGCGCTAACCTGAGAGCGTAATCGTACACAGACTTCCGCGAGCGGGAACCAAGGGTGCTCTTAGAGCGGAGTGTCGCGGACCGCGGCCTCTCTCGTGCAGCTGTCAGCTTTATGTGTGGCGAAGCGATAGCGAAGGACGTTAGATCTTCGTCATCGCCGTGAATATGCGATGCCTTCGGTGAAGCACGTTGCCATACTTCTTTCTTGCGACTTTGTCATCGAGCGTCAGAACCGCAAATCCTGCTGATTGAAAGAGCTCGTGCAGCTCAGACTGAGAAAAATAGTGATGCGGGATTCCTCCCCGAACAAAGGTATCCGTAGCTATCCGCTTGCCGCGGCCGTAGCGCATATCAAGCTGTCCTGCAACTTCGACAAATGCTAAACCTTGATGTCGCAAAACTCGAAACAACTCAGCGGCTGCTTTCGCTCTGCCACCCCGTGCAAGGTGTTGGAGCACCCCATAACACGTGACGGCGTCAAAACTACGATCTGAGAATGGAAGCTGCCGGACGTCGGCAACTACGCGCATGCACTGAGGATCAAGCGGCGCCAGTGCCTCCCTCGAAAGGTCAGCCCCTACCACCCTAAAACCGTTCCTGGCAAGCGCGAAAAGGTACCTCCCTGTGCCGCAGCCGACGTCAAGCACGTCAGCGCCTGGCGCGACTTGCCGCAGCACAGGAGAGATGTCGTACGGACCTTTCCACCAAGAGGGTTGTAAGGCATACTTTTCATCCCAGATGTTAACCAACGTTTTGTCGCGTGACCGTTGCACTTTTTCCCACGCACCTGCAACCGCCCCCTTGTTTTCCACTGGAGATGTTTCCTCAGACATAAAAAAAGCTTTTCTGAGCCCCATTTTTGATTTTTATCGCGATAAAGAGGATTTGGATTAGAAATATATAAATGTTAATCCATTACCACTGTAGATGCTCTCGGTTATGACGATCGCGGGATCGGACTCAGGAGGCGGGGCTGGGGTGCAGGCCGACACGCGCACCTTTGCTGCTCTCGGCGTGCACGGCACCTCCGTGGTAACAGCCGTTACCGCACAAAACACGCTTGGCGTTCAAGATGTGTACCATCTGCCGGTCGATGCTGTCGTCGCTCAGATGAATGTTGTATTCTCCGACATCGACATCCGATGCGTCAAGACGGGAATGCTCGCGACAGTCGAGGTCGCAGAAGCGGTAGCTGATGTGCTTTCGCAGCATGCGGTTCCGATCGTGGTTGATCCAGTTATGGTTGCCGAAGCGGGAGGCTCACCGCTAATGGGGGGACCAAGAGACGTCCTTGCGCGACTGCTGCCCGAAACAACAGTTATAACTCCAAACATACGAGAGGCAGAAGCCATTTCAGGCATCGCCATACACAATCTCGATGACATGAAGCGTGCAGCCTACGAGATCTATGCCCTCGGCCCTAAATCGGTCATCGTGACAGGCGGCCATTTGAGCGGGACCGACGTGCTGTATGATGGCAACTTTCAGCTGCTTAGAGGCAGGCTGATTAAAGGAGGAACGCACGGAGCAGGATGCACCTTCTCGGCAGCTATGGCCGTTTTCCTTGCCAAAGGGTACCCCGGAAACCAGAGCGCCCTAATGGCAAAGACGTTCGTCACCGACGCCATAAGAAACAGCGAACGCGTAGGCTCCGGTCCGGGCGCTGTGAATCAGTTTGCGGCGACGCTACACAGGGCCGAGCGGTACCTGACGTTACTCGACATCGAGGCGGGGCTGCGCACCATTAAGGCTATAAACCTAAACCTTATACCTGAGGTCGGAAGCAACTTAGCGATGGCAATTTCAGGCGCAAAGAACCTAGCAGACGTGGCTGCGGTCAAGGGACGAATCGTGAAGGTCGGGGAGACTATCACGCCCGTTGGCTGCGTGACCTTTGGTGCAAGTCGTCACGTAGGAGGGGTTATATTGGCAGCATTGAACCATGATGCTGATATGAAAAGCGCGATGAACCTGCGGTACTCAGACGAGGCGATTCGTGCGTGCCAAGAGCTCAACCTCGCAACAGAGTGCTTTGAGAAGGGGCAGGAGCCGGAAGCAACGAGTACGATCGAGTGGGGCATTGCGCACGCTATCGAGAGAAGCTTGACACGGGACACGGGCGTGCCCGACGTCATATATGACCGCGGGAGTGTCGGCAAGGAAGCTATGGTCCTCATTCTCGGCCACTCAGCGCAACAGGTGGCTGATACAGTTGTGAAGATTTCATCGGCGCTGAGGTAATCAAGCAACGGTCCCTCGGCTAAAAAAGGAACACGGAGGTGGTTTCACGGGAAGCATCAGACCTACGTACATCAAAAGCATATCAGCAGAGCTACTCCGAGGACATCGGGAGATATTCAGCTCTGATTATGAGAAGAATAAATTGCTCGTGTCGGAATACACGAACATTGAGAGCAAGAACATTAGGAACCGAGTTGCCGGATATATAACGCACAGGGTAGAGATCGGCAACAGGAGAAAGTCATGAGATTCACGGGCGTGTACCCTGCGATGGTCACGCCATTTACGGACGAACAAGAAATCGACGTAGAGGGTATGCGTTCTAACATCGCCTATCTTGAGAAGGGGGGCGTCGCTGGGTTGGTGCCTTGCGGCAGTACTGGTGAATCCGCGACGCTATCGTTTGACGAGCATAAGAAACTGGTTGAAATCACCGTAGACGCCGCGAGCGTTCCCGTTATCGCAGGGACAGGATCAAACAACACCGCAGAGGCGGTCGAGCTGACCCGGTATGCACAAGATGCCGGCGCGGATGCGGCTCTACTGATCGTCCCGTACTACAACAAACCGATGAAAAGTGGGCTGATTAAGCACTTTAGCGCTATTGCACAGGCGTGTGAGATCCCCCTTATCTTGTACAACATTCCAGGACGCACCGGCATCAACATGGATCCGGAAACGATTAGCACATTGGCACACGAGTACAGTAACGTTGCGGGCGTGAAGGAGGCAAGCGCGAACTTCACCCAGATTTCAAATATCATTGAGATTAGCCGTGGCCTTGAGTTTTCCGTTATTTCAGGAGACGACGGATTGACACTTCCGATGATGGCCCTCGGGGCGACCGGAGTCATCTCAGTCACGGCAGACATCCTTCCGAAGCAAATGGGACGGCTCGCACAGTTATGCCTTGAAGGCAACTTTGCGAAAGCGCGCGACGTCCATTATCAGCTTGCTCCACTTTTCAAGGCGCTGTTCATAGAGACCAACCCTATTCCCATCAAAAAGGCGTGTGACTTGCTTGGCCTTGCGGGCGGACCGCTCAGATTGCCTCTAACCACGATGGCAGAGCCAAACGTCGTCAAACTAAAGGAGACGCTTGCGGCCTACGCAGATTAGATACGAGACGCATTCATAGGTGGCGGAGCGGAATGACAACAAACGACAAGATAGCGGTTGCAGTGACAGGCGCGTGTGGCCGAATGGGGCGTATGATCATTGACAACGTGACGCAAGCTTCGGACATGGTGCTTGTCGCGGCGTTTGACAAACAGATGTGCAACCCTAACGTGACGGACGCGACTAACCTTGCCAACACACTCAAAACCGTTAAGCCTGACGTCTTAATTGACTTTACGGTCGCTGCTTCATCGGTCGAGATCATCAAAGCTGCCGCAGGCGCTGGAGTGAGACTCGTCGTAGGAACTACTGGATTCACCGCAGAACAACGTGCAGAAGCGAAAGAAGCAGTCAAAGGTCAGGTCGCGGCGATAATCTCGCCTAATTTTTCGATAGGCGTCAACGTCTTTTTTCAGTTGGTAAAAACGGCGTCAGAGAACCTTCCGAGCGCGGCGTACGCTGCCGAGCTTATAGAGGCCCACCATAAGCATAAAATTGATGCGCCGAGCGGAACGGCAGTCAAAGCGATTGATATTATTAGAGGTGTTGATCGTTCGCGTGCGATCGGATCGTACTCCATACGCGCCGGGGATATTGTCGGCGATCACTCTGTATTGTTCATTGGCGACGGGGAGCAGTTAGAGATTTGCCATAGTGCCCACAGCAGACAGGCATTTGCCGGTGGCGCGATGCTGGCTACACGCTTTATCACAAAGCAGCCGCCTGGGTTATATTCGATGGACGATCTGATGGCCTCCATGAGCGTGAGTTGAGGCTCAGCATAAGCTGCAGGTTTACACCGAGGCACAGATCGCGCTACTTTCATTAATAGCCTTAGTCGCTCTCGTCTGCGAAACCCCCCGAATAGCAACCGCGTTCTCTTCTTGTGAACGGTGGTCAAAAGTGCGCGACGTCGAAATCAACCGCAGTTGCTATCTCCTTCAGCCGGAATTAGCGCCCGTTATGTTCTAAGAAATTCACAAATGTCATCTCCGTCGACCCAAGATTACACACCGGCATGATCCCCGGTCTCGGATTGATGTTTTGCGATCTTTGGTACTTCGTTTGACCTTGCCACGCACCTGAGTTGACCACCGTGACCCCCCGGTACTGCGACGCGCCTATGGTGTGCACGTGCCCGCAGTGAAGAATGTCGGGTATGCTGTCGATGACGAAGTGATCGGTACTCTCGGGGGCTATAGAAACCCGATTCCCGTATACTGGGGAAAGATGGCGTCTCTTAAGCATCTCCCTCATCGCGCCATCCGGGTTGCCGTAAGAGCAACCGGGAATGGCAGCGATGATGTCATCCAAGGCCCTGCCGTGATATATGAGTATTTTTACGCCACATAGCTCAATCAGCGCGGGGTTTCCGATACACGTGACGTTGTTACTAAAGCTTTTTGCGTAATCGCTCGAAAGCGCGGGCTGCGGCTCTGCTTGGCGTACCGCATCGTGGTTTCCAGGTGCGACTATGATGGAGATGTTCGACGGCAACATTTCAAACAGGGACGCTGCAGCAGCATATTGTTCGTCGATATCGTCGATAGCTAACTCGTCCTCTTGATTTGGAAACACCCCGATGCCATCCACGACGTCACCAGCCACGATCACGTAGGCAATTTTTTGCGCCCTTTCGTCTTCGCTCGACGCTATCCACTCGGCAAAATCCTTCCACGCACTCGTCAAGAAGGTGTTGCTGCCAATGTGAATGTCTGAGGTCAGCGCTACGTGCACATCGTTTTCTGCGTGCGTAGGTTGGTGCTGCGGAGGGATGTCGGGCCACGTAATGCTGTCGATAAACAGTACTTTTCCGTCCGATGCAAGAGAGCCAGTGATGCCAACTACCTCGTCCAGCACCACTTGCAGAGCAGCGTCATAGGCACCTTTGTTTTTTAACGCAATGCCGCTGAAGTATCCTGTGGGGTCCTCAAGCTCAAGCACTCGATGGCCGTTTGGCGTGTCGCGCGTCTCGTTCACCAGGCCGATGATGGAGATTTTTCCGCCCGTCCCGCGCTCATCGTCGAACCACCCTTCGCGCCCTCGGTTACAATAGGTCAAGCTCTCTATGGGTCGGGAGTTCACCCGCTTTCTTATGATTTCGCTGAGGCGATCATACCTATTTCTGAAATAACGCACGAATTCCTCGTATGTGCCAACACACGTGGAACTCTCAGTAATGTCAGCAAGAACTGTCATCGGCCGTGGCTTCCGACGAGGTTCGGCATGCCCATTTGCCACGTCCGTTTGGCCTACTTCGGTCGTTGCCAGTACGTCGGCGGATTCATCGTCGGTTTGAGGAAGAAAAGCTAACGACCTCACAACTTTTTTCTGAGAGTTAAACGATTCTTTTGCCGCCGTGACCTGAGACTGACCGATGACGACGACAGATTCATCAACGTGTTTCAAAATCTCATTGACTAGGTCTAAGGGCATNNTGCTTGTTCTTCACGCTGGAAGCTGCCTGCCTGAGCGTTAATAGCGCGGGCCCCCAAGCGCGTTTCGGCAGATTATATAAAGCGTCAATTATAACTATGGTCATGTCGTCAGCCAGCTTGGTACCAGATTTTACACTTGCGTGGCAGAAATACATGCAGGATCAACCCAGAGAACGTGCAGAGAAATTCTGGAAGACTGATAATTATTGGTTAGCGCTTCTCCGTGATATATTAGTTGCACTGTTAGTTGTCGCTGTAGTGTTATCGATCGTTTATGCGTACACAGGGTCTGTCACCCCTCTCGTAGCTGTCGAATCAGGCAGCATGGAGCCCCACATAAATATTGGCGACGTCGTGCTTACGCGAGTGACGGATAGAACGCAAATCGTCAATAACACTGAGGGAAAATCCACTAATTATCAGAGCTTCGGCAACTACGGCGATGTCATTGTCTACAGGCCAAATGGCGATCCGAATGCGACGCCAATCATCCATCGAGCAATGTTTTGGGTAAACGCCGGCGACCGTCTGCCAGACTCAACTCAAACGGCTGCTAACGCCGGATACATCACTAAAGGTGATAACAACACGGAGTATGATCAACCGCTGCTCTTAGGTGGAACGCCACCTTTAGAACCGGTCAAGCCCGAGTGGATAATCGGCGTAGCACAACAGCCCGCTATACCGTGGATTGGAGAGTTACGACTCGCTCTGCCGAGCATGGTCCTGGTCTCCGATCAACCCTGCGGCACGCAGATCTTCGCCGCGATCGACACCTTTCACACTGTGGCGCCTGCGTATCACTAGCCAACGTTAGCTTCGCAACGGGTGCAAAACTCTCGCTGAGGCCTTTTTAGCCATAATTAGATATGTTTATATCGTACATTTTGACATAAGCTTGGCTATGCCGCCATTTCTTACGATTGACGATCTCGACACGCACGGGCGAGTGGTTCTTGTGCGCGTTGACTTGAATTCACCAATCGGCCCCAACGGAGAGGTTCTAGATGACGTACGTTTTCGCGGCCACGTCCCGACGATTGCAGCTTTGGAAGATGCTAAGACCGTGCTGCTCGCACATCAGTCACGGCCCGGAAAGCGAGATTTCACCACAATGGAGCAGCATGCCGAAAAGCTCTCCTCGCTCATTGGAAAGGACGTAACGTATGTCGACGATATTTACGGGCGCAATGTGCGACAATCCGTGAAAGAAATGGGGATCGGAGACGTGGTGCTCCTCGAAAACGTCCGTTTTAGCTCCGAAGAAATGCTCACCGCCCCCGTTGAAGATCTTACGAAGACGCATCTCGTCACGCAATTGTCCCTGCTTTGCGATCTGTACCTCAACGACGCATTTGGCACAGCTCACCGCGCCCAAACGTCAATCGTGGCTTTTCCGCGCACCTTGACGTCAGGCGCTGGCAAACTCATGGAACGAGAGGTGGACATGCTGACAAAGGCGCTTACAACTTCCCCGCGGCCGCGATTGTTTATGCTTGGAGGCACGAAAGCAGACGACAGCATCAAAGTTATCGAGCACGTTCTTTCAAAAGGCAGCGTGGACAAGGTGCTCGTCACAGGGCTAGTGGCAAACATTTTTTTGGCGGCATCAGGAGTCGACATAGGGCCCCCAAGCCTCGATTACATAAAGTCGTCGGGATACGGAAACTATCTCGAAATATGCAAGCGATTGCTTGACAAGTACGACAGCAAAATTGTGACTCCTCTCGATGTCGCGCTAAATGATAACGGCAAGCGTCTTGAGACGCCAATTTCAGCGCTACCAAAGGCCTATCTAATTCACGATATTGGCATAGAGACGATTGTAGCGTATTCAGCTGAGCTCAAAGCTGCAGGAACCGTGGTAATAAATGGGCCCGCCGGAGTCTTCGAACAAAAAGCATTTGCACTTGGCACCAATGAAACACTCCAAGCGGCGGCTCAAGCAAAGTTCTCGATTTTGGGTGGGGGGCACATCGCGGCTGCAGCACGGAACATTGGCGTTGACAAACACATCACTCACGTTTCGACCGGAGGTAAAGCTTGCATAGATTTCTTAGCCGGGGACATCTTGCCCGGGGTCCAGGCGCTTATCGACGCAAAAGACCGCCAGGAGGCATGTTAGCGTCCGCCCGTCAGCCCAATTCGTTCGCGGCCGCTCACTGAAAACGTATAAGTAGCGGGGAGCATACATAAAAAGCGCTTTTACGCGCCTCGGTGGCTCAGCCTGGAAGAGCGATTGACTTGTAACTGGGACGCAACAATGCGCCTAATGCACCGATATGTGGGAACACATACATTGCCGAGCAAGTTATCAATAGGTCGGGGGTTCAAATCCCTCCCGAGGCTTTTTTCCTTAGCGCTCAGTGATGGAAGCACCTGAAGATGCACATTTAGAACGCGCAGGCGTGTACGTACGTGCGGCCTCGATCTTAGAGACGCCCAAGGTGATGCAAAAAGATGATGTCTATAACAACGCTGACTCTCCCCGAGGCGTGGTACAAAGCAGTCAGGCACATCATGGAATTTGGCGACGTCGTCGACACGGAGTACGGACTTAAAGCGCGCCAAATTCTCATGGGCATGATCGAAATCGACAAGCCTAGTTTTGGTTGGCACAAAGGTGATGTGTTTTGTACAAAAGCACGAGTGGAGGAGTACAAAAAGCAGTTCGATCGCGCCTACCTGCATCAACACAACTTTGAATACACTTATCTAGAACGACTGATTGAAGGCCACGGAATCGATCAGCTGTCCTGGATACGGGAGCAGCTTCTGAAGAAACGGGTTGGATCCAAGCGCATCCAGGCAATCACGTGGATTCCTCAAATTGATTGTCTTAAAGATGAAGACCAGCCTTGTTTTCAACGAATTTGGGTGTACCTCCACCCTAATGAAAGGCTTGATGTCCATATTATGTATCGCAGCTGGGACGTTTTTCAAGCGTATGAAGCTAACATCAACGCGTTTCTCTCATTAATCAAGAAAGAGATGTTGGAGCCTACAGGATTGAAGTTGGGGACTTTGTGCACGGTTGGCAATTCAATGCATATTTATGATTACAATTGGGACGAAGCTCACGCACTGCTCGGGAAGTACAAGAAATAGCGAGCTAAATCATTAAAATTTGACAAAGATCAACTTTTATTTATCTACGAGCGTTGAATTCTTTGAAACGAAGCAATATTATTATATAGCGAATATTTTTTTAATATTATAGCAAAATATTTATGAAAAAATGAGCTTTTTAGCCATAAGACTATACCCAAGAACAAGCGACCAAAACATTTTAAGCGAAAGAAATCTGTAATCGCCACTTAACAGATTGTCCACCGCCATCGCCAGACCGAAAGAACACGGAGTGAATCATGACGCTAATTGATCGCGCAAAGCAAGGAATTATCACTGATGAGATGAAGGTTGTCGCCTCTGCTGAGGGAGTAACGCCAGAGTTTATCTGTCGCGGAATTGCGAATGGACGGATCGTACTTCCAGTAAGCCCGTATCGGGACACTAAGCCCATCGGTATTGGCAAGGGGCTTAAAACGAAGGTTAATGCTTCTGTGGGGACGTCGTCAGACATAGCTGATGTCGATCTCGAAGTCGCAAAGACAAAAGTCGCTGAGGCTGCTGGCGCCGACTCCATAATGGAGCTTTCGACCGCTGGCGACTTCTATGAAATCAGACGCAAGGTTATCCAAGCAACTTCCCTCTCCGTCGGAAGCGTACCGCTTTATCAAGCGTTTATTGAAGCAGCACGCGATTCCGGCTCAATAGTTGATATGCGAGAGGATGACCTCTTTAGAGTTACCGAAGAACAAGCAAAACTCGGCACCAACTTTATGGCAATTCACACGGGGATAAACTGGACTACGCTCCAAAGACTCAAGACTCAGGGACGGCACGCCGGCCTCTGCTCAAGAGGGGGGGCCTTTATGTCGGCCTGGATGGCACACAACGAGAAAGAAAACCCGTTGTTTAGAGAATTTGATTACCTCTTGGAAATCCTCAAGCGACACGAGGTCACTCTCAGCATGGGAAACGGCATGCGCGCGGGCGCTGTGCACGATTCTACTGATAGGGCACAGATTCAAGAGCTAATCATAAATGCCGAGCTCTCTGATAAAGCACACGACTTTGGCGTGCAAACGATAGTAGAAGGACCAGGACACATACCGGTCGACGAGATTCAAGCCAACGTTGTGTTGCAGAAGCGCTTAACGGGCGAGAAGCCCTTCTACATGCTCGGACCTCTCGTGACGGACGTCGCGCCGGGCTACGATAATATCGTGGCGGCGATTGGCGCGGCTCTTTCGTCTTCATATGGCGCTGATTTCATCTGCTATGTCACTCCCGCAGAGCACCTTGCGCTGCCATATCCGGAAGACGTGCACCTCGGGGTAGTGTCAGCGCGCATTGCGGCTCACGTTGGAGACATGATTAAGCTTGGCGACCGGGATGATGACCTCAAGATGGCAGAAGCGCGCAACGAACTTGATTGGGCAAAACAATTTAAGGTTGCTTTAGATCCACAGAAGGCAATGCAGGTACGGAAAGAACGAACGCCCTCAGATGCAAACACCTGTACTATGTGTGGTGAGTTCTGCGCCTATAAAATCGTCAAGCAGTACTTTGAGCTCTGATAACAAGCTGCTTGCCGCAAGCTTCTGATCGCCATTTTTACAGCTGCGATGAAGGATAGGTGTGCGAGACAATGTATGGCGAGTCTACGTTGATAGTGAGTGGATTAGCGATAAGCACGAAACCTCGCAGGCGTTCGCAGGCCGCCAGGGCAGTTACAGTAACTGGAGGTATCTAAGCCCTTCAACCACGCCTAAGCCGTACGGTTGCTTGGCGACGTAACTTGCGGCAGCTTGTGCCTTAGGATCTGCGTTGCCGACGGCAATTCCCGTACCAGCCATCTCTAACATTGTTACGTCATTTTCTCCATCGCCGAACGCTGCAAATTTTTCGAGGGGAATGTCGAATAATTCCGCAACTTTAGCCAAGCCGACGCCCTTATTGACGTGCGCGTCCTTGATGTGGAGGGCGAACCCCGAATCAACGACTGTAACGTCGTTACAGCACTGTGCGACTAGCTTGCGAAACAAGTCTATGTCTGAGACCGACAAGGTGTCCCTGCTGTAGGCAATCTCGGTGACGCGTTCTCCAGAGTTGATTCTTTTAAGCGCCAGCACACCGCTACCTTCGATTTCTCGGGCTGCTCGGCGACATGCATCAATATTGCCGCTGACAATCTTTGATTTGCCGTCAGTAACGATCCCTCCGTTTTCAGCTATCACGGCTGAGATGTTGCCGATTGTGACCGCTAGCGCAGTAGCAAAACACAAAATGTTGCCCGTCGCTAAAACAACAGGGACGGTTAGCTGTCGAATGGATTCAACGGCGGCCAGCTCCAGCGAGCGGTCGCGAAAGGTTAACGTGCCGTCGATATCAAACGCTACAGCTTTGATCATGGTCACGGTCAACGGTGGCTAAGGACAACAACGAAACGCTTGAGCCTATGCTCGTTTAGTCGCGTATTCCTTCAGACTCCACCGAAAATATCGCTTCACCTTCAGCTAGGTTCGGAGAGTCTACAAGGCGTGCTATGCGTTTGCCTCCTTTCGATTTTCTCAAATACAACCTGAAAGTCGCAGTGTGCCCCAATATGTGGCCACCGATCGGTCGGGTTGGATCGCCGAAAAAGGCGTCAGGTTTTGACTGAACTTGATTAGTGACGAGCACGACTGCATTATTCAACGTTCCAAAACGCATAAGGTCGTGCAGGTGCTTGTTCAGCTTTTGCTGCCTGTCTGCAAGCGTACCTCTCCCAACATATTCAGCTCTAAAATGGGCAGTTAGCGAGTCTACGATAAGAAGTCTTACAGGACGCTCAGTCGCCTTAAGTTGTTCTGATAGCTCGCTTGCCGCTTCGACGAGCAGTATTTGATGATTAGAATTATGGGCTCTCGCGACGTGGATGTTTCTCAGTACGCCATCGAGATCGAGATCGAGACCCGCAGCGATCTGGCTGATGCGCTCCGGTCGAAATGTATTCTCGGTGTCAATTAGTATGCACGATCCGTCAAGGCCGCCGCTTTCACGCGCGAGCTGGACGTTCACCGCAAGCTGATGCGCAACTTGCGTCTTTCCTGAGCCGAATTCTCCGTAAAGCTCGGTAATTGCTTGGGTCTCCACGCCCCCTCCAAGCAACTCGTCAAAAGCCTTGCTCCCGGTCGTTAGTTTGCCTACGTGTCGCCTTCTTTCAAGAATGACGTCGCCCGTCTCAAAACCGCCAATGTCTGCAGCTTGGCGCGCCGCTATTATGATCTTGGAGGCGGTAGCCTCACCGAGATCCGCCGCGTTTGATAACTCCGAAGGGGATGCTACGGCAACTGCTTCCACTGAGTTAAAACCAGCTTCCTTCAACTTTTCTGCGGTAGCAGGGCCTACGCCTGGCAGGTCTTCTATGCCAAAACCATCAATTTCTTCTACCTCTTCCATCTACTCAACCCCCCCTTTTCGCAACCTTTGAAGTCGTGAACGCTAATCACTTGTTGCCCTCTAAAGACTTTTGAATGCAGAGCGAAAGTGTTGTCGTATTTCTGTCCATCAAATGAATCATTGAAGCTCACTGAGCCTTCGCTTGATTGTCTCGAGCTTTCGCAACGCCACGTCCTGGGGTGGTTTTGATATGCTTTTCGCCTCAAACTTGTCGTTCGTTTTGGTACCGACAACTATAACCTCATCCCCGACGACGAGCGCGAGATTATCGAATGCTTTGTCAAAAGTCACGTATTCGACCCCGTTGTCGACACATACGGCCATAGCTGATGATATTACGGTCCCGGTAATGCCAGCATCAGCACTTTCTTGCAGGGCCTCGTGCTCTTTGTGGGCGCGCCCGCTCTTATTTGCTAAGCAAAGGCCGCTTCTCCAGTCTACACTCAGTTCGAGCTGATTGTTGAGCCCATTTTTCGGCATGCAATCGCGTAGTGTGATTTGGCTCTGTGTATCCTCTTCGGAGATCGCTAGCGCTTTGTCGCCCCAAAAGGCGACTCGTATTTTACCAGTCTCGTCGCTCACCACTACGTTTCTGACTTTTCCTGCGCTGCCGTTATTTCTCGTGAATTCGCGGAGAGCGCCAACTTCTTCGATGATTCCTGCGACGGTACATGGGATTTCCACCTGGACGTCCCGAATAGGAATGATCTTCTCAACGAACTCAATATGCCCCGTCCCTTTTTGGAGCAATCCCCGATTGCCTACATGCACTTCAAGCCGTCCGTACCGCTCGCGGGTATACCCGTTCTTGATGTCGAGCACGTCTCCCGAAACAAAATCAGCCATATTCTCAGCAATATCGTCCCAAAGCGTCACGCGCACCCTTCCCGTTTCGTCGCCTATCGTCACGTTAGTGACCTTTCCAACGGAACCATCGCGCTTAGAAAAAGTACGCACCGGGTCAACCTCGAGTATAACCCCGCTTACGTCAACCCCGTTTAGACCTGCAATGAGCCCAGCGATACCCTCAGGGCTTTTAGGAAGCTCCATTTCAGGTTTAGCGACCGATTCATCGACCTCAATTTCTCGCGCATTTACTTCTATGCCATATGGCCCATCCCTCGCGACTCCGGCAATCTTCAGAGTCTGCCCAATTTGAAGCTCTTCGACGTGTTGTGCGAGGTCATTCCACAAAACTACGCGAACTGAACCCGTTGCGTCCGACACGACAAGATTAGCAACGTATCCTACATCGCCGTCGCGGGAGAACTCCCGTGTCGGTGAGACGCGCGTAAGCTTGCCAACAAATGCGACAGTTCTCGTTTGTCCATCAATTTGTGCGATCTGCACGACAGTGTCGATACCGAGCTCGTGGGCGACAAGCAGGGCCGCCGTCTTCTCGTCACACAAGCCCGACATGTCCTCAACCTTCTGCTGCACCCTAGCCGCGAACTCCTCTTTTGAGATTGTAGTGGTGAGGCGCTCGTAGATGCTCGCCAAGTCGTCGGAGAGAGCGTCCATATTTCCTTGCACTTACCGTAGTACACGCCCCTATCTTAATAACTTTGTCAAACGAGATACCGGCACGTAGGAAGCCCAACAAGACAGTGGCAGGCAAGAAGCCCCTTGCGAGAACGGAGCATCATGGCCGCACGGTTGCTGTGCGCGCAGCCTTTTTCCGCGATGAAATATTTTTTATACTTTCTTCGCGTGTTATGAAAGCGGCCTACGCGTTGTTTTTTCCATGAGGGGCAAATCGAGCATGGAGCAGACCATTTCCGAGAAGATATTCTCAAAATCTGTGGGAAGAGCCGTGAAAGCGGGCGACTTTGTCGAAGCTGCAATAGATGTCGCTATGATTCATGATATTACAGGACCTCTTGCAGTAAAAACCCTCTACGAAATAACCGACCGGGTATGGGACCCTACCAAAGTAATCATGCTTTTTGACCACCAGGTACCTGCTGACTCGATCGACGCCGCAGTTAACCACTTAGAGCTTCGGAAGTTTGCAAAAAGACAGGGAATCCTCAACTATGACGTGCAAGAGGGGGTGTGCCACCAGGTCATGGTTGAAAAGGGTCACGTGCTTCCAGGGGAACTCGTCATCGGTGCTGACTCACATACCTGCACGTACGGGGCCTTAGGAGCGTTTGCGACCGGTGTTGGCTCAACCGATATGGGGGTAGCCCTTGCTTCGGGAAAGCTCTGGTTCAAAGTGCCAGAGACCCTCGCATTTGATATTAATGGTAGACTTGAACGGCGTGTGTCTGCCAAAGATCTTATACTAACTATCGTTGGCGACATCGGCATAAACGGCGCCACATACCAGGCTTGTGAATTTGGTGGTGACACAGTCAAGCACATGGACATCGCAAATAGGATGACCGTGTGCAACATGGCAATCGAGATGGGGGGAAAAACGGGGATAATCGCCCCCGACGAAACGACAGCCACGTTCTTAGAAGAACGAGCAATCGGCGGAGACTTTACCCTGCGCTCAGACGATGATGCGATAAAAATTGTGCGACGCTATGCTGCGACTGAGATGGTGCCGATGGTCGCAAAGCCCCACCAAGTCGACAACGTAGTCCCTGTCACGGACGTCGTAGGGCAGCATATAGATCAGGTCTTTATTGGCTCGTGCACAAATGGTCGGTACGAAGATCTAAAAGCAGCTGCGGAGTTACTGGAAGGCGAAACAGTGGCACGTGGAGTCCGGTTGATCATCATTCCGGCTTCAAGGACCGAGTACCAGAAAGCGCTTAAAACTGGCCTTATGGATATATTTACCGACAGTGGCGCGCTCGTAGAGGCCCCGTGTTGCGGACCGTGTATGGGTGGGTCATTTGGGATATTGGGTCCCGGCGAGGTGGGTCTAAGCACTTCAAACAGAAACTTCGTCGGAAGACAGGGAAGTCCTGCGGCTTCAGTGTACCTCTGTTCACCGGCGACGGCTGCAGCGTCCGCGATCGACGGCGTAATAACCGATCCGAGGTCGCATTAGGGGTGGAACATGACACGACCAAAAGGGGGTATTACGGGCAGGGCTTGGAAGTTTGGCGATAACGTTGACACAGATGCCATCATTCCAGGCAAGTATCTCGTGCTCAACTCGTCACCAGATCTCGCAGAGCACGCGTTCGAAAACGTCCGCCCTAACTTTGCTCACCAAGTTACCAAAGGCGACATTGTCGTCGCTGGAGAGAACTTTGGCTGTGGCTCCTCAAGAGAGCACGCGCCTTTAGCTTTAAAAAATAACGTCAGCATCGTCATTGCACGTTCGTTCGCACGGATCTTTTTTCGAAATGCCATAAACATCGGACTACCCGTCGTCGAATGCGACACAACCGAAATCGAGGACGGAGATATTCTGCACGTCGATTTGGAAAAGGGCAGCATCTACGACGAGACTAGGAAAAAGGAGTACGTGATAACGCCTTTTCCGCCGTTTATAAAGAGGATCATAGAAGCCGGGGGACTCGTCGAATACGTAAAAAGCGGCACGCAGCTTGAAAAGCGTGAGCGCCGCGAAACTGAGACAGAGTTGTCGTGGTGACCTATTTCACTCCTTCCTGAACACTTATGGTGAAGCCAAAATGAAGACGTACAAAATCCCGATAATCGCTGGAGACGGCGTCGGACCAGAGGTCATCGCCGAAGGGAGAAGGACTCTCGAAGCAGCCGGCCGCGCGTATGGGTTCGATATCGAGTGGAAAGAGTACCCGTACGGAGCAGAGCACTACCTCACAACGGGAGAGCTTTTGTCAGAGGGTGCACTCAAAGAGCTTAGCGGCTATCGCGCTATCTACCTCGGCTCGGTCGGCGACGCTCGCGTCCCCCCTGGAGTCCTCGAGCGAGGAATACTCTTCGCACTGAGGTTCTACTTCGATCAATACATAAATCTCCGTCCTATTAGGCTGCTAGAGGGTGTAGAGACACCAATTCGAGGCAAGGGGCCTGACGATATTGATTACGTGGTAGTGCGCGAGAATTCTGAAGACCTCTACGTGGGGGTGGGAGGCCGTGTCAAGAAAGGCAGCGCCCACCGCGATGCAGATGTAATACGCAACCTATACAGCGTAAAGTTCGGCCTTGACATCAACTCTGATAGCGACGAAATAGCCTATCAGCTGGGGCTAATATCAGCTGAGGGCACCAAGCGCGTGATGCGGTACGCTTTTGAGCTAGCAACTCGAAGAGGGGAGCACGTATCGAGCGTCGACAAGATGAATGCGATGACGGACATTTATGGCTTCTGGCGTCAGATATTCACCGAAATGGCCGCGCGTTATCCACACGTTAAGACAGATTTTAACCTCGTCGACGCAATGACAATGTGGCTAGTGAAGAATCCTGAATGGTTTGACGTCGTTGTAGCTCCGAACTTGTTCGGCGATATCATAACAGATCTAGGGGCTATGGTGCAAGGGGGGCTAGGGCTTGCTCCGGGCGGCAACATAAACCCAGAAGGAACGTCAATGTTTGAACCGATTCACGGATCGGCGCCAAAATATAAGGGACTCAACAAAGTCAACCCGATTGCTACAATTTGGGCAGGGGCAATGCTCCTTGAGAGTCTTGGTGAAATACAAGCTGCAAACGGCGTTATGAACGCTATTCAACGCAACCTGCGCGAACGTAAAGTGCGAACGTTTGACCTTGGAGGCACCTCGACCACTTCAGAAGTCGGTAGTGATATAGCGAGATACGTCGAAGGGGCCCAATCCTCAGATTGAATACCGATTTATACCCTTAAGCACATAGAGATACGCGAGTCCTGGTGGGGTAGTGGATATCCTATGAGCCTGCGGAGCTCAAGACTCGGGTTCAAATCCCGGCCGGGACGCTCTGTTTTTGCGCGAAAAACGTATCTTGGAGCGCAGAGCAACATTGCGAAGGTGCCAGCCTTGAATGGAGTGAGCTACTGCACGCCTATAAGGCTATACCTAGGTCTTTCCATCCGGTGGGAAGTGCATGTTGAAACTGTAGCCAAAGGCTTCTAAACCGAGTCTCTGGTAGAACTCATGGCTACCCTCTCTGTGCACGCTGCTTGAGAGAATCACCCGAAAACACCCCTGAGCTCGTGCAAGATCTATTGCGTGTCGCATCAATGTTGCACCAATGCTCGACTTTCGAGCTCGTTCGTCTACCGCGACGTTCTCAATAACTCTCTAAGGCCTGCCACCGTGTGACAGGTTTGGGATTATTTAGATCGCTATAGTTCCGACAACAGCCCCAGCTGATTCGGCCACAAACACATAGCTGTCCGGGCTTTGTTTGATTTCCGAAAATGCATCATAATGTGCGGAGAGAGGCTCTGTTCTGTTCTCTGAAGCTTGATCCGTGTTTGAGAAGAGTTGGGCGTACAGCTCCAAAATACGTTGCAAATCGTCTAAGGTTGCCTCTCGCACTGCTAGATTATCGCGTTGTGGCCGCTGAGTGAGTTCCAAATTTGCATACCCCGCTGTGAGTTACGCTTTGAGGGCCGAATTCGTGCAACCTGCGATTACACACCAAATCGGGGCTTATTTTAGACGAGCCCAGAGAGACGGTGCTGCCGATTGCACTGGCTACGCTTTGCTCTGTCTATTTGCATCCCGAATTGCTTGCCTTATTATGTCCGTTTCTTCAGAGCGAAACACTGGACAGTCACGATCCTCATAGCTGATACCCCGCACGATAACGAGCGGGGTACCCCCTGCGCCCTCCCCCATCATGAGGTTGGCAAGACCGGCTATTTCATCACCAACACCTTCGTTGGTTATTTCTAGCGCTTTCCCCTCAAGGTCTTTCACGCCGCGCCAGTCCTTCATCGCCGCAATTCCAGCAAACCCTATGCCGACGCCGGTTTGTCCTTCGCGAAAAGATCTACCGCAGGTATCAGTGATTATCACAGCCACGTTTTTGCCGAATCGGTCTTTTATTCGATCGCGCAGCTGACGTGCATTTTCAGAGGGGTCATCTGGAAGGAGCAAAACAAAACCTTCGGCCACATTTGAGCGATCCAACCCAGCGTTGACACAGACCTGACCAAACTTGCTCACAACAAGAAAGAACGGTTTCTCGATCAGGATCTCAGTGGTTTCGCCGAGCACGGCTTCGATGAAGCAGGGATCCTCGTGAAGTCGTTCAGCGATTCCACAAGCCCGCCCACTGGGGGAGAAAGTTTCCAAACTCTCCATCAAACCCTCAGCCTTTGAGATAATCGTCGAGGCAATGATAACGACGTCCCCGTCGCGGAGGTCAGTGTCCTGCAAAAAATCCGTTATGTCGTCGCCACCTTTTACTCGAGGGACATTGTCGACCGTAAATGCTTCAATTCTCATGCGAATCGCACGCGGCTTGCACTCATTGGCAGTACCCAAAAGGAATATTTATCGTCTAAATAGCTTATACCTCGGTGTGACGGCGCATGATGAGAGTTACCCCCACCGAGCACAAGATGAAGAGAAGACCTATCTGATGCCGTCAATCCGCTTCAGCCTAAATCGGCTCACTCGATAGAAATAAGCTTCTTGTCAGCGATTCCAATCTTTGGCAGGTGAACTTCGAGCACGCCATTGAAGAAGCTTGCGCGAGCGGCAGCATCATCGATGTTCGTAGGGAGCTTGATTGAGCGGTAATATTCGCGAGGCGCGCGTTCTCTTATGAGGTGTTCATCATCCTCATATTTTGAAGCTCGTTCCGCCGTGATTTCCACCATGTCGCTGCTGCCTTCAAGCCTGACGTCGTCCTTGCTAACTCCTGGAAGATCAACCAAAATAACGATTTCCCCAGGGAGGTCGATGAGGTCGACGGGCGGCGTAGAGGTCATTGGGCCTACGTACTCGTCGTGGTCATCCTCCAAGAGCCCATCCATCCTGCTACGGATATTGCTCAGCGGGCTTATTTCCTTCCAAGACATGTCAACTTCTCCGCACTTCTTTTCTCGGTGCAGATATAAAACAATATGCTATTTGTGCTGTCAGTCACACATTAAGCGACATTTCTGACTTAACTTGCCCCGCTCAGCGTCTTTAGGGGGCAATTGGAAAATAACCAAGATGCAATATTAGCGCAATTCGAGCGCGTAATGATCTTTTTTGCCGCGCCACAAGCCAAACCAAAAAGACTTTATTGCTTCAGCTTGTTTAAAAACTGACGTCTCGCTCGAGCGATTTTTGAGGTGCTACCGCGGCCGAATTCTCACGAGCCGTTGGAGGCTCAAAAGGGATCGTCTTGAGACCACAGGAGACGGTATAGGCGAAAAAGCAAAATTTATTGCATAGCAAATCTCGTAGAAGAACTCAAACTATTTTGGAGGTGAAAAATGGTCAGTAAGAAGCTCTTTTCTGCTGTAGTGGCAACCGCGATGATCCTTTCAATCGTTGGAGGGTCGAGTGTCGCTTTCGCACAAGCGACGACCACTTCGACCAGCACGATCACTCAGACGGCAGTTAATACCGCAGACTTGTCCACGTTAGTGAGTTTCCTCAAGCAAGCCAACCTGACGGAGGTGCTGAACAATACGACGGCAAAATACACTGTTCTCGCACCGACCAACGCTGCTTTCGCAAAGCTCAACAACACGACGATCGCCGACTTGAAGAATAACACGCCGGCGCTAACACAGATTCTGCTAAACCACGTCATAAACGGCACAGTCAACTTTACGAAGAGTGGCAATGTCACGACGCTCGCAGGAAACTCGATCTCATACACTGTCAACGGCACCCAGGTGACGTTCAGCAACGGCGCGACTATAACGCAAGCGAACATTAACGCAACGAACGGCGTCATTGACGAGATCAGCAGCGTATTAGTGCCGCCGGCGAACGCGACGACTACGACGGCTTCAGCAACAGCGAGCGGAGGATTCCTTGGCTTGCCGGGCTTTGAGGCGGTGTACGGAGTAGTGGGATTGTTGGCCGTTGCGTACTTGGTGATGCGACGTAGGCAGTAACAACCTGAACTCTATTTGTAGTGAGTCTAGCACTTCGCTGGACTCGCACTTTATTCTTTTTTTCTGATTCCACGACATAGTTCAGCCCGGGTTAACTTGCTGATTGTGAAGCGTTGTGCGCGGTAGGGGCGCTGTTTGTCTAGTAAGTTGCGCGTAGAAACGCGAGAAGCAAAGCTTATTGCGCATGTGCAATCATGATTCTACGAAAGCTAGGTCTATATTGGAGGTGAAAAATGGTCAGTACGAAGCTTTTCTCTGCTGTAGTGGCAATCGCAGTGATTCTCTCTATTGTCGGAGCGTCGAGTATAGCCTTCGCGCAAACGCAAACGAGCACGGCGACGGCGAACGCGACTAAAACAGCGACGGCGAACGCGACTAAAACGGCGACGGCGAACGCGACTAAAACNNACGGCGAACGCGACTAAAACAGCCACGACTGGGACGGCGTCAGCCACAGCGAGCGGGGGGTTCCTCGGCTTGCCGGGCTTTGAGGCGGTGTACGGAGTAGTGGGATTGTTGGCCGTTGCGTACTTGGTGATGCTGCGCAGGAAGTAACGCTCTAGGCACAATCCGTGTGAGTCTAGCTCTTTGCTGGACTCGCCTTTATTTTTTCTTCCATTATTCGAGAGACGGCTCAGTCCCGACCACGAGTGGGCGCCTCGGCTTGCCGGGCTTTGAGGCGGTGTACGGAGTAGTGGGATTGTTGGCCGTTGCGTACTTGGTGATGCGGCGCAGCTAGTGGATAAAAAGCAAAGTTTATTGCCTATGTGAAGTCATAAATTAAAGGAAGCTTAAGTCAATTTTAGAGGTGAAAAATGGTCAGTAAGAAGCTCTTTTCTGCTATGGTGGCGGCCTTAGTGATTCTCTCTGTCGTCGGAGCGTCGAGTATAGCTTTCGCGCAAACGCAGACCACGACTGCGACAGCTAAACCTACCCAGACCATAGCACAAATTGCAGAGAACAACAAGAACTTGACAACGCTTGTAAGCCTGCTGAAGAAGGCAAACCTTACCGACGTGTTGAGCGGTCCGGGGAACTTCACAGTCTTCGCGCCAGACAACGCTGCTTTTGCCAAGGTTAACGCATCCACTCTCGCGAATTTGCAAAATAACTCAACGGCGCTAACGAACTTGTTGCTTTATCACGTCATCCCCGCGAAGCTGCTCGAGAACAACTTTACCGGTAGTGGTACCCTCACGACAGTCAACGGTTTGAGCTTACCCTACTCGGTAAACGGCACCACATTAAAGGTTGACAACGCGACGGTAACCAAAGCGGATATTAATGCGACAAACGGCGTAATTGACGTCATCAATGGTGTGTTGATACCGCCGTCCTCAACGACGACTGCGACGGCGTCACCAACAGCGAGCGGAGGGTTCCTTGGCTTGCCCGGATTTGAGGCGGTGTACGGAGTGGCAGGCCTGTTGGTTGTTGCGTATTTGGTGATGCGGCGTAGGCAGTAAGCTTCTTAGCCACATACGCGGGTAAGTCTAGCACTTAGCTGGACTTGCCGCTTTATTTCTTTTATCCTAGAGCTCTGCGCTTTTATCCTAGAGCTCTGCGAGCACACATTGCGCGGCACCAAAACTATTTGCGTGGTGCTCGTCACTGTTGATCCTGAATCCATTTATAAAGGTGCTGTAAGCCCGTTTTCGTGTCGATTTTAGGCTCCCAGCCAAACGAGGCAAAAAGTGATACGTCCGCCTGCGTTGACTCAATGTCGCCTTCCCAAGACTTGCCGCCAGTGCGATAGACATCGGGATCTAGGCCCATCAACTTGCAGATACGTTCGGCAATCTCGTTGACGGTAGTGGCGCTCCCGCTGCCGATGTTGTACGCATCGCCAGGGATCCCTTTATCATAAGCAAGTACGAAGGCGTCAATCACGTCATCTATATAAATGTAATCTTTCTTCTGGAGTCCTGTACCGAGGATTTCAAGGGCGCTACCGTCCCTCTGCAGTTTCCTTATAAGGTCGTACATGACGCCTTTGGCATTGCCTGGCCCATAGACATTATAAAGACGAAGAGAAATCGTTGGCAGTCCCAAAATGCCGTTAAACGCAGAACAATAAAGCTCACCAGCGGCTTTGGAAGCACCGTAAAAGGATACAGGACGTAGAGGATAAGTTTCTGCAGTCGGCACGGAAGCGGTTCCGTAGACGGTGCTCGTCGAGGCATAAATGAACCGAGCGTCGGAGGCGCAAGACAAGACGTTGAACGTGCCGTGCGCGTTGACGCGGAAGTCGTAAGCCGGATCGCGCGTCGAATCAGGCACCTTGGTTTGCGCTGCGAGATGAAAGATGCCGTCAGGTTTGACGATACTCGCCTGGAGTCTCTCCAAATCGAGGATATTCCCTTCTATGAACTCAAAATTTGCGTGAGCGTACTGTGGTTGGACTAGGTCGTAGCCAGTGACGATGTGTCCGTTACTAAGGAGACGACCGACCAAGTGGGTACCGATAAACCCACTGCAACCCGTCACAAAAAACTCTAGACTGCGTTCGTGTGCTTCGGCCTCCGCATCAAGAATCAAAAGCTCCTCTAGGCTCATCTCTCACCAAACCGGATAATTCGATTTCTGCGCTCTAACATCAGCAGCCCTTGGTCAGTTGCTTACCTGCTTCTAGGAGGCCCCTGGCTCTTCGCTTCGTTTCAGCTTCGACAAAAATTCGGATGATTGGCTCAGTCCCCGAAGGGCGTATCAGTAGCCAACCGTCGTCATACCAAATTTTTATCCCATCGGTTGTGTCGATGTTTCCTTCGACAGATGAACGGATTTGTTGCATTGTTGCATCCCGATCGCGACAGGTGACTTTCGTCTTGTCCATATATCGTTTGGGAATTTCTTTGACGAGCTCAGAGATTTTCTTGCCACGCTCGGTCATTATCTCAAGTACCTTCGCTACCGTCATCGCTCCATCTCGACAGTATTGATGTTCAGGGAAGATGATACCCCCGTTGCCTTCTCCCCCTATCACAGCATTCACTTGCATCATCATCCTCGCGACGTAGATGCTCCCCACAGGAGTCCATATGACGTGACCGCCAGCTGCTTCAGCTACGTCGACTATCCGCTGCGATGAGCTGACGGGTGTGACGACAGGGCCTACTTTCTTAGAGAGAACGTGCTTCACGATAATCGCAAGTAGCACGTCTTCATTGACGAAATTCCCCCTCTCGTCGATAAAAACCGCTCTATCGGCATCTCCGTCGTGTGCAACGCCCAAATCGGCGCCGTTCGAGATGACGATCTTTCCAAGATCGGTAAGCACGTCCTCTGTCGGTTCTGGATTTCTACTGGGGAAGGTGCCGTCGATCTGCGCATTAATCGTCGTGACTTTGCAGTTGAGCTTGCTCAGCAAGAAGGGCGTAACAATGCTGCCCGCCCCACAGCCAGTATCGACGGCCACAACGAACCCGCGCTTTTTAATGTCCGGGGCGTTCACCTTCCCTATAGTGCCCTCAATGTAAGCGGGTATCACGTTGGTGTCCGAAAGTTCCCCGGTCTCGCGCCAATCAGCAAGCCTGAGACCGCCTTTGAAATACACGTCTTCAACAGCAAGTTCTGCTTCACTTGCGAATTCCGTTCCGTCTCCTGCGATCAGTTTTAGCCCGTTGTATTCCCGCGGATTGTGCGATGCGGTGATCACGATTCCCGCGTCGGCGTTGTCCCGCACGAAGTACTGCACCGCAGGAGTCGGCGCTATGCCGAGATTTATGACCTTGCAACCCGTTGCGAGCAGTCCGGCGATGGCCGCGTGACTGAGCATGCTACCGGACACGCGTGTATCCTGTCCGACCGCCACAGTGCCCCTCGTAAGTGTTCCCAGGCTCATCGCCAGCCGCATGGCGAGCTCTGCAGTAACATCCTGGTTTACTATCCCCCGCACACCGTTCGTTCCAAAAAGCCTCATGATGAGCCCCCTCGTGCATAGTTGGCAGAAAGAATAAGTGCCGCTCGAATGAAACGCGAGCGCGTTATCGTGAACTCATCATTAGCGCGTGCCGCTCTCATATTCCTACCCATTTGTCACCCCGTTCAGTAAGTTCCTTTTTCCAAATGGGAACTTCTTTCTTGATCCGTTCTATTGCATCCCTCAGTGCCTTAAAGCCTTCTTGTCGATGCGCCGCCGCAACGACGATGTACACGATGTCCTCGCCTCTGTTGACACGGCCGGATTTGTGGTATATCTTTGCGTCGACTATGCCCTCTATTGCCATTAAATCGCGCGCGATTAAAGAGATTCGCTGCTGGGTTTCCCCTTCGTAGATGTCAAATTCAAGCGCTAACGCTTCTCCGCGGACAACTCCGGTGAACGTAAGTATCGCTCCTGCTTTGTGAATATCAGGGTGTGCGCGCACGGCTCTTACGAGTGCACCGAGCGTTATCCATTCCGGTGCAGTCGCAAGCGACTCAAACTGTTGTTCGAAGTTCATAGAAGGCTCTAATCGCGCCTCGTAAACCTCGTGGAAGGATGCGATTCTTGATGTAAGCGCGCTGCCCACAACAACCGCAAAATCAATGTCTTCTCGTTCCGCTAACTGATCGAGCTCTCGTGCGAGCTCATTTGCATCAATAGCGCGCTGCGTCAGAACGTATCTCGTGGGCGACTGAATGGAAAGCAGGTCGCTCGCGATTTTTCTCGTGAATTGCGCCGATTGAGCCTCGTGTTCTTCGCGGAGCGTCGCCACCTTGTAGCGACGAGCAAGTCCGGCAAGGAAGCGCTCACGCTGTGTTTCCCTACCCGTGAGTGAAACAACCCTCACATGCTCATAGAACACAACAAGGGCATAAATATGTGTTGATCGCAGCCAACCGAGCTGAGCTCATTAATGCCATCAGAGAGCACGCTGGCACCCTCGTTACGATGTCCTTAGAGCTTAGATAGGTCGGCCGAAAACTGATTTGGGTCGACATGGGCGGGGACAAAAAACGCAGACACGGCCCCCCTCTGCTCTCGACAGACCTACATAAGACTGGCGTGGCTTGCGCCGGGGGGCACTCAGCGCCTCAGTGCTCTGCGAACTTAATTCGCCCTGCGCAGTGAGAGCAGATCCAGAGAGCACTTTCTCCTTTTTTTTCGCGTCTTAGGATTTTGATTCGACCTACTTCTGACTTTTCGAAGCTGCGCTGACAAAGTTTACAAACTGTAGTCGTGTCCTGTCGTCCCATGCTAGGCTCCTACAACACTCGACTGCCATACGCAGCAGTCAAAACTCGGGTAGTAGTAGAAGGACCAAGTACTAAATAATACTTGCTTGGCGGTTTACTTCACGTCAACTGCGCGCTGTAATCTGCACCCACCGCCAGCGCTTTGTTGAGCCGATGCTGATCGATTTGAGATTCACGTTCCGCGAGTTGCCTCACCAGCAGTTTTTCATATTTTCAGCTTAGGTAAATAGTGATGATAAAGATTGACGGCAGCATAGGTGAGGGGGGAGGCCAAGTGCTGCGCGTTTGCATAGCGCTTTCAGCCTTGACGGGCGAGTCCGTCGCAATCAAGAACGTGAGGGTCAACCGGGCAAACCCCGGACTGCGACCTCAACATTTGACGGCGATGCGAGCCTTAGCGGAGGTCGCAAACGCGAAGGTGGACGGGCTCGACCTCGGCTCGTCTGAAGTAACTTTCGTTCCAGGGCGGAGGCGCGGCGGGATTTATAGCTTTGATGCAAAAACGGCCGGCAGTACTACACTCATGCTGCAAGCACTTCTGCCCGTGCTCGCATTCGCCGATCAACCCTCTTCTGTTACCCTCATCGGTGGCACAAACAATCCTTTAGCACCGCAAGTCGACTACGTGATCAATGTCTTAAATCCTGTACTAGCTACCATGGGATTTTTCTACGAATTGCACCTCGTAAAGAGGGGATTCTATCCTCGCGGCGGGGGGGTCCTAAAGGCCGTCGTCACGCCCGTAGAAAGACTAACTGCTCTTAATGTCGCCAGCATGGGATCTCTACGAGGTATTAGAGGGATATCTCACTCGCGCAATCTCCCAGCTCACGTCGCAAAACGCCAAGCGGAAGCAGCGACACAAAGCTGCACGCTCGCGGGTTACCCAAATGTAAGCATCGAGCGAGATTCTGATCAAAGAGAAGAAAACCCATCTACTGGAAGCGGCATAGTACTCTGGGCGGAGACGTCAACTGGAGGCAGATTAGCAGGGGATGCTCTAGGCGCGCGAGGCAAGCCTGCTGAGCTCGTTGGACGAGAGGGGGCAGCGCGGCTTCTAACGCAATTATCGAAAGGGGCACCGTTCGACGTGCATCTGGGCGACCAGTTGGTTATCTGGCTGGCGTTAGCAGAGGGACGTTCTAGAATTGCAATAAGCAAGCTTACGCTTCACACCGTAACTGCCGCGGAGGTAACTCAAATGTTGACCGGCTGTCGGTTTAAAATCGGTGGCGAGATCGGAGGCCCAGGAGTAATCGACTGCACTGGTGGCATCACGCCGCGGTAGCAGACAGCGCCTTTGTTAAGCGGGCAGTCTGCAGAGGGCTGTTGCTGATCTCGTGTCACTCAAGCTTGCGAAGGATAGTATTTTGAGTGATCATCCCGACTAAGGCATCCGTTTGATCAAAGACGGGCACACCCTTGACGTCGTGTTTCAGCATTAGATCTATCGCTTCATCGCACGGAGTACTAGTTCTCACAAATACGAGGTCAGTGACCATAATATCATCGACGACGAGTTTCTTTATGCGTGAATCTTGATAGTGGGTTTTCACTACATCTCTAAATTGGCTCATCGCCTTCGCGATGTCATTCTCTGTTATAACGCCAACGAGCTTGTTGTCCTCAACGACCATCATCCACCACGCATCTTCGTCGATCATCCTTCGCCTCACGTGGGTTACCCGGTCAAAAGGCGAACATGTTACGGGCGGATCCATGATTTCGCCTGCAGATCCGACTGGTCTGCTGGCTTGGACGATCTCGTTAAACGTTATCCACCCTGTAGATTGGTCACAGACGACGACCAATACCTCAGAGGATTTCATCAGGAGGTTAATCTCGCCTGCAGTCAGTGCGCCGCTTACGGTGGTGAACGTCTCATCAACTGCTTTGGTCACGTGAAGTGATGACGCTGGCTTAATGACGTCGCCACTAGCCCCCAGTGTGCGTGCAATCCCTTTTTTCGTTAAAACGCCGAAGATCTCCCCTTCGTTCGTGACGAGCAGTTGATTGACTTTGTGTTTTTCCATGAGATCGAGGGCGTGGGATATTCGATCAGTTTTATCGATGATGTACGCCCGCGCCGCTAGATCTGATGCTGTGCTTGAGGCGTAGTTGTCGAATCGCATTAGTTACTCCCGTCGTTGATCAAGCCAAACAGACAGTCACCTTATTCTACCATCCTCTTAACGATGTCGGTTTTCGATATACCGCCCACGACCGACCCCCCTCTGACGACAGGAATGGCATCTATTCGTTTCGTAACCATCAATCGGGCGGCGGCCACTGCTCTTGACTCACTGCCGATCGTTTGAGCGGCTCTGACATGATGTCTTCTGCAACTTCGAGCACTTTTCGCACGTATCGATTTTTTTGCACGCCTGCGTGTTCGGCCTTTCTCACCATCACAACGTCTTTTGAACTCACAAACGGCTCTCTGGCAAAAGTCAGATTAGTATGCGTAATTATGCCAAAAGGAACGCCGTTCCCTTCCTGAACGATCGTCCGAAAAACGTGGTTGGTTTCCATGTCGCGCAACACGTGGTTGATAGAATGGTGGCGGTGGCACGTGAGAAAGGAGTCGGTCATTTTAGTCTTGACCTGCACTCTCAAGTCTGTGGTTGCAAAATAGGTTACCAAATCAGTCTCAGTGAAGATGCCAACTAGTTCGCCCTCTTTTACGACTGGGAGGCAGCCGATCCCGTTTGCTATCATCTCTCGAGCCGCATTCACGATTGACGCCTCAGGTGAAGCAGTGAGCGGATTCTCAGACATTATGGTCTTGGCTAATGCGCGATCCTGATGTCTCCTTCGCCAACCCGCCTCTGACGACTCGAGCATCTTCGCGAGGTCGTATTTAGCGATAATGCCGACAAGAGCCACTTCATACGCCACTACTACCCTGGCCCACTTTGTGTTTAAGCATCACGTTTTTCACGTGACTAACAGTATCATCAGGTGAAACTGTGTATACGGGCGCACTCATTAAATCGTCGACTTGCATTTCATTCCCCTGCTCTGGCTTTTTTGCGCTCTCTCTTCACGAAGTCAGGAATACCTTGAAGGCTGTTAGTAGTCTTATTCGCGAATGACAGATGACAATGCTGTTCGACTGTCTGATTAGGAGATTTGAAGGTTACTGTGCATCCGGCAGCCGCAACCAAAAAACAGAATGGCGCGCGAGATACCGAATACGCTGCTCTTTTCATCTAGTCGCATCCTGTCGAGTCAATAGTCTTGCACGTCCGATAACGACTTCCTACCCATCGAAAACTTTGCAACTTTGAGCGCTTCGATGCAGAATCAGCTTACAGAAAGGCTTTACAACCGCTTTTTAATCCGACTACGTGCCGCAAAACTTTATGGATTAGTACGCGTGCCTCTTTTTATCTCAGTTTGCGCCACGCGCGGTAATGCCACTGCACGTCAGCGATCTGAATCAATCACGAAAAAAACCACGAGCCAAAGCGACAATTTTCAGTACAGTCTAAGACACTCGTCTCAAACGGGCGCTGCAGCGTTTCTTTTGATCACAACGGCTGTTTGATTAACTTTCTATCGACGACGATGTAATCCTTTATCGCCCTGACGGCGTCAAATGGTAGAAATATGAAGTCGTTTTCTGTCCTAAACTCCTGCAGGTTCAGATCGGGATCGGGCTTCACTTTGAGGTCGAGGATATCGCCTGTGCTCCCATCTATAATGAGGTCATAGAGCGTGCCGATGTCTGTACCATCGCTCCCCATTACTTGCTTATTAGACAGATTCTTAGCGAATATCTCCTTCTTCATCTTTGCTTGCTATGTAGTTATCATATAAAGGGTTTCTTGTGCCCGGCGCTCACTGATAGCTTATGTGCGTCGTCGGCTCAGCAGGTCGCCCCCCTGTAAATTTCTGTTTTATCTGCTCGTAGTATTGCATCGTGTGTTCGTCAATCGCTGGCCGTACTTTTTTGAGTGCTTCTCTAAAATGCCGCATTTCAATGGAACTTATGTCCATCGCCTCTCGTAACGCGAGCATTGCCGCTTCTTTGCAGAGAGTCTCTAGGTCGCTGCCCACGTACCACTCCGTAAGATCCGCAAGCTCTTCGATGTCAACGTCATCGGAGAGAGGCATTGTCCGCGTGTGGATATTCAAGATTGATACTCTCGCACTCTTCTGAGGTGCACCAAGCAATATCATTCGATCGAATCGTCCTGAGCGTAACAACGCGGGATCCACTATGTCAGGCCGATTCGTAGCGGCGATCACGACAATGTCCTTGAGATCTTGTAAGCCGTCAAGCTCCGTCAGCAGAGTATTCACGACTCGTTCGGAGACCCGTGACGTGTCTTCCACGCCTCTCACCGGGGCGAGCGCATCGAGTTCGTCGAGAAAAACAACAACAGGCGCCACTTGTCGCGCCTTTTTAAAAACGCTCCTTACTGCGCGCTCTGATTCGCCGACCCATTTACTCATCAGCTCAGGACCCCGCACGCTTATGAAGTTCGCTTCAGTTTCATTAGCCACCGCTCTGACGATGAGGGTCTTGCCAGTTCCTGGCGGCCCGAACAGCAAGATGCCCCGAGGCGGCTTAATGCCCATTCTTCTGAATGATCTGGGCTCTTTTATAGGCCATTCTATCGCTTCGATCAACTCCTGCCGAGCTTCCTCAAGCCCGCCTACGTCGCTCCAGGTGGTATCAGGAATTTCGACAAGAATCTCACGGAGGGCACTCGGCTGAATTTCTCGAAACGCTTCGCTAAAGTCCTCTTCGGTGATTTTCATTTTAGTGAGAGTCTCTGCCGGAATCTCCTTTTCGAGGTCGATGTCTGGCATGTATCTCCTCAAGGCACGCATCGCCGCCTCTTTCGTGAGCGAGAGAAGATCTGCCCCCACAAAGCCGTGGGTGATGCTCGCTAGCGCTTCAAGCTTAACGTCGCTGGCGAGCGGCATGTCCCGCGTGTGAATCTGGAGTATCTCCTCTCTGCCGCTATAATCGGGCACCGATATTTCAATCTCCCTATCAAACCGCCCCGGACGCCTCAAAGCAGGATCAATCGCTTCAACCCTGTTTGTCGCTCCGACTATTATTATTTCGCCCCGCTCTTCAAGCCCATCCATTATGGTAAGCAACTGCGCGACAACGCGTCGCTCGACTTCTCCGGTTACGTCTTCGCGCTTCGGCGCGATTGAATCAAGCTCATCGATAAATACAATCGAGGGAGTGCGCTCGCGAGCTTCCTCGAAGATTTCACGCAGCCTTTGCTCGCTCTCCCCATAGTACTTGCTCATAATCTCAGGTCCGGCTATCGAATAGAACGTTGCGCCCGATTCATTCGCAACGGCTTTTGCAATGAGCGTCTTGCCGGTACCAGGAGGCCCGTAAAGCAGCACTCCGCTCGGTGGCGTTATGCCAAGGGTTTGGAATACTTCGGGATGCTTCACAGGAAGTTCGATCATCTCTCGTATGCGCTGTATCTCGTCGCTGAGACCCCCGATATCTTCGTACGAAATGCCCGTAGCGCGCACGGATTCAAACCCTTTGACGGGCTTATCCCTTAGATCGAGTTGGGTCCGCTCAGTGATGAATACCACACCCAACGGACTAGTATTGACGACGATGAGGGGCACGGCTTGACCCGGCACCCGCAAGAGCGGATGCGACGCGACACTCATAATGGGCACGACGTCCCCCTGAACCATAGGGCGCTTGAGCAGCTGACGGTGCACGCTCTCGGTCATCTCGGCAAGCGGTTGGGCAACACTCCCTTCAGGAGGGGCAAGCACAACTTTCTGCGCTTCGTTGACCTTTGGCTTACGCACAAGAACTCGCTCCCCCATTCCGACGCCTGCGTTTTGACGAATGAAACCGTCTATCCGTATGATGCCCTCGTGCCAATCCTGACGATCGGCCCGCCAGACTTTTGCGGCGGTACTAGTCTTGCCAACGATCTCGATGATTTCTCCAGGAGACAACTGAAGCTTCAGAAGTGTGTCTGGGTCAAGTCGAGCGATACCCCTCCCAGAATCGTTCGGATAGGCTTTTGCGACTTTTAGCTGGGCCTCTTGCGGCATACGATCAGAACCTAAGCTTATATGATACCATGGTGATATATAAGGGTGGCTAAAAGAGCTCTAGNNCCCGACGTTCGAGAGAACATGGAAGCTGCCGCCGACGTCGAAGTACAGATCTGCGAGGTGCAAAAGTTAGGGATACGGGCAACGCGCGTCAACGTGATCGCGCACGACGGGTCACGTTCGTACCTGGAACTCATCGACGCGATTCAATCGTGCGGGATCGGTTCACCGATACTCGCAGATGCGAGCGCGATATTTGGGATCCTAGCAGAGGCAGAGGCAGCCGTGCACGGAGTTCACAAAGATGAGCTCGTATTCCACCAAGTGGGCGCTCAAGATGCCGTTGCCGATGTGATCGGCGCCTGCACTGCTATTTCACAACTGCAGGTTAACTCCGTATTCACGGCCCCTATATGCGTGGGCGGGGGGTCTGTGGAGACTGATCACGGACGTCTGCCCGTACCTGCTCCCGCCACCGCTGCCATACTCTCCAAATACCACCTGATAACCAGAGGGGGGCCCGTCGAAGGCGAACTGCTCACCCCGACAGGTGCGGCTATACTTGCCTTTTTCACCAGAATTTCGGACGTTTTCTTGCCGGAAATGACCCTCGAGCGCGTGGGGTACGGCGCTGGGTCTCGAGACTACCTTCACGCAAATGTCCTACGTGCCACGCTCGGCCAAGTTAATGAAGATCTGCTGCTCGATGACATCCAAGTGCTTGAAACCAACGTTGATGACGTCACAGGAGAGGTGCTCGGAAGTCTCATAGAGGGGCTCCTCGAAATTGGTGCGCTCGACGTGGCAATAATACCTACGACGGGGAAAAAAAGCAGAACTGGTCACATTATCCAGGTGATCGCCCGACCCGCTGAAACGCACCGACTTGCCAAGAAGATCATTGAAGAAACTGGCAGCTTAGGAGTGCGAATCACGCCTACACATCATAGAATCAAAACACTGAGGCGTTTTGAGCCCGTAACGGTGCGCATAGGCAATGAATCCCACACGATCAGCGTAAAAGTTGCGACAGACCAGCACGGGACTGTACTCAACGTTGCCGCCGAATTTGACGATGCAACTGCGCTTGCCAAGAAGCTAAATATCCCTGTTAAGCGTGTTATGAGGATAGCTGAACAGGAGGCTTGGGACCGACTCAACGGCTAGTACGTTTTATTCTCGCTGCTCCCGGCGTGTTCCGCGAGAGCTTGGCTTATCGTTATTTCGCCTTTCGCTACTCTTTGGGCAAGCTTTCGCGAAATTGTTGTTCGACCCTCAGAGAGCTCTCGAGTCCTCTCTTGAATCCGCCGGATCTCACCCTTCGAAGGGAGCACGTCTTGATGTCCAGCCGGAGTGCCTTGCGTGTATGCGATATTGATTGCGGCAACAATGTCTGAAATCGCGATTCCTGCCGTGCCCTTCCCCAGGTATGGCGAGGTTCCGCTTTCATCGACGAACTCAACGGCGATGCCGTGCGAAATTAAGGCGTTTGCTAAGTGCGTGCTCGTCAGACGTGCTCCGTTTCCAATTCTTACGAGGATATCAGGATAGGTCTGCCGAATGCGCTCCACAATCTTCGAAGCCTGCCTTAATGGGACGCGATACACCGCCTCAACGATACCATTCGCGACGACGGCAATGCCGGGTTCATTTCCTGGATCGATCCCTATAACGGCGCTTTCAGGTACGCCGGTGTTCCTGAGACGTCGTAACGCTTCGCTGACCGCCATCTCGGGATCAGTCGCGATAACGACATTCGGAAAGGAGATCGCGCTCGCCTCCCTGTCAGAAGTAATCACCACGCCAACTTCGCGCCCTACAGCTTCGCTTGGCGCAACAGTTACAAATTTGAGTCTCTTTTCGCGAAGCTCTCTCGTGATGTCCTGGTAAAGTGCGAAGTCCGTCGTTGCTAGGGCGATGTGGATCGTTGCCCCTCCTGTTTCTATTGCGGAACGAAAGTTTATAACCCTAACTCTCTATAATGCCATAGCGAACGGCTTTGCGCTGTTTTTGAGGTTAGATTTGCTCTGAAGAGGTGAACAGTGACGCTTTATCCAAGTACCTGCCACGGCATCGATGCTCTCATCGGCGGCGGCTTTCCGACAGGAGTCGTATCGCATATCTATGGAGAGCCGGGAAGTGGGAAGACCAGCCTCTGCATACAGCTAGCTACGAGCGTCATAAGAAGCGAAAAGCGTGTGATATTTATCGCTTCTGATCCATTCCCAAGCGAACGCTTCGCTCAGATCGCTGCGACAGATACTGCAACGCTCAGTCAAAAACTGCTCGTTTTCGAGGTCAAAAGCTTCGACCAGCAGCGAGTTACGCTGCGCAATATCAGGAAAATAGCGAAGGAAAATGTAGGGCTTATCATTTTCGACGCGGTGACCACGTACTATCGGCTCGAACAGGCAAAAGACACGGAAATTAGGTCGCGACAGGCCTTCGCCAATCAAGTTCTTTTGCTGCTCGGTTTAGCCAAAAAGTATGACCTAGCCGTTACGTTAACGAATCAGGTGTATGTCGACACCGACACCCAGGAGGTGCTGCCTGTTGCTGGGTATTTGCTTGATAACGTCTCCGCCATTGTTTTGCAGTTCGTAAAAACTCACTCGGAACGGCGGCGCGCGATATTGAAGAAGCATTCATTAATGCCGCTCGAGACAAGCGCGTATTTTAAGATTACGGGTCAGGGACTCTCCGACGCGTAACCTTTTTCAGGAAATAGATGCCCTTGTAGACCGTTTCTGCCGGCCCCTCCACTAGGGCGCGATCTTTCCTCAACGTAACCTTCAAAGAACCGCCTAGCGTTTTCACGGTGACCCGAGTGCCTATAAGGCCCATCTGGTTCGCTACAGCTGCGGCTGCGACAGCACCGGTGCCGCAGCTGAGAGTCTCCCGTTCCACGCCGCGCTCGTACGTCCGAACAACAAGCGTGTTACCATCGACTTTCACAAAATCGACGTTGGCTCCTTGAGGGAACACGGGATCATACCGAATCTTTACTGCTAGGTCGTGCACGTCGACATCAGCTTGATCGTCAAAGATCACCGCATGCGGGACGCCAGTGTTGACTGCAGAAACCACCACCCCGTGCATATTTTCGACGAACTGACTGCCCGTGCCCAGAGCTGGTATCACTGAGCGGCCAAAGCGAGGCTTGCCCATATCGACAATTACCGAGCTTTTCTTAGCAGTGACTTCGCGAACTCCCGCCTTTGTCTTCACCGTGACGCTGCCACGCTTCACATATCCGGCGTCGACGGCGTACATGACGAGACAACGAATGCCGTTTCCGCACATCTCCGCTTCAGAACCGTCAGGCTGAAGCAATCGCATGCCGAGATCGGCCCCGATAGGCCGCGATACGAAAAGGATCCCATCGGCGCCTATGCCAAACCGACGATCACACGTGTTAATAGCAAAACTCGATTTGTTTCTGATGGTCTCTTTCTCGGTCTCGTCAATGATGACAAAGTCGTTCCCGTTGCCGTGCATTTTGACGAACTCTATCGCCCTCATAGCGGACCCTCAAAGCAGGCGCGGCGGAATACGCTGCCCGATCAAGAGCTCGTCGTAGGTTTCGCGCCTTCGAATAATTTCTGCTTTACCCGCGCTAACAAGGACTTCACTTGCGCGCGCGCGTCCGTTGTACTGAGAGCTCATGGCAAACCCATACGCGCCTGTGTCGAGTATAGCGATTAGGTCCCCTTTTTCAACGTGTGGAAGACGCCTATCTCTTGCCAGTATATCGCCGCTTTCGCATATCGGGCCAACAACCGTGTACACGTGATCGGGTGTTTTATCGAGCTTATTCGCGACGATCACCTCGTGGTACGACTCATACAAGGTCGGGCGAAGCAGAAGGTTAAACCCGGCGTCAACGCCGACGAAAGTGCTATGCGCCTCCTTGACGGTGCTTACTGCACACAGCAGAATTGCGCCGTCACCAACGACGTATCGTCCCGGTTCGAGCACGAGCTTGGGGCGCACCCCCAGCGCGCGTGTACGTTCGGTGAATATCGGCAGAATCACATTCGCGAGGTCGATTGGGGTTGGCGCCGTCCCGGCGTACGGTATGCCCAGTCCGCTGCCGACATCAACGAAATCGAGTTCGAGCTCAAGGTCGTTTCTGAGCTTTTCAACGAGATCCATCATCCGCGTCATCATCTCGGCGAAGGGGCTAAGCTCGAGTATCTGTGAACCGATGTGACAATGAATGCCAACAGGCCGCACGCCTTCAAGTGAGAGCGCCTCAGCGTAGCACGCAAGCACCTGAGTGTGGGGGATTCCAAATTTCGATTGTGCCAGACCCGTTGCGATCTTAGGGTGCGTCGCGGGGGATACGTCAGGATTGACCCTGAATGCAATTTCGACCTCTCTGTCTGCATCCGACGCAATTCGTGCGAGCGCTCGGAGCTCATCAGGCGAATCGACGGACACCTTCACGCCGGTTTCACACGCCATTGCAAGTTCGGCGTCCGTTTTTGCGTTTCCATTGAAGAGGATGCGGTCGGGTCGGATCCCGGCAAGGAGGGCAGCATACAGCTCACCATCGGAGAATACGTCGGCACCGGCACCTTCTTGCGCGAGTATGCGCAGAACCGCTATGTGGCCATTCGCCTTTGCGGCGTAGTAAACATCTGCATCGGGGAACGCGGCCGCGAAGCGCCGGTAGTTGCTCCGAATGCGCCGCTCGTCAGTGACATAGAGCGGCGTGCCGTGCTTCCGTGCGAGCTCAACGACATCGGCGCCCCCAATGATGAGGCGGCCGTTCTTCTCGGCGAGATGTTCGCGCGTGCCGAAATCCATTAGAGAACCTCCTGGAGCCGCGTCACTGCCTCCTCGATTGTGCTGACGGGCACCGTCAACGCGAATCTGATGTAGCCCTCCCCGTGGTCTCCGAAGCCAATGCCTGGCGTTGCGACAATCCCTGCGTCTAAAAGTCGCATTGAAAACTCGAGAGAGGGGCTTCCGTCTGGAACGGGAGCCCAGACATAAAACGTTGCCTTCGGCTTGTCCACCGACCAGCCAATGCTCCTTAGGCCATCGACTAGTGCGTCTCTGCGTTCTGAATAGAGGCTCTTGAGCACTTCAACTGTGTCCTGTGGTCCCTTCATAGCAGCGATCCCTGCTTCCTGTACCGCTTGGAATGCGCCTGAGTCCAGGTTCGATTTAACTTTTCTGAGGCCGGCTATCACATCGGCGTTTCCTACTGCAAACCCTATTCGCCAGCCGGTCATGTTGTACGTTTTGGACAGGCTGCCGATTTCGATTCCAACATCCAGTGCCCCTGGTACGGAGAGAAACGACGGAGCTCTGTAGCCGTCATAAGTCAACTCTAAGTACGCTGCGTCGTGGCAGACGATAACATCGTTGTCAGAGGCGTAGTCGACGATGGCCCTAAAAAAGTCACTGTCTGCGACAGCGGCTGTCGGATTATTCGGATAGTTGATGAAGAGCAACTTGGCGTCGGTCACTGCCTTGTCAATATCAGGCAAGAACCCGTTGTCAGCAGTTAGTGGCATGCTTATCGGCTTGCCATCGGCCATGATAGTTGCTATCCGGTACACGGGATACGCGGGATCGGGAACAAGGACTTTGTCCCCTCGGTTGATAAAGGCCAAGGGAAGATGCGCTATGCCTTCCTTCGATCCGATCAGTGCGGAGGCCTCACGCGTTGGATCCACACCGATGCCTTTCTTCGCGTACCACTCACTTACGGCCTCTCTAAACGATAGCATACCTTCAGAGGAGGGGTACCGATGGTTCGCATCGTTGTGCGCGGCGCGCACGAGCGAATCTACGATATGGGGCGGCGTTGGCTGATCTGGGTCCCCCACTCCAAGATCAATAACGTCAATTCCCTGTGCCTCCTTTTCTGCCTTCAACGTATCGATTTGGGCGAAAAGGTAGGGCGGCAGCACGTCTAGCCTCTTTGAATATTTGATTGTCGCGTTCGCCATGTGTCCACCTACGTGGCAAGCTGCGAAGCGGGTGTCTCAAGCGCAGCTTCCAAAACCATGAAACATCGCAACGCGCAACGATTTGCGATTGCTCATCATCATTGAAGTTCCTTTTCGAATAAAGACTTATTGGGGGGCCAAGGTGAACAAGCGGCCGCGAGTGTTCCTGCATCGAAGCGAGCCGACAGAAAATCAACCAGTCCATCGGTTGCTCGTGGATGACGCGCGACGAATCAGATCTGGGCGAGGAGGCAAACCTTTATTGTCTAGAAGCTTTCCATATACGCGAGAGCTGATACTATGGATAATCGCAATCTAATTACGGCGCTCGTGATCGCAGCGCTAATAACACTGGCGGCGACGGCGGCCGGCTGCACGACGAATACCAGTCCTTCTCCGACTCCGATCCCATCGTCACAGACGACCAACGGCAACAACACGACTTTTTCAAGTGGTACTGGTTTTAATGTCACGTATCCCACGTCGCTCAAAGCAGACACGACAACGGATCCAACAACCCAAGTGAAGATATACGTCTATCTGAATCCAAATTCGAAAGTTGATGGCGTGAACGTCGGCACAGTTGCTCTTAGCGCAGGCCAAACGTTAGGCAGTTTTGCAGACTCTCAGATGGCCAACGTCACAAAATACCCGAACTATCAGGAAATTTCAAACAACACCACGACAGTTTCTGGACAGCCAGCACAAACAATCGTTTTTCAAGGGCTCGTCCCAGTCCAGCTTAACACAACGCCAGCTAGTAGTACTAACACGACGCTCAAAGTAACGGAGACTTTCGTAATAAATAACAACACAGGTTACGTGATTGCTTACAAGGCCGTGCCCAGCGACTATGACACGTACTTAGCGCAAGCACAGCGAATAATGAGCTCAATTGTACTAACATAATGCTGCCACGCTAGTTGGGCAGAGAATCACATACTTCTCTGCTCTCTATTTTTTTGTTTATCAAGCCCACTAACTAGTACGACAGATTTATGGCAAACGCTGTACGAACAAAATTAGTGGGCCTTCAATCTTTGCCAAAAAAGTGATCTTACTAAGTGTAAGATGCGCCGGCCATCTCCAAATCGACGGCCGACTCGCTTACTTGGTCGAAATGACCAATACTTGCGGAATAAAACAGTTTTGATTCTATGTTTTGCTGTCTGATTTGGCTGCTCACCTCGCTAAGTTTGACAGTAGTTTTTCATTATTAAACGTGATTGATGCGCGGAATTAAGCAGCCTAGAGATAGAGCGCTTTTTAGGCGCAGCCGCGATCACGCTAGAGGCGTTGTCAGCACGGAACCTTCTCTTGTCCCAAATGAAAGCCGTTTGCGAAACGGACTATTGATTCTCAAAGCGTATCGTATAGGTAATCGTAGGACAAGTGAGAGTCCACTATCTGCGTCTTCCCGCAAGCAAGCGATTCTCTCGTCGCGCCAAAATCAGCGCTACGTACCAACGTTTTGCCATTTCCTATTTCCGCGACCTGGTGTGCGTCGCTGGCCCCTATCACGGGTTTATCATATTCACGAGCGAGCTGTTGCGCAAGCGCGTTGCGCGAAGCGCTCGTTTTCGAATTGAACCCCTCAATGAGATCAAGTCGCTCAATCGCCTCGGGGTGTAATAGGTTTTTCCCGACTCGGAATGGATGCGCCCAAAAAACAATGCCACCTTGCGCTTTGACCTCGGTGATTACGTCTGCGGTGTTTCGGGACTCAATTTCCTCTGTGAGAAATAAGCCGATCAGGTCCTCCTTGTTCGCCGTCTCAATTTCGGCGCCGACGATGACCAAAAAATCAGGATCGTCGTTCAATCTGCGCGTCTCAACTGCGCCCTTGATAGTTAAGTGATCCGCGACGGCAATACCGTCCAATCCAAGTTTCTTTGCGACCTTGAGGATGGTGGCCGGCGCCATTGTACAATCGCCCGAGTATTTTGAGTGAATGTGCAGATCAAAGATCACGTTCCTTGCACCTCAAANNCAAAGGAAATGAAACGGTTAAGCTTGGCGACACGTAATACCGTCTAATGAAGACGCTCGTCGTTTTTTATTCTCGCACGGGAATCACCAGAAAGGTAGCTGAAACGATCGCGCGAGCTCTCTCAGGAGACGTCGAGGAGATCGTCGCCAGAGAAGACCGAAGCGATTTTTCCGGGTACGACATTTCGCGCGAGGAGGCGGTCCTGAAAAAGCCCGCGGTTATCAAGGCCACGAAAAAAGATCCTGCGCGTTACGATCTCACGATCATTGGCACGCCAGTCTGGGTTCAAACCGTATCAAGTCCTATGCGGGCGTACATCTCGCGCAAGAGCAAGCGATTCACTCGTGTCGCTTTCTTTTGCACCCAGGATCGCTCAGGGGCGGAGAGCGCGTTCGAAGAGATGCAAGAACTGTGCAAGGCAACCCCGGTTGCCACCGTCGAAATTCTGCACAAAGACGTAGAAGACAACTCGTACGTTGAGAAGACCGAAAGCTTTCTGGTACGTATCGGCAATCTGAACACGGTCCTTTGAGGTTTAAAAGCACCCCCACTCCTGCTCACAAGATCCCGCCGCGGCTTTCGTGCGGGCGTGCGCGGAGTAACAAACCAAAGTTGTTATAAATCTTAAAATAATACTGGCTTTACAATATGTTGCCTCGGTCTTAAATCACTAAGGTCGTTAACGGGACCTCGGTTGTTCCACAGAATGGGTCGATGCATGGGTTGTCTCACGCTTATCGTGAGCTTGTTGGTTCTGTGGAAAAGAGACACGTTGGACATGTCGCGAAGAGGGACGAGTTANNAGCGCCGGTAAAGGGTGGTTTAACGACCGTCGGCCTTGAGCGCGGCCCTCCTCGCCTTATGCGCCGCTGGCGCCAGAACTGCTGAGAACGGTATTAATATCGGACTGCTCATATGGGTTACCTAGAGCAGCATGGACGTAACGGATTTACCTGAAAAAATTACGCGTTTTTATACTCAGCCGGACTTCACGGAGCTCTATCCGCCGCAAGCCGAAGCACTAGATTGCGGGCTGCTCAACGGCGCGAGTATGGTGGTCGCGACGCCCACCGCTTCGGGCAAGACGCTGCTCGCAGAATTCGCGATGCTCAATTCGATCGTTAAAGGCGGCAAATGCCTTTATATCGTCCCCCTGAAGGCGCTCGCTTCGGAGAAGTTCGACCGATTCTCGCTGTTTGCCGCGTCAGGCGTGCGAGTCGGGATCTCAACAGGAGACTACGACGTTCGTGACGACAATCTGGGACGCAACGATATCATAGTCACCACTTCCGAGAAAGCAGATTCGCTGCTGCGAAACGGCGTTGCGTGGATGCAGGCGCTTACTGTCGTCGTCGCGGACGAGATCCACTTGCTGAACTCGATAGATCGCGGTCCAACGCTCGAGGTAACGCTGACTAAGCTAAAGAGACTCAATCCGACAGCTCAAATTCTCGCGCTCAGTGCAACGGTGTCTAATGCCGACGATATGGCAGCCTGGCTTGACGCACAACTCATAAGAAGTGACTGGAGGCCCGTCGCATTGCACGAGGGTCTTTATCTTCCTGAGCGCGCCGTTATCGCGTTCTTACACGGCGCGCCACCGCTCGGCGTTGTGAAAAAAGCCGTTTCAGATGGCGCAAGCGACCCGGCGATTGCACTCGCCATCGATACCCTGCGAGAAGGTGGCCAATGCTTGATCTTTGTCAATACACGGCGAAATGCTGAAGGCCTTGCAAAGAGAATCGCAACGACGCTCCGATCACAGGGCGATTTCGACTCCAAGGAGCTTGCTGCGAAAATCCACGGGGAGACCGGGATTGCAGAGAAGCTCGCCTACTGCGTGCGCCACGGAGCGGCATTTCACCACGCCGGCCTTCTCATCGACCACCGGAAACACGTCGAGACGTGGTTCCGCGCCAACCTTATCAAGGTAATCGTCTCGACGCCTACGCTCGCGTCGGGACTCAACCTTCCTGCCCGAAGGGTCGTTATCAGAGATTACAAGCGCTACGACGCGAACTACGGCATGACGGACATTCCCGTGCTCGAATACAAGCAAATGGCCGGTCGCGCGGGGAGGCCCGGATTCGATGCGTACGGAGAGGCAGTTCTCATCGCTAAATCGCCGAGTGAGTGTGAGGCGCTCGCAGACCACTATATTCTCAGCGAGGCCGAAGACGTTATTTCAAAACTTGGAACGGAGACAGCGCTTCGCATGCACGTTCTCTCGACCATTTCAAACGGTTTCGCACACACGAGGGCTGATCTCGAACAGTTCTTTGACGCGACGTTCTTCGGATTTCAGCAAAAGACGGGGCTGAACCTCTTGCGATATGCGATCGACCGCGTTTTGGCGTTTCTCGAGAACGAAGAGATGATTGTCGACTCGAGCGGGCGCATCAAGGCGACGACATTTGGGCATCTTGTGTCGCGGCTCTATGTCGATCCGCTGACTGCGGTGAAGATACGAAAAGGACTAAGCAACGCCGAGACGGTGAGCGACGTATCGCTGCTCCACCTCATCTGTTCAACCCCGGACGTTAAGCGCCTGTTCATGCGAAACAAGGATTACCGCGTGGTAACTGAATTTGTCAATCGGCACCTCGATGAGTTCCTGGATGAGATTCCTAATCGATTCAGAGACGTCGATTACGACTGGTTCCTCTCTGAGGTAAAAACGGCAATGCTCGTCAACGACTGGATAACCGAAGTAGGCGAAAAGGAGATCACCGAAAGCTACAACGTCGGGCCGGGCGACATCAGAAATCTCGTCGATACGGTGCAGTGGGTGAGTCATGCGCTCGCCGAGCTTGCAGCCTACCTCAAGGTTCCTTCAAGGAAAGAAGCCCGGGAGCTCACAGCGCGCATCCAGTATGGTATCAATCGTGAGCTCCTTGATCTCGTGCAACTGAAAAACATCGGCCGAGTCCGCGCCCGAAAACTGCACGATGCGGGTTTCACAAGCCGAAAAGAACTTAAAAAGGCTCCCTTTGAAACGGTGGCGGCACTTCTTGGGCCTGCGCTAGCGTCTGATGTCTTTACGCAACTCGGCGAACCCGGGGGCGTACTTGATCGAACGGATAGAGCGGATGCGACGTTTCTCACAGATGAGTGAGTCAACCCATGCAATATGACGTCGTGGCAGGAAAAATCACCATTGGGAGTGTTGAGGCTTTTTTGAGGGAGCTTGACGCCATTGCGCAGCCAAGCAACACGACAATTCAAGCCGTCGACGCCACAAAAGTCGCCGGTCGGCGGCACGTTGATTGTGCCATACGCAACGCCATGCGGTCGTTTCGCGATCATCGAAACATCGCCACGGACCTTGGCGTCGAAATTCTCCTTCACTTGGGCGCTTGCCGGCAGATACGAAAAGCGCTTGAAATGGGCGTTCACGAAGGAGGGATGGACGTGTTGTTGATTGTCGTTGGTGCGAAGCAATCAATTCAAAGAGCTGCGACGCAGCTCACTGTCTTGATATGCTCAGATCCACGGGTTATGGAGTACGACGAGACAAAAAACGCGCCGTTAATGCACGCGTTTAACATCACCGAGCAGGAGATTACAGCTGCTGGCGGGTACGCGAGAATACCGGACTTGGTGCGAGAGCGCTTAGTGCTTTTTGATGCGTTCAGATAGCCCAAGCTGTATAGCGTCGTGCTCGTCGGTCACATCTGTCGTCAAAAAAGTGCTTTAGCTATGCCGGTGCCGAGTCTAACGTTGGCAGCAACGCCGTCGGGCACGTGAAGCAATCTATCAAGGCGGGCGTACGTTGACCCAGAGGTGCAATTCGTAGGTCTTATCAAAGGAATCAACGAGCGTAAAGTTCAGTTTCTGTTTTTCACCTACAGAGGTGAATGCGATATATATCGGCCGTTCAACATTTTGCCCTTGGACCAGCGTCAGATTGTCGAAACGATAGAGTGTTGAATTGCCTAGCGACACGGTGCCGGCATACGTGTTGCTGGTGTTCTCGTGGTTGGTGATGCCGAGGATTAGAGTAGATGACGTTCCCGCAGTCACGTTTGTGGGATAGGCGATGGTCTGTCCGTTGCTATCGAGCACATAGAAATCGCTGTAACTGGCTTCGTTCGGGTGGGGGGCTAACAGGAGCGTCGTGCCAACCAAAGCGAGACAAAGACAAATCGCGGCCCCCACTGCCGGTAGCACGATCGGGGTGCCTGCTCCCCGGACGACGAGTCGGTCAGACTGCGGAAGGCGCCGCCAGCGCGCGAACGCTGCCATCGCGAACGCCGCCACCAGCGCAGACATTGAGAGTGCGAGCGTCGTAAAATCTAATCCGACCGTTATCAGAAGAGCAGTCCCGTCAGCAATTGAAACAAGAACGCTGATAATAACCGCCACTGAGATTCTCTCCAGACTCGGCAAGTCTTGTTTTTTCGGAAACAACACAGCAGTTAAAAAGAAACCAGGGACAAAAAAGAACAGTGCGGCCCCTACCAGCAGCCGAAAAACGGACAAAACAACGGTATCCATCGTGCCTCTAACAAATCGTCAGGGTATTGAGCTCTATTAAAGATAAACAAGTCGAACTATATAGCTACCTTAGACGACAATAGCGCAACAACGTGTGCACACCGACCTTTGTTCGGCCTGATGAAACAGAACGCAAGACTTAAGCTCAAAAAGCAAAGCTTCCGTCTAATAGCGTTTCTCAACAGCAGACGCGCCGATCCATGAAACCTAAGGCAGCGGTGCTTATTACGACCCTCAATGAAGAGGCGACTATCGGCCAGGTGATTGATAAGGTTCCTGTTCGCGTGCTCTCGGACGAGGGTTACGATACCCCCTATATGTCATTGATGGAGACTCTGAAGACGCAACGCAGCAAAAAGCCCGTGCCATGACCCGAACCAATGTTTTTGGCAACCGGGCGCTTACCTCCGTGGCTCGGATGCTCTTTAAAGAAGACACAACTGACTTGTGCACAGCGTTCTGGGGGTACTGCGGGTGCCTCGTTGACCGTATGGGCCTTATCGCACAGGGACTTGAGATTGAAGCAGACATGTTTATTGAATGTGCGCGTCACAGTTTTAGGATAGGAGAAATCGCTATAGACTACGGCAAGCGCGCAGATCGACCCAAGCTGAGATCCATCTGCGACGGACTGAAGATCGCGTCTTTCTTGCCGAAGCGACGGATGGCTCCGGGCGGGAGGCGAGCGCCATAAAGATCGCGTACGTGATGGATGCAATTTATCCGTACAACATGGGGGGGGCAGACAAGCGTCTCTGGGAACTCGCGCGCAAGCTCGCCGAAAACGGAGAGCACGAGGTCCACATTTACGGCATGAAATGGTGGCAGGGAGCTGATACGATCGTCACGGACAACGTTCACCTCCACGGCGTGTGCAAGGTTCGCGAACTGTACAACAACCAGGGCGTCCGCTCGATTGCCGAGGCCCTCATCTACTCTTTGAGGGTTTTACCGGCCTTGCTGAAGGCGGATTGCGACGTCATCGACTGTAACCAATTCCCCTACTTTCCATGCTTCGCGGGCAAAGTTGCCTCAATCGTAAAAAGAAAACCACTAGTGGTCACGTGGCTCGAGGTATGGGACACCTATTGGCGGGACTATCTTGGACCGATCCGCGGAAGCATAGGCAGAATTGTTGAAAGACTGACGATGCGACTCGCTGATGGTATCGTGGCGATATCGTACAAGACGAGAGACGACCTTATACGGTGTCACGTCAAACCCGAACGCATCGACGTCATTCCTGTCGGCATCGATCTTGAGCGCATCACGATGATCGCGCCTGCGTCGACCGCAACCGATGTGCTGTTTGCGGGAAGGCTCATCAGTGAAAAGCGCGTTGATCTCTTGCTAAACGCGATTGCGATTGCACAAACAAGGATTCCTGCCATTAGGTGCGCGATTATCGGGGACGGTCCGGAGCGAGCCTCGCTCGAAGACCTGGCGTCAAAGCTTGGACTCGACGAGACCGTCACCTTTACCGGCTTTGTCGACCAAGACGGGCTCACGGCGTTTATGAAGTCATCAAAGGTATTCGTTCTCCCTTCCGTTCGCGAAGGGTTCGGCCTCGTTATCATCGAGGCAAATGCGTGTAAGTTGCCGGTGATCAGCATAAGTCACGAAATGAGCGCCGTCCGGGAACTCGTTCAAGACGGCGTCAATGGTTTCCTCGTCAGCGACGGCTCCCCCGATGAAATCGCCGACGTTATTTTTGATGTCGTCAGCGACCGCGCACTGCGTGAACAACTGGCTGAAAACGGATTCGAAATGTCAAAGAAATTCGCGTGGTCGGATATCTCAAAAAGCATTATAGATACCTACGCGAAACTGATGAGCTAACCGAAGGTCGCCCAGATGACTACGTACCACTTCTTCCTGTATAGGTCACGTGGCGGCAACAGCTTATTCCTAAACAAGCGCGAGTGCAACCCCGTATGAAAGCACTAATCGCTTCGCCGTACTATTCCGGCGTGGGAGGACTTCAGCAGTACACGTACAGAATCGCAGTCGGCTTGCACAACGCAGGAGTCGACACGACAGTCATAACCTGTTCGCGCGTGCTCGACGAGTCCGGCCCGAGGGTTTTCACGCTTCCCCGACTTACGACCGTGTCGAACACCCCGTTCAGCTTGCGCTGGTTTCGATCCATAAAGAGGGTTATCGACGAGGTTGACCCTGACGTGGTGAACGGACATTTGCCCGTCCCCTACATGGCTGACGTCGCCGCACGAGTCTCTGGTGATAGGCCGTTCGTGTTGACCTACCACAATGACGCGGTGGGAATAAATGCGACAACCAAGCTCTTGGTAAGGGCCTACTATCGCTTCCTGGGGAGGGACACCATTCGCCGCGCTAGTTGGATCGTCACGACCTCGCACCACTACGCCGCACATTCTCCGTTTCTCCAAGGTTACCTCAGCAAAACGTCAGCCGTGCCCCCCGGTGTGGACGTAGCGACATTCAATCCGACGGTCGACTCTGGCCACATAAGAGACAAGTACGGCCTCGGGGGGCACATTATCCTCTTTGTCGGCCAGCTAAGCAAAGCCCACCGACACAAAGGGCTCCCCATGCTTATCCGTGCGCTCCGCAGTCTTGACCCAAGCGTAACCCTCGTGGTTGTGGGCGATGGAAACTGGCGCTCGCACTACGCAACTTATGCGCGGCGTATCGGAGTTCAAGACCGGGTGGTATTCGCCGGGCTCATACCCGAGGAGGAGATGCCTCTTTATTATCGGGGAGCGGATCTCGCTGTGCTCCCCACGCTCACCGATGCCGAGGGGTTCGGGATGGTTTTGGCTGAGGCAAACGCCTGCGGCAGACCAGTTATCGGTACGAACGTTGGAGGCATCCCGTCGGTGATCCAAGATCACTACAATGGGTTGCTAGTTCAGCCAGGCGATCTGCACGGACTTGTGGAAGCAATACGAGCGGTGCTGAGCGACGAAGAACTGGCAGACAGGATGGGCCACAACGGCTATCAGAGAGTTAAGAGTGAGTTTACCTGGACTCAAGCGATTGCCCGCACTAGGGAAGTATACGAGGCCTTAATATGAGCTCAGTTGAAGAGAATAGACTGAAGCATCCGATCAGCTCTTTTACATCGTAGATTTTCGAGGCTGTGTTCGTGAAAATCTGTATGGTCTCTAACCTTTACCCGCCCTATGTTCACGGTGGCGCTGAGCTGTATGTCTCCCACATCTCAGAGAGGCTGAGCGACGACCACGACATCTCGGTAATAACGACCGCTCCTTTTGGTAGCCACGCGCATACAACTTCAGAGCACGAAGCCCCGACGAGAGAGTCTATCTACCGTTTTTTCCCGCTCAATCTCTACACTAATTATCATTATTCCCGAAGGCCCCGCATCGTCAAACCTATATGGCACGCGGTCGACGTGTGGAATCCGTACACGTATGCGTTTACGAAAGCTGTGCTCAGGCGAGAGAGCCCTGATGTGGTCCACGTGCACAATTTCAAGGGCTTGTCAGCGTCGGTGTTTAGCGCCGCCGACGATCTCGAGATTCCCACGGTTCACACGGTGCACGACTACAACCTCGTGTGTCCCAAGACGACTTTGCTTACGCGGACCAACGCCTCGTGCGTCAACCCTCATCGCTTGTGTCGCCTCTATCGCTGGATTTCCAAGCGGGTTCATCCGGCGGTTATAATCGCCCCGTCTGACTTTGTACTTAATACACTTTCGAGCTTCGGCCTATTCACCACCGCGCAAAAGACGAAGCTCCCGCTCGGCATAGAGGGGGGCGACCCAGTGGCAAAGGTCAACAACAGCACGTTTGACATACTCTACGTCGGGCGTCTGGGAAAACACAAAGGCGTCCACGTCCTCATAGAGTCTGTGAAAAGCTTAGACTTTGACGACGCGCGACTGCACATAGTCGGTCAAGGCAGCGACGTGGTAAGTTTCAAGCGCGCTGCGCACGATGACGGACGCATTGTCTTCTATGGCTTTTTGGCCCCCGAAAAGCTTCGGCAGCTCTACGGCATAGCCGACGTGGCTGTGGTGCCGTCCATCTATAACGAGACGTTCGGCCTCGTTGTCCCCGAATACTACTTGCAGGGGATCCCTGTGCTCGGAAGCCGAGCCGGGGCGATTCCTGAACTCATCAGTGACGGATACAACGGTTTTCTTTTTCCGCCCGGTGACGTTGAAGCGCTGAGTGAGATTCTAGGAACGTTGTCGTCTGATTCGAAGCTTCTCAGTGAATTGAGCCAAAACGCGCGCAGATCCGCAGCAACATTTGACATGAGCGTCCATCTGCGTAAGCTCGAAGCGATATACGAACGGGCCGCCTCAGGATGACATGGCCTGCTCGCACACGCTGAGCACGCGCTTGGCGACACTATCCCAAGCAAAAAGCGTAACCGCACGTCGCCGTGCGGCCACCCCCATCCGTTTCACTCGCCGGTCATCCTGGAGCAAATCGATCAGCGCCGCAGCGAGAGCGCCTGCGTCTCCGGGAGTGACTAGGACCCCGGAGCTTTCGTCGACGAGTTCTGGGATCGCCCCAACAGCCGTTCCGATCACAGGCGTTCCGCACGCCATCGATTCGAGCGCCGGCTTGCTAAATCCCTCGAGCAATGAGGGCACCACCGTCACGGTGGCGCGCTGATAGAGCGCGATAAGATCGCGCAGTGATACGGAATCGACGAACGTGACCACGTCGATTACACCGAGCGCGAGCGCGAGCGCCAGCATCCGCTGCTTCAATCGTTGCGAGTCTTTGCCTATGATAACGAGTTCAACCGGCGTGACGCGCTGGACCGCCGCGAGCGCCTCGATCAAGTCCGCGATACCCTTTCTCGCCTCGAGTCCCCGAGCAACACACGCAACGAGCGGTTTCTCGGCCACAACGCCTTCGGTCGGCGTGTCGACAGGTGTGAAAAGGTTCACGTCAACACCGTTAGGTATAACTCTCAGCTTCTCCGCGTGCTCCGGATATCGCGCGAGCGCCTGCGCCATCGTGTCGCTGCTGTCGCAGATAACTGCTTGAGCCCGTTTTAGTGCGCGCTTTTCGAGCGCGGCAAGCATAGTGATTGCGATGCGCGATTTTGACAGTGGCAACTGCTGCAGCTCTGACGAGGGCAGGTGGTGCAGAATCTGGACGAGAGGAGCGTTGCGATGAATTGCCACCCCCTGCGAGAGGTCGTTAATCAGATGCACGTCGCACCCCTCGAATCGCTCGCGAACGAGCGCGTAGTAGTAAAAGGCTGCAACCCCGTGGCCCCGTAAGGGTTGAGGCAGCTGCCGGTATCTCACGTTTGGTACTCCCGCCCCAAACCAAGCGGCAGTGAAGGCGTCTGGTGGAGTCTTATATGCGTCGCAACTCTGCACAGTGAGCTGGCAGAGTGGTGCCAGCCACCGACTCAGCTCAAGCGCGTAAATGCCCGCACCGCCGATGAGGTTCCGGTCGTATTCGAAGGTCGTAAGGGCTATCCTCACACGCCCACCTTTCCGTCGTCCCTTTTTTTGTTGCGCGACATAAGCTCACGTTCTGCCGATTATGCTCTTAATGACGCTCACGTCTTGCTTCGTGAACGTCCTCAGTGCGAGGAGGGTAGCGAAATACACCCAGACCGCAACCCCAACTATAATGAACAGGTTGATCGGCCTCAGATAATACACGACGACCGCCATGACGAATGACCCGAGGAGCGGTTTGAGCAGAAGCCGGTGCAGCCGAATGAAGTACAAGTTTTTCGACGCGTAGTAGAAGCAGATCGAAAAAGTGGTGAGCTCGGTCGCTATCATTACGTAGCTTGCCCCGACGTAGCTATATCCCGGGATAACGAGGAGGTTGAGAATGATGTTGACAGTGACGGCGACTCCCGTGGCATACATAACGACGCGCTGCAGATTTATCGACGTCAACGTCGTGGTGAGCACGAAATTGAGAAATAAGATTGAGACGGACCAAATGACGATCTGCAAGACGACGATTGAGTTGTGAAATGGCGGACCATAAATGATGTCGATGACTTTGTCCGCAAGCACGGTCGTGCCGAATGCAAGCGGAAGTCCCAAGATAACCATATAGCGAAATGACTCGTTATAGACGGTCTTTGCAAGGTCTTTCGAGGAGACGTGGAGCGTCGATATTACAGGGAATAGGGCCCCCATGAATGCTGCCGGCAGAAAGGTGAGCGACACCGCCATGGCGTACGAGGCGTTGAACCAACCGGTCGCGGCATCCCCCTGGATAAACGACAGAAGCAGCGTGCTTATCTTGTAATAGATAAGCGAGAAAAATACAATCAGTCCGAAAGAGGGGACCTCTTTGACCAGATACGTCAAAAAGCGTCGGTTTAACCTGAACGCAGGCCGCGTGAATTTCACTGAAACGAGCGCGAGGCTTGCGATGAGGTTGATCAAGCTTCCTAAAACGAACACCATGGCGAGCGCGATCAATCCGTAACCGAAATACAGCACGCCGATGCCAAGGATGACGGTAACGCTCTGTTGAATGATGTTTAGCGTCGCGTCATACTCCATCCTCTCGTGAGCTTTGAACGTCGCTCGGACGATCTGCGCGAGAGCCGTCAGAACGTAGGAGATAACGGCGATATAGACAATAACGGCTTTTTCTTGAGGTAGGTTCATTGCGCCGACGAGAACGAACAGGAAGCCGTAGGCGATCAAGGAAAGCGCTGTTTCAACGAACAAGATGTTTCCGACATAACGAGCGAGGTACTTCTTCTCTCTTGAGGTATCGCGGATTATGAGGTTGCTCATGCCGAAATCTGAGATGACGCCATAGACCTCCGCAAACGAGAACGCAAACGCATACACACCGTATCCAGCAGGACCGAGCGTCCTGGCTATGACAACGGCGAGCCCAAAGCGCATCAGACGCGTAAAAATGTCCGCTGAGGCTAATGCTGCGGTATTTTTGAAGATCCGTCTGTTAGTGGTCATCTCGAACTCGGTGCCTCACGTCCGGCGCTGCAGAGCTTGGGTAAAAAGCGGCGCCTTCACCTTCGCGATCGACTACGCATTCGTAGCCCGCAAGGCGCCCAAATTAGCCGCATTAAACCCCGGCAAGCGGTAAACGTGTGACACCTCATACTTGATAAAGCATATATAATCGGAAAAGTATAGAAGGCCCAAATATGAATTTTCAGAGTCTCAGGCCCATCAGTGTCGCCTATTTCATTTTTCTGGCGCTGTGCATACCGCTCGCAATCCCCATTGGGACTATTATTCAGGTCTTCTGTGCTGGCGCTGTTCTCTTTTTTTTCCCAGGGTATTTTACGTCGCTCGTCATCTTGGGAGACCAAAGCGTCGCAGGCAGGATCGGCACAGCGATTGGTTTTAGCGTGGTCTTCCTCGCCATTCTCGAAGTCGTGTACACGGCCCTGCTGATACCGGGAAGTCCTCTCTCCATCGTCGGGCCGCTCTTTCTTTGGACGACCCTGATGTTCATTTTCGCCCTGGCCTTGAACCGTGAGCAGGCACCTATCAGTGCGTCCGCCCTGCTCAAGCCTGAGAATATCATAATCATCGCGATGCTCCTTTTCGGGGGTGTTGTACGGCTCTGGTATCCGGCGACGGTAGGCACGATTCCCTACTTTGATCCTCTCTACTGGGCAACCCGCGCGGCCTACTTCGTGCACACGGGCTTCACGGGCATACCTTCATTCTTGACAGCCGGCGCTGGCGACGTTGTCCGCGAGCGAAGCTTCGAGTTCGCCATGGGGTCGTTTGCGATGATCGGTAACGCGTCGGTCGTCGACATGGCGATCTGGTTCGGACCCGTGTTCGGCGTTTTGGCCTCCATAATGCTCCTCGCCGTTTTGGAGCGACTCGATGTGAGCCTATCCGGCAAAGTCGTCGCGCTCTTCTTGTTTGGCTCAATGTCCCCGCTGTTTGAACTCTTCTGGAGGACGAACATCTCGATGATGCAGGTCGTGGGCACCTATTTCGTGTTCTTTGGCCTCTATCTCTGTGCTTCACGAGAGGCGGGTTCGTTCCTAGCTGGCGCGTTTGTGCTGGGGCTCTCCATTGACATTCACATCCTCTACGGGGTCTACACACCGTTCATATTCGCGTTCGTGGTGATTGCCCAGCTCATGAAACGACAGAACACGCTCACGACGATTGTCTCTATTCCGACGTATGTGCTCGGGTTGATGCTCTTTGCCTGGCGCTTCATCGTTTACGGCATTCCGACGGGCTTCAGTCCAGCCCTCGTCACCATCGGGGCGGCGCCGTTCGAGGGCTTCAGTCCAGCCCTCGTCACCATCGGGGCGGCGCCGTTTGCGATGCAGTCTGTTCTCCCGCTGATTGCGCTCCAAATTATGTACCCCGACCCGACGTACATCCTCCTCTACGTAACGCCCTTGATAGCGGCGCTCGCCGTGGTAGGACTCGCAGGCTCTCTGATCGAGACCAAAGAGTGGGAGCTCTCTCATCTCGTCTTGCTCGCATTCATCCTGGGTATACTGGTCGGCTGGACCCTGTCAACCGTGTACTTTTCGTTTGCTCCGGCGACCGCTGAGATCTTCCTCGGGCGGGGCGTGGCGTATGCCCAAGCGGTTCTCATACCCGCCGCGGGTCTCGGGGTCTCCATGATCGAGCGATCTCTCGGACGCAGATCTGCACTTATCTCTCCGGGCAGAATTATCGCTGTCGTGCTGGTAGCGCTTGTCATTACGACCAATGCGGCGGGGGCCATAAGCACCGACAAGTACCAGTCGGTGATCGGACAAGACGACTTCAACGCGATTCGGTACGTGGGCCAGCTCCCCGGCAACCATACGACACTGGCGTTTTTCGCCCCCCCCAACCCGAACGACCCGTTTGCGAACGCGAGCTCCTCGCAGCGCGAGGCGTTGTTCTACACCACAAACCCGTCTGCGTTTGATTCCTCGCCGATGGCGTACCGAGACGAGGTGTCGAATAACACCGCTGTGTTACAGGCCGCCATTCAAAGCGACAGAGACTTTTACAAGTACGTGATCCTGTCGGAGAACTTCGGGAACAGCAATCGAACCACCTTTGACAGTTACCTCAGATCAAACGGTTACACGGCAGTGACGAGATTTGGCAACGCGTACATCTACAAGGCCAGCTAGGCGGCGCGCCGGGATCACGGCTCCCGTGTTTCCCGCGGCGCGCGCAGTATCGCTCCGTTGCTTGCCGAACTCACCGCGGCGGCGTATCTCTTCAAGTAGCCGCCGATGATGTCTTTTCGCACCGGCGTCCACGTTGCCTTTCTGGCCGCAAGGACCTCGTCGGTCAGCTGCACGGCCAGCCGATGGTTGGGGATGTCAATGGTAATCTCGTCCCCGTCGTGCAAGAGCCCCAAGGGGCCACCCTCGGCCGCCTCTGGTGATATGTGTCCGATCGCGGCGCCCCGAGTCCCGCCCGAGAAACGCCCGTCTGTAATGAGGGGTACGCTCAGCCCCATTCCCGATATCGCGGCGGTTGGCGCAAGCATTTCGGGCATTCCTGGTCCACCTCTGGGCCCTTCATAGCGCACGACCACAACCTGCCCTTCGCTCACCGATCCGGCCAGAATGGCCTGCATCGCCTCATCTTCGGAGTTGAATACGCGTGCTTTTCCCGTATATCGGAGCATGTCGTCCCTTACGCCGGCGCTTTTGACGATGGCGCCGTCCGGAGCAAGGTTCCCGAACAGCACCGTGATGCCGCCTGTCGCGTGCACCGGATCGTCGAGGGGGCGTATGATTGCATCGTCACGGATGTGTGCCTCATCGGCGATCTCGTGAACGCTCTTGCCCGAGCAGGTCATTTCGTTGCGCAGCAGCGTCCGAGCGCGTTTCATGAGGCCGGGGACGCCGCCAGCGGCGTCGAGGTCGCTCATGGTATACGGGCCGCTCGGATTTAGGGATGCGATGTGCGGCGTCTGTGCGCTCAGTTCGTCAAAAAGCGTGAGCGGCAGCGATATGTCTGCCTCGTGTGCGATTGCAGGGAGGTGCAGCGCCGTGTTCGTCGAGCCGCCGATGAGCATATCGAGGATGATCGCGTTCCGAAACGATGCCTCGGTCACGATGTCACGTGGCGTGACCCCGTTAACGATGAGATCGACGATTCGCTTCCCGGTAGCTTCAGCAATGCGCCTCCTTCGAGCATCAACTGCTGGCGTTGTCCCACAATAGGGAAGCGAGAGGCCCAGCATCTCAGTCATACAGGCCATGGTGTTGGCCGTGTACAGGCCCTGGCAGCTGCCGCACCCGGGACACGCCCGGCTCACGAGCTCCTCAAGGTGCGCTTCGGTCATGGTGCCCGCCTGGACACAGCCGACCCCTTCAAACGTCGAGACCAGCGTGACGTCGGTGCCTTCGTAGTACCCCGCTCGCATCGGCCCCCCGGTCACTACCATGGTCGGCACGTTTACCCGCAGCGCCGCCATCAACATCCCGGGAACGATCTTGTCGCACGACCCTACCATGACCAAGCCGTCAAACTGGTGCGCCTGCGCCATGAGCTCAACGGAGTCGGCGATGTTCTCACGGGACGGGAGGGCATAGCGCATGCCGGAGTGTCCCATGGCGATGCCGTCGCAGATGCCGATGGTGCCGAACTCGAACGCGATGCCGCCGGCCAAGTGTATCCCTTTTTTGACAAACTCGGCGAGATCACGCAAATGAAGGTGACCGGGAACGATCTCGTTCCAGGCATTAGCGATGCCGACAAATGGCCGTTCGAGATCCTCGTCTCCCACGCCCAAGGCGTTCAAGAGGGCCCTTTGGGGGGCGCGCGTCACCCCCCTCGTTATCTCCTTGCTCCTTAGTTCCATATGCCTAAAGAATGATCACTGAAGTTATAAAAATGAGTGCGCTGCTAAGATCGTGCCAAAAGTGTGCCAAAAGTGTGCCACTTTTTCAAAATGTATCGCTTTTCTGTGGAAGCATCGCTGATAAACCTTTGCGAGACGCGGGAATCATAGGTTGATCATTCGATTATCTTCCGGAAGCTCAATGAAGCCACTGCAAACATGAGGATATCAAAAAGCGCTATGACGGCAACGTCAAGCGGAAGGAGCGCCAGATTACCGGTGATCATTAGTCCACGCACAGCATCTACGGCATATGTCAGCGGGTTAAAAACCGCGACGATCTGGATTGCGCGAGGCATTGACGCTATCGGGTAAAGGGCGTTGCTGGCAAAGAAGAGCGGTAGGATAAGCGCTTGGCCGATTCCCATAAATCGCTCTCTGGTTTTCAATAACGATGCTACAATGATTGAGAGGGCGGCGAACCCCCCGGAAATGACGAATAATATTGCGAGCGCTGCGACGAAGTAGGCAGGGTTGGGGATGAAGCTCACGCCGAGGAGGAGCGCCACGGGTATGATGATTACTACCTGGATGATTGCTCTGACGCCTGAAGACATCGATCTGCCTATAACAGTCGCATATCGGGGAGCCGGTGCCACAAGAAGCTTTTTTAAGATACCGGTATCCCGCTCCCACACGAGCGTCAAGCCGTACAAGACGGCGACGAAGAGGACTGACTGCAGCATGACGCCAGGAGTGATGTAGTCAACGTATGGTATTCCACTGGTCGGTATGGCGTGTAGCTGACTGAAGACCGTTCCGAAAACCACTAACCACAACACGGGCTGAACGGCCCTTGTGAACACTTCCGTCCGGTCATTTCTAAGTCGCCGAAGCTCGAGCTCTATCATTGCAAGCACTACCCTTAAGGAGTCATTCACGGCGAGTACCTCCTGCCTTCCCCTCAACTCGCCCTATCGAGCTGGCGGCGCCGGGCGCGCGTGTCGTTCCCGCATACCACAAGAAGACGTCTTCCAACGTTGGCTTCGTGGTCGTTATTCGCTCGACGGGGATTCCCTCGCTTCTGAGTGCATCCATGACGCAAGGCAGCGCGGTTTCTGCGTCCTCGACGGTCACGTTGAGGGTGGAGTCAGTAACAACGACGCTTTTCACTGGTTCAAGGCCTCGTATCCGACCCAACGTATGCTCATCGACGCGGTGATCGGACAAGCTGAATTTGATGAGCTCACCTCGAAGTGAGTGCTTAAGTTCGTCGGCTGTGCCTGAGGTGACCATCCTCCCCGTGTTGATAATTGCAACCTCGTCTGAGTAGGCGTTCGCTTCGTCCATATAGTGCGTGCTGAAAAATACGGTCGTGCCAAACTCCTCTTTGAAGGATACCAGCTTCTCCCACACAGCGATTCTGGCTGCGGGATCAAGTCCGAGCGTCGGTTCATCGAGAAATAGAATCTTGGGCCTAATCAGCATCGCGCACGCGATCTCGAGCTTCCTGACCATGCCACCTGAGTAGGTCTTCACGAGATGCTCGGCGGGAGCGCGCAGCCCCATGCTCTCAAGCATGTCGTGGATAACGTCTTTTCGTGACCGTGACGGTAGACCGTATATTTTGGCGTAAATGAGGAGGTTCTCGTAGCCGTTGATATCGCTCCAGACGCTCGTCTCTTGGGGGACGTAGCCTATCACTTTCCTGACTTCTGCGCCGTCTCGGACGACGTCCAGGTCGAAAATGTGCGCTTCGCCGGACGTCGGTTTGAACTGGGTCGTCAAAATGCGCATGAGCGTCGTCTTGCCCGCACCGTTGGGTCCAAGCAATGCAAAGATGTCGCCGGCTTTGACGTCCAAGTCGACGCCAGCTAGCGCCGCGACGTTGCCTTTGTAAACCTTTTCAAGCCCTCTCGCGTCAATCGCAAACGTCATGTATGACCCTCTCGTGTGCTGCGCCTCAAATTCACACCCGACAGCAATCGGTTGAAATGTCCATGCTTAGTAAATACTCATTGAGATTCATATCGCAAAAGAAGCACGAATCGAGATGCTCGGCATACATCCTGCCAAGATGTTAAAAGTTACCGGCGCGGAACGGTATGATGGCGCAGTATTTGTCTCTTTGTTGTTAGGATTAGCGTAACGCACTTTTATTGCCGCACGCCGCTTGCTTTTCGAAAACGTTGAGCTGGAGGGCCCTCTCTCGTTATATCTGCCGGTGCTAAGTCTTAGCAGATAATCTACTCCCCTATCTCCTTCGTATCTTTCGTGCATTTTGTCTTCGTCTCCCTTGAGTTTGAGTATGTTAAACATATTAATCATACTAATCATACTAATAGATTGCGACCTGTGAAGGCCTCACCGACTGTTCGTCACGACGCTGCGACCGTGGCCTCGCTGACCGCCCCCCAAAAAGCAGCAGGAAGAGTGAGTACGTGAAAACTGCAGCATCAACGCTGCACTCTTAGTTATTCTTGCAGCACGAGAATTTAAATCTGCAGCACATGTGCAGCAATTTATTTTGGACCGTTTCGGAAGTTTTAATGGTGCTGCAAGCATGCAGCATAACAGGCTTGTTGATGCTGCAATTGAGAAATATTTGCAGGAACGTTGCAACAGATTGAAAAAGACCAAACCAGGGTGGATACATGGCGCAGGAAAGCGGAAAAACTCGCTATTCGATTGCATTAGCGTCTGACCTGGCATCGCTTCTCAAAAAACAAGCGGCAAGTGAGGGTAAATCACTCTCAGCATTTCTGGCCCAGATCGTCGAAGAGCATTACGCAGAGAGAAAAACACTAGCCGACTATAAGCGTGAGATAGCTGCATTGCAAGCAAGTTCTAAAGAGGCGTTGCAGCTGCAACGTGCGGAATACGAAAAACAAGTCCAAAATCAGCGCGCGGAAAGCGCAAGCATCGTGCAGCGGGTGCGTGACGAACACGAGAAAAAGATTGCAAACCTTGTTGCTGAGTATGATGCTGAGTTACAGCAAATCCGCACCGACTGTGAGAAGCAAATACAACAGATTAAGGCAGACCGTTCTGCGAGTATCCAACAGCTAGAGAACTCACTTGAAGAACTTGAAAGTGTCACGCAGAAGCTAGATGCCAATCTGAAAGAAGCTGAAGAGCGCCACCGCTCTTTGCTGGAAACGCTGCGGGAATCAGAAGCATCGAAAAAAGTTGTTGTCACTGGCCTGCAGCACCGCGTTGAGCTCCTGGAAAAGGATAAAACAAGCCTCGAAGCGGCACTGCAAGTTGAGAAAGGCCACTCGCTTGAACTGAAAGCCGATAAGGAGACGATGCAGAAGCAAGTCGAATTGCTGACGTTGCGATTACCTGCTCCCAAAGTCGGTTTTTGGTCTCGGATATTCGGCCCGAAAGACTAAAACAGTTAAGCCGAAAATAATCCGCAGGATCTGGTAACATGGAAGAAGCAGACCGCATTATGTGTGAAAAATGCATGGCCGTTAACTACGCAGATGCTGAGTTTTGCAGACGTTGTGGCGAACCACTACCGCAGAATGCGTCGACGCCTACGCCTCAGGAGGCAGATATCTCGTCGTATAGCGCAAGCGATGAGCTACCTGAGCCACCGCGTAACGCGCTCGATGAGTTGATGCATCTCGGCTTTGGGGGGCTCATCGGATTTGGCATACGGTTTGGATTTGTTCTCGCAATCGCTGAAATTATTGCACTTGTAGTCCTCGTCATCATCCTCATCGTGTTTGCAGTTGTATTGACGATGCTCGGCGTTGGCATAGGAAACCTCTTCTTTGGGAACTTAACGTCTTTGGCGCGAGTGTGATGCGTTAAAGCGCCAGGTTGGTCAGCTCTACACCTTAATGATTCGACTGGTCGGTGCGCTAAACTAAGTTTTTCGACGTATGAAACGTGCGCAGCTAAATCATAACGTTTAAGCTGCTTGCAAGGGCTTACAAAGCGACTCTTAAAAAGAATAAAGCGTAGCTCAATTCTTTGGGGACGACTCGTTAAAGGGGGGATATTATGGTCGACCAAAAATATTGTCGAAATTGTGGGACGCCAAATCTGCCAGATGCTAAGTTCTGTGCAAACTGTGGTGCCACGATTGTTAGCGCTGCCGCATCGCCGTCCGGCACAGCACCATCGGCTGCGCCGACCCCATTGAGGCAGCAAGCACCGTACAGCCCACCGCCTAGGCCACGAACGATATTTGGCTTAAGCAGGAAAATGATAGTTGTTGGTCTCGTGGTAGTAGTCTTGCTGCTTACGTTGGGATGTGTGGCGTTAATGGCGAACACACCAAGCACAACGACGACCACGAATCCGACAGCGACACAGGCGGCAACCACACCGCCGCAAGCAACGGCAACGCCTACGGCGACGCCGACGTCATCAGGCCTCTCGACGCAGGAAATTGTGACGGTGGCTGAAAGCGCCTTAACCAGTCAAGGTTATACTGTGGTTTCGCCAGCGTCACCAACGACGTTTCAGGGGAGAACCGCTTATGCAGGCGTTTATTCAAAGGACGGGCAGACCTACGAGGTCACCTTCATAAGGATGGGGAGTAATAGTGACGCCCTCAGTTATCAACAGCAGTTAATTAACGGTTATGTAGCGCAGGGATACACAAAAGACACCGCAAGCAGTACTTCGGACATGTGGATCGGAGACCTGATCGCATCATCATCGACGGGAACCGTCGCAGGTGTTCAGGTAATAACTACTCAAGACATTTCGCTAGTGGCTGTTTACACGGCAAACGTCAGTGTGTAAGGGGGCTAGAACCCCTTTTCCTTTTTTCTTTCCTTTCAGCGGGTTCAAGCTGGCTGATAGTAGCTCATCGGAAGTCAGTCGAAGCCCGGCATCTTGGGGGTAGCCACACGAGCGGCATCGAAACGCTAGGCTAAGAACTGAGCTAAGCGAGTTATTTCTCACTTATGAATGGGCTGCTATTCCTTCTGAGCGCCGCTGCACATTTTTCCTCTAAGACGTTCAGCGCGTTGGTTAGGACAGCTAAATTAACGGCCATCATCGAAGTATCATCGGTACCTCATCGATACAGAAATCAAAGCAAAACCGGTAACATTTAAGGTTCCGTGCCGCATTTAGCGTGCCATTTGATTTGAATTTTGAAGTAGAGATAAGAAAGGGTCTAAAATGAAGCCAATAACGAAAATAGCAAAACGATACGTCAACGTGCCAGTAAGAAAGGCGTTGTTGTTGTTGATTGGTGTCATCATCATTATTTCGGTGGCTGGCTGCACATCGTCGACTAGCTCTAGTCCCACGCCGACTGTATCGGCAGCACCAACTGGAGCAGCAACGGCGGCACCAACTGGAGCAGCAAAATCCGCGACACCAACATCGGTCTCCGACTGGGAGAAATCCACAACCGCATCCATGACTAGCCAGGGGTATACGTTCACATCTCCATTTGCAGCACAAACAATCAGTAGTCTCGGCACGAGCGTCGATTCTGCTACCGCCGTAAAAGGGGGAACTACTATCAAAATCCTTGCAGAACAGACCTCCCAGAGCGATGCACCCTCACGGTTTAACGCTATGGTTGCATATGTTAAAGGTCAGGGATATTCGGGAGAAGCGGCCTCAAGCGCATCAGCGTCGTATGCTGCATGGGCGGGGGCTAACGCCAGCGGCAGTATGGCGACCGTTGGAAGGACACTGTTCACCAATGGTCAGGCAATGGTGGTGGCAGAGATACACTCGTAATGACCGTATAGAGATGGGTAACCATCTCCTTATTTTTTATTGCGGACTGGTAAGGAATAAAATTTCAAGCGGGCCTTGTGAAAGATCGTGCAATAATTAGACAAAATGACGTTTGAGTTTTCGCTGATTATCAGGAAATGCTGAGTTCAACGTCCTTCCAATATTGCATATACACATTGTCGACGTTTTCAGGCAGCGCGTGCCGGTAGGCGCTCCACTCGACACTAACATTTTTGTGAGCTGCGATATGGGTGCCTAGCTAAGTTGCGTGAAAATGTGAACCCAGAGATTGATCGCAATGGGTAACATCGTTACAACAATGACCAAGATGACGAACAGTGGCGTTATTTGTGCTTTCCCACTCCAAATAACGTAAAAAACAATAGCATCTGTGACAGCAACGATGACAGTAGCGATGATGAGAGATGCTCGTAATGCGTCGCACCGTTCCTTGTTGATCATACCTCGAGTAGCTTTCCAAAAAGTGAGAGAACATCGGTTCATCCAAGGAATTGATGCCTTACTTATTCCGGCTACCCGAAATTTGGTGCAGCTTGTGAGTTCGTTCTTGATATACTGCTGCACCAAAGTCGCCAGACTGGTGTTATTCTGTTCACTGCAGCCGTTGGAATCTTGAAGATTCGATGGGGAAGTCTGCTCGGGGTTTATATTCGAAAAGCCGCTTAGTCGTTATGATTGGCCTTCTGCGGCTACGCAAAACCTGACGCGACGCGCCCACGTCTGCTTTAGCTATCTGTCAACGAATCCGAGCAGTTCCAGTTCCTGCGCCAAAACCGACAGCTTTTCGCGTTAACTTGGACTCGTTGCCAAACGGCGCAGATTTATAGACCCGGCGTCGGCATCTGCGCATGGCGCCGGACGTTCAGACGATGATTGATAACGTAGCAAAGCACGGTGGTGAGGACAGCACACCACCTACACAGACACGTACTTCGCGGGCACTGGAGCGCTAGTAACTAAGACCGTGCGTTTATGAAAGAGATGATCACGGTTCAAGCTAGCTTAGGAGCAAAGGGAAGACGCGCGTCGCAGCGACGGCCGATCGCCCCTAATAGCGTTTTTCGCCTCATTCGACCCTTAGATCTGACCGCCTACGACGCCCTTCTTTGGTTTCTTGGGGGCAAACGCACCCTCGACCAGTCCCCGCTGAAAGCCTGACGGCACCTCTCCGGACTGTGCGTAGACATAGAGCGCTGCCACGAAGATGCCATGCAGTGCGGTGTACACGATGCCAAGCGCCGCAATGAGGATAATCGCTACAACGAGGGCAGCCACCGCGAGGACGGGGTTACCGACGAGTGCCACGGCGACCGCCGCGACGATAACCAACGCGCCGATCGCGACGAAGGGCAACGCAAGCGAGATTTGGCCGATGACGTTCTCACCCCACGTTCGCTTGAACAACCCCCACGACTCCTTGATCGCATCGGCGACCCCTTTCTCTTCAAACACAAGAACAGGGATAACGAAGAAGGTGATAAGGCTCCATAGACCGCCGACTATACCCCGGATGACCTCTCCAGCCGCACCGGCCCGGTCGGCTATTATTTGAAGGATAAGACCGACCGTTGCAGAAATGAGCGCCCACGCGATGATCGGCCGTATGTGTCGCACGGCGTTCTCCCAACCGTCATGGATGGAGGGGTCGCCTCCCGTGAGCCTGATGTGGGCGCAGGTGATCAATCCGGCGTTGAAGAAGATTACGACAGCATAGCTGATGAGATAAAAAAGGAACAGCGCCGGATAGAACGCATAGGGGTTCGATATTCCGTTTGTAGTGAGTGTCCCGACGGAAACCAAGGGCGTGATGAACGCAATGAGAATGAGAATGAAGGCGACGCCGGATATCAGCGGAAAGAACACCAGTTGTTTATCCTTTCTGAGGACGAAAAAGGTAGCTCTTACAAGGTTGATGCCCTGGGAAAGTCTTCCCATCGCCTCTTAGAAGTGTGTCATGCGCTTATATGTCTTCCTAATTTGCGTGACTGGCTAAATGAGGCCCTTGTGTCGCGTTGGGCGTGCGCTGTACTCTAAATACCCTTGAATATGACCATAGCTTCAGCTATCACTACCGGCGCGGCGCGAACAAAGAAGGGCGATCAAACGGAAGTCTGACCGCTCGAACGACTTCTTTGACCATTTGAACAGCACCATAGCACAGTCTCGGCTGTTAGGTCAAACTGAAACCTTTACCATCTCTTCGGCACGTTCTTAGGCGCCTAGGAACCTCACGCGAGGTAATCATGAACGCACACAAAATCGTCCTATTTTCTGTGGTAATTCTTCTCATTACCGTCTTATTTGCAGACGCCTTCTACGCCAACAACGGCACGCTCAAGTGAAACTACACGACCAAATACCCCGTGTTCTCTTAGCTGCTGCCGTCGTAAACGGCATGGTGTACGTCGGGAGCGGGGATGCGGTGGACTAGGAAAAAACGTAAACAACAGCGTCTACACCCTCAACGCCACCACCGGGGCGAAGCTCTGGAACTACACGAGCGGAGGCGGTGTTGAATCCCCCGCCGTCGCCAACGGCGTCGTTTACGTGGGGAGCGAGGATGGCAACGTCTATGCCATCGGCACCGAATAAGTGAGCACGCCGACCACGCTTACCATCAGCGCCCCATCCACGGCATCCGTCAACCACAACTTCACCATCAACGGCACGCTGAGCGCCGGTACGACGGGCATCGGCAGCCGAACCATCACCCTGCAGCGCTCTACGAACAACGCCCCGTTCGCAAACAACACGACGAACGTCAGCGGCGGCTACCAGTTCAGCAAAAACGAGACGACGGCGGGCACGTACGACTACCGCACGGCCTACGCAGGCAACGCCACACTGACGAACGCCACTAGTAACGTCGTTAAGGTCATCGTAAAGATTCCGACGGCGCTCACCGCGGCCGCACCTGCAAACGCAACGGTCAGCGCGAACTTCACGGTCACTGGGAAACTGACGGTCAACGGCACGACGACCGGGGTCGGCAACGCTCATCGCATCCGGGTTAAACGACCGGACCAGAGGCGTGCCCACCCCCCGGGTCAACGAGCGACCGGCTATGTTAAGCAGAATGACACCCAAGAAGACGTCAATGCCCACGATTGCCGATGAGGGATTTCCGCCGATTGTCGCGGCACTCCCGACGGCAACGAGCAACAGGCATATCGCCGAAAAGACCGTCGCGTACGTTATCGCAAATAGGACCGCCTTGAGTGCCCGACGCTTCGTCGCACTGAGCACTGCCATGACGATGATTATTGTCAGCGGACTCACCATGCTCGCAAGGGCGAATGCAGCACCGTCAGCAGCAGATGGGGCAGGTCAGTCGCCATGGTTGGTCCCTTATTAGGTCCGGTTTCCTCCGGGGGCAGAAAACTAGTCTTCTATGGGATTTGAGCACGTAAGCGTTTCGCTTGCGCCGCGCTCGCTGATATGCAGTTGGAGATTTACATAGTAGTCTTGCAAGCGGCGCGAGATAACCAGATGCGAGATTTAGGAAGAAGTCGAATTCTTGCGTCACCTCTCTGCATAATCTTCACGTATCAAACGTAAGCAGCGCAGAGTCGGTCCTATCCGCAGGTGCAGAGTCTGATACGGCAGACACAGGCACTGTGATGGTTGCGAGGGTCAACCCACCGGGTTAGGGTCGATTGACCGCAAGTACATGGTCGAAACGCTCACGTCGATGGTTGTGTGAAAGCGGCTAATAGTAGTGCAAACACAGTAATTACCTATGACTACGCAGGAGCGTGAGCCAAAAGAGCCTAGCTTTGGGACGGGCCAAGAAGCTCTAATTTATGAGGTCGAAAGGGCGTGTGGCCAATTAAACAAGCTTAAGGACTTGCAACTAGACGAACCTTTTTTGCGTGCCGTGGCTGCGGAAATACGAGCGCACATGGACCACTTGGGGGCAAGCTTGCAGGAGTTAACGGAACCTTGCGGTTAGTGACTGTAGCTAAAACGGCTCCGGCTTGCAACGGCCCCAATCCAGCGTTCGGCGCGGACGTGTTTAACTCTCGCGACTGTCCGCGTCGCGGCTTGGCCTATCAAGAAGCGTGCCAAGCATGAGGCGCTTACCTAAGGGGCTAAGATACGTGTGACGTCTCTCTTTCTCCAGTTCTTCTTTCCCAGCATTTCTAAAACTCGAAACTAAGGCGTCCAGTGCCTGGGTATCATCTAGGCTGACTTCGGACTCCCGATAGGTTTTTGTTTTGACCGCTGCGAGCGCTTAAAAAGCTTAAAAGGGTAAATGGCCGTCTTGCTAGTCTCTGATATAACGCGGGCGGCTCTCTTGATGTAAGAAACACACCTATAAGTCAAGCGGTAACGAAGAACGCAAGCACAAAGGAGGGATTAGGTTAGAGGCCGCGGCCCTTTCTTTAATCTGTTTGTAGAGTATGAGAAAGGCTTATTGTAGAGTATGAAGTAGTATGGTATTGCAATGGTAGTTTGTCCTACGTGCCACAACGAGCACGCCGGCCCACTTAAAACGTGCTCTTCTTGCCGTAACCGCATAGCAGCTTGGAAGCAGAGCCACCAGGATAAAGACCGATTGTATAAGCGTAAGTATGCTGCCAAGAAGCGTGGGTCCGAGCGCTACGATGAGCTTTTTTACAGCACGAGAGGACAGCAAGATAAGTGGGATAAATGGGTAGGACTTGACCCGGATGAAGTAATGGTGTGGACTGGGAAGACACGTGCAGAACTCTGGGAGGAAGTTGCTCAAGTAGGCTATGAGGAAAATGTAAGAGACAGCTGTTTGGGCGTTTTGAATTGTGCTAGGGCCGATGTCCGAGCTGACTACCTACGAGCAATGAGAGATAAGGGAAAGCAGACGGAGTGCCTTATTCTGCTCAAGAAGATACAGCTACACTTAATAAACGAGCTACGAGAGAACGGTGTTATTTAGCAGGAGGGCAGGCAGTATGCCAAGCAAAGTAAGTTGGATGCACGATAGTGATGACAGGATGCTAGCACGTTACCAGCGCCTGTACAAGAAGGTACTTAAGATCAAAGCCTTGCAACTACAGAAGATACAGAAGGCAGAAACACGTGAACTGTGTATCTCCGCGCTATTTAAAGCAGTGGTAATATGCAATGATACCCTTAAAGAGATGGATGTTAAACAGTATGAAGCAGGCCCTGAGCAGTTCTTATTAGAAAAATAGACAAGTGATCGCTTTTTTCTGGCGTCAGTAATAGCGTAAAAACGGCCGTCATTCCAAGCGACGAGCGTTAAACCAGCTTCAACAGGCAGATGGTCACTGCCACTAGTCTCTGATATAACGCGGGCGGCGATATTCTTCGCAATACGGAACGCGCTCTCTATCGCCACGCAGCCTGCAATGCGCGTACTTTTCGCACCGCTGACAATTCATCATAGGTGCATTTCTTGGACGGTCAGAATAAAGAGGTCGACCCGCGCAGTGGGAAAGTAACTGCTCCTGGACACGGTTATCGGTAGATAGCGTCGGACGGACAGACGCGAGAGCTAATGCCAGTGCGGTGCCGGCCGAAGCTCATATACGAGTTGCCAGTATCCCTGTGGTGCAGCTGCCGGTCGAAGCTTACATACGAGCTGCTGATATCTTTGAGGGGCAGTCGTCTGTGGCCGTCTGTGAACAGAGTCAGTCTGTGGTCTTATCCCTACTTGCTGCATGCGGCATTTATTGCACATTTTAGAGCCGAGCTCGGCGTTTCCGGGCCCGAGTCTTACTTCGCATTGGGTACAGTGAGAGACGCGCATAGTACGTTTTGATCAATTAATCATGTATGCAGGTGGCTGCGGTATCGAACAATCATCGCGCCTCATCGGTTCGTTTAGCCGGTGATGCGCTTTTGCGTGAGCTCCCTGCCTCACCGCCAGCTAGGTCTCCCTCGGTGTTAACTCTTTCGCCTCTGTCCTACGAGTGACGGCTCAGGTTTGCGTGATATGGGTCTCGCGGCGATGATGATTCGAAGACTGGACTGATGAAGCAAATCGCCGGGGGCATGAGGGCACCCGGCCATCCTATTTTAGCCGCATGCGGGTTATATCGGCGATTTGTTCCCCCAACGCGCTTTGCCTGTGATATGTCCAAAGTCTACCTGCAGTTTAATGACCGGGATATGCAGGATGTGTTTGCTAACGTGCCGTTTTAAGAGGTGTTTCGGTCATCAAACGCGCCGGCATCGGCCACGCGGCGACGATGGCACTGGCCGCTCCCAAAAAAAGTTAGGCGATCCGCAATAACGTGGGAAAGTCTAATCGTTTCATCTTCGTGCTGTTATTCTTCGTCGACGGCTTATACTACAATACGCTGTAACAGGTTCGTGTTACACAACTTTTATCACTAATACAAGTATTGGTACATGTTTTAAGCAAGAAACCCTGTTGACGAGTGCCGTCTGCGTGGATGTCGGTTCTCGCGTACGGTCCGCCACCGGGAAGAAGGTGAATCGTTAGCATGAACTATAAATATTCGGTCGTAAGTATTGCTATGGCGGCCATCGTGCTCGTCTCTCTTTTTGCTGTGGTAAGCAGCGCGGCGAGCGCGAGTGGTATTAGCATGGGGACGACAGGCCCCGCCGCGAGCACCTCATTTGCCAACGGGCAAAGTAACATCTTTGCCGTCGACAATAGTGGTACCCTCTGGAGCAAGTCTGTTATTGGCGGTAGCGGTACCTGGAACTCCGTTGGTGGAATCTGCACCTCATCACCGGCAGCCGTCTCTTGGGGCACCACCACTCGTGTCGACGTCTTTGTGCGCGGCAGTAACGGCGCTGTCTATCAGAGGACCTATAATGGGGGCTGGTCTAGCTGGTACTCTCTCGGCGGGCAACTCGCTCCTAACACGGGACCCGCTGTCGCTTCATGGTCAGCAGGTCGTCTCGACGTCTTTGCAGAAGGTACGAACGGCGCGCTGTATCATAAATGGTGGAACGGCGCGACGTGGTCGGCGTGGGAATCCCTCGGCGGCACGCTTACGGCGTCGCCCGCTGCGGCGTCACCGAGTACAGGTGTAGTCGACGTCTTTGCCCGCGGCAGTGACGGCGCTGTCTGGCAGAGGGCCTATAATCACGGTTGGTCTAGCTGGACATCCCTCGGTGGACACGTTCTTGCCGGTACAGGACCCGCCGTGAGCCAAGACCTATGGGTCATTGTACAAGGCACGAACAATCAGCTCTGGCAAAACATTGCCGGGGCATATGGGGCCCACTGGGCATCAGTCGGCGTAACGCCCCCCCAGGCACTATCTAGTTCCTCACCGGGCGCTACCCTCACGGTCAGTGACCACACCTTAGTGTGTTTCACCAGCACTAGCGGGCAAGTCTGGTATGGCATACATGACGTTACCGGTCTCATCTCCCAATGGACCTCCGCTGGCAGCCCCCCCTAGCGCCCTCAGCGGTTGCTGTACCGAGACGGAGACACCGAACAACGACAGGCCTAACGCCCCCGTAACGTGACGGGGGCGTGTTTTTTTTTCAGTTCCGTAATTTTCTTTTTGAATTGTATTAGCTTGAAAGAGAACGCTTTAAGCTATCACACCGCCGTCCGTTAGGGGGGATTCGTATAATAAAGAAGTTGTTAGTTATCATAGTGCTGGTGATGATTGCCTCGTTATCTATAGAGGGGTGCACAAATAGCACAAATAGCACAAATAACCCCGCTACGAGTCCGACACCACAAGTGCACGACCCAACGCTTGAGAAGCTTATCGATGCGTACAAGCAAGAGATTAACGGAAATCAATCAACTACAATCAGTGCGTGGAACGTGACCTGGAACAATGCGACGAGCGCCAATATTCTTTTTACGTTCGATACTCCCGGCAATAGCAGTTTTGGCCTTACCGCTACAGTCTCGGTGAACGACACTGTGCGCTCTTTTCCTACAACGCAAGACGCAACAAGCTTTTTGACCGCATTTGACAAGGCCAATTATAGCTTTAAGAACACTGATTACACGAGCGACCCAACCAGTAACACCTATCATAACGCAACTGGGCATTATCCAAGCGTTTACAAAGCCTACCCATATACGGAGAGGGGTATACTAGGCGCATCTGAGAAGGCGTACGCAGTCACGCAATACGATAACGTCATTAACGTGGCTAATGCGAGCGCAACCTTGTAGAAGGAAATGCGTCAAAAGAGCCGCGCCTAGTACACGCTGCGCGAACGCATTACGAGAAGAGGAGACAACATGAAGAACACTGAGTGCACAATTTACATCACGACCAAACACGACTGGACACAGAGCTACCGCAAAGTGAAGAATGGCTGGGAACAAACCAGTCCAAACGGTACAGTCCGCCCACTCAGCGCAGAGCAACTGTTGTCGCACATCCTGCCACCACTCGCAGCCGGCAATCAGAGCCACGTTAGCGTTAGAGTGGAACCTGATAAAGTCGAATTATAACAATTTCGCGCTGGTTGCGGAAGCAAAGACGTACAAGTTGCAGCAAAGCAGTATCGGCACCATTAGGCTGTAGTACTTGACTTAACCTCCTTATCGCTAAGCTCTCTGCTCAGCACGAATACCCAGAACAACAGCAAACCCGCTAGGAATGCGAAAACCCACCCATACCAGATTCGAGAAATCACCGTTATTACGTCCCAGACGGGGACGCGGGCCAGCCAAAACCCTCCTATGGATGCGTTCGCGTAGAACAGGTAAGTGAAGAGAGTCAGAATGCAGAAGACAATTCCATTCTTGCTCCGAAAACTATCAAGGACTAAGAGAGCGGGCGGTAAGAGGAACACCCACCACTGGGGCCGGGTAAACACCGCTATGAAGAACCAAGCTACGATAACGAAGTTATCGAAGGCAAAATACCGGTCGTCACGAAGAAACGTAAGGGGCTTCCTGTAGACTCTCACGGCCGTGTAGCATAGTATAAACGCGTAGCCCAGCACCCATATTGGCACTTGAAAAAGTGGCGAGGGCGTGTGCAATAGATAGTTTGACTCGCCATGAAGCATTATCGTGCTGAACCACCCTGGATACGGCAGCCACACGATAAACGTCGCTACGAGGAACGTGGCCAAGCAAGACCCCAATGTGAGCAGCGATTTCGCTGTATCGAGCTTTCTCGTTCTTACCAGTGCCAGTGTGTATATGGCATAAACTGGTAGCAACAGCCCGCCGTAGGTTTTGAACTGCATGGACACGCCGAGCGTTAGGTAACCAAGCAGTAACAAGGAGAGATACTTCTGAGCTTTCAACGCCCTGCGCAATAGTATCATCGAGGCGAATATGAAAAGGACGCAGACCACGTCAATTTGGCCCCAGATTATCACCGATGCGAACGTGATGGGCCCGAAGTAAATCAACGTAAGCCACTTATTCCGGAGCTCTTTGTGCGCTATCCCTATAGAGAGGAACAGCGCCGCCAATATTGGTATCATTCCCCAGAAATAGAAGATGCTGGAGCTTGTTTGTAATAAAACGCGCGCGGAAGGATTGTACGGTGAAACTGATAGGTTATAGTGAAAAAGAGATGAGCCAAGCCATAGCCACGCCCCATGCAGCGCGTAGAAGGTGGGTGGGAAAGCGATGCCTCGCGTGTCGGCCATAAAGTGCAGCGGGTCGACTGCGAAGGCCGTGGATATGTTGGTGATTATCCAGTAATCGCCGGACTTGGGCAGCGCGCCAGCGAAAAGATAGAAGGCACCTAAAAGTAACAGGAGCGCCTTTAGCACAAAGCCCCTACTCGTCAGATAATTCACTAGCGCCATCTTTACCCCACATGATTAGGAACGTCACGAGTTAGGAGGCATAACCGAGCTTAAAGCTCGTGTTTTGAATTCGGTAGCTAACAGCATAGAACTAGATGTATAGCCAAGATATAATGTCATGAGCAAACAAACCAAGAAGCACGTTAAAATGTGAGTGAATTATGAACGCAGTGAACGCAGTGGTTCTCCTTCTCATTCTGCTCGTGGCCTTCAGCGCAGCGCGCCTGATACTTTGGGCGTGCTGGATTCGCACCCGCAACGCGAGGATGAAGAGATACGAAGAACGGTGGCTAAAAATTAAGCTTTAAAGCTGAGTGTGTGAGCTTCCGAATCAAAAAAACAGATGAGCTCGAAGCGATTGGAAAGCTTGATTCCCACCGTGTAAATACGAGTGTCTAGAGCTAATGGCGAAGTTTTCTGATTTCTGCGCCCTTCTTTCTTCACCTTTGTGAGAAGAAGAGACAACAAGAAGGGCAAGAGCCCCATCATGCACCGTTTGATAGATGCGCGTCGATAGCCCTAAAAGCGCAGAAAACGTGAAGGGAAGGCGTATTGCAGGGTAGTTGTATCCTGCCTTGGCGAGGTGGAGCGAGATTTTGCTGCGATGGACTTCCAGCAGCTCGTGGTTTGGCCTCGCAACACCATGATATGGGTAATGTTCAGCGGCTAGCATAGCAGTTAAAGTGGTTTGCGCCGCGCATTTAATGCTTATGATTCGCTTTCCGCCGCTGCAAGCGCAGCGCCGAAACGAAGAGTTATCGGCCATAGCGGGTGCGATTTTGAACCGTCAGCTGCTTAGCTCCGTGATGCCAAAGAACTGAGGACAAGTCGGCTAATTACTTCGCCTAATTGTGGTAAAGAGACACAAGATACGAACAGAAGTCTGGTGAATATCCCGTCTAGCCTACATCTCTAGCCTACATCTTTCGCGTCCTGAGATGTTTTTCCGTTTGATCATACCCCACTAAACTAAATAAATAGTTAAAAAATGTCTTTTAAATTGTGAATTCGCAGTTAAAGTTGAAGAAAAGGTCGCAAACTAGGCAAAAGTAGCAATTAGAAAGATGGTTATGGTCTGAAGTGTACATAAATCGGATAGAGAAATTGTTATAGATCGTATGATCCAATTTCATAAAGTAAAATTAAGGAGGATAGGATATGATCATAGTAAAAGCCACTATAACAGCCAAACCGGGCGATAGGGATAAAATTATTTCAATATCTCAGGATGTAATTGGACCCACCTGTTCAGAATTAGGGTGTATCAGTTATGAGTTATTTGCCAGCACTCAAGATAAGGATGTTCTTGTGATGTTTGAGCAATGGGAAAACAGAGAAGTATTAGAGACCCACATGCAAACGGAACATTTCAAAGCATTTGGTGCAGCCATTAAAGATATGATTGCGAAAGAACTGGAAATAAGTGTTTATTCTGCTGAAAAAGCATAATCTTCCTCACTTAAAATAATACAGGAGAGTGAACGATTATGACAAACGAACCGGGAACGAAGACATCACCCAGGTGAAAACCTGGACGTGACCGCAAACCCGGCGGCGCTCGGGCTAATCGCCTTAGGGGTGATAACCGTCCCTTTTTAGCTTGAGCAATGCAGGGCTCTTTGGGCTCGGTTCGATGATCCTCGCGATGGGGATCTTCTACGGGGGTCTCGCCCCGATTGTTGCAGGGATCCTGGAGTGGACGAAGAACAACACGTTCGGGATGACCGCATTCCTGTCTTTCGGGTTTTTCTATCTATCCCTTGTCGGCCTTCTGGTTCTCGCGAAACTGGGACTCGTGGATGCGACAAGTGCGAGTGGGATGGCGGCCTACTTTGCGATGTAGGGACTCTTTACGCTGGTCATGTTGATCGGTGCGCTCAAAACAACCCGGGCATTGCAACTTGTCCTTGGTTTACTCGCAGTGCTCTTCTTCCTGCTGGCAATTGGTGAGATAACGAGGAATGCCACCATTATCGTGGTTGCTGAACTATGAAGGGATCATCACCGGTTTCTCGGCAATCTATGCCGGCCTCGCAGAGGTACTAGATGAGGTGTACAACAAGACCGTTGCTCCGCTGGGGTGAAGAGGACCCCCTGCACCACTCAGAGGGATTCTCTTTTTTTTTGTTCTCTAAAAACCGGTATGTTTGCACGCAGATTTCATGATGAGGCATAAGGTCGTGAAAGGGGTTCTTCCCCCTTTTCTCTTTTCTGTTTCTTTCACTTTCAGCGCGTTTTTGCCGCAGAATTATTACCTGCCGGACAGACTCACTATTTGTGCAAGCAACCCCCCTCTCAAGCGGATGCAGGCGATAAGAAACAGGCCGTCTACAACCTTTTTGCGGCCTACCTTCACACAGTGCCACTAGAAGAACTTATCGAGAGTGTGGGGCGGGCGCGGCGAGACGCACAGCTTAAGTATGTGGTGCTATACGGAGCGGCCTGCAGCTATTGCCTCGCTAGAGCGGAACGGTCTAAGGAAAACATATATCATGTTTACACAACAGTAGCTGTTATATAACAGTCACATATATTACAAGATTATGACGGAGGTAGAACTGTTATCCCGGCACGCGCTACGATCATATTCTCTTTTTGTTCTGTACTTTCTACTCACACAAGGACCGATGAGCGGGTATGAAATCGCGCAGCTCATCAAGGAGCGCAGTCACGGTCAGTTCAAGGCGACCGCCGGAAACGTCTACCCTCATTTGCACAAGTTAAAAGAGGCAGGCGACGTGCGCGCCGGAGAACCGATTGGTGGTCGCGAAAAGATCGTGTACGAGATCACCGAGCAAGGAAAGCGGACGCTGCGTGAAGGCGCCCTGGAAAAACGGCCACTCGTCAAAGGTCTGCTCACGATCATTGACGACATACTGGAACGTACCGCGCCGTCCTCTACTCCGTAAGCCGCTCGCGATCGGTAGGAAAAAAAACACGTCGCTGCCTAAATGAGGCGCCTTAGAAGGAAAGAAAGAACAAACGAAGGCACACGCATGAACGAAACTGCGCACAACACGAAACAGACGCGTTCCACTGCCTTAGCGGGCTCTGGAACGGGGATTTTGCTCCTCCTGTCACTCATCGCCCTCATGATCATGTACACCGAGACGATGCTGATCGCCGCCCTGCCCACGATACAGACGCAGTATAACACCACCACGACGTGGACGGCGTGGGTCATCTCGATTTACCTCGTCGTCGGTGCCGTGGCGACCCCGATATTAGGAAAGCTCGGAGACTCGTACGGAAAAAGGCGGTTCTTCCTCATCGCGATGGTTCTGTACACCGTGGGCGTCATCGGCAACGGATTTGCGTGGAGTTTGGCGTCGCTCCTTTTGTTCAGAGCCATTCAGGGGATCGGACTTGCGATATTCCCGCTCGCGTTTGCGATCATCCGCGACGAGTTCCCGCCTGAGCGGGTGCCGACGGCGACGGGCATCGTGAGCGCGATGTTCGGTGTCGGCGCGGCGGTGGGACTCGTCGTCGGCTCGTGGGTCGCGAACAACTACGGGTGGCAGACGACGTATCACTCAGTGATTCCCGTCGCCCTGGTGCTGGTTGTCGTCGCCGCACTCACGCTGAAAGAGTCCCCCATCCGCACCCCCTCACGCGTGGATTTTCCTGGCGCCATAACGTTCGCGATCGCTATCGTCTCGTTCCTCATCGCGATGACGGAGGGAACGTCGCGGGGCTGGACCTCGGGGTTCATCATCAGCCTGTTGGCCCTGGCGTTCGTGTTTATCATCGTGTTCATCGTCATCGAGATGCGCACACGCGACCCGATGATCGACCTCGCCATGCTCCGTAAGCGGAACGTGTTCCTGCCGAACATCACCTCGTTTGTATCCGGACTCGCTATGTTCATGCTGTTTCAGAGCGTCGTGTACCTTATGGAGTACCCGGCGCCGGTCGGATTCGGCACCGATATCTTCCGTGCGGGAGAGATCCTCGCGCCCGCGGCGGCCTTTATGCTCGTCGCCGGACCGGTCGCCGGCGTGATCGTCACGCGGCGCGGCGCGAAGCTGCCGCTCTTCATCGGTGCGGCCATTCTCGCTGCCAGCTTCTATTACTACTACCTGTTCCGTGCGACCGAAGCCCAGGTGGCGCTCGGGGCTGTCTTCGTGTGTGTCGGCGTCAGCTTCATGTTCACGGCGATGATCAACATCATCCTACAGTCCGTTGAACAGGCGCAAACCGGCGCCGCCACAGGAATGAACACCGTGTTCAGGACCGTCGGCGGCTCGGTCGGACCGACGATAGCCGGCGTCTTCCTCGCCACGTACGTAGCACCGGTTATTATTCAGACGCCACGTGGTCCGATGATGGGGCCAAACCTCCCCACCGCGACGGCTTTTGATTATATCTTTCTGACCGGCTTCGGCCTTGCTGTTGTGGCGATGATTGTTACGCTCCTGATCAAGGGTCCGGTGAAGGTGACGGAATCCGTAACGCAGGCGGCAGAGGAGAGTCTGGCAGAGGCGCACGTCTAGATACGAGAACAAGACGCAACGGTGGGCGGGGGTGTATCCCAAGCGCCGTAATGATTCCGAGTAGCGTAGCGCGGCGCCCGGACGGAGCGACTATAACGTTGAGTTGGAAGGTACTAGCTGTTAAGGGGCTTAAATCGAACGTATTATGCCTTATCTGTGCTGAAAATTCATATTGATTGTAACAATGGGGGCGGCTGTCGTAATTTTTGGCGCAAGCCTAGCGAAACCGTGAGCCACGTCATTTGCGTATAAAGTTCGTGAAAATGCTTTCTTCCCGGGCTGGGAGAGAAACGCCTGCTTTAAGACCTGCTTCTTTACACTTCAAGAAGAACGCCATGTTCCTGGCAAGAACGCGCATAATCTGCAAGCCTTCGAAATCCTTCTCAACGTCTTCCGGCTCTGATCCGTGAACCATATTCCAGTAGCGGGAAGATATTACGGGCATCTCTGTAATAGTGAAATACTTATTGAGCTGGTCGAAAGTCACCGTCGTTCCCGCCCTCCTTGCCGAAACAATTGCGGCCGCTGGTTTCAGGTAAAAAGATCCTTTGCCAGATTGCAGATCAGCAAAGAACACGCGGTCCATAAAGGAGGTAATCGCTCCGCTGGCTGCGGCATAATGAACCGGCGACCCAAAAATAAAGCCATCGGCATCCTGGGCGATGCCAAGAAAATCGTTGACGGAGTCATCAAACACACAGCGCCCGGTTTCGGCACACGTCCGGCAGGCGGTACATCCGGCCAGCGGTTTTATACCGACCCAGAATATTTCCGTATCGATGCCTTCTTCGTTCAGGGTTTTAGCCACCTCTGTAAGCGCAGTATAGGTACAACCCTCCTTGTGAGGGCTCCCGTTTACTAATAAAACCTTCATTCCTCTTACTTCCTGATATTTATTTGATAATCTCTTTTGATTCGTTCTATTCTGCTTCCCGCGACTTTGATTTTTGTTGAAGTTTCACTTATCACGGCAGTTCCTCTTCTGTCAGTTTAGTATCAGCTGCGCCGATGTTTTCTCCTAGGCGACTTAATTTACGAGTTCCAGGGATGGGGACGACCCAGGGCTTTTGGGCAAGCAACCAAGCCAGAGCAATCTGAGCAGGAGTCACATTATCCGTTTCAGCTGTTTTAACGATTTGGTGATAACAAACCTTTAATTTCTGGTGCTGTAGATTTCGTATTTATCTTCTTAGCGTTTATTGTACCAATTCTTACGCCAATAGCAGACCTTGTCTCAGCGATAATGTTTATTCCACCCAAAAGTATTGAACGCACATTGAGAAGACTCTGAACGCTAAATTTTGTATTTCATCTTTTGCCTACCACGAGCTAATACTCAAGTCTCTCTGAACTGAACACGATATCGTAGTAGATATCGCTATTTTCGTGCAGATCGCTAACGCATCTCAGGAGTGCTGGTCTTCTTCCACCCCGTCGAGCAACTCACGACTAAACAGTTAAATACAGTTTCTTGTTCGACTTCCCCCCAATACCAATATAGGTATCAAACACCGGCCCAGGACGTGGGCTCTTGTAAAATCGCCAATCTACTTCAGAAACGCCGTGTGTGGGTGTGTAGTTCTTATTTGACTGATCCCATTGCAATATGTCGCCGGTCAGACCTGCCACTGGCTCAAGAACGAGACAAAAATTAAACCCGACATAAAGCACAACACCGATGTCAATCAATCTGATTGGAGTTCTTCGGGTATTACTGCTTCTGCATCTCCTGCTGAGCATTTGGGGATAGCAGTGATTAAATTGTGCATTCGTTCGTATGGTACTGTCAGGAACAGCATGTCCGGTTCAAATCCTTGCTGTTTTCGCGCCGTCCAATCACCCGTAGTTATGTTAGTACATCCAGTCATTACGGGGTATGTTATAGAGCTATGACATAATGCTCCTATGACCTGTTGTTTTGGTGATATGCCATCCCAGTAGGTGTCTAAGGTTATGAGACGACACGCTTGTTCTGGGTTGCACTGAAACAACACAATGTCAGGTCGTAGTGTTGTTTTTTCAAGCGGACATATCACTAATCTATCTGCCAATCGTGTAGGCGGCTGAACTGTCAGTTTTAACATTCTCTCGAAAGATACAATCGAACTGGTGAGCTTCTCTCCTCTGGTAAGGAACCGTTGAAGTCTTCTTTTCTGTTGTCCCGAAAACTCCGTGAAGCCGCAATACCGACTGCCGCCAGGGCAGGTCTCTACCTTTTCATCAATAACAAAACAGTCACCTTCGGCAGCACGTTTCAACGCCTTACAAATCGATGTTTTCTCGTAAAGGCCATCTGAAACTTCGTCATTCGTGAACGTGATTGCCAGTGGTTCCTTCTTTAATCCCAGCACTTTTTTTAATAGATCTGATTGTGCTTTAAATTCCATACATGTAGCTCCTTTAATTAATCGAATTTGTATGTTAATTTAATTAGTTCTAATAACACTTATGCAACCGTGAGTGGCAATATTGCGGGACACCCTCAGCAACTTCATCTTACTGTCGTTTCTCCCTCACTCCTGCAGGTTGCTACTACCTCTCTCTAGCTTGAGAGTCTCAACCCACCCCTCTCTTTTTCCCCTTTTGTCAACCACTATAAACGATCCTTTTTGGAACATCAAGCGTGGGATGTTACCGCAGCAGATCAGCACCTTTTTTATGTGACAGGCATTCTTTTATCTACATTTTACACGCGGCAGCATGTGCTGCCGCCCCTTAGGGGGGAACATCTGAAAAAACGACCTTTGATTTTGGCGGGCGTTTGGGATTTATTAAAACAAAGCCGCAAATCGGAGCTTTGTAAAATAATAAGAAAAAAGAGGGCTTCGCACCCATTTTGAAGTGCTGACACCGATAAATGTTGAGCTACACTTACAGCACGGTGTTTCTCGGGTTACGTGTAGCTCGCGGGTGAAATGATGACTCAAATGGTTCTTCAATGCTTTTTCCGCGCACAGTACAAAGAGAGTGGTAATCCTTACTCGCGTGCTGCGTTCCCAGAGGGTATATCGCGAGAGATTTTGCTTAACAAGGTGAATCACGAAAAACCGTATAAGGGAGACCACGCAATACAATTCGAATCTTATAAGAAAAGGAGCTGACGAACGATGAGTAGCGCAGGGTGGATGTGGCATATGATTATGAAGGAACGAGATTGATAGGCTTGCAGAGGTGGCAAGAGGAAGACCGCCCCGCCTGCCGACGGGATTAAAACTGAATATTATTATAAAGAGGCAAAATGACGTATTATGTGAGTCGTCGAGCACTTGCTACAGAATATGGACTTGATGAAAAACTCATCCGCGCGCTCAATCCGCCGGATAAAGTTATGAAAGATTCACATAACAGAAAAACAGAGCTTTATGACCGCGAAAGAGTGAAAGAGTTTATCAGTCGGAACCGGGAGGCACGGTAAAAGTTGCATGCGAAAAAGAAAGCTTACGGGGGTTAGCAGCGTCTTTACAAAAAGCGTTGGCTACGAACCAAACACCGATATAGAAAATGTTGTGAGCGCCGAGTGCATATTCACCAATTGCTTCGTCTAGAAACGGATGTATTGTTTCCATAACAACGTCATCTCACTCTTCGTCGGTAACATTTTCAAAACTGGTAAAGCCTTAGCTTTTCATTTCCGACACAATTTTGTCGCTAAGTCGTTCGAGGAATTCCGCGTTTCCGAACTCGAAGTAGTCGTACATCTTCTTCCACGTTGGAGCGTTATTGGCTTTTCCTGTCGTTCCTTTCTTGAGAGGAATATGCAGGATAGCTTCTATCTCATTAATAGCTCCAGGTTGGCTCTCGAAGAGTACCTGCGTTGCGGTGTTGGGCCTTCCTTTTTTAATTGTTAGACCCTATAGGAAGAGAACTGCGTATAGTCTCTCTTTTTTCGTTTTTTCGTCGTATCTGCGATAAGTAACGGGTTTACAATGGTGTAAGACCATTCAGACCACGCGAACGCTGTTATATTATCTCTAAAAAAATATGGGACCCAGCGCATTTAGGTAGTCGATATAGTCCGACTACCGTTTTTTTACACGCGGACTAACACGAGGCAACTGTGAACCCTCACTGGCCCACTAGGATAGTATAGTGTGTTCCTTTTGACCAGACAACAGCGCATAGCAGATATACTCATTTTGGCCGTAGAAGCTCATTACGTCCTTCTTTCTTTAGACGCAACTACACTCAATGAGTGACTGCGTTAAAATGTCGTGCATGAGGGGCCTCTGAATCTTACCACACTTTCGCACTGCTTTTAGCTAACAATTACCCAGGTAAACCCCACGATTCAACCCCGTGAACAACGATTGCGTAGCGGTCGATGAACACATCCTTGAAATCGCAGACTACAAGAACGATTACACCGATATGGCCGCCGAAAAGCTTTTTAGAAAGTGCTCGACCAGTTGGGGGGCTTACCAGTACCTGCGGGACCGCGTGCACGACGCCTGGCTACCCGACAGCGCACTCCAGCAGCTGCGACGGATTATCAAACGGATACAAGTGCAGATACATCAGTCTCGTGAATACGGCTGGGCGTATGAGCAGCCGTGATGCTAGCGTGCGCGGCTAAATAACAACACTTAAGGTGCCACGCCGCCGTTTTGCTCTTTTGATTTCTTTGAGAAATCAAGGAAGGGGAAGTGAATGAAACGTAAGTGTACTCTTATAAGTGTCGCCATGACGACTCTCGTGCTCGTCTCGCTCTGCACTGTCTGCGCGAGCATCAGCGTGAGTGCAGCTGTAAGTAGCAGCGCAAATATCCAAAGCGCTCTAGTCGGCGCCCCTGCTGGAGTCGCCGGAGCACCTGCGGTCTGCAAGCCTTATGTTAATGGAGGCTACATCGCCCTCTTTGTAAGAGGCAACGACGGTGCCCTCTGGTGGGAAAGCTGGGATGGTACATGGTCCGGGTGGACCTCTCTCGGCGCGCCTGCCGGCGGGCTTACTTCAGACCCCGCTGTGACGACACCAGATTATAATTACATGACTGTCTCTGTGCGCGGCACGGACGGCGCTCTGTGGGTGATTGAGACCTCAGATGGAGGGAACTCCTGGGGGGGTTGGTATTCTTGGGGCGGACAGATTCTCCCAGGCACGGGGCCGACCGTATGTAGCTGGGTTACTTTGTCCGGCACGACTAGCACAAATCACTACGCCTGGTTTGTCGCTGGCACAGACCATGCGCTGTGGTGGAGGGAAACCACGAGTAACTGGCATGGCCTCGGCGGATATCTTACTTCGTCGCCCGCAGCTGCAGCATTGCCTACCCTATCGTTCACGGACAAATCAATCGACGTCTGCACGCGTGGCAGCGACGGCGCCCTCTGGCTAAGAAGCTATGCCGACGGTAGCTGGTCTGGTTGGCAAGGCCTCGGTGGGCAGATTGTTCCTGGTACGGCACCTGCGATGGATGCGGGCCGCATTAGTGCGCAACAGATAGGTCGTTTTGAAATTTTTGTAGAAGGTACCGACGGCGCCCTTTGGCATCGAGTGAATACGGGCGCGTCTTGGTCCGGCTGGCAAGGCCTCGGTGGGAAGCTGAGCTCGTCACCCACATCCGCTGATGTAAATTTGAATTATGTAGCTCAACAAATCGACGTTTTCGTCCGCGGCACCGACAACGCCCTTTGGCAGAAGTACTATGTTGCAGCTACCAATCGGTGGTCTGGCTGGATATCTGTCCCCTGATAGTGCACCGTGCCGAACAAAAGAAAGTCCGCCGCGAAAAGTTGGTCAACCAGGGTCTAACTATTTCGTGTGAGCGCAGCCAACTGGGGTCGACCGGTGATGTCAGCAGCAGGTCCTCGGGCATACAAACATCAATATGACGGCTTGTATTTACGATTCAGTGACCATGACATTCACGACGAGTACGCGAACTGCCGTTTTGAAAGCAAAACGACACACTTAAGCTGCCACGCCGCCGTTTTGCTCTTCTGAATATCTCTTTTTCAAGCGAAGGACATCAAGGAAGGGGAAGTGAATGAATCATAAACGTACTTCGATGAGCATCGTCTTGGCAACTCTTATGCTCGTCTCGCTTTTTGCTGTAGTAAGCAGTGCGACGGGCGTGAGTGGCACCGTGATGACCGGCACCGGCCCCGCCACGACATACGTAGAGGGTGGACCAGGCTTGGTTGCCGTGGACACGAGTAGTCACGTTTGGTGGAATCAGAGCGTGAATCAGAGCAGCTGGACCTCCCTCGGCGGGTCCGCGACGTCATCGCCTGCGGCGACCACACTGAGTAATGGTGTGATATACGTCTTTGTCCGCGGCACCGACGGCGCCCTTTGGGAGAAGACTACCACGAATAATGGGGCCACCTGGTCCAGCTGGCACTCCCTCGGCGGGCAGCTAGCATCGAATACAGGACCGGCGGTATGTGGGTGGGGCTCCAGTCGTCTCGACGTTTTCGTACAGGGCACGGACGGCGCGCTGTGGCATAAATGGTCTACAAGTTCCGGTACGTCGTGGTCCGGCTGGGAATCCCTGGGCGGGAAACTGACGGCGTCACCCGCTGCGGCACCGCCAGCTACTAATCAGATAGGCGTGTTTGTGCGTGGCACTGATGGCGCGTGCTGGTACAAAAATTGGACCGGCACTGCTTGGTCTAGCTGGAAATCCCTCGGGGGGCAACTAGCTCCTAACACGGGGCCGGGCGTTATGGGCCTGGACCTCAACACCACAACCCGCGGCTATGAGGTCTTTGTGCAAGGCACGGACGGCCAGCTCTGGTGGCAGCAGTTCGGCCTAGCTGGCTCTACTGGCTCTACATGGGGCCACCTCACCGCGTGTCCAGAGGTACTGTCCGCATCCTCACCAGCCATCGCCTTCAGCCACAGTGGTCACACCGAGGTGTGGGTCAGCACCACTAGCGGGAACCTAATGCAGTGCTTCGCGACTGGGAATTGGCCCCCGGTTAACACCTGGGAATGGTTCTCCGAGACTAGTCCCCCCTAAGTGAACAGCGAACCGGACAAGGCGAGACCACAGAGTCGGAGCAATCCGCTCAGTCTTTTTTATTTTTTTTGAGTATCTTTGAAGGCCCTGCTATTACTTTCAGTCCACTTCTCGGATACAGATAATTGACGAGTTCAACGCTATTACCGTCTATGACCTACTGCGTGCGCTGTCAACTATATGTCAAGTGCCAGCGTCGCGGCAACGAAGACTGCGTGTCGTTCTATTGCGACTTATATCGGCGTCCTGGGTCGCTTCGGCCGACATGGCGTATCGGCAGATGATGAACTATTATCGAGCGATTGAAGTTTAATCAAAGCTCGCCTAGAGGAATAACGGCCTTTTAGGCGCTAAAATCGGCATTGGAAGAAAGCAAACATGAAATATGTCAGGCAGTCCATGTGACTAGCACCGAACAGGAGGGGAAAAATGCTCACCAAGGCGTTAGTTTTGACGGACGGCGAAGCGGACTTGCTAAGCCGTGCACTTGAGGAAGTGAAGGCAAAATCCTACCAGGAGTCAGAGATTAGTCTCGACAATACCCAAGCGTTAAACGCGCTCGTTTCTTATTTTGAGGACGTGGAACCAGGGAACGAAGCGCGTCAAAAGCCTGTTGACTCGTTAAGCAAGCGTTTGTTTCTGGGGCATGTTATCGGTCTCGATGGCAGCACGGATACAGCGAGCGAGTCTCAGGGCTGACCCGCTGTTTATGCAATTTCTATGTGTGCATGCCCAACTACTTGCAAGTCAGTCTTGAACGATACATCTGCCCAGTATTTCATATAAACTTCGTACACCGAATCGGGAAGCGGGTGCTTGTAATGAGCCCAAGCCACCGCCGAGACGCCATGCGTCATAATGTATGCTCGATTTGAGTGCCCCCATTCAATGATGTCGCCGTGCTGCTCAGCGAATTTTCGCAAATCGCTTAGCTCGAAATGGCCGGCAAACTTGCACATAGGAAAATTTTGGCGCTAAGCACACAAAAGCGCGGCTTGCAAAACAACCAAACGAAGCAAGGCGAAGCCGCGACTAGTGGCTGTTGTATCGCGCACATAGTGTTGAGTCCCTTCTTCAGCTCCTTTAGAAAAAAGGCGCAAGGGCGTTCCTGCTTGTTGGCCTTCTAAAGTGGTTACGCATATTTTTCCTTCAAACCACGTGCAAATACCCGTGCTTCCTGCAGATCTTCCTCATTTGGTCTTCCCTTATTAATCCCCCCGAAAANNTCGCCAGCAGCTCTTTAAAAGCAGCGTGCCGTCGCGTTCCCCCTACACCGCAGGTAGAGAATACAAAGGCCTGTTTTCCCGTAACGGTTGGGAGCGTCTCCACAAAATGGAGGAGAGCCTGATGGAAATTGTGGTCATAAATCCCTGATCCAAATCCGATCTGGTCATACGCCGTGAGGGCGGCGGGTTGCACCTCACCAACAGAAACAAGATCCGCCCCCAGCTCTGCTGCTATCACCTTCGCAACCTTTTCCGTGTTCTTGTGGTGAACTGAAGCGTAGACAATCAATGTCTTCATGGTGATTGCCCTTGACGTTGCTTATTGTTAATATTTTCTGGCTTCAGCCACCTCCACGATCGCGCCGATTTTGCCGTGAGTTTCCCAAAATCGTCATCCCGCCAGAGCACGTGTATGACGTTTATTTGCGGTATTGGGAGAACGTTAACTTCACAGTCTCAGATTGTCAGTGAACTTCATTTCAGTGCTGAGCCATTCCGCTAAACCTCAGGAAAAACTGTGAGTAAATGAGCGATATACTACAATGAGATCAGTCAAATAAGAACTACATACTTACACACGGCGTATCTGGGGTCAATTGGCGGTTTTACAAGAATCCAAGGCCTGGACCGGTGTTTGATATTTATATAAAGTAGTGCGGGGCTGTCGAACTCTTGCAGTGCCCCGTCTCGTCCTCTGACCTTGTTTTTCGCACGCCCATGCCATAATGTATGATCGGTTTTTTCTGACGCCAGCAATTTTTTTTGTGTGTGCGACCCAGCTCAGAACAGAGGCTATTAAAACAAACATCATCAAACGCATTTGCCATGAAAACATTGATCGTGTATGCTTCAGTNNGGAATCTATTTCTTTAAGTTCCACAAGACCCTTCTCCAGTTCATAACGGGGCTCTCGACCGCCGCGGGGAAACAGGCGTTTGTATTCTCTACAAGTGGTGACGGCGGGACTGAGAGGCACGCTGCTGTCAAAGAGCAGCTAGTGAATCGAGGATTTGCAATCGTGGGCGACTTCGCCTGTAAGGGATGGAATACGTGGGGGCCCCTGAAACTCGTTGGCGGGACTAACAAGGGACAACCAAATGAGGAAGATCTGGAGGAAGCACGGGTATTTGCACGTGGATTGAAGGGCAAATATACATGATCGCAGTGTCGTTGCCCCAAGCACGTGCTTGCATCTAAGTCATCGGTCAGCACTCGGATAGTCACACGCTAACCGCACATCCGCCCAATACTTCATGTAAACTTCTACACGTGCTCCTGCCACGAAAGACCTGAAACGCTGCGAGTCAAGCCGTAGCTCTTTAGATAGATTAATCCTAATCGCAAACGTGGGCAAACACGCTTGCCAATGCACCAAGCACGTCGCCTAATATTTCAGAGCGGAAAGCATTACACAGCCGCCGCTGAAAACTTTCGGGCTGTTTCCCACACATATTAACGCACTCTTTCACCTGGATATCTTATGAATCAAGCGTTTCACGGCGAGGTGTATGATACAGGAACGGCAGTACTGCTCGCACGCCACGAAGCCCCTTTGGGTATCGAAGCCCTGAAAGGCCAACGGGTCTTCGACCTGTATCGAACGCCAGCAGGGTCATATTTCAAGTACTAGACTACCGCCTCGCTCTTTACTGAAGATGAGGAACCTTAGATCGTGCCAGTCAGCCCGCAGGAAGCACTGTCGCTCTACCGTGAACTATGCAATAGGCAATTCACCTTTGAGGACGCGTTTCCTCGCTCACGCTAAGCAGAGGTACAGGCAAACGAAATTGTTCAGGCTAAATCGTGAGGTCGACGTCTCTCCAGTACTTCATGTAGATATGGAGTTGTGCAACTTTTCATCCTCGTCGTGCTCATCATCCGGCACGATTCCAGCCTCCGAATCAAAAATAGAAGTGGGCTCGAGGAGATTCGAACTCCTGATCCCCGCCGTGTAAAGGCGATGTCATAACCAGCTAGACCACGAGCCCGCAGGTTACCCTAGCACACGTTCGTATATTAAGGTTATTGCGCGCCGCGGGCCCTGCTAAACAAACCGTGGCCGCAATTGGCTCAAAAAGCACTACATACGATCATTTGTGCTTAACAATGCGCGTATCTTGGCTATGAAGCAGGCGGCGGCGCGGGGGCGGTAATCTCCTCCCCCCAGCCCATCATCGTCTCGTACATCTCGATGGCCTTGAGAAGCGTCGCTTCAGTATAGTCCCCGACCTTGTACACCCACCAATACGGCTCCCCTCGGCGCTCGATCTCAAACTTGACCGCCTCGTCCTTAGCAAGCGAGAAGTCCTTGGACTCATCTACGACGATGTCACCACTTCCCTTAAGCCGTTCGACGATAGGTTCCATCTTTGTTGACAGCAAGACCCGGATCCCCCTATCCGAACCAACCTCAATCAAAAGATTGCTCTGGGTGCCGACGGAGAACAATCGAAATCGAATTCCCTCGGCCTCTTTTTGCGCGCCGCCCCGGTCAATTAAGTTGTGCGTTGCCAATATTTCTTCAGCTTGTGTTGTGGTCAATTCAGCCATTATATCACTCCAACAGTAGTACCTCTACTGTGCCGACCGTAAATAAAGGCCTGTCGCTTTATTTTCACCAAGCCGCATCACGCAGATCGCCGCGCGCAGTGTGCCCGAGCGGCGAATGCGCCCCCCCTCTACGAAGTCCTTTCCCCGACTGGGATACCAGGATCGCTCCTACTCCCTTTTCAAGTCCTCAGGCACAGGCTCCAAGTAGACGATGTCGGCCCCTACGTCTTTTGCGATTTGTTCTAGTTCGATCTTCCGCAGATGGCCTGCGTAACAGGTGCAGCGCCTCGCCTGCTACTGCGACAACCCGAAACCAGGGCTTTTTTCGCCCGTTCCTAGATCCAGCCGCTCTCTGATGTATATTTTCATGGTATCCTCCGGTGACAAACTGACGGTGCTATCAGCCACCGCCAGGCCGCGCTACCCTCACCCCTTTTTGAGGAATCCTTCAGCAGCGAGCATCTCCGCGTTGAGGATCGAAGCTCCTGCGGCCCCCCTCACGGTGTTATGGCCCATAAGCGTATACTTGGTGCCCTTGACAACGTCGCGCCTGACCCTGCCAACAGAAACGCTCATTCCAGCATAAGCGTCACGATCAAGCCGAGGCTGTGGCCGATCATCCTCCTCTCTGACGATTACGGGTCGTTCGGGGGCAGATGGCAATCCCTTCAGGGGCGGGAGCGAGGCCATGGCCTGCTTTACCTCCTCAGGGGGCGCGTCAACGTCCACCCACACCGACTCGGTGTGTCCGTCGATCACCGGGACCCGATTGCAGATCGCGCTGACAGTGACGTGCGCGTTGTCGACCTTCGTGCCGTTGAACGCCCCGAGAATCTTCGGTGTCTCGGTCTGCATCTTCTCCTCCTCTCCGCCGATGTACGGGACGACATTATCGAGGATGGCCATCGACGAGACGCCGGTGTAGCCGGCGCCGGAAACCGCCTGCAAAGTCGCGACCTTGACGTCGGTGAGCCCCAGCTGCATGAGCGGTTTAAGCGTCATGACGAGCATAATAGTGGAGCAGTTCGGATTGGTGACGATGAAACCGTCCCAGCCGCGCTGCGCTTTCTGCAGGTCGATTAATTTCGCGTGGTCTTTGTTGACCTCAGGTATGAGGAGGGGCACGTCATCGAACATCCTGTACGAGGCGGCGTTGCTCGAAACCCCGAAGCCGTCGCCGGCGTAATCCGCTTCAACGTTTTCTGCTATATCGGCCGGAAGGGATGAAAAAACCAGTTTCACGTCGTCAGGCATGTCGGTTGAGCGTGTCGAAATCACGCGAAGGTCGCCTATGTTTTCGGGTAGTGGCGTGCTTAACCGCCAATCGACCGCGTCCTTATAGTATTTCCCTGCGCTTCGCTCGGAGGCAGTGACCGCTCCGACCTCAAACCACGGATGTGCCTCAAGGAGTTGGCAGAATCGCTGCCCGACGGCACCGGTGGCCCCAAGCACGCCGACTTGTATTAACTTAGACATATCTCACCTCACGCTCACGCGATTGCTCCGGATGGGCAGAGATCAACGCAGGTGCCACGGTTGACGCGGTCCTCCGCGCTTACCACTAGTACCTCATCCATGAATTAGTGGCGCCCAGGCACTCTTCGACACAGGTACCACACTGCACGCACGCCTCGCATCGATCAGCACTACCATGTCAACAACCACTATCGGCTCATGAAAAGGCGGTCATATAATCCTTTTGGTCAGCGGCCTTAGCCTCGCGGTCGTCGTCGGCAGTAGTCCTACGAGAGCGCCCTTACGTTGCGAAACGCTTTCAACGGCGCGGCGGGCTGACAATACGCTTGCCGACACGTGCACTCGCCACGGTCGTAAGCGACCCAGAACTGGACAACATCTCACAACTCGAAGCGCGATGTCAGCAGCCTTAGTACCTTACACTTTTCGAGTCCCTTTAGAACCGTAGTCAAAGAACTTCTCGACAGTGTCGCCCGATGTCCATTCAGCGCGAATCCTCGTTCGCTTCTCAGCTCGCCGCAACGCGGAAAGGATCATGCGGTTGAGATCTCGCGCGCTTTCTCCCTCAAGCTCTGCCTCAACGTCGAATCCTTGATCTGTTTGTCTAATAATCCCTTTTTCGGCGATAAGCTGTTCAAGAACCGGTTTGACTGCTGACAAGTTATCGCTGCTCACCTGCGCCGATACTCGAAACTTCAGTTGCGCCATTTTGCCCTCCCAAAGCGTACGAGCTCCTCCCGCTATAAAAATCTGCCCGCGAGACCAGAGGTAAAGCGCGTGGGGGTGAAGATCCTAGCGCACATGTTAAGCCGAATGGAAACAGAACTGAGATCTACGCACGAGGCCTTGAGCGCTCTCGAGAAGGAGGCGAAAATGACATATTGCAAAGAGTGCGGGCATAAGTTAGGTTTTTTAGAACACACAGCCGACGGCCTGTGTAACGGTTGCCGACAACGATTAGCGCACGAGCAAGCATTGAAAGCGCAAGACGCAGCCATAGCCCCGTATGCAGGCGCAGAACTCCCGGTTATCACGGTTACCGACGCGATTATGAAAAAAGGCGAGACGGCGCATTATCGAACCGCGACGGTGCTCAAGGAAGTCAAAACGGTCAACCTCGGCTATTCGGGAGCGAGTCACGGCGTCTCGATCCCGCTCCCGATCAAGGTGGGGGGCTTTCCCGTACGCTATCGCGTGGGCCAATCGCGCGGGCATGTCGTCAAACACGACGAGTTGCTTGAAACGTCGCGCGGCGAGTTGATCGTCAGCAATCAACGCCTATTTTTAAACCCGTTCGCGGGGCACAAGCCGTTGAGCGTGCCGTTGCAGAAAATCGCCAGTTTTCACGTCTATGAGAACGGACTCGAAGTGTGGCCGGACGGCAAGGAGCATCCCTACCTGTTCGTGCTTGACGCGACGGCGAGCGAGATATGCGGGCTTTGCTTGTCGAAAATATTGCAGCTGGCATAAGAGGGGTGAGCCTGAGATTATCGAACTTGTGCCGCGCAGGCTAGACCCTGATGAATGCCTTGTCGGCTGTGGTGATGCGCGGACCCGGCTCACAGAAAAAAGGGGTCAGGGCTAACGACAAGATATCATCTTATCAGAACTTAAAAGCGGACCGTGTGAACCACGAGGACTCATTAATGGAGCTGAACCTGTTACCATCTTACCGATTCCTAATGGCCGACAACAGCGGCTTAAGGCTTCCTTCCCGCCACTTTTATGCTTCTCACAGCGTTTGCAACATCATCCAACTCTTCAGGCGTCAGGCCTAGGCTGCTCCTGACAGTTTGTACGGTAGGGTCGTTTGCGAAGCAATCTACCGAGAGTGGAGACCCATCAACGATCTCTACGCCCTCAAACCCGGAAGCGAGTGCAATCTCATCAACGATCTTGACCTTCTCAAACCCGGCAGCGCGGATAGTTTCCAAGTAGGCTTCTTTCATAACAGCCCCCGAAAGACAGCCAACATACGCGGCAACTGACTGTTTCACGGGTTCAGGAAGCTCCTTAAGCAAAACGATGTCAGAAACAGCAAACCGCCCCCCGGGTTTCAGCACACGGAACGCTTCGTTAAAGACCGCAGCCTTGTCAGGCGTAAGGTTGATCACGCAGTTTGAGATAAGAACATCAACTGAGTTGTCTGCTACTGGGAGATGCTCCAGCTCTCCGAGCCTAAAATCGACGTTTTTATAGTCACCCTTGCGCGCATTAGACCGGGCCTTGTCGACCATTTCCGGGGTCATATCAACGCCTATTACCTGTCCGTCAACGCCGACGATATTGGCAGCGAGGAAACAATCAAAGCCCGCGCCCGCACCAAGGTCAAGCACCGTCTCGCCTTTTTTCAGCGAGGCCAATGCGGTGGGATTGCCGCAGCCAAGGCCAAGATTTGCCCCTTCTGGCACTGAGTCCAGGTCTTCTTTCTTGTAGCCCACTGCCAAGCTGATGTCACTCACAAAATTGGTGCTCCCGCCGCAGCAACTATTCACGGCGAAACTGCGTGGCTCATTCTTTGCCACTTTCGCGTAGGCGTCTCTGACGGCGCCTTTTACATTCTCCTCTTCCATAACAATTCACTCCTGTACTAGAGCGTATCCTTAAAAATAGGGCCTAAAAAGCCCTTGACCGTTGCCGAGAGTTCCTCGACCTTGATCAAAGAGATGCAGCAGACCTCGCCGTTGCGCTCGCAGCTGACGGCCGCCAGCTTGTCCCCTGCCCGTATCTGGGCACGGTCGCGCAGCTCTTTGGGCAGCACCATCTGCCCCCGCTCGTCAACGCTCACAACCGCTTCAACCTTGCAACTATTCTTGCCCGCATCGCCGCGCGCACAACATGAGGCTTCTTCTGTCATAGAACTCTACACAATAGTATGATTATCAGTGTATTTAAACTTTTCTGATAAATCAGAATAATATGGATATTAGCAAAAAGAAGCGTCAACCTAGGCAAATATCAAACGGTGATCACGTGAGTGCGTAGATTAGTGTCGGTCAAACGTTGACTCAAGCCACTCCCTGAGTTGGTCACGCACGCGCCTAAAAGATGCGCACGGTGCGCCTTCCCCGGCATTTGGCACGGGATCGTTAAAGGCGTGATGGAGATACTTCTTCCCGCCTGGAAAAATAGGACAACTCTCTTGCACGTCAGCACATAGCGTCACAACGTAATCGAAGGTCAGGTCGTCAAACTCGTCCAGCGACTTTGCCCGGTGCGAGCTAATATCGATGCCCAGCTCAGCCATCACTTCGATCGCGCATGCGTGCACCTCGGTGGGTTCATTTCCCGCGCTTTGTGCCTCATACCGGTCAGCATGCCTAGCGTTGATGAACCCTTCTGCCATCTGCGATCGCGCTGCGTTATGCGTGCAGAGGAACAGTATTTTTTTCTTGGGCGTCATCTTTTCATCCTCATGTCAGCGCTTGCGCTTGAGGTCGCGAGCATTCATAACCTGCGATTACTTGTCGTGACTAGCCGTCTAGCACAGTAGTGGCGAAAATGCTGATACGTGCAAGTCCACGGCATCTGCGGTCAGCCTCTTTCAAGAGCTTTCGCAAATTGCTCGGCGTCGCGTAAGTCCTGCTCGTTCGGCCTTCCTTTAGCTATCCCGCCAATGAGTTTCATCGGCCCATAAGTATCAAACCCGCGGCAGGAGAACTCTCCAACGACGGTCAATCCCTTTGCTTCTAACTTACTTTTTAAGGCAGCGTGGTGCGACCCTCCACGGGATGCCCCTCTCGTTGAGAACACAAATGTATCAGCATGAAGCGCGGGAAGCGCGTCAACAAACTCGAGCAAACGCTGATAGTGCTTTCCAAATGCGATTCCTGAACCTAACCCAATGAGATCATAATCGCCAAGTGCCTCGACGTTCACGTCATCAGGATGGCTGACCTCGGCGTCGAGGACCGCTGCCATCGCACCGGCGATCTTTTTCGTGTTCCCGTGGTGCTCTGACACGCATACGATGAGCGTTTTCATAAGGTCATGTATGCAGGTTGCAGAGTTTAACCACTGCGGTTCGTTTTTGACTACACCTGGCACGACAAAAGAGCATTGCCCGCCGCAATGCTGAGCACCAAGAAGAAGACGGTGATCAAAGTAACGGCTACCAGACTCCACTTCATAAATAACATGTTTCCAGCGTCATTGAACTACTTTCCGCCGCCGGCGCCGACGTCATCTCTGACACCCTACGTTGCGACGCGGTGCAAAAAAAGCACCTTCTAATTTCGTCTCCACCCCACATCACCTCTGCATTTCTGCGCGCTGAGCAAGACTGCTTTGGCCTATGAAGTCCAAGATTCATTTTGATCCGACGAATCGCAGGCTATACAGGTGCTTTACGCGAGCCACTTGATCACATCCGTTACCGAGACGGCGTTAACAAAGAAGTCAGTCCACGCATCCTCTTTGGGATAATTCCTGATAGTGTACGAGGTTGGGCTGATGTTAGGCAGCTCGTCCCAGACAAACGGGCTTGCTATGGGAAGCCCTGGCTCAGATCGGGCTGCGTAGGGTGCCACCGAAGTCTGCATCGCAGATATCCGGTTGACGTCGATGAAGATGCGCCCCTTTCTCCTCTCCTTGCCAAGCTCCGTAGTCAGTGCTGCGTCACTTTTTGCGAGGGTTTGCGCTATTTTCACGGCGAATTCCCTCACGCCATGGTTGTCAAGCTCCCGCGTGATGGGCACCGCGATGTGGTACCCCCTTCCCCCGGTGGTCATCACGTAAGGCTTAAACCCCAACGATTCAAGAAAGCCCTTCAGTTTAAGTGCGGCTGACCGAAGCGACGGTAAATCAGGCAGCGAAGGATCCAGATCAAATATCATTTTGTCGGGAATTTCCGGCCTGTCGGCCCTCGTCACCATAATGTGGGGAACGATGACCTGATTGCCAAGGTACACGATGCCCGCTTCATCTTTAACGATCGCATAACAGGTCGTAGTAAGTTTATGCGTGAGACACTTGCTCTCAAGCCAATCAGGAAAATAGTCGGGCATATTCTTTTGGAAAAACTTCTCGCCGCTGACCCCCTCGGGAAACCTAAACATGGAGATGAGCCGATCTTCTATATGGGGCAGCATCAGCGGCGCGATATCTCGATAGTATTCGACGAGAGCAGCTTTTGGGATCCCCGTATCAAGCTCCTTTTGGGGGTTCGTCACGTGGATCCGGCGCCCACCGACGTCGATCTCGTCGCTCGGGCGATGCTCCTCCGCTTTCTTGACGATTATCCAGTCGTTGTCGAGGCGAGTGAATGCGTAGGTCCCGTTCAGTTTGTCACCTTTCAGGTAGATCACGAAATGGCCCTTTTCTAACGCCTCATCAAGAGGCTGTACCTTTCCGTCTTTTATCGTAATGTTGACGAATTTTCCCTTGTCCCATATTTCAACCGTCCCCGCACCGTATTCGCCCTTAGGTATCTCGCCGGAAAACTCGGCGTAGGCAACGGGATGATCCTCAGTCCTGATTGCAAGCCTTTTGTCCTGTGGGTCGTCTGACAGCCCCTTAGGCACCGCCCAGCTCTTAAGAACCCCGTCGCGCTCAAGCCGAAAATCAAAATGTATCCGCCTGGCGTTATGCTTCTGTATTACATACACCGACTGTTCGCTTTGCAATTCGTCAGGCTCAGGCTCACCCGTCTTCGCAAAGTCCCGTTTCTTCCGGTACTCGTCAAGCACCGCTACGCACCTGGTCTATCGTGCACTCTTCGGCAGGCTTATCGTCCCGCATCCTTACGAAGACTGGCGCCCTTAGTCGATTATCTTTCGTGTACTGCAAATACCTGACTTCACACACCTTATCGGGTATAACTAGCTGCACATTCTTCGGAACGGCGACGTCGCTGCGTGCGCGAACGAGCTCCTTCGCTAGCTCGCCTAGGAGGGACTCGCTAAAGCCCGTGCCCACCTGGCCGACGTAGGTGAGTTTCCCCGCGTCGTATAACCCGAGCGCCAGCGACGCTATCGCCCGTGTCTTCGTGAGGTATCCGATGATGACGCAATCGACGGTTTTCTCATCCTTGATTTTAAGCCAGGCGTGCGACCGTCCGGTAACATAGACGCTTTCCTTTTTCTTTGCCATCACCCCTTCCAGATGGCGCGCGGTTACCACGTCCCAGAGTCGCTCACCGTCATCCGTGCTGGGCATTGTCTGCAGGTTTCTCCCCTCTTGGACGACCTCCGAAAGCAGCCGTTTTCTCGCTGACAGCGGCAGCGTTTTTAGGTCCCTGCCTTCCAGTTCGAGCACGTCAAATGCGACGTACATAGGCGGCCGGCGCTGGTGCTTCCGTCCCTGCAGCAGCGAGAACGACGGGTTCCCTTTTTCGTCATAGATCACGATCTCTCCATCGAGCACGCAGTCAGCCTTGATGAGGTCGCCAAACGCAAGTTCGGGAAACTCGCGCGTGATGTCCCTATTGTTTCGTGACGTGAAGCGAAGCGTTCCTGCCTTTTTTTCGCAGAGCGCCCTGTAGCCGTCCAGCTTAGGCTCAAAGATATACTCAGTAGACGTAAGAATCTCTTTTGTGCCAGTGGCGGCGAGCATCATTTCAGGCTTGCCTTGAGTGCTTCAACAAGGTTCTCTTCTGTGGTGCGGGGATACTCCCTCTTGTGGATCGCGATCGTTTCTCCGCGTGCTTTTCTCTCGACGAGCTCCTTGAGATCCTCCTCGAAGGTATCGTGAAATCTGGTCATGTCAAACTCATCGACCGTAATCTGGCCTATGAGCTGTCGCGCGAGATCCATCTCGACCTGTGAGAGCTGCGGCGGCTCATCAAGCCCATCGACCTGCATAATGTCCCGTATCTCATAGTTATAATTCAGCGTTGTCAGCAGCAGCCCCTGCCTGTACGCCTCGATCGCACAAACGTGTTCCTTTTCCCGCATAACAAACCTGCCGATCGCGGTCTCGGCGGTCTGCTGGAGCACATCTCTGAACAGGAAATATGTCTTGTCCTTTGGGCGTTCCGGGCCCGCGTAGTAATGCGCGTTGAAATAAATCGGGTCGATTTGATGGGAATGAACAAACTCCACGATTTCTATCCACGTAGATTTTTCAGGTCTGATAGACCGAAGCTCGTCGTCACTAATGACCACATATTCGTCTGGCGAGACCTCGATCCCCTTCACGATCTCGTCTTGGGACACTTCCTGTGTGCACGCGTCGCACCATTTTTTGTAACGAATCGGTGAGAGCTTGTCCTTGTGCAAGAGCCGTGTTTTGAGTGGTTTCTGTTCGACTGCCGAGTAGAGTTTTATCGGGATGTTCACCAGTCCAAACGCTATTGATCCTTTCCAGAGTGATTTCATTTTGACGCACCGGTTTTTTAACGATAAGCGAATCAGGTCGTCATCTTCTTTTAAGTAACGCTCGCTTTCTGAGCAGACTTGTGTGCGTACCGCTCGAGATGACATTACATCGTTTGTGTTACGCTAAATGGGCACTTTTGTCAGTCTTTCTTCTCTCGCACAAGTTACCTCACCGTCTTTCGCCGCGGCCCGCCTTTTTGCTCGGCGGCAATCTTCGTAAGCTTTTTCAAACTGTGGGGAGTTCAGTTCTGTGAAGTCCATCATGCCAACCCCTCTCGACGTCAAAGGAACAATAACACAGAAGACGGCCCTGATTATCCTTGTCGTCGTCGTCGCTGGACTCTTACTGGCTTTCACGCCACTCAGGGTGGTGGGGTACGTCCTTTTGACCATAGGCGCCGCCCTTTACGTTTTCGCGAGCGTCCGCACCATGGTACAACACCACAGGTAACGTCACACATCGAGCTTGCGAAAGGCATTTCACAGGCTCTCCCGCGATGCTATTTTCACCGGATTAAAAACCTCAGTCGACTGCAACTATGCCCCCTGCCATTTTACACGGCCTCAACAACAACTTGCCGGGCTACCTCCCGTATTACAGGGCAGACAAGATTGCGACGCAGGCACACGTCAATGTCAAAATGGAGCCATAAAAAATGAGCAACGTTTTTGAGAGCATTAATTTGCTTGATCTCGGTACTTCTATACCGGCCTCGCACCGAGCAGTCCTTATATCGAAAAACTCGTCGCCTATGTTGAGCTTATTGTCGACAATCTCGTCGTACAATACCCTATACGTCTTTTTTTGCCGCAGAAAATAGGCGTCTAGATACCAAAAAATGAGCACAGCGAAGACTGCAATAAGCGCTTGATACCACGTGCCGCTCAGCAACAGAATTATACCGAGCACAGCCAAAGTCCATCCTTTGATAATGATCGAATTAGTGGCCATGCGGTTTATGATGTGTTGAATGGTTCCGATCGTTTCCAGTTCGTATGAGTCCCACTCACGCTGCATCCGATATCACGTTTTCAGTACAGAAAATGACGTAATACGTAAAACGAGACCGTCAGAAGTTAAGTGTTTCCGGTTAAATGCGTCGAATAACGCAAAAGTAGTTTCTGCTTGTAGATTAACTGCTGACGAGAGAGCTCACTTCTAATTCTCAACTATGTGCACAGTATACGTGACTCCTCCCCTAGCTTTCGCAAGGAGGCTTCTCGCTTGATTTAGTAAAAAAGCCACTTGCCGCGGCGCTATCACAGCTTCTTGCGAAAACGCTAGGTAGGACGCTTGCAGTGCAGGAGATCACGTAGCGCTGGTTGGATGTGTCACAGTTCGTCAACGCTCATGCCGATCCGCCATAACACAGTTATAATGACATAGTCCCGGATGCTACGCGCGGACGCTGCTTCGAGTAGCAACATCAACGTGTGGCTTTTCCCGGTAATTGGTAATATCCTTCATTATAATTTCTAAAACTATACTAATCGAAATTAACGCGTGCGATTTTAAGCTGATTTTGTCAGTTTACCGCCTTGGATAGTTAGTGGGCAGCTGAGTCTCTGACAATACCCTCATTGGGTTAATCTTTGCCCGTTTTCGACAGGATGTATGCCACGCAAAAACAGTTCTTTATCACTTCTTCGCGTACGCGCGTACGTTGTGTTTAGCGACGCTGATGTGTGCACAAAGGTGCGTCTGCCCGACATGTAATCCACACGGCAAGGGGGCTGAAAGTGAAGGCAAGAAAAAAAGGAGAGAGGGCGGCGTAGAGCCGCCCGGTTTGTGTCTAGAGCCGTGCGACGATGTTATATACCGCCGACGGACATCCAGCTGCTGGTGGTAGTCTTCCACCAGAGGACGTTGCCGGTGCCGAGCGCAGCGATGTATACCTGACCACTCTCAGACGTCGCAGCGGGTCCCGAATTAGCTGCTAGAGCACCGCCGAGGGATGTCCAGCCGCTCCAAGTCGCCCCACTATCCGAAGAGGTCTTCTCATAGACTGCGGCGGTGGTGCCTTGCGCAAAGACGTCGATCACACCACTGCTCGGTGACGTCGCAGCGGGTGATGAACCAGCTGCCAGAACACCGCCGAGAGACGTCCAGCCGCTCCAAGTTGTCCCGCTGTTCGTGGTAGTCTTCTCATAGACAGTGCCGGTGGTGCCTTGTACAAAGACGTTGATCACACCACTGCTCGGCGACGTCGCAGCGGGTGCCGATGTGCAATTCCCGCCGAGAGACGTCGCGTTCGACCACGTCGCGCCATTCCAGGTCTTATACCATATGGCGTTGTCGCTGCCGCGCACAAATAGGGAAAGGCTGTCGACTATGGCAGGTGACGAGGTGGGCGTGACTACGGGCGGTGTCACGTTCACGCTCACCGTGTTGCTCGTGGTGCTGTTATAGAAGGCATTGCCCGCGTAGGTCGTTTGGAAGTAGTAGGTGCCTACCACTGCCTCACTCTGACTGAACAGGTAACTACCGTTCGGGGCGGTCGTTGTGGTATTCACGGTCGTCCAGTTGCCGGTGGAGTTGCTCTGGAGGGCGATGCTTTGCCCTGCGATCCCGACGCTGGACGTAGCGTTGCTGAGCGTTCCACTAATCGTGAAGGGCGTATTGACTCCAGTTGTGGTGACGTTAGCAGTCGCGGTGAGCGTCGTAGGTGACGCCACTTGCACGGTCACGACGTTACTTATCGCGTTCGCGTAGAAGTCGGTCGTGTTGCCTGCGTAGGTCGTGAGGTAGTGGTAGATGCCGATGAGCGGCTTACTCTGATTAAACGCGTAAGTACCGTTCGCGTTGGTCACGGTCGTCGCAATGATCGCGCCGGTGGTGTTCTCGAAGGTGATAGTGGCGTTTGTGATCGGGCCGGGCGTGGTGCCGTTGGTGGTATTGAGCGTTCCGCTAATCGTGAAGGGCGTATTGATATTAGTTGAGGTGACGTTAGCTGTCGCGGATAGCTGCGTAGTAACGTTGGTGACGGTGACATTTACGGGGTTGCTCGTGCTGTTGGCGATGGCGCCATTGTTGTAGCCCGCATAGGCCGTTTTATAGTACCAGGTGCCTAGGGTTGACTCATTGTGACTGAACGAGTAATTACCGTTCGCGTCGGTCGTCGTGGTATTCCCAATGGGCGCGCTGGTGGAGTTGTTCTCAAGGGTAATGACGGCGCCTGAGATCGGGGTGCCGGACGTGTCGTTGAGCGTTCCGCTAATCGTGAAGTTCGTATTGACTGGGGTTATCTCTGGAGCAGCAACCGCTGAGAGCTGCGTAGTACCTACAGTGTTCACTAGCACGCTTACGACGTTACTTGTCGCGTTGCCGTAGGTGCTATTGCCCGCGTAGGTCGTGCGGAAGTAGTAGGTGTTGAGGGTCGGTTCACTCTGATTGAACGTGTAATTACCGTTCGCGTCGGTCACGGTCGTCGGTCCGGACGTCCACGTCTTGTTGTCCGTGGAGATCTGGAGGGTGATGGTGGCGTTTGCTACCCCGGGAATCAGAGGATCGGGGACTAGGGTGGTGTTAAGCGTTCCGCTAATTGTGAAGTTCGTATTGATCTCAGTTGCGGTGACGTTACCAGCCGCGGTGAGATTCGTAGTGCCCACTCCCGCGCTCACGACGGTACTTGTCGCTGCGCTGAGGTTCCCGTTGCCCGCGTAGATCGTTTGGTACTGATATGTACCGGGGACTGACTGACTCTGACTGAACGAGTAATTACCGTTCGCATCGGTCGAGGTCGTCGCGACGTTCGTCCACGTGCCGCTCTCGTTCTGCTGGAGGGTGATGTTGTAATCTGGGCCGAGCAGGGTGCCTGAGATAGTTTGGGTGAGCGTTCCTCTAATCGTGAAGGGCGTATTAACCTTAGTTGAGGTGACGTTAGCAGTCGCGGTGAGCGTCGTCTGTGTCCCCACTTGCACGGTCACGACGAGACTTATGGCGTTGCTGTATACGATGTTGCCGTCATAGGCCGTGCGGTAATAGTAGTGGTCTGCAACTGGCTCACTCAGATTGAACTGGTAGAAGCCCGACGAGTTGGTTGTTGTGGTCGTCACGTTCGTCCACGTGACGTTGTCCGTGGAGATCTGGAGGGTGATGATTTGACCTGCAATCCCGTTGCCGGACGTGTTTTCGCTGAGCGTTCCGTTAATCGTGAAGGTCGTATTAACATTAGTTGTGCTGACGTTAGCAGTCGCATTGAGCGTCGTAGCTATCGGGGTGACGGTGACACTGACGACGTTGCTCGTGGCGTTTGTATAGGTGGGACTGCCCGCGTAGGTCGTGCGGAAGTAGTAGGTGCCTGGGGCTGACTCACTTTGACTGAACGAGTAATTACCGCTTGAGTCGGTCACGGTCGCGGCGACGTTCGGTGTCCACGTCTTGTTGTCCGTGGAGCTCTGGAGAGTGATGGTGGCGCCTGGGATCGCGGCGCTGGACGTAGCGTTGCTGAACGTTCCGCTAATCGTGAACTGCGCCGTATTGACCGGAGCTGTGGTGGGAGTGGCAACCGCGGTGAGCTGCGTAGTAACGTTGGTGACGGTGACACTGACGACGTTACTTGTCGCGTTCGCGTAGTACTGGCCGTAGCTCGCGTAGGTCGTGCGGTAGTAGTAGGTGCCTGCGACTGACTCGTTGTTACTGAAATGGTAATTACCGTTCGAGTCGGTCACGTTCGTCGCGACGGTCGTGACGTTCGTCCACGTGGTGTTGTCGGTGGAGTTCTGGAGCTGGATGGTGGCGACTGGGATCCCGGTGCCGCCGGTGACGCTCAGCGTTCCGTTAATCGTGAAGTTCGTGTTGACTGGAGCTGTGGTGACGCTAGCAGTCGCGTTGAGCTGCGTACCTATCGCTCCGACTTCCGATGGAGCAGCAGCAGCTGCAATGCCTGCAAATGAGACTGTTATAAGGAGTATGACTACAGAAAATGGAATTATTTGGTTTACGCGCATAACTTCCTCACAAGAGCATAGCGGCTAAAAGCGTGTGATAAGATACGATAAAAGTTGCGGTTGAAATGTGACAGAGAAACTGTGCTATCCTGTTTAAATTGTCAAAAAATGACTACATTCGAATCAGACGTTCGTTTGATCCCCCGCTTTCCCACCGCCTTCGTCACAGCCGCTTACCTGATGCCTCCTCTTCTTAGCGGGTTTTTCTTCTTTTGGAGTGCTGACGCTGCTGAAACATCTGTGCGTTTAAAGCTCAACATAAGGATGAAGAGCTTAAAAATTGGGGATAGGCCTGTTCACGATGCTCGATTCTTCGAACGTGGAGAGACTGAAAGGAAATGGGAGAATACGGAAGACAAGGTGCCCAATATGTAGGAGTTTCGTTGGATGTATGTTACTTGCAATTCTTGAGTATCTTGGGTGTTATTGTGATGATTGGATTTGACGTCGCTAACGCTAATGACGCCGTATATCCAGCCACATCATCAATAAGAAACCCAAACAAATCGCTCGGATCGTCATGGCTGCTCTTGTTCTTATGCCGTCACCCCATTTTTTTCCGCCTCCATCGATCTAATTAGCTTTTTTCGTGCTGCTACATTCTTCAGTGCACGATCGACGCCGACGGCGCCCAAAATGAGGCTTTACTCTAAAAGAGCTAAAAACGAAGCACCAAACAGCGGGAAGCTGTTCTGTCGCTTCGCGCTTCCTTACTTCCGCAACACCACGTACCCTCTAGAGACAACACTATGTCAAGCTACCGAGGTCATATCAATGGCTCCGGACCCCCGGCTTTTTAGCCGCATGCGGCAGAAGAGGTGGTTTGCCGACTGCAACCACAACGGGGGAGATCCCGAAGACCAGCTTCAATGCGGGGGTGCTACCTAAAGGCTTTTGCAGTCTCAAGCGCTCAGCTAATTCTTCGAGCGGTCGATCGGTACAAGCTCTCTTGCATGCAGTACAGTTCACGACCTCCCACAGCGGGCTCCAGCTGCCCGACATGGAGCTACCAGCTGCCTAGTACGTCCACGCGCGCATATCTTGGGGGATGCTACGATTTCGCGGATAGTCGTGTCGTCGCAGGACGCAAATTGGATACCCTCAGTGGGGGCGGCTCCTACGCCTTGGTGCCGCGAGCAAAGACGTCGACACGACCTGCGTTCTATGAGCTGGCAGCGGGTCCCGTACCGGCAGGAATCTGCCCGCCGGCAGAGTGCCAGCTAGACCATGCCGCGCCATTCCAATCCTTGTACCAGACGGCGCCGTCGGTGCCGCGCGCAAAGACGTCGATGCTACTGCTACCCGGTGACGTCGCAGCGGGTGACGAGGTTAGGGACCCGCCAAGATAGATCCAGTTGGACCACGACGAGCCGTTCCACACTTTTTGATACATGGCGCCATCCGTACCTTGTACAAAGACGTCGACACGACCTGAGCCCCATGAGCAGGCCGCAGGTCCTGTGCCGGCAGGAATCTGCCCACCGAGAGAGTGCCAGCTAGACCATGCCGCGCCATTCCAGTCCTTGTACCAAACGGCGCCGTCGGTGCCGCGCGCAAAGACGTCGATGCTACTGCTACCCGGTGACGTCGCAGCGGGTGACGAGGTTAGGGATCCGCCGAGAGATTGCCAGCCGGACCACCCTGACGCTGATTGATAATACTTGGTCCAGAGCGCTTGGTCGGTGCCCTGCACAAAGAGGTGGGCAGGTGCTGAGAGCGTGGTGGTGCCCTCAAGCGCATCGATTGTAGACCTTACCGTCTGGGCGTTCGTAGGATATGTCGACGAAAAGGCGATATTGCCTGCTGGGCTGATCACGTAGAGGGTCGGCGTGCTCGAGGCTTGGTACGTCGAAAATACGTTGCCTCCGTTAACTAGGAGGGGCCACGATACCCCCGTCGGTTGCTGATAATATTGCTGTATGGCCGCAGCACTGTAGTCATCGACTTCGACGCCTAGGAACTGAACCTTCGCGTCGTTCTTGTAATAGGTGTTGTACAGGGGTACAAGGTTATCTATGGCGTCGCTTTTACAATATCCACACTGCGCTCCAAAAAAGTCAATGACGACGACCTTTCCCCGGTATTCGCTTAGCGTGTGGGGGTTGCCGGAAAGATCGTTCAACTGAAAATTTGGGGCCGCCTGTCCGTTCGGCAGAAGTGCAAGAGCCGGTGCTGCTGTCGCCGCAATCAGCAACGCGGTGATCGCGAGCAATAGAACTATTCGCTTTGTTGCCATGTTGTCTGTCTCCGAGAAAGATGGGTAAGGTCAAGCCAGTACCTCCGTACAAAATAGCAGAGGTAATAAATTTTACTATTCGCGGGCAAAAAGAGTTATCGCCGGAGTCGCCTCTGATTCGGTGAAAAAAGGCACACGCGTGACGCCCGCCGCAGCGACGCCACGATTCAGCGTATGGGCTGGCTGGGAAGCAGCCGCGCGGACGGCGCCTGCGCTTAGTCAATTATATTGCGCCGCTCGACGAACGTTGTACACTGAGTTCGTTAAGCGCTCTGCGGCACGCTTGCAAAGTGTGGCCGTTTCTTACCAGAGCTGCTATTTCACACGATCGCGTCGAAATCGGCACACGCGCATTAGCACCCGCATACGTCTTATCGGCCCCCCACATCGAAACGGTTAAGGCCAAAAGACCCCAACTAATATGCGGAGCGGTTCTGGTTTATACGCGACCAGGCTCTGCTCCAACTACGATCACTTCGCTTCTTCGTGTCTATCGTTGTGTGCTATCGCGCCAGAGCTCTGCGCTCCGAGAACCGCGCGGATGGCTGAAGTGTCGCTACGCCGAAGGCTTGGCTAGCGCTAACGTATATATTTCTCGATACCTGGGAAAGGGTTCCAATGCTGTGCGTTCTTCACGCTTTTTTTTGAAGCTCGTCCGCGTTTGCTCTGGTCCTTTTTCGGCTCTTTGTTTCACCTTCCTTACGAAAAGCTCAACGTAAACGCGCAACGTGGGTGGTAGCAGATCGCCATGTTGTTGTGCTTTTCGTGTATGCACTTCTATCGGCTCTGCCCCGTGCCCGAAAAAATGGAGCCTACGCGGCACTTTGCCAGTCACCCATCGTACCGTCCCGAAGGTTGTGCTCAGTTTGAACCAGTGAAGTTCAAACGGGACGAAGATTACGCGCGTCATAAGCAACCAAAAAAAACTACGTAATGACGATATGATCCATCATTATTCGGGAGTCTTTCTCGAACTAAGCAAAATGGATCGCAAGTAGACTCCTTATCCCTTGCCTGCCCAGCTCTGATCAATCGCGACGTCGACATCGAGCGGGACATTTCGCAGAAACTCAGCCCCCGCCCCTCGCATGTGGTAGGCGACGGTGTCGGCAATCTCGGCAGCGCGTACCTGTGGCGCTTCGACCAGCACCTCGTCATGCACACAGCAGACGATTTTTGCCCCCGTAGGGCCTAACGCTTCGTGGAGAGAGGTCACCGCCCGTTTCATAATATCCGCAGCAGTTCCCTGAACTCGGGTGTTTAACAATTCGGTCAGCTTTGGGTCTTGGCCGTCCTCCCACCTGCGTATTCTCCCGCTCAAGGTCCGGATCGAGATCAGCGGTGTGGTGCTCACGCTGCGGTGGAACGCCCGCACGCCTGCGTACGCATCAAAGAAACGCCGGCGAAACTCGATCGCATCTTCGAGGGTAAAGTGCACCCCATAGATGTAATTCGCATACCGCCGTAAGCTCCGTGCGCCCATTCCGTAGATGAGGCCGATGTTCAGCACCTTTGCGATAAGGCGCTCGTCCTTCGTCACCTGGTCAAGGGGCGTGTCGAGCACGAGCGACGCGGTCAACCGATGCAAGTCCTCCCCTCGTTGGAACGCCTGTGTCATGGTCGCGTCACCGCTGATGTCGGCAACGACCCGCAGCTCAAATTGCGCGTAGTCGGCGATCACGAGGCGGTGGTCATGTGCCGCAACGAAGCACCCCCTCACCGCATCGTCTCGTGGAATCTGCTGCAGGTTGGGATTGCGGCACGCGAATCTCCCGTTCACCGTGCCGACCTGAAGAAAGGTGGGATGTATCCTCCCCGTCAACGGATGGACGTGCCGGGGAAGGGCATCCAAAAAGCCGTTTTTGAGCTTCAAGACGTGCTTGTAGCGAATATAGCGGGGTATTGCGGGATGGAGCTCCTCATACTTACGCAACTCGTCCTCTCGCACGTTGCGGACGGGAACGCCCGCGCTTCTGAAGGCGTGCTTCACCTGCTGGGGGCTGCCGAGATTGATGGCGGCGACGTCACCGAGGGTACGCTGTCCCGACGTCGTCAGCTCACGACACACCTCGTGCGCGAGGTCCCCCTCCAACTCGTTATAGGTGTCCTGCAACGTTCGCCACTGCCCCATGTCCATGAGCATGCCGTTGCGCTCCATTGCCGCAACCGCGGGGAGGCAGGCGCATTCTAAGCGCATGCAGTCAGT
>PMMR01000036.1 GCA_003162175.1 Candidatus Methanoflorens crillii | reverse complement strand
GACTTTGTTGAGATTATATAGGCTATAGAGGCACTGTTGATGACGAGCCAGAACGACTCACCCCACGAATTTAATTCCTGCTGTACCCCGTTGTCACCAAGACTGATGGTGGTGAGACTGTTGAAGACGAGGGACCCGTCCTCGAGCCAGTCAGACAGAAAGCCGTGATACAAATAGCCATCCAAGCCTTTAAATTCGAGGTCATTTCCGACCCACTCATCGTAGTACTCCTCGCGCAACTCTTTGAGATCCATGCCAATCACTACTCTCTGAATAATGCTAAACCCTACGTATACCATTAACCCCCTTTAAGCGCGACGAGCACGCGCACATCTGCTGAGCTCAAATCCAAAGGAACGGCAGTTGCCACTGTGTTTACGGAGAGAGCGGATTCGGGTAACCAACGTTCGCGAGCAAAAAGCCCTCAACAGGACTTTGCACGATCTTATTGATCCGGCGCACGACCTCACAAATCAAACCAGCTGAACAGGCAAATGCTCGTAACTCAATGCTGCCCCCTGGCGGCTTGCAGCACTTAATTGGTCTTCAACTCGTGAGCCCATTTTCTGTGCTTAACGGCACGTTGCACTTGGCAGCAAGCGTGCTGATAAAGCGTCAGCCCAAAAAAATAGTGAAAGAACTATAGCTCGAGCTTGCATTCCCAGTTGTGCGTTAGGATGCGGCCTGGTACGAAACAAGACGTTAAGTCCAGTTTTGATCCAAGCTTAAGCCCTAATGCGCCACTGAACAAAGCTAAGCGCCAGGAGGTAGAGAGAATGTTGTTTATTTTGTGGTTCAAATTCGACCCCGAGCATACTGAGCGGGTCCGTGAAATGTGGAAACAGTTCAAGTACCCGGAAGCCGTGAAGCTGATAGGCCGGTACGTGCTCATCGGCAGGCATATTTCCGTTGCAATCTTCGACGCACCCGATGAGGCAGCGCTGCTAAAGGTTACAGGACCGTTCAGCAGCCTCGGCGTGGCTCACGTCGCACCTGCGATGCCGCTTGAGGAAGCGATTCAAGTATCGTGGTAAGGCAGAAAATTGGTCACGCGTCGTTTGATACGTTCACCGCGTGACAGCAAGCAGAGATCGGGCTTGGCGTGGTTCATCACGCCAGGCCTTGAAGATATACCGAGCCAGCAGAGGCAAGTCGTTCAGCTGGTCCGCAATCAGCCCGTGTTACTTCGCGGACGGGTCTAACTCCATTACGCCAAAAACGTTCCCTTCTGTGTCCGTGCAGTAGGCGAGATACCCCTGGCCCGGAACCGCCAGCTTTGGCATCATAACGTTTCCGCCTGCGTCCACGATCTTTTTCGTGAAGTCATCGACAGATACGACGCTGACGGTGTTCGTCGTCACCTGCTCAGGCATCACGCGCGGTATTATCGCACCGTTGATTCCCGGTTCGCCATCGGGTCCTGTGGCAACTAGCCAGTAATCCGTGGGCCCTTCCCACTTTGTGATGGTCCAGCCAAACACCTTCTCGTAAAACGCTTTCGCCCGCTTTGGGTCATCGGCAGGCAGCTCGAAATGTACTACTCTTGGCATTTTGTTCTCCTTGAAGTTTTTGAAAGCCTTTGTACCGCGAGTACTTACACCCTTTGATCGAGAACCGTGCACCAAACGCGCGAGTGCCGCGCTAAACACGGTGCAGGGCCGCTGGCAACAAAGAAGCGCCCGACACAAAAAAGTGATTCACAACGATCTATTGTGTGTTTAAGATGACACACTCCAGTTGAACGCATTCGGCGCTTTAAAGGCACCGATACCTGAATATCCTTATAATGATGCTCTCATGATGCATGCAAGGTTCTAGAATTACTGACAATAGGATCCAAAGTAGGTGTTGTGGAGAGCTGAGGAGGTGTTGAGATGCACGAAGAAGATGATGCGGAAGTGCGCACGATATTGGAACGAGTGGCGAGTTACTATGGCTTTGTTCCCCGAATCTATGAAGAGCTCCGGCACAACCCGGCAGCACTCAAAACCTTTTTCTATAAAAATGAGCAGCTGGCGACCGACAAGGCACTAACTGGACTTGCTAAAGAGCTCATTGCGATCGGAGCTGCGGCTGCTCTCGGATCCGAACATTGTCTCAGTACGCACATTGAAGGAGCAAAGCGTCAGGGTGCTGTCGATGATCAGATCTTTCTCGCCATACTGCTTGGGGCGTCCGTTGCCGAAACTACGGCGCTGTCTAAATCACTTCGGGTGTGGCAGCGCTAACATGCGGCCCGCGGGCCACCGCCGTGGGATTATGTAACAGTCACCGTGTAAGTCACTTGGTCAGTCACGATTTGCGACGGACTGACTTTGTTGAAGGTGATTGTGGTCGTTCCTTTCGCGAGGCCTTGAAACGTAAAGACTTGCGAGCCGGGCACGCCGACTAGATTGTGCGGGTTCGGGTCGCTGATAAACACGCGGTCTACCAGTGACAGCGCTGTGCGGTCAAACTGAGGCTGCCAGCTATATCCCGTCGAAGGATTTGTCCGGAGCGTTATCGTAAAATTTTGCCCCTGCGTCGCGGTTATCGATTCTCCAGGCGTCACATTTGTACTATTCGCAGTTTTTGTCATCGGCGCGCTCTTGCTCGTTTGCGGTGTCGCAGTTGAGGCGTTGTTGTTGCTCGTGCTCGACGTGCATCCGGCTACAACGACGGTGACGGATAGCAGCGCGATCACTAGGCCAGCGATGATGACGCGCTTTTTTTCCATAATCTCGCATTTACGGTGCGTACTATATAGGCTGGTGGGGATGAAGCACGCCACGCCTGTAAACGATCCCTTCTTCTCTGTGGACGCAAAATGTCCCACCTTACGCGTGGAGGGCGCGTTTGGCGAGTGGCGCGGAAGCAACAGGAGATACTAACGACACAACTCTGTAGAGGGGCTTTCTTTGACGATATAGCGACAAAACACGTCTCTTATGGAGTCCAACAAGTATTTACCGACCGCTGCTCTCTTTATGTTATGCTCTCCCACAAGGTAGATCTCGAAAAACTCGAAGAGCCGGAGAAAGTCGTCGGGTGCGCGTACACCTCCCGCTATTGCACATTACCGGTGCCAAAGTACGAACTCTCTGAAACTGGCATGCGACCTGATTGCGCGTATCAGCTCGTACACGATGAAATGAACTTGGACGGCAACCCCGCCCTCAATCTCGCGAGCTTTGTAACGACCTGGATGGAGCCGCAGGCGACGCAACTCATCGTCGAGAACATCCACAAGAACTTCGCCGATCAGTTCGAGTACCCGCAGACCGAGGTGATACACAAGCGGTGTATCAACATGCTCGCACGCCTCTTCAACGCGCCGGACCCCGTGACGTTTACTGGCACCGCAACGGGCGGCTCATCCGAAGCGGTGATGCTTGGCTTACTCGCACACAAGTGGCAGTGGAGGAAACGCCGCGAAGCAGAAGGAAAACCTTATGACAAGCCGAACATCATCTTCGGCGCTGACGCGCACATTTGCTGGGACAAATTTGCCAAATACTTCGACGTTGAGCCGCGGGTGATACCACTCGAGGAGGATCGTCTTACTATCACCAGGGAGGCGGTTACTGACCTTATCGACGAAAATACTATCTGCGTCGGCGTTATCCTGGGGACGACGTTCACTGGCGAGATCGACCCAATCGAGGAGATTAACGACCTGCTTGTCGAAGTCAAGAACACACGCGGATGGGATATTCCCATTCACGTCGATGCCGCAATCGGGGGATTCATCCTGCCGTTCACACAACCAGAGCTGCGGTGGGATTTCAGACTGTCCCAAGTGAAATCAATCAACGTGTCCGCCCACAAGTACGGCTTGGTCTACCCCGGCCTTGGGTGGCTTATCTTCCGCGATACCACCGACTTGCCCGAGGACCTCGTGTTTTACGTGAACTACCTCGGCGATGAGATGCCCAGCTACACCCTAAATTTCTCGCGCGGCAGCGGCATGTTGCTCGCGCAGTACTACAACCTGCTCCGGCTTGGTTGGGAGGGGTACGCGATGGCCGCCAAGGCAGTCCTGGAACACGCCCAATACCTGACCAAGCGGCTCTTGGACACAGGGTATTTCGATATCCTCAACGGAGCTGAAATCCTTCCCGTCGTCACGTTCCAGCTCAAAGAACCAGTCGATTTCTCCGTGTATGATCTATCCGCCAAGCTGCGGGAACGGGGTTGGATTGTCCCCGCCTACACGCTGCCACCAAATGCCGACGCAATCCCCATTATGCGCGTCGTCGTCCGACAGAACTTCAGTCGCGACATGGCAGATCTCTTCGTTGACGACATTAAAAAGGCGTACGCCGCTTTGCTGGCGCCAAAAACCAAGACAATTGTGAAGCAACGATCGCCGCGAGAAGCACATTCGGTATCTTAAGCCGAGTGAGTGCGCTTTGAACACCTTGGTCTGTGTCAACGCGGTATAGAGACGCGCACATAGAGGGCTACGTGCTTGGCTGATAAAGGCGGCGGCTCGATAACGCACCCTTTCGGGGTTCGTCGCTGCTACACTATCAGCTAGACTGAATCGCGCTTGGACGCAAACAGGACTTACGAACCCCGCATCTTAGCCCAATACGCGGAACTGGTATGCAAGCAGCCACCAAAGCATAAAAACAAAGATGATAAGTACAATCAAGAAGATTCCCGCAAGCTGGCGCTGTTCCACGGCAGATCACAACTATAACCCGTGGCGCTTTATTTGATAAAAGTCTGCCGAAAAAAACCAATCGAAACCCAAGAAAGAAAGCGAAAGCTTTAATTTTGCGGATACGAATGCTGTTTGCGACATGTCCGACGACATATTCCTCGTAATCGCTACCTTCGGTGTTGTCTTTGTAATCACGGCCGCGATGCTGCAAGGTCTTATCATTACCGTAGATTTGTTACGAGCGGGTTTCAAAGGCCGCCGCCAGTCGCAGGTAATGGTGCTACTGGCGAGATTCGTCGTGGTCCCGCTTGTCATCATAGGGCTGGCGTCAATCGTGCACCTCGGGTCGTCGGGATACGGGCCGCAAATCGATATGGCGGTGTGCGTGCTCGTCCTCACCGCTGGCCCACCCTTCATCCCCGCGATTGCGAAGCTGGCTCACGGGGACATCCCGTACGCCGCGAGCTCCGCACTGATGCTCACTGTTCTGACGTGGATTCTTCTGCCCTTTACGCTGCC
>PMMR01000031.1:54812-55426 GCA_003162175.1 Candidatus Methanoflorens crillii | reverse complement strand
GCCACAATTATTACATTCAGATTGCGTGGAACACCAGTGCGGGCCCAGGACATGAACCGTATCCTACTGTCTGGATCGGTGAGGACGGAAAGGCGCCTGTGCATCAAACGGACTTTGACGAGAGCGGCGGCGCTCTTGGCGGAACCGGATCGTGGTACAACGATGCAGTAGGCGGTGCGAATCTGGGAAATACGGCTTCAGACGCAGGCAGCAACGTGTCAGCGAAGACTGCCTGGCTCGACGGCGGCTTCTTTGTCTATCGGCAGTACAATTCAATCGTTGATTTTAGCAGCGGTGGAAGCTGGAACATGGACAAACTGCGCTGGACCTAGCCGTGCGACGAAAAAAAATTGTGGCCGCTTTTAAGAGCATATTATCCATAGTTCGCATGCTTACGACCGGGAAGGAGGCAGGAGCGATGAGAGAAGCATTTCTGGCGGCTGCCGTGTCTGTACTGATTTTTGGTGCGATTGCAGGGATCACAGCACCCATTAAAACACTCTTGGGAAACAGGATTAATCGCCGCGGTCGACGCAAGTGTGACCCCCTTTTAGTTTTGTTATAGACGTGCTGTCAAGGTTCGGCTGACTCGGTCGGTCTCAACGAACAAGGCA
>PMMR01000031.1:0-54671 GCA_003162175.1 Candidatus Methanoflorens crillii | reverse complement strand
TCTCGGCGGTTCAATAAGCGGTATATAGTTTACGGCGTGCTAATCCTTTTATTGTTATCTATCACAGTGGGATCGTTTCGTTTCGGCAGCAGCGGCAACACTACCCCGGCCCAAGCGTCCACGCCACCGCACCCGCTGCACGCGCACCTTATAGTGTGCGTCGGAGATTCGATCACAGAGGGGTTTGCTGACCCCAATAATTGGCCATATCATCTCGAAGCGCGGCTCGGCGGCGATTGGAAGGTAGTCGATCAGGGCGTTGGTGGGGCTAAAACGGCGGATATGCTCGCCCGCATTGATGCGGCCCTTGCTTTAAACCCGCATTTCGTCATCATAATGGGCGGTACGAATGACCTAGCGAATGGTGGAGTACCGCTTGCAACGACACAGGCGAATATCAAAGCGATGTGCACTCGTGTAGAATCCTACGGCGCCGTGCCTGTCCTGTGCACCGTCATACCCAACAGTTACCACCTCGCGGACCGGGATATTTTGAATGCGTGGATAGCCGAGTACGCGAATTTGAACGGATACAGCCTCATCGATTTTTATGCAGTCATAGACAACCCATCGAATCCCGGAGTCTCNNGATCTTGAAATCTTTACGGGGGGGCGCTAACCTGGCTCTCGTGGTTCGCTCAGCTGCCTGTGCGGCCCTTTTCGCGGCCCGTGAGGGCGACGGAAAACTTTCACACTGCGCGGAAGACTGTTAAATACGATCTATTCAGAATTAGCGTGTCGATGCTGAAGAGCAAGAGCCCGCCCTGTGGGCTACCTCGAACCTTCCATATTGTGCGGGCTCACGCTCTGTATTGGCCGCGCAGCTTGTCTCTTGCGACCACGTGTAGTCGCAGAACGCCTGACACGCCTCACGATTTGATCGCAAACTTCGCTGCTAGGCCGTTCAATAATATCGGGGACCTTTCCGTAAGCGCAGTCGTCTCTCAGCTTTTTACGGCCTCGCGATACTGCTACGGGCAAACAAAACTGCACAACTAGGGGTCGAAAATCCTATTTTCGTTCTAAACTTGTTTGTCTTGAGCCGTAGCTGGGCGGTGTTTGGCGTCGATAGTGCGATAGCCGTAGCGAGCAAGCTCTGGTAGTTACGGTCGGACTACTGTTCAGTGAGCGCGTCTGTGAGGATAAATTCGACCGCGCCGTGTGCGTAATCCTTCGAAACGCGCTTAAAGGTCTCAACGTGTGAAGTTACAGAAAAAAGCGCGTCTAAGCCGTTCACCTTCAAAATCGGCGCGTTTTGGTCGCCGGTATTGACGTACGTTGGCCGGTCAAATCGTATGCAGATCTCGTGAGCCGGCATCTCTCGTATTTCAGCCAAATAGTGTTCGTGCAGGACCTCTCGCACGGTCTTAGCGGCGCAGTGCTCATCAAAAAGATGCGTTTGTTCGTCAGGACTTCGCGCGTTAACCTCTGAAGATCCCACCTCCCGGAGCTTAGGCATCAAAACGCTCTCTATCCATTCTTCGTCAAACACTGGCGCGATGTGTTCAAATTTAGGGATAAAAAAGGTGACATTATCGTCGTTCATTTCGATGGTGAAGGGAAAGATGTAGACGTCAATGCTGTAGCGCTCCGCGAAGTTGTGCGCCCCTTTTTGATACCCGCTCGAAGCGACGAATACCCCTTTGTGCGGTCCTTGCAAATCTCTCAGCACGGCACTGAACCTGCTGAGCTCTCTTCGACTGACGGGCTTATCCCAATGTTTTGCTTCTATTGCGCATTTGTACGCCTTTGCGCCGGCCATGAACTCCCAATAGACGTCGATCTGGTGAGAAGTACCGCTTTTTCCGTGCAGTATCTTGTTAGGTTCAATAACAGAGGTCTGCACCGAATCTTGCCTGCGCATCTCGTCAACCAGCTTCGTGACGATCGTCAGATGCGCTTCACGCCCGTGCGCCATGCAAGCGATAGGTGACATTCTTAATCGTATCAAGTTTTCTGTTCGAGCTTGTTTCTGACGTCAGCTGCGTGCGTTTTTCAACAAGAAAGTCTTTCGACGCCTACGATACGGAATAACACCTTGTAGAAGCGATAGACGTACGGCAGTTGTTACGGAACACGTGTCTGCTTGCGTAGGGGGTGTGATGCAAAGTTATCGTCACGCTTTCGCACACAAAGCCCGCCTCACGCGGCATTAAGAAACTTTCTTGTGCAGTCTAGATCGGAGGTGACCGTGATGGCAACAACGGTAGTAACAGAATACGAACGGCACATCGCCGCAATTATCGAAAGCACTCTTCACACTTTGGTACATACCGGTCTCACCGTAGCAGAGATCATCGATGCTGCACACGAGAATGCGCAGCGAATGAGCTAAGATGCCGCCACGATGCGATGATCGCAAGAAACAGCGCGTGCTACTATGGGCGTCACGTAGGCTGCGTGAACGTCAATGATCCGAACTGTAGACGGTGCGCAGAGCGCTTAACTAACGCGGTGAACCAGGTAGTTCGACCGACTATGCAGAAGAATTAAGCAACAGTGTTCATTACACGAACTTCAAACAAGAGGAGATAACGACTATGACGACGATAATAAGGAGCAGTATTACAAGGGCGCCTATCAGTCTTCTTTTTCGCAGTTCACGGTGCACGCTGTAGTTGTGTGCATCTGTGTTCTCCTCGCTGTCCATGCACGTGATAATTTAGTTGGAAGCGATAAAAAGCTATGCTCCGAGCGGCTAAGTGCGCACCGCTGTGGGTTTTAACAGTGGGTTCCCGTTACGCCATTCGTTCACAAGTTGCGTGTTTAGGTTTCTGAAGTGCGCCTGCGGCGCTTCTATGCTAACAATAAACTCAGGACGGGCACGTCTAGGCATAGAGACGCCGCTGAAGGCGCCAACGATGCTCGAACATAAGTATATGTATGAGAATGCTCAAACTGTTGAGCATACTTAACATAAAAAATTGAGCAAACAAACTATGCACGAAAAACAGTATGGTGAGATGGGAACCCATCATGATATGGGTAAGAAGTGGATGATGAAGAAAATGATGTGGGAGCAGCTGGACGATGATGCCAAGAAGCAGTATGTGCTTCGCAAGCTCGACGAAAAGATCATGAAGAAAGAGTTTAAAGTCAAGCTTGTACAGCACAAAATGGAAACCTTGCGCTTGATGAAGGGCTGGATCGAGCGGTGAGAGCCCTTATCTCACCTTTATTCTAACCTATCCTAACTGCTAGCGGCCTGCGCCGCTACACGAGATAGAATGGAGAAGGAAAAATCAGAACATCAGCGTGTGCTCGTTAAAGGGTACATGCGCCCTGACGGCACGTCCTACTACGTCGTCATTCCCAAAAAGATCAGGGAACTTTTCAACCTAGACGGTGGCGAGTACTTCCTTATGAAGGCAAAGCCGGAAAAGGGGATCATCCTGCTAAAGCTAGTGGAGTTCGCCGACGAAGAGCAGGAAAAAGAGTCGGAAACGAAATAATTCTTTTCGCCCCCTGCGGTTATTCATTGATGACGAAGGTCGCTTAGGACCTGACGATGTCACAGACGATGTCAAAGCAGGCAAGCGACTGCCGCAGTGGATTGGTGGGCACGCAGCTCTAGAACGCGGGCCGAGCGGCTTCTGTGCTTTGACAGATCTGCACCATCAGCACATCTTCAACCCCTTTAGTGTGTGTGCTTTGGGCCCTGTTGCAACTAGGTTGCTGAACGCAATGCTATGTGATTCAACCGGTTAAGGCCCTACCCCCTCGCGGTTTTAGCTCAAGGATCTATGAGCGAGCTTCCTTGCCGTTATCGCCAGCGACTTCTGTTTCGTCTCGCACGCCCTCGGTCAGCAGGTGCAACAGCCTGCCGGCCATATCTGTTTGGGTTGCAAACGACGACTTCATGAAGCTATTTTCGTCGCGGAGCTGTTCGATGAGCGTGTCTTTCAGCTCGATCTCTCGTTTCAGTCGCGCCGCCTCGTTTTCGTTGTCCGCTAACGCGTAGCTGATGAGTTCGGCAGCGATGCGCGCTTTTGATTTGCCTTCGCTTTCAGCGCGGGTGAGGATCGTGGTAAAGTGCTCGTCGCTGACTGCCGTACAAATTTGCGGCATGTGTTGTTAGGCGATTATCCTCGTATAAATGGCTGTCGAAATGCATCGGGGCGAAAATCAATTGATATCACATCTAGAGTCTATTTCTTCAACGTTTTCGTAGTTCAAAAAAAGCTCAGATAGCACATTAATTGGACGATAAAAGTCTCTAGGGAAATGTATGCGATAAAGCGCTTACGCTATCTTTTTATTAGGGATTAGTATATATCCATGCGATGCAAATGTTATTACGCTTGATATTCCGCGCTATCTCCGGTACCGGGAGTCGCACGGGGTAACCTGCCTCCGCAAATCGGAAAGTATTGGGAGGTGGTACGCGAGCATTTGGACGTATCGCGCGGACAAGGAAACAACAACAAACAGCGCAAGTCAAACCGCAATGGCCAATGGCGAACGTGCGGTCTAAAAGTGGCGTTAGGACGAGAAACGGCAATGGCGTGGCGCGCCTTTTTTTGCGAAGAAATGGCACCTCTTTGTGAAGAGTGAAGATCCTGCTGCGCATGGGCCTCGTCTTCTTTACAAACACCTCGGTAACCTTTCAGCTTGTAGAGCGCCACTGGACAAAAGTGCGTCCGTCACTGGCTATTGACTTGCGTTCCTCGAATGATTCTGATTGACCCTTTCACAATTTTTCTTGACGCGAGTGGAAACCGCGAAANNGTGCTGGCTACAATCCACCCAGCGTTGGCTACCGATGTCAATGCGTCGGCGCCAGCTCAGACGCAAAACCCATCGACAATAGCGGATCTAGAGTCACAAACGCTTACGATTCCGTTGGTGCCCTTCCAACTCATCGTCGCGAATCAAACAGTTTCCGAACCTACGTCATCGGGCACGTCAGCGACGGTCGGGGCAAGTCAACCTGGGGGCAGTGTCGCACCCAGTGCCGACACGGCGGCGGGCAATGCCGCGAACCATACGGACGCCGTCACCACAAATGTGACGCAGCAGACGGCTGATAACGGGTCGCTTGCGCCAATCCCTGTTTCAGCAGGAGGCGGTGGGGGTGGGCTCATCTTGGTGATTTCGCTGAGTTATGGAACAGCAATTGTTGTCCTTGCCTTGATGCGCTACTGGTCTTTTTCGTTTGATGAGGGGACAGAGTCCCTTCCTGATTTGAACAACGCGGACGTTGTTTATGTGCCAGGCTCTGCATACTCGACGCTTGAGAACGTCGAATATAGGCACACGGCCGAAGGGCCATGACGAAGACACGATTGAGCTTTTTTTAGTCTAGAGCGAAGACAAGGGGACCCGTGCTGCGTTATGCAGCTGTCCTCCGTGCAGGACACTCGTATTCTAACCTGGTTTAACGCTAGAACGGCGCTCTTGAAAAATGCGTCCATATTATGTCGTTAGGTTGATTGAAAAATGATTTTATGGGCCTGGCCAAACGCTTCACTGCCGGCCGTTGGCCGTGCTGCCGTGTGCAGCGCTCCGGGATAAGCGTGACCGAAAACACCGTGTCGCGGCGCAGCCGGGTACGAGGACTGGATGGTTTGCGCGCCTCTGTGAGCGGGCTTAGGGGCGAACGGCTAACATTTATCACGTCGGAACGCAGACTATTATAACTGCTGAGAAATTTTAATCACTAACCGCCCCGATCGCGCTATGATCAGGTATCTACGCGCGACGCGAGGCATGGAGAGACATATGCAACCTGACCAAAGGGACGACATCGTTTTTCACGGAACTCTGCAGCAGCTCGTTGAGAAGGTCGAAGCGGGCGAGATGGTTCCCAAGCTGCAGGCATCGCACGCGCCGATGTGCAAGTTCTTCACTTCGTTTTATGTCATCAACGGGATTCGGCACGTGGTCCCCCTGGTGCACGGTCCTACGGGATGCCCCTTATGGGTCTCAGATATCGTCAGGACGAGAGAGTGCTGCGAGTTCCGCGGCGTCCCCCTCGAGCCAACGGCCTGCACCTCCCTTGACGAGACAAACGTCATCTACGGCGGCGAAGGGAAGCTGCTCGAAGCGGTCAAGGAGGCGGATGAGCGCTACCATCCTGACCTCATCGTCATACTCTCCTGCTGCTGCTCAGGGATCATCGGCGACGACGTCGAAAGCGTCGCCCGTGAGGCCGAAAAGCTCGTGCACGCCCGCGTGCTCGCGCTTCGCAGCGAGGGGTTCGGCGGCGACTTCCGCAGCGGCTACGAGGACGCCTTTGAGCTTATTATGGACCTGATGGAGCCGCCAAAAACCACGCGGAAGGGAACGATTAATCTTATCGGGGCGCGAATGGGCCCCTCACTTACCGAGTTCAGCGACGACCTTGATGAGATCATAAGGCTGCTGCACGAGGTGGGGGTTAAGGTCAACGCGGTGATCGCTGGCGGGTGCACGGTCGACGAAATCAGGCGGGCGCGCGAAGTCGAGCTGAACGCTTCGTGGTGTTACGACTGGGGGCAGAAGCTTGGCGATGCCATGGAAACGCGCTTCGGCATCCCGTACAGTAGGACTGGACAACCCTACGGGCTCAAAGCGACAGAGGAATGGCTCATGGGGATCGCGGACCCGCTGGGTATGACAAAGGAGGCCATACGGGTAATAAAGCGCGAGACGGAACGCGTTCGGCCTGATTTAGCCTACTTGCATGACACGCTCGACGGCAAAACTGCCGTTATCGAGATATCAGAGTTTCCCGGTCCGATACGTGCGCTCTCTCTTGCGCGTATGGCAGAAGAGTGCGGCGCTCATCCGGTTGTCATTAACGTGCATCCTTATACAATCAAGGAGCGGATGCCTAGTATCAAGTTCCTCTTGGAAACTGGGGTCAATCCCGAAGTGATTCTCACGAAAGGCCTGTTCCGTCTTGGCAGCTTTCGTTCGTCGCGCGAGACGGAGCGCGAGCTCGAAGCAATCGCAGAAGGTCTTGACGATCCGATCTTCTTCGGCAATGCCGCCCGCTACCCAGGGTGTCCGGTTGTGAACCTCACGCTCCTGAATCCCGCGTACCTGCCCCACTATGGCTTCCGGGGCATACACAACATCGCCGCACTGCTCAGACAAGCCATGGAAAACCAGGGTCTGCCGCGTTCGACGCTTTTTCGAGGGATGCTTTACGGAAACGAAACAAACTGACCAGACGCGTGCCCCGCGCACGACGCCCACCGACGCGTGTCTTGACCCGTACCTTAGGTGTGCTCTTAGTGGTGCTGCCCAAACGGCGTTAGGAGTCAGTGAAAGCGCCGTTCTCGCGCACGCACCACAGGGGTGCAATTATCTCGTTGATGGTGCCTTTTCCTGGCAGGACTGCGACTACGCTCAAACGACGACGCTGTGCACAAAGCTCTGTGAGGATGAGATCGTCCACGGGGGCGAGGAGCTCCTCGCGCGCACGATCCTTGAGGCTAAAGAGCTTGACATCGCTGCGCTCTTCGTTCTAAGCGCGTGCGGGCCCGAGATCGTGGGCGACGACATCGTTGCGGTGTGCGAGGAGATGCAACCCCGAGTTGACTTTACGATTGTTCCCATCGAGTGCGCCGGTTTTCGCGGTTCGCAATACGATGGCATCGACATCGCGCTCGACGCGATGCTTCGCGCGCTTGCCGGAAACGGGCGTCCTAGGATCCCGCACTCGGTGTGCATCGTCGCTCCGCATGCGAACGCCAATCCGACGTGGATGGCCGATCTGGAATGGGTAAAGAACGTTCTCGCCCGGCTTGGCGTTCAGGTGCTCGCTACGCTCACCCACGCAACGGCACTCGGCGAGTTTGCAAGCGTGTCCGCCGCCGAGGGGGTGCTTCAGTTAAGCCATGACGCCGGCTACGGAGCGGTCGAGTATCTTGTCGACACTTTCGGGGTCGAACCGCTTTGTCGGGACCTTCCCCTCCCCATCGGCATGACCAACACGCGGCGATGGCTCACCGCGCTGGGAGAGCGGTTTGACGCGGAACGCGCGGCTGAGGAGCTGATCGCCGAAGGCGAGCGCACGGTAATGGAAACATGTCGCCGCCGCTGGCCAGTAGCGCGCTTTTTCTATCGGACTCCCGCAGCTATTGTAGCTGACGCTACGGTTGGCATCCCGCTTGTCCGCTTTGCGACCGAGGAGATGGAGCTGACGCCTGCGCTCGTTGCCCTTCGCTCGGGGCATCCTGAAGCACAATGCCTGCTGGAAAAAGAGCTGAACGATCTCGGCTTGGCGCCGGAGGTCGCGTACGGGACTGACGTCTTCGCGACGCGGCGGAACCTAGAAGCGGTGCGGCCGCGGGTCGTTTTCGGGAGCACAATCGAGCGACACGCGAGCGAGGGCTTGGACGTACCGTACATCTTCGAGGTCGTGCGCCCCGTCAGGCAGTTCAGGTTGCTCAATCGGGAGTACTTCGGCTACCGCGGCATCCTCAATCTGCTCGAGTGCATCCAGAATGAGTGGAGCGACCGGTGGCGGTCAACGCAACGGCGGTACGCGGCACGCTGGTAGAGGAGACATCACAATGAAACAAATCGCAATCTATGGTAAGGGAGGAATCGGCAAGAGTACCATCGCTTCGAACATCTCAGCGGCCCTCAATGAGCAAGGGGTCAACGTCATGCAGGTTGGCTGTGACCCAAAGCGAGACTCAACGAGGATACTCGCGGGCGGGCACCTCATCCCCGCTGTCCTGGAGATCTACAGAGACAAGCTGCGCCACGGACAGGACGCACACGCCATCTCGCTCGACGACATCGTCTTCAAGACGCCAAGCGGCATCTACTGCGTCGAAGCGGGAGGTCCGGAGCCGGGAATCGGCTGTGCGGGACGCGGGGTTCTCACGGCGCTCCAGATTCTGAAAGACCTCAACGCGTTTGAAACCTTCGCGATTGACGTGGCCATTTACGACGTGCTCGGCGACGTCGTGTGCGGCGGGTTTGCCATGCCCATCCGAGAAGGATTTGCGAGTGAGATCTATCTCGTTTGTTCCGGAGGCTTCATGAGCATCTACGCGGCGAACAACATCGCGCGGGCGGTGCAACGTCTAGCGCGCCGCGGCGACACAGGGCTGTCAGGGATAATCTGCAACAGCAACGGCGATGACGCGTTGGAGCGGGCCGTGGTGCCCGCATTTGCTCAGCGTTTGGGCAGCGCGTTCGTGGAATTTGTTCCACGCAGCTCCGTCATCCAAGTATGCGAACTGGAAGGGCGTGCTGTGGTCGAACACGCCCCTCAGTCAGAGGAGGCGGCGATTTTCCGGGAGCTCGCGCGGAAGGTGATGGAAAACGACGTGAAAGTGATCCCGACGCCTGTGGAGGAGCTGCCCGAGCTCGAAGAGCTATACCGGAATCACTTGATACAGGCTGAGGTCGTGTGACCGGCGTGGTCGCGAGACTGTTGTCCGCTGTGTGAGGCGAACGTGAAACAAAAAAACGTCCCGCTGTGTCTGAGTTGCAAGAACTACGTTAGCCCCCGTGTCTGTCAGGCATTTGCTTCGATACCTCTGGAGATATGGGAAAATCGCTTTCGCCACACGGAGCCCTATCTTGGTGACAACGGCAGGCGTTTTACGCCAAAGTTCGGATAGCTCCGCTTGCTCGGTCGGCACGCGCTTCGTTGGTTGGATTCGGTAAGGCTGATGCACGCGCCCGAAAATGACTGCGCCGCTTTGCCCCCCCATAACGGTGGCTGGCGGAGCTAGATCAACACAGTCTGCGGACGTCGCGCGCAAAAATGATGCAATGATAAGCACAACCATGTATGGGCGCACAGACGCGCATTTCGGATCCTGGAAGCGAAAGAAGGCTTGAAATACTAAAAGCAGCACACTCTTAAAAAAAGGAGCGAAATACGTGAATGAAGAAAAATGTGCACGATGCGGCACTCCCACGTCGCCAGGCGCCCAATTCTGCGCGGCCTGCGGCGCGACGCTGACCGGTCACAGCACGCAACCCCCCCAACAGGTTCCTCCTGCAATGCAGCCTTCGCCGACCTCTCAAGTGCCTGCTTACTACACGGGTGCTCCTACGCCCTATCAAGGCGTTGCCATTCGCTTTGTCGCGATACTCATTGATTACCTCATTATTGGGGTTATCTCTGGCATATTAGCGATCCCACTCCTCGTGGCGGCCATTGCTGTCAACGTCACGAACGGAAACGTGTCAGCGGTTTCATTGGGGCCCATTGTTGCACTATCGGTTGTAGGACTAGTCGTCTGGTTCCTCTACTTTACGCTGTTGGAGGGGCGCTATGGGCAAACGGTCGGCAAGATGGCACTCAGCATCAAGGTCGTGCGACAAGCGGATGGAGCGCCGATCGACTACGGAGAAGCAGCTGTGCGCACCGCCCTCCGCATCATCGACGGCTTGTTCGACTATCTAATAGGAGCAATTTTTATCTGGACGTCCGATGAGAAACAGCGCCTCGGCGATCGGGTCGCACACACTGTTGTAGTCAGCAAGTGATCCGCACCCCCGTCTTTTCTTATGTTCTAGAGTGGCACCGGTTTCGTGGAAATAGTGACTGACGCCTAGCTTCTGCTAGTCTGCCTCCTCGTGGATTTCCCGGCGTGATTTTGCCGCGGCACAATGCACTAAAATTGCAGCCGCTATCCGCGTCGATCCACTGGGTATCGCTCATAGCAAACGAGGCCACGGAGAGCGATAGTGCAGAATCGCAAGAAAAGATTAAAAGGGTGGCTCTCCTAAGGCTTAAGAAGGAGGTGAAATATTTGAACGAAAATCAATGTGCACAATGCGGCGCTCCTGCAGCACCCGGGGCCAAGTTCTGCGAAAGCTGTGGCGCACCACTCGCGGCTCCAGCAGCACAACCCGCACGGGCCACGTTCGCTCCTGCGCCTGCGTATCAAGCACCTCGTTCTTACGTGCCTCACGTCGCACCGCCCTATCAAGGCGTCGCCATTCGGTTTGTCGCGATCCTTATCGATACCATAATTATAGCGATCATTGGGGGTATTTTATCAGTCCCGTTCAACGCGCTCGCAGTCATTACGAACAGCGCTTCAGGAACGGTCACTCTTTCACTGGCCAGTGCTGTCGGCGGACTTGTTTCGCTCGCGATCTTTGTTCTGTACTTCACGTTGCTCGAGGGTCACTATGGACAGACTGTCGGGAAGATGGCCGTTAAGATCAAAGTCGTACGAGAAACGGACGGCGCACCGATCGATTATTCCGAAGCTGCGGTTCGAACGATCCTGCGGTTTCTCGATCTGATCCCATATATAATTCCCTATCTGCTCGGCGCAATCCTCATTTGGTCCTCTGAAGAGAAACAGCGGCTCGGCGATCGTGTCGCGCACACCGTCGTGATTAAAGCGTAAATGGGCCTCGTGCCCAATTTTCTTATTACTAGCGTGGACGGAGTTTTTTTTGCTTTGTTGCTCGCTTGCCACGCAAATCGGACAACATCTGCCCTCCCGCAAAGACCTTTTAGGCTCAGTTATGATCGCGTGGCAATCATTGTCGCTAGGACTGGTTCTTAGTGCCCGAGCGCGAATCTAGCTTCTATCGTGCGCCGATCCGACAACATCAGCATAATTCAGTAGTTTGGCTGCAATCGCAAGAAAAGATTAAAAAGGGATGCTGTCCCTACCATTTCTAAAAAGAGGAGGTGAAACACGTGGACGAAGACAAATGTGCACAATGTGGCACTCCAGCAGCACCCGGCGCGAAGTTTTGCGAAAGCTGTGGCGCACCACTAGTTGCAGTTACACAACCAGTTCAAGGCCCAGCTGCCGCGCAACCCGCTTCTGCGTACGCAGCACCACGGGCGCACGCGGCTTACTCCGCACCGGGCGCCCAAGTGCAGTATCAGGGCGTCGCTATTCGCTTTGTCGCGATACTCATCGATGTAATAATCGTAGGGATCATATCTACAATACTGGCCTTGCCTTTGATGCTATATGTTTTGAATTCTACAACTGGGACCTATGCGACAGCAGTGATCGAAGCCATCATCTCTCTTCTGTACTTCATATTGCTTCTAGGGCACTATGGGCAGACTGCGGGTATGATGCTAGTCCAGATAAAAGTAGTCAAAGAGGCGGATTACTCAGCGATCAGTTATGGCGAAGCGGCTATACGAACCATTTTGTTGGTCATCGACGGGATTCCATACGTCATCCCCTACCTGCTCGGTGCAATCCTTATTTGGACTTCAGATAAGAAACAGCGTCTCGGCGATCGCGTCGCACACACCGTCGTGCTGAAAGCGTGAAAGGGGCGCAAGCCCCCCCTTTTTTTTACGGTCACCCTAAGCGGCTAGCTTTGCGCATTGCTGTCGCTCTGAGCGTGCGACTATGACCACGCTGGTGGGCTTTCTAGCGAAACGATTTGAAACGAGAACAGCGCGTTGCAATTCTGTGATACTGGGGGCTGCCGATTATTGCGCCAGCCAAAACGAAACCGAAGAATGCGCTATCAGAGCAAATCGCAAGATAGATTACAAGGAAAGCCCCCCTTAAGGCTTAACAAAAGCAAAGGAGGTGAAACACGTGGACGAAGACAAATGCGCGCAATGCGGTACTCCCGCGTCACCCGGCGCTCATTACTGCGTGGCGTGTGGCGCAGTATTCACTGGCCAAGCACCACAGGCCGGTCAAGAAGCGCAGGGCGCATCTGTATATGCGCCATCAGCAGCAACCGAAACACAGGCGCATTACGCGGCCGCGCCACTGTTGCAGGGGGTTGCTATCCGCTTTGTCGCACAACTCGTCGATGTAATCATACTTGCCTCAATCTTTTTGATACTGAGCTTCTCAGGCGCTGGCACCATCACCATTGATGCGTCAACCGCGCAGGTCTCAATCAGCCCGTTCTTTGGTGCGCTCATCTTGATCGACGTCATTATCGCATTCCTTTACTTCACGCTGCTCGAAGGACGAAACGGACAAACGGTTGGCAAGATGATCGTCAAGATCAAGGTCGCAAAAAAAGCGGACTACTCCCCGATCACTTATAGTGAGGCTGCTGTGCGGACGATTTTGCGCATCATCGATCTGATCCCATTCATCGCTCCGTATCTGCTCGGAGCCGTATTTATTTGGGCCTCTGAGCATAAGCAGCGTCTCGGTGATCGCGTCGCACACACCGTCGTCATCCAGTCGTGAGGCCACTACGCTTTGCGCGCCTTCAGCGCGCCACCCATGGTCCAATCAGCACACTTGTGCACCTCAGTCCGCGAACGCTCGGTCCTCTTCAGGTGGTGTCGGCGGTCGCGTGTCTCCATGGCCGCCGAATCTGAGGAGTTATAAACGCCTCAAAGTCCGGGTAGTAGCCGCGGGCACGAGAGGGACGTGCGCCATACGCCGTTGGACCGCGAGGTGAAAAGCGCGCTTACCCGGTCAAAGGTAGTGACTTATCTATGTTCGGTTCGTAAAGAATACGCATTCAAGGAGGCAACATGAAAGTCTTGGGAGGTCCAGCTTCACAATTGCTCGGTTCGCGGGTTGCACGCGAAATCGGGTGTGCACTCGCCGTTGTTGAATTCAAGAAGTTTCCTGACGGTGAACTGTATTTGCGCATCGCAGAGGAACTCGACGGTGATACGCTCATCGTGCAGAGCACGACGACCAATGACGATATCATTTACCTTCTGCAGCTCATCGATGCCGCCTCTGACGGCTACCTGAGGGCGGTGATTCCGTATTTTGGCTATGCGCGGCAAGATAAGCGATTCAAGCTCGGCGAACCGATCAGCGCTCGTGCCCTCGCCCGGACGATCAACGTTGACGAAGCTTACGTTGTCAACATCCACGACCCCGCCTCACTTGACCATTTTCAGCTCAGAAGTGGCAAAAAGGCGGCGAACCTCTCCGCTGCGGGCCTCGTTGGCACGTACTTGAAGAGCATGGGGCTCTCATCACCCTTGCTCATCGCTCCTGACGAAGGCGCCACTGCTTTAGTGCGCGATGTTGCTCACGCCATGGGCTGCGAGTTCGACGTGCTGGTCAAGAAGCGGGTCACGTCTGAACATGTTGAGATACAACCAAAGACGGTGGACGTCGACGAACGCGATCTGGTGATCGTCGATGACATGATATCAACGGGCGGTACCATGGCCGAAGCGATCAGGCTTTTGCGAGGACAAGGAGCGCGGCAGGTGCACGTTGCGTGCATTCATCCTGTGCTCTCTCTGAATGCGCGGCTTCGCCTATACGGCGCAGGGGTTGACAGTATCATAGCGACCGACACAATCGAAAAAGCGGAGAGTAGCATAACCGTCGCGCCGTTAATAAAGCAAGGCGCAGGACTTTAGCGACGAACAAGCGCATCGCTAATGATCTGTGCGTGATCAAATGCCAGCGGCGGCAGTTCGGCGATGTCCCAAAGCATTGCGTCGCTTGCATCAGAGCCGGCTGTTAGCGTACCTCCGATAATATCCACCGTAAACGCCACTGAAACGACGTGTCCGCGAGGATCGCGATGAGGGTTGGAATATACGCCTACGAGTGATTGTATCTTCACAGCGAGTCCAGTTTCCTCGAGGACTTCGCGCCGCAGGGCTGCCTCAACGGTTTCGCCGTATTCCACAAAGCCGCCAGGGAGCGCATAGTGTCCTCGATACGGTTCTTGCTTCCGTTTAATTAGCAAGATTTTTTTGTTTTTCACTACCACTGCGTCAACGGTGAGCGCCGGGTTCCTGTGCATCAGGTGCATGGTGGAGGCTTCGGTACTTGAGACTGCCGCTTAACCGCCAAGCGGGGTTTCAGGAAGAGGCCCCGAGGGCGCTACCGACCTCTTGCCGCCATCGCAACCGCAAAAGCTATTCGGCTCACCTCCAATGTGTTCTCAATGTATGACGTTCAAGCGATACGGAAGGATTTCCCGGTTCTCGAGCGCGTCGTGTATCTTGATAACGCTTCGACCAGCCAGACGCCGAAACCTGCCGTCGAGGCGATGAACGAGTACTTCTTTCGCTATGCTGGCAACTACGGAAGGGGGGCGCACCGCCTGGCCCAGCAGACGACTGAGCACTATGAAGCCGCGCGCGAGACGGTAGCTGATTTTTTTACGAGTGAGGCTGGCACCGTTATCTTCACCAAGAACACGACGGAAAGCATCAACATCGTCGCCCACGGCCAGGATTGGACGCCCGGAGACCACGTGATCACCTCCATGATTGAACATCACTCGAACTACCTGCCGTGGGTCGCGCTCCGTGCGCGAGGCGTCGTGCTCGACCTGGTTGAAGCGAATCGTGAAGGCATCGTCGATCCTTCGGCGATTGAAACAGCGCTCACCGACAGAACGAAGCTCATCACGATTTCTCACGTGTCAAACGTCTTTGGTTCTGTCCAAGACATACACCGTATCGTCAAGATCGGGCGTAAAAACGATGTGCCAGTGTTGATAGACGCAGCACAGTCTGCGGGTCACATGGATCTATCCGTGAAAGACTTGAAATGCGACTATCTAGCCGTTCCGGGCCACAAAGGGCTGCTCGGTCCGCAAGGGACGGGCATCTTAATCCTGCGTGATCCGGAGGAGCTGCGTCCGACTACTCTCGGCGGCGGCGCGGTCGAATGGGTGCGCGGCTGTGAGTATGAGCTGCTCGAACCGCCCGCCTGTTTTGAAGCGGGTACTCCCAACATCCCAGGAGTCATCGGTCTTGGGCGATCTGTGGAATACGTCAGCGCGCTGGGCGTCGCGAACGTTGAAAAGCACGTTGTGATGCTGGCGAGAGTCGCCGCACAAAAACTGGCAGAAATCGACAACGTCACGGTCTATGGGCCAAAAGACCGCGCGGCGGTGGTTCCCTTCAACGTCGGAGAGCTGAACCCGCACGACGTTTCAATGATCCTCGATGAGACAAGCAAGATCTGCACGAGGAGCGGGTACCACTGCGCCATGCCGGCTTTGCAGTCTCTTGGCATCAACGGAACCGTGCGGGCATCGTTCGGGGCATATAATACTGCTGAAGAGGTCGACCTTTTGGCAGGATCGGTGAGTCTTATCGCGACTTCGCTCGTTTAATCCGGGGCGTCAAGTTCAAGGCTGAAATCGAGCCACCGCGACGAGTGAGTTAGGTAGCCCAGCGAGAGCACGTCGACCCCGGTTGCAGCGTATTTCCTGACGTTATCGGGCCTGATGCCGCCTGACGCTTCGAGTAGCACGTTGCCGCGCAGGTTAAGTGCCTTCAACTTGCTGACGGCCGCAGTGATCTGTCCGACGTCCATGTTGTCGAACATGATGATGTCTGCTCCAAGCTCGGCTGCCTTAACGCACTCGTCAACGGATTCGACTTCGATCTCCACTTTCTTCGTGAAGAACGCTTTTTCCCGCAGGGCGTCTTCTGCAGAGATTACTTTCAGATGGTTATCCTTGAAGAGATAGGCCTCTGAGAGGGAGTAGCGGTGCGGGTCTCCGCCTCCGATCGCGACCGCCTTTTTTTCATAAAGTCTGAAGCCCGGCGTCGTCTTCCGGGTCGCGGCAATCGTCACCGTACCAGCAGCTTCTGCACAGCGGCGCGTGATCGTGGCAATGCCGCTCATGCGGCACAGGAAGTTGAGTGCGACGCGTTCGGTGACAAGAATACCCCTAACCGGTCCTATGACGCGCAAAACGGTATCGTCTTTTTTGATAACGTCTCCATCACAGCATAGCGGGGCAGTTACGAGGTTGTAGTGCGCAAAAATGCTCTCCGCCTCTGATAAGCCTGCTATGACCCCGTCTTCGTGGGCGATGACGTTTGCAGAGCCATCGACGTTGGGCAGGAGAGCGGTCGTTATGTCGCCGAATCCTTCATCCTCGGCCATAAACCTCTCAATGTCGCGTGAATTCAAACGATCACCACATACGCTTTTCTATCTTAACTATCTTAAAGGATTTCAAGATGATCATCGGAATTATTGGATGTGGCGCGATAGGAACAGAAATCTGTCGTGCCTTGGGGGCTGATGGCTTCAAGGGCAAACTCCTCCTCATGGACAGGCACCCTGATCGCGCTCAGCATCTGGCAGATACGACCCCTGCGGCCTCGTCCGTGTCACTGTTCGACATCATCGACCAAGCTGACCTCGTTGTAGAATGCGCCTCAATGCAGGCAGCGCGCGATATTGCGCTCAGCGTTTTGACAAAAGGCACGGATTTGATGTTGCTTAGTATCGGCGCGCTGGTTGACGCGGACTTTCGGCGACAGGTGTATGAAGCGGCGCGCACGCACGACTGTCGCCTCTACATCCCATCAGGCGCAATCGGGAGCATAGATGCACTCCTTGCGGCATCTCAGGGAACGATCAACCGGGTGACACTCACGACGACCAAGCCTTCGGCGGGCTTGGAAACCGCCCCTTACGTCATCCGTAACGCCACTGATCTTTCACGCCCTGCCCTCATATTCGAAGGCACCGCCGACGAGGCGATTCAAGGCTTCCCACAAAATATTAACGTCTCAGCGACGCTCGCTCTGGCGGGCGTTGGATTTGACCGAACGATCGTCCGCATCGAGGTTGATCCGACGCTAACAAGAAACGTGCACGTCGTCGAAGTCGACGGGGATTTTGGGAGGCTTACCGCCCGATTTGACAACGTTCCGACCGAAAATGAGCGCACGAGCAAGCTTGCGGCGTACTCGGCAGTCGCGTCTCTTAAGAAAATGATGGATGCGATCAAGCTCGGAACGTGAGCCCATCGGATCTAGGGGAAGCTGATCGATTAGGCATGCAATCACGCACCCGCACGTACATTGCTGAGATACGGGCATTCAACTGTCTGATGGCGGCATTTGCTGCGCTCATTGGCGTCTTTGTGAGCAAGGTGCCGCTTGCCTACGATGTCATCGCGCCCGCGGTTTTGGCGTTCGTCGCAGTGTTTCTCGTCACCGCTGGGGGCAATGTCATCAACGACTGCTTTGATGTCGATATTGACCGGGTTAACAAGCCACGTCGCGCCCTGCCAAGTGGGCTCATCACGCGGCGCAGTGCGCTCGTATACGCGCTCACGCTCTTGCTTCTCGGCGTAGCGGCGTCTCTGTTCATCAACCCCGTTTGTTCCGGGCTAGCGGCGCTTAATGCTGTGCTCCTCGTGTTGTATTCGTGGAAGCTGAAGAGATCGGTGCTCGTCGGTAATCTGTTGATTGGATACCTGACGGGGTCGATCTTTCTCTTCGGCGGGGCAGCCGTCCACTCATTCTTTATCCCTGGTGTGCTCTTTGTGAGCGCAATGCTCGCAATCACCTCGCGTGAGGTCGTTAAGGACATTGAAGATCTCACGGGAGACCGGCGAGCGGGCGCATCGACGTTGCCTGTTCGGTATGGGGCGCCTCGTTCCCTGGCAACTGCTGCGCTTTTTATGCTCGCAGCGGTCGCTATCAGCCCTCTACCGTTCATTATCGGTGCGTCGGGATATCCCTACCTCGGTATCGTCATTGCGGCTGACGTGATGCTCCTGTATGGCGTCACGCTCTCACTAAGCGATCCGGCGAGGGCCTCAACCGTGATTAAGTACGGTATGGTTGTGGTATTGCTCGCCTATGTCGTCGGTGGGATCTAAGGATTAAAGGCCAAAAAAAGTAAATAGCTCTTCGCTGAACTACCGTTGCATTTGGAGCACGGACTTCACAGAGGGCCTCGGCAGATCATGAAAGCGGATGACACGGCACGCCTTGTTCGAAAGCATGTGCGGAGTAACACCTACGTCATAAAGGACGAAGCATTTTTTGAAAAGAGCGTGCACGTGCGCGGCAGTTTGATCACCGGTACTCACGTCGGCTTTCGGGGCGATCTGATCGTGGAAGGGTCGCTTAGTCTCGGCAACAGGTCGACCGTCCGTGGGAACGTTAGGGCCGAAAGCGCTTTTATTGGAAACGATGTTGAGATCGGCGGCATACTGACCACGACCGATGGCACGACACTCTTGGAAAGAGTCCGCCTAAAGGAAATTGACAGCGCCGGGAATGTTACGATCGAGCCTGACGCGGTCATTGACCGGATCGTCGCAGAAGGAAACGTTGAGATAAACGGGAAGACAAGCGTCGGCTGCATCTCTACTAAGGGCAAGGTCATCGTCAAGAAGGCGTAGCGCGCGCTGCTGGACGTTGCACGTGGGCGTGCTCTGCGCTACGACTGGTAGCGCGTCACGTTGCAGACAGCTTGAGATCGTAGCTGCCGCTTTTGACCATAGCGGTGAGAATTGCTTGGCCGAACGAAATACCGCCGTCCCCTCGAGGGACCTTTGTATTGGTAAAGAGGACGAGCTCGCGCGTATTGCACACCTCGTTAACCGTCGTGACAATCGCCTTGTTATACGCGACGCCCCCCGATAATCCGATGTTACTCGTTCCAATGGCTTCTGCTGCTTCGGCGGCTATCGTTGCAATTCCGCGGGCGATCGTGACCTGCGCCGAGGCGGCAATGTTTTTGGTGCTTTGGCCGTGCTTTTTCGCCTGGAGGATCTCGGCGAGCACCGGTCGAGTGTCAAGAATCGACCGATCGCGGTAGGTCGAGATCTCGAGCGGCAGTTGTACGTCCGGATAGCCGTAGCGCGCAACGGCCTCCAACGACATCGCCGGTTCGCCATCGTAGGTTCGTTTTTGACATATTCCAAGCGCTGCAGAAACAGCGTCAAGCACGCGCCCAGTGCTCGAGGTCAGCGGGACGTTTACGCTCCGCTCAATTTGCTGCAGGAGAACCGACGACTCGAGTTCACTCAGACCAAGCGAGGCAAGCGTCGCGATAAGCTCTCCATCATCGTAGATGCCGTGAAGGATGCCGGCTACCATCCGCACAGGATGCCTCGTGGCCAAATCGCCTCCTGGCATCGGAACGGGTATGAGGCCTCCCATCCGTTCTAGAGTGGGTAAAAACACCTCCCCACCCCAGATAGTGCCGTCGTACCCGTAGCCGATACCATCGATAGCGATACCTACGAGGTCATCGGGGGCCCCTTCACCAATGAGCGACGCGATATGCGCTTGGTGGTGTTGAACGGCGTAAGCGGCTCCGAGCTCGGCCGCGAGACGTGTGGAGCGCAAGGTCGGATGGTAGTCGTGCGCGATAACGCTTACGTCGACGCCGCTCATTTTGATGAGGTTGTGGACGGAGGCTTCAAGGTAGTCGAAGGTCTTCGGCTTGTCAATGTTGCCCACGTGTTGGCTAATGTAGCACCGGCCGTCCTTATAGGTCGTGACGCTAGCGTTCATCTCTGCGCCAAGCGCGAGAATATTCTTGTCGTACGTTACAGGTACCGCAAAAGAGACGGGCGCGTACCCGCGCGACATCCTGATAAATGCGGGCTGTTCGAGCACTCGCAGTACTGAGTCGTCACAGCGGTTGACTATCCGCCGATCGTGCAGTAGAAAAAAATCGGCCTTCTCTCGCAGGTTTGCGAGCGCGTCATCGATGGCGATAATCATCGGCTCGCCCGGCGTGTTCGCGCTCGTCATGATCAGTGGCTGATCTATGATGTCAAAGAGGAGGTAGTGCAAGCCGCTATAGGGCAGCATTACGCCTATGTTGTGGAGATTCGAGACTTCGACAAACGTGCCTTCGACGCGCTTGTCGAGGACTATAATGGGCCTCTTATTTGACGTGAGCAGTGCGCGCTCTTGTCCGGTTGCAAGCAGATTATCCTCAACCCACGTCTCGCTCGGTGCCATAATCGCGAGGGGCTGCGTAGGTCTACCCAAACGTCGTTTTAGCTCTCTCGCGGAATCAAAGATGCAGGCGAGGTGAAAGCCGCCAATCCCTTTTATAGCCAGGATGTGGCCTTCGAGTAACAATCGCCCGGCCGTGCTGATTGGTTCGTTCAAGCGCTGCAAATCGCGGTTGAGCAGCGCGAGCGTCGGGCCGCAGCGTTCGCACGCGATGGTTTGCGCGTGATGACGACGATCATTTGGGTTGCGGTACTCCTGTTCGCATTCCGAGCACATGGGAAAGTCAATCATCGACGTCGTCTCGCGGTCATACGGGAGTCTCTCGGTCACTGTGAATCGTGGACCGCAATTTACGCATGAAGTGGCCCAGTACCCTTCGTACCGTCTACTTTCCCTCAAATCCCGCAGGCAGTCGTCACACATCGCGATGTCGGGCGACGTGAAACCAAACTCGCCCTCGCCGCTGGACGCGATCGTGAACTCGGTGTAGTTGCGTGGGCGGCCCCACTCCACGCTGACCTCATCAATGCGCGCGATGGGTGGACCCTGTTTGAGAAACTCGATGAACCGAACTATAGCGGTGCGCGACCCCTCGACCTCGATGTCTACGTGCGCACCGAGGTTTTTGACGTAGCCCGTCAGCTGCAGTTCTACCGCGTGCGCATAAACGAATGGCCTGAAGCCTACCCCTTGCACAACGCCTTTAACGCGTATCTTCGCTCGTATATGCTCGTTCGCCCGTGGTTCCATGGTGATCCAATTGCCGCAATTCGTGTTGCATTCTATAAACGCGTTCCTATCTAATCTCTATTCTGGAGTTCAAAAACTTTAATTACTTTTGCGACGTTCTAGTATGCGAGGTAGTCACATGAACAACAGGACCCGCATCGTCAATGACCCGGCTGATCTAGTCCCGCTCTTACGAGTTTTTAAGTCCGACGCCCACAAGAAAGTCTTTAGCTCACTGCTCAACGGCTGGAAAACCGAAGACGAACTCAGGGAGATGTTGCAGGAAGAGATCTATCATAGCCTCGATATGCTTCAAAAGACTGGTCTCGTTGAGACCAAATGGCGCATGCCCGAGCAAGGAAACACGCCACAAATTGAATACCACACTTCTTACTCGAAACTTCGTGCCGACTTCCAGTGTTCGATTACTGACATGTGTGACCTCATCCGTATTGCGATCACCGATGACGAAACGCTGCGTGACGTGGCTGATACTATGGAATTCGAGGTGAGAAATGGCAATAGTTCAGTCCAAAACCTTTCACGCACCCTGAACCAGAGCCCGACGTTTCTCAGAGGCATCGCCAAACGGTCGCACAGTCTTGTGGTAAAGGGCCATCGATTTGAGCTGGCTAAACGATAGTCTCTTTTTTTGGCCGATGAAAAAAGGAAAGAGCACCAAGATGCAGGTGCTTGTGGAAGTAGCAGCGCTCCAGCCCAAGGTTCGACAAAGAGAAGTTGCTGACCGGGTCGGGGTGACTCCTCAAGCCGTCTCGGAGCACCTCAAGGAGCTTGTCGCTGACGGGTACGTGAAGTTTGACAAACGAGGGCACTACGGGGTCACCAAGGCAGGCATTGAGCTGATCATCGAGTGGACGAACGAACTCAACAAGTACATACGATATGTCACTGAAGACATCGTAGGGAAAGTGGCCGTGTGGACTGCTATCGCGGAAGAAGACGTCAGCAAAGGGGCAACCGTGGGGCTGAAGATGCGCGATGGCTTTCTTTATGCGTTTCATTCAGTCAGCGACGATTCGCGCGCGCGGGGAACCACGATAGGTGATGCGCGCACCGGCGACGACGTTGGCGTCGAGCACTTGAGCGGGATTATCCCAATGGACCGCGCGCACGTGACGATCGCAGTCGTTCCTGGGGTCCAACGAGGTGGGTCAACAGCCGTGGATCTAGAAGGGCTCAGGCGGATTGCCGCGGACAAGCCTGTCGCGATTCTTGGTTTGGAAGCGCTGGTTTCGGCAAGAAAAGCGGGCCTTTCACCCTTGATGCAGTACGGCGCCGCCGAGGGCGTCATCGAAGCGGCATTTCGGGGGCTGTCAACAGTGGTCGTAGCGGTCGATGAGGCGGTGCCGCCTCTCATCGCGAACCTCATGTCCCACGATATTTCCTACGAATCCGTTGATCTCAGTGCAGGAAACCAGTAAATGGCGCACCTGATCGCCCACGCGCAGCGCTCTAGTGTTAAGGTTTTTTCAACCCAGCCCGCGCAGTGTGACCTCAACGCGACGTTGACGCTTCGACCGACCCATAACGGGCCGAGGCCGAAGCGATTTGTGGAGATCCGGGGCGGGAAAGAGCATCTCAGGAGGCCAGCTGACATCTTTGAGGTTTTGCGGCAGCACGACGTCACGCTTGCCGAGCGCCAAGATGCCGCTCCAGCCGACCAGAGGGTGTTTCAGGATCTCACTGAACTGCTCAAGGCGTACCAGATTGCCTATGACACGGTACCCGTCTGCGGGTTTTGCATCGGAAAGCGCCATTACAAGCCCGTCGACGCCAATTTCGTACGCCACCATGGTGCACTCATCTGTATGGAATGCGCCCAATCAGAACTGCGACGAGAGCTCAGTTTTCACGGTTTTGTGCACAAAGATCACTTCAATACGCTGCTTGACAAGGTGCGCGATCTCGATCGCGTCATCCGTTTCCTTGATTCCGGTGTTGATCCTGAGCTTACGCGGTATGACGTGCTTTCGCGCAGCACCGAGCGCTACCCGTGCGTTACCGTCGACGAACTCGAAGTGGACCGCAGGCTGAAGCGACTGCTTAAGAAACAGCTATCAGCGTTGCTTCCCGTCCAATCTCTTGCGGTGGAGCAGGGGCTTTTGAAGGGTAAGGATTTTCTGGTCGTGTCAGCAACGGCCACGGGAAAAACGCTTATTGGGGAGCTGGCAGGCGTTAACAACCTGCTCAGCGGCAAGGGAAAACTATTATTCGTGGTGCCCTTGGTCGCTCTCGCAAACCAGAAATGCGATGATTTTGACGACCGCTACCGCGACCTTGGCCTTAATGTAAGCCTCAGAATCGGCGGTAGCAGGATTCGGACGCGAGACTGGATCCGAGTGGAGCCCGATTATTCAGCTGACATTCTGGTGGGGACGTACGAAGGCATCGATCAGGTGCTTCGCGCGGGCGACGCTGAGCTCCTCGGCGAAATCGGGACGATCGTGGTCGACGAAGTGCATATGCTAGAAGACGAAGAGCGCGGAAGCCGGCTTGACGGGCTCATCTCACGGCTTAAGACGTTAGCCCCGCGTTCACAGCGCATTTACCTGTCTGCTACCGTCGGGAACCCGCACGCGCTCGCTCACGAGCTTAGTGCTGAGCTCATCGAGTTTGAAGAACGCCCCGTGCCGATCGAGCGCCACCTCGTTTTCGCCAATGAGCGGGACAAGCTAGCTATCATCAATAAGCTCGTTCGACACGAAATCTCGCGGACATCCAGCAAGGGCTATAAGGGCCAGTCGATCATTTTTACAAACTCCCGGGCGCGCTGTCATAGGCTGTCCAAATCACTCTTAGCGAAGAGCGCCCCCTACCACGGTGGCCTCTCGTACGGCGAACGAAAGAAGGTCGAAACCAACTTTGCCAGAGGCGCCATAGAAGCGGTCGTAACCACGGCGGCGCTCGGGGCAGGCGTTGATTTTCCTGCGTCGCAAGTCATCTTTGAGTCCTTGGCGATGGGCATCAACTGGCTAACCCCACAAGAGTTTCAGCAGATGCTCGGGCGTGCCGGGCGGCCGGACTATCACGACATCGGCAAAGTCTTCCTACTTGCGGACCCGAACCAGAAATTCAGGGCGGCGCAAACGGAGGATGAGATCGCGATTAAACTACTCTCCAGCTCCGCAGATAATGTCGATATCGAATACGACGACGACCAGCAAGCAGAGCAGGTGCTTGCGAACCTCACGTTCGGCCGAAGCGTCAAAATGCTCGCCCACTACGACGACAGCGCTCAGCTGCGGCGCCTCAAGCGCCTGGGGTTTGTTTCCGGGGACGGTCGAGCGACGAAGCTTGGACGTATCGTCGCTGCCGATTTTCTCACTATCCCGGAAGCCGTTCAAGTGGCCGAGTCCGTTAAGAAAGGCGACGCTCCATTCGATATCCTGCAGAAGTTACACGTTTTTACGCAGGTATACCTCAACAACGTACAACGCTACACGAAGGCGCTACGAGTCAACGTATCCCCCAATGTGTTCAGCGGAGGAAACCTTGAGATGCTCTTCTCAGGAAATAGCGATGAGCTGACATACCTCGACCAAAAAGAGCTTGACGGCGTACTGGCTTTTTCAGTGGCATTCGTTGATTGCAGCTGCGAAGGGTCGCCATTTTGTGGCTGTCCTGAACGCAATTTTTCGAAGTGGGTCATCGAGCAACGCGTGGCGGGTCTCGATCCCGGCGAGATCGTAGAACGGATGTCCGAATTTGGCGTTCACGCGTATTCAGGCGACGTGCTGAACTACCTCGATCAAGTGGTGCGACTGATGGAATCTATTGCGAAAATGGCCACTATTTTGAACAAAACGGACACTGCTCGTCAGGCTCTCAGTATAAGATCGCAGATCGAAGGCTAGTCCTTAGGTGGTGTATTCGGCGTTGATGCGCACATAGTCGTCAGTGAGGTCGCAGCCCCAGGCCGTGGCCGTTGCAGCCCCCACCCCTAAATCCACGAGGATCGAGATCTCCTTGCGGTTCATTATTCCCGAAAGCGCCTTCTCTTCGAGTCTATCAGCGCCCACACTTCTTATGAGGCCGTTTTCGACCAATACAACGGAGGTGCCCTTTCCATCTGACAGCGCAAGTGACAGGGCCTCTGGCTCCATGAATGCACCAGAATAGCCAACAGCAGTGACGATCCGGCCCCAATTAGGATCCGCTCCAAAAAGCGCCGTCTTTACCAGGGGTGATCGTACGACAGCCTTTGCTGCCTTGATCGCGTCCGCGCGATTTCGTGCGCCAGCGACGGTTACTTCCATCATTTTTGTCGCGCCTTCGCCGTCGCGTGCGATCATTTTCGCAAGCTCAACGCACACAAAGTTCAGCGCGTTTTGAAAATCATCAATGTCAATGTCATTAGAGCTCTCGCCGGTAGTTATCAAGAGAACCGTATCGTTGGTGCTCGTATCGCCATCGACGACGACCATGTTGAAGCTCAGATCGGCTGCTTTTTTCAGGCACGTCTGTAAAACGTCAGCAGTGAGCGGAGCGTCCGTGTAGATAAAAGCGAGCATCGTGGATAGCTGCGGTTCAATCATCCCCGCGCCCTTTGCTATGCCGCCTAGTGCCACGCCGTCGACCTCGACCGCTATTTGCTTCGGCGTAGTATCAGTCGTCATTATCGCTCGTGCCGCTTCAAGACTGCCATCGGCCGCGTCGGTTATCGTCGGTAGAACCTCAATAATCTTCGAATCGATCCAGCTCACGTTGAGCGGGGTTCCGATGACGCCAGTTGACGCCACGGCAACGTCGGCTGTGCGAATGTGCAAGTGGCGCGCAAGGGATTCGGCGACCCGTTCGGCATCTTCGATGCCGTTCGGTCCCGTAAAAGCATTAGCGCTACCGCTGTTTGCCACCACCGCCAAGATCTGCTTACTCTCGATGAGGTGTTTTCGCGTGACGATGACCGGAGCTGCGGTGACGTTGTTGGTGGTGAACACCCCTACTGCTTGCCCGCCACCGGTGATGATTGCGAGGCCGTTCTTGCCCTCTTTACAACCGGAGGCTTTCACTCCGCGCACCGCGCAGACGCCCCCCTCCACGACGCGCATTACCTGCCCTCGGCAATCCCTCTCATGATATCGTGGCGCGTGACGATTCCGATTAACTGACCAGTTGCGTCGACGACTGGAAGCCGATTAATCTTGTGCCGTATCATGTGCCCGGTAGCGGTTTCGATATCCTCATCGCCCTCTATGGTGTGAACGGGCTTTTTCATGACGCGATCGACCGTCCACTCGCCCACGTCTTCGCTCATCGAGTCTCTCAGTTCGAGGCGCTCGATAATTTCGCGCACCGGAACCTCGATGATCTCGAGGGGGCTCGGGAGCCAGTACCCTGTGTGTTCGGGTATCTCGAGGAGCGAGAGTACGTCGTTTTCCGTTATGATGCCGACGATATTTCGACCGGCCACCACCGGGACGCCGCTTATTTTGTTTTCCCGTAAGAGCTTGATACACTCGCGCACCGTCGTGTCGGGTGTCACTGAAATGACGGTTGGAGTCATGACGTTTGCGACTTTCATTGTCACCTCAGAGCGATAGTGCCGGAGACCAGAGGCCGGTTGTCTCATCGAGACCGAACATGAGGTTCATGTTCTGGATGGCTTGGCCTGATGCGCCCTTCACCATATTATCAATGGCGGAGACGACGACCACGCGGTTCGTCGATGCGTCTCGCTCAATGAACAGGTCGCAGAAGTTCGTGCCGCGGACTGACCCGAGCGACGGAACGTTGAACCGAATGAATGGACTGTTGGCGTAGAACGCTTCGTAAAGTGATCGGATCCGCTCGTCATCGAGTTCAGCGCTGGTGAAGATGTGCGCGGTGGTGAGAATGCCTCGTATGGACGGGATAACGTGAGGGGTGAAGTTAACGGCGACGTTTCCAAGTCGCTGGAGCTCTTGAACGATTTCGGCTTTGTGCCGGTGTTTGGTTAGTAGGTAAGGTACCACATTCTCAGCCAAGTTAGGATAGTGCGATGTCTCCGTTGGAGCGGCTCCTGCGCCCGAGATGCCGGACTTCGAATCGAATACTGCGTGGTCGACGAGTCCTGCTTTGACGAGCGGCGCCGCAGCCAAGATTGCGCCTGTAGGGTAGCACCCGGGGTTGGCGCACAGGTCGGCGTGCGCAACTTCGGGGTGCAATTCGGGCAGCCCGTAGACGGCGTCTCGAGGATCGGTGTGCGGGCCGTACACCTCCTCATAGTTCCGCCCGAGACGATAGTCGGCGCTGAGGTCGATAATGCGCACCCCCTCATCAATGAGATGCGGGACGATTCCCATGGCGGCGCCGTGGGGGACTGCGAGAAACACGACGTCCGATTGTTCGGCAACCGCCTTGGCTTCGGCGTTGACAAATCGGAGGTCGTAAAACCCTTTCAGATAGCGATGAACGTCGGCGACAGGAACAGCGTCGAGGGCCCGTGAAGTCACGATGGTGACGTCGACTTCTGGGTGCTGGACAAGCAATCTCAGCAATTCCCCGCCTGTGTAGCCAGATCCGCCTATTATCCCAACTCTAATCATCGATCCCCATTAGACCTGATCTTAGAAAGCCTTTTTCGTCGCGTGAGCGCGTCACGAACAGCGTCAAACGTCGCAAGAGCTGATTGCTGGCGCCAAAAAGATGCCATGCTGCAACACGCTACGCAGTCGAGCGCGTAGTAAGCAGAGCAGTTATAAAAGACAATCTAAAAAAGATAGTGGTTCTTACACCCTTCTTAGCAACAGGTACAGCACGCCGACAAGAAGCGTCGGGGCACCTAGCCCTAGTAGCGAGAACTCGAACACGGACTGCGCGGGCAAGCTGGTTGCGCTCGTTTGGGCCCCTGGCAAGGTCATGCTGGGCACTGAGCCATTCTGTGACAGCGCAGACGCTTCCGCTGATATCGCAGACGCTTCAGCGAAGGTGTTTGACGAGTCCGCTGGCACCAGCAATGCAGGGGCGTACACTAAACACTTCTGTGACGAGTTAAGCAGATTCGTTGTTTGGGATAGTTGTGCACTGCAGTTTACAGGGTCTGTATTCAGCTCTTTTGCTTTCGCGGCCGCCTGCGTGGTGTTCTTTGGCGATGGGCTTGATTGCGACTTGTGAGTGGGGCTTGCGGCACCTTCACTCGAGTGCGTGACTTTTAAAACGATAACTACGGGGGTGAGGGTTGGCGTTGATGGTGTCATAGGAGCTGGACTAGGGGTTGGGACGCGCGGCTTTACGGTGGAGTTCGTCGTTGCGTTCGTCGTTGCGTTCGTCGTTGCGTTCGTCGTTGCGTTCGTCGTTGCGTTCGTCGTTGCGTTTTGTGGTATTCTTTGCACGTTTTGTGCGTTATTCAAAAAAGCAAGAGCTGGAGTGATAGTAAATGCCGTCAGGACTATGAAAATCGCTACGATAGGAATGATGCGTTTTATCGGCATTGCTGCTTTATGCAACGTAGATATCTGCCACCAAATATCTACCTATCTATTACAAAAGATAAAGAAGGCCGGGGGATGTATCCGGCCGGGCTGCCTACAAAAGTTGAAGCACGATATTTGCAAGATTCACTTGACTCGGGCTCGTGAATGCCGTTGAAGGGTCAAGGACTGAGAGTGGTCCGATGTGACCCGGAGCGTCCTGCGGCGCCGAAGCAGGAGCGTTTACACTCATAACGTCGCTGCCATAATGGACTTGGCACTCAGGGCAGTAGGTTGCCCCTGCCACTTGCATTGAAAGTACGATGAGAACAACTCCGATCAGGAGCGTCATCACCTTTTGCCTCGGTTCCAACGAATTACCTCCTGTGCCCTTAAGGGCGCTATTGGTATTACCCTTGAAAATCCTTTAAAGCGGTATAAATAGCTTCTCTTTTGCTTTGAGTGTTTCCACTCGAGAAATTGGGCTGGAAAAGTTTCTTAGTCACAACAAAGCTATCGCTAGAGGGTGTTATTAAATAAAAAGCAAAAAGGGGTTAATGAATAACCCTTTTTACCGTCTTCTTAAGAATAGATATATTGCGCCTATTAGTAGTGCTGGAGCACCTAGCCCAAGCACCGAGAACTCTGGGACTGTCTGTGTTGAGGTAGTTGGTGTTTGAGTTGCTGTAACGACCTGAATTGCTGGCTGCGCCACGGTCTTCGCTACCGTTTTAGTGGCTTTTACAGGCACCGGAGTAGCTTGTACAACCTTAGGCGTTGCAGCAGCTTTTGCAACCTGATTACCTGAGGCTGCTTGGATGGCTGCGACGATCTGTTGTTCGGTGACAGAGCCCACAAGGGTCTGCCCCCCTTGAATGACTATCGTCGGTGTTTCAGTTACACCGTTTGCTTTTCCAATCCCAGCTCCTAGTGACGTGCTCATATCATAATAAGTGACGTGCGCGCCCGTCTGCGCGGCGGCGCTCTCCATAAGTGGTCTTACCTGAGTACAGACGCCGCAGTAGGGCGATTCGAAGAAATACACTTGAACGCCGCTCGATTGGGCCGATGCAACACCCGAAAATGCTACGCATGCGACAATGAGTGTAGATAACGCGATTAAGCTAATTTGCTTTTTCATCAATTTTTGGCACCTCTTCGTGATGATTGTCTTCCTTACGTACACTCAATATTGCCGATTTATCTTATAAATAATGATCGATCTTGACCAAATTCAAAAATCAAGCGTGAACTGCGCAGGTAAGATAAATGGAAAAGAACCCCATATTGAGCGCACACTCAGACCGCATCGGATCGATTGAAGAAGTAATAAGCCGGTATCAGTGGGACAATGATCGAGGCGATGAGCAAAATCACGTTCGCCGTGTAATTAAGTCCTGAAGTCAGCTTAGAGAAGTCTGCGGCGAGCGACTGGACAGCGACGTTGTGGCTTCCGGGATTGATCCAAATCAGTATCTTCGCGTACCCAGGGAACAGAGTGTAGGGGATATCCGAAGTGGCGCTGAGATTTATCGCGGCTAGTCCGAGTGCAACGCCCGCATAGGTGAATACCAAGAGTAGGACCCAGACGAATACGGCGCCAAGCAATGAGTCGAGGCTCGTGCGCGTCAAGCTTGAGATCAGGAGTCCTATCGCGATGAAGGACATAACATACAACAGTATGATGCCCATAGAGAGGATCAGATAGTCGACGTCGCCCGAGCTTGGAACGCTCCGTGTGACGACGGATAGACCGATGTACAGCACGAGCGTCGTGACGACAAACAGTCCGCCTGCAGCTGCGAGATAAGCAACGAACTTGCCAAAAAGTATCGTTGTACGCTTAATGGGTCGCACCGCGAGCTGTACCAGCGTCCGCGCTGATCGCTCACCGGTTAGGGCGTCGTAAGAAAGCGCAAGCGCGAGTATCGTCAAAATAGCTTCGCTATATGAGTACGACACGCTAATCGCGTAGTTGACGGGTTGCGTCGCCGGATTTGGGGCCCCGCTTATTGGTGCAATCGATCGGGCGACGTCGACATTGCCATAGTACGCGCCGACAAGCGCAAATAGCACGAATATGGCGCCAAAAATGATGAAGCGCTTCTTCTTCACCGCGGACTGAAAATCCTTTTGCGCGATAGCAAGAAACCTGTAAGCGGACTCCGAAAACTCACTCAACGCGTTCTTCCTCCCATCCTGCGAACATATGCCTCTTCGAGCGACGGCGACTCGCGCAGGGAGCGCAAACGGCCTCCCGCGCGCGTTATTACATAGTTTACGTCTTCGTTGATGCCTGGCCGGTACTCAAAACTTATCTTGAGTCCTTCGCATTGGATCGATTTAACACCCTTCACGGACCTTATGGCCTGTAGAACGCGTTCGTTTACGTTGGTGATGTCCGCTTCGAGTTCCACGATCTTGCCGCGCACGTCTGCCACGAACTCCTTTGTGGTGGTCGGCGCAGCAACGTGCCCCGCCTTCATGGTCGCTACCACATCGCATATTTCTGCGATATCTCTCACGTTGTGCGTGGCGAGAAACAGCGTGACGTCGTGGACGTTGAGCTCGTGTATGAGTGCCATAATGTCGCGCCTGCCCTGTGGGTCAAGTCCCGTGCTCGGTTCATCCAGAATAAGCAATTCTGGCTCGTTTAGCATCGCTGCAGCGATGCCGAGTCGCTTCCTATCGCCAAGTGAGAATGTACTAACGAGCGTTGTCTCCTTACCCTCAAGTCCTGCTAGCTTAAACAGCTTCTCGATCTTCTCTTCGCGCTCTTCACGCACGTCCGAGATATTGGCAAAGAATCTGAGGTTATTTTCTGCAGAGAAGTTGCCGTAGAAGCCTGGGCGCTCAGGCAGGTAACCGACCCTCTGTTGCACCTCGTGAAACTGTGCGGGGATCTCGCGATCAAGTATCTTGATCGTTCCAGCGCTGGGCTGAATGAAATTGAGCAGCATGTTGATGATGCTTGATTTCCCAGCGCCGATCGGTCCTAGAAGCCCAAACGCGGTTCCTTGTGGCACCGTGAAGCTTGTGTCTTCGACGGCAACAACGCCCTTCTTATAGCGCTTTGTAAGCCCTTCGAGCTCTATCGCGTTCATAATAGCCCACCGCTAAGAGCGGTTGTATGCATGCAAAACCAAATACTATTATATAAACTAGGCGTTTTGGGAACTACACGTTTTGACATGTGAGCGAGTCTTCAGCGGCGACACTCTGACGCGTCGGTTGCACTGAGACGAGACAAACGGATTCGAACTGCCTTATTCATATTCCTTGAATATCCGGTCGACTGCTTTTGACGTCGCTGCCTCTTCATCTGCATAGCGCGTCCGCAGATCGAGCTCGAAAAGGCGCAGCGACCGATCCGTTCTGACCGCCACATATTCTTTGATCAGGGCCGTCGCGCTGTCACCGAGGCTAGCTTGGAGTGAACTAAGCAAAGCGCTCTCTCGCTCTTTCAGCTTCTTGATCTCGGCCTCGTACTCACGTATGAGATCGAGCAAGTCCTCTGCAACTTCCTCTTCTGCGTAGTTTCTATCGTCAATCATAGTCTGACGTATAAATTGATTCCTTAAATCCTTTGGGGGATAGGCTGCCGTTCGTTCGCTTGGACTGCACGTGAGGGGCGCCAAGGGTCGTTTTTCTGCAGTNNCGCGAATTGCGTAAAACCATGTATAAATAGCATCGTTGACGAAGCAATTATGCGTGGAGCACGATTTCCTCGGCAGGTTCGCATATACGACGGCACATCGAATTGGTGCGCGAGAACTGCAGCAACAACATGAGCCAATGCCGACAGCCGCTCGAGGTGTCCAGCCGCTTGAGTGGGCAAGTCGAATTTGCGTGCTGTTTTGCGGAAAGGTCGTCACTGGCTGCGCACTTAGCCATGTGTTTGGTGATACGGAACTAATGGGCCCCGCATATCGTCGCTGGTGCGTTGCCCGTAGAGTTTTCGAATGCTTCTCCAATCCGACGCCAACAAACGTACGACGGGCCGGCGAGAAACCAGCCCCATCAAGCCGAGCTGGGGGGTCATTATGCGCCTTTTGAAGAAGTCGCTTGTGAAGCTTGAGGGTGAAATCACGCTCCTCCCCGAATCAATCGATGACCTGTGGCATTTGAGGCACCTCGTTGAGAAGGGCGACTTGGTTTTTGCGCTAACCTTTCGCAAAGTTGAAAGCGCAAGCGACAAGTTGCGGCCGGAGAAGACAGAGCGAAAACCTATGCGGCTTGGGATTCGCGTCGATACGGTCGAGTTTCATCGGTTTGCAAACCGCCTCCGCATTAGTGGGACCATCGAGTCTGGCCAAGACGTGGGGTCACATCACACGCTGAGCATCGAACCGCTGCGAAACATTTCGATAATCAAGCGCTGGCGACGCGACCAGATAGACCGCATCACAAAAGCGATACAGGAATCCAATCGCCCCGAAATCGCCATCGCCACGATTGAGTCAGGAGAAGCGCACATCGGCGTGCTGCGGCAGTATGGCGTCGAGGAGGTAGCGAGCATAGCGCAAAGCGCCGCTAAACTGGACGAAAGCTCACAATCGGAGTTCTTTGCCCAGATCTACAATCAGTTGCTCAATACCGCTGCTCAGGACTACATTGTCGCGGGCCCAGGGTTTATTAAAGACGATTTTGTTCGGTTCGCGACACAGAAGGACCATAGCTTCCCAGATCGGCTGATCGTTGAAAACACGACGTCAGTTGGTATCTCTGGCTTTCAAGAGGTGCTGCGGCGCGGCGCGGTCGATAGGCTCATCAAAGATGCCCACTTGGTGCGTGAGACGCGCCTGATGGACGCCCTGCTTGGAGAGATTGCTGTTAACGGCAAAGCAGCGTATGGAATGGCCGAGGTCGCGAAAGCGCACGAATGGGGCGCCATCGACACCCTCCTCATAGGCGACATGACCTTACGAGGTGAACGGGAAAGGGGAACGGCCATCGACGAACTACTGACGGCAGTGAATAATTCGAATGGGCACGTGGTCGTTTTTAGCACCGAGTTCGAGCCCGGGAAGCGCTTAGAGAAACTAGGGGGCATCGCCGCGCTATTGCGGTTCAAATTACACGACGGATAACCCGTCACTTATCGTGCCTTCCGGCCTACCGCTCAGGCATTTCAGGCTGACTCAATACTCTTCGCACTTTAGCTGGTAATAGGCCCGGTCGTGGTCGCAAGCGGGACACTTCTCTGGAGGTTCTTCGCCAACGTGCACGTAGCCACATTCTCGGCACACCCACTCGACCTTCCGATCCTTCTTGAAGCAGGTGCCTGTTTCCACCTGCGCGAGCATCTTCTTGTTTTTCTCTTCGTGGTGAGCTTCGGCTACGCCGATTGCCCGTAGCCTCTTTGCTACCTCAGGCAATCCTTCGCTGTCGGCAACATCAGCGAATTCAGGGTACATCGTCGTTGTTTCGTAGTGCTCACCCGCGATTGTCGCTCTGAGATTCGCGGCTGTGTCGCCCAGCGATGTTTCGACGGTAGCTTCTATGTGTATTTCGTCAGCGTTTTCTGCAGCGCCAGCCTTGAGAGCGTTGATCAGTTTGAGATTCCAACTCGCGTGCTCGCGTTCATTATCTGCTGTCGTGAGTAACGCGTCAGCGATCTGTTCATAGCCTTCCTTCTTTGCGATCTTGGCGTATGACGTATACCGATTTCGCGCCACGCTTTCGCCAGCGAAGGCTTTTGCAAGATTTTCCAATGTTTTTTGCATTGTTTTGCCTCAGTGTCCTTAATACCGGCAACGCTTGCATAAACAATTATTGCAGCTACAGCCGCAGTCCGTGTCTTCTGAAAGGNNCTCACGTAGGGTTACATCGGTAAAAAAAATCGAATCCAGCGGGCGATTTCGTCGGTGTGGAGACTACTCCGAAACGTCGACGGTGATTATCCCGGTCCTTAACTGATGAGCTTCGTTTGCAGAGAGCGCCCTGCGCCGAGCTCGCGGCGAAATAATTGCGCTGTTGCCAAACGGATCATCAATAACAAGGGTCATTGTTCCTTCGCCCCTTCGCACGGCATCGATCCGTTCAAGCAGTCGATTCCCCAGCTCGAACTTGCTAGGATCGTCCGACGACCACTTCGTGGCCGTTTGGATAACCTCTTCGACTCTGCAGAGTACGCCTTCCACGTTGGATATATAAGCCTCAGATGCGGAGCCCGGTTCGATCGTCACGCCCAGCTCAGGAATCTGCACGGTGCCGGATGACGACCTGATCACCCGAGTCGTGAAGTCATCGCTGTCAAATTCCATTTCATAGCGTGCGGCTTCGCGTTCGTGGAGCGATATTGTATCTGCATACTTGAAACCACACCCGCAGCTCGCACTCACGAGCATTATTTCGCCAAAGAAGGGTATCTCATCGGTACTGAACCTAAAGGTGAGCTCGTGTGCGCATAGAGGGCACGTGCTCACGATCGCTGCTTGCTGTGTCATAGCTAAAAATGTTGGCGTGATGGAGCGTGCCGGAGCTAATAGGAGCCTGCCCCGAGCTTCTTGCGGTCGATCTTGATCGACATCGGGGTCACAATGATCTGGTCATCTCCGAGCCCTGCGATATCGCCGTGAATATCCGTTGCTACTTGTCTCAGTTCCTTGACGATTCGGTCGAGGGTGACGCGATCTTGCTTCACGTGGGCTATGTCAATGATGACGATGTTGCCCTTATAGACCTCGTCTTTCAGTTGCGTGAGATTGCTCACGTTGACTAACTCGGCGACCTTGACATACGTGCCTGCAGGTTCCTCCTCAAGCACCTCTTCGTACTCTCCGAGGTCCAGCTCAAGGTATTCATCCGGTTCTGCGTGAGGGCGACTCCCAAAAATTCTATCGATCAAACTTTTTTGCGCCATTTGGAACGTTCACCTACAATCGACTTCTTGCCATGTTACCACATTTACATCTTATAGTTTTGGTATTTCGCTCTTCAGAAGTCTCGCGGTACCGATAATAGCGCCGCCACTATTGATATAGTTACCTCGACCCGAGCAGCAGCTGGAGGCACGGTCTGCGTGTTTGCTTTGCAAGGATACGAGCTACGGCGACACGTACCAGATCTTGTCGCCCACGTGGTGGACGATCTGCACCGCCTTCCCCTTCCTCGCACGAATCATTTCTGCGCCTGCAATGAGTGCCGTTCCGATGCCGAGCGGCTTTTTGTGTCTTTCATCGACGACCACGACTAGATCGTCGGGCTCAATACTGGCGTCGGCATCCACGATGCCGGGACTCATCACATCGGCGCCGTTTCTGATGAATCGCAGAGCGCCCATATCGACGGTGACGAGGTGTCGTCGGGGTTTGAGTTCCGTGGCGCCGCGCACCGTGAAAAAAGGCGTGTTGTTAACGCATAGGGCCACGGGCAGCCCGTTTAAAAGAATGAGCGTGCGCTCCGGTGTTTCGAGCACTTCGAGCCTCCCCTCTAACGTGCTCTCGGTGTCGTACGCGCTAAGCGCGGCCACTACGCTGCGTGCCGCGTCGGCTTTCATGAAATGTCGTTGCTTGCCAGCCACGCATGCAGTTAAAAGGCGCTCAAAGATAAACTTAAGTATCTTATCAGGGAAGAACTACTTACGAGGCATGGAATGAGTCAGAGGCCGCTTGATATTCTGAATGAATCCTTGGAAACGCCAGTGATCGTGCGGCTCAAAGGGGGCAGAGATTTTAGAGGGGAGCTTCAGGGATATGACGTCCATCTCAATCTCGTTCTCGACAAGGCGGAAGAACTCAAAGACGGTGAGGCCATAAAGAAGTTTGGCACCATCGTGGTCCGCGGCGACAACGTCGTTTACATCTCACCTTAGGCAAAGCGACGCTCTACGAGGCAACTGAATGACAAAGGGAACACCTTCGATGGGCAAGCGGCAGAAACGCTCGCACGTGATGTGCAGGCGTTGCGGCTCTGTCTCCTATAACTTTCGCAAAAGGACGTGCGTTCACTGCGGATTTGGTCGCTCCAGGAGGCTTCGGAAGTATAGCTTCCTCAATAAGTATTGATTTTATCCTTGAAAAGGGACAGAGTCGATGAAAGACAAGTGCGGCGTGTTCGGAATCGCCTTGGATTCCAAAGATGCCGCATTACCTATCTACTACGGTCTTTACGCCCTGCAGCACCGCGGTCAAGAATCGGCCGGTATCGCCACGCACGACTCGGCAATCCACATTGAGCGCGGGATGGGCCTTGTACACGAGGTATTCGACGAACATCGGCTCGGGCATCTCAAGGGACCTCGAGGGATCGGTCACGTGCGGTATTCTACCACGGGCCTCAGTAGGGTAGAAAACTGCCAGCCTGCCCTCGTCAACTATCGAGGCGGCACCATTGCCATCGCGCATAATGGCGACATCGTGAACTCTTCTGATATTAGGCACGCGCTTGAGGCCGAAGGTCGCATTTTTGTGTCAGATTCAGATACTGAGGTCATCGCGCACCTTCTCGTGAAGGAACTCATGCGCTACGACACCATCACTGCCGTTCAAGAGCTCATGAACAAGCTGCGCGGATCCTACTCGCTCACGCTGCTCATCAACGATACGGTCATCGGCATCCGCGACCCATTCGGAATAAAGCCGCTCTGTATAGGCAGGTTCGACGATGGCTACATCTTGTCGAGCGAGAGCGCTGCCATCGACACGCTTGGAGGGGAGCTCCTTAGAGACGTCCGCCCGGGAGAGATTATCGTCATTCATCCAGACGGGTTCGTGAGCCAAAAGGTTTCAAAAACGGCAGTGACAGCGCACTGCATGTTCGAGTATGTCTACTTCGCCCGCCCCGACTCGATACTGGACGGCGCTTTGATCTACGACGTGCGGCGCAAGATTGGTCAAACGCTCGCAGAGGGCGACGTTGAGGCAGATATCATCATTCCGGTTCCTGATTCAGGAATCGCTTTTGCTATTGGCTACGCCGAAAAATCTAAACTGCCTTACACCGAGGGTTTGATAAAGAACCGTTACGTGGGCAGGACCTTTATCATGCCCGGTCAGGATCTGCGCGAAACCGCCGTGCGACTGAAGCTGAACGTGATCAAGAAGCACATCGAGGGCAAGCGGGTTGTGATGATCGATGATTCAATTGTGCGCGGAACGACGTCACGCAAGATCGTCGACATGCTGCGGGCAGCCGGGGCAGAGGAAGTGCACATGCGCATAGGAACGCCGCCAATCGTCTCGCCGTGTTATCTAGGGATCGACATGCCGACGTACGGCGAGCTCATTGCCGCCCGCAAAAGTGTGGACGGCGTAAAACTGATGATTGGCGTTGATTCACTCAAGTACATCTCACTCGCTGGCCTCATCGACTCTATTGGCCTTCCCCGTGAGAAGCTCTGTCTGGGCTGTCTGACCGGCATGTACCCGATCGAGCGACCTCTTGAACGGGCGATGCAGCTGAAACTCGATGCGTTCGCTAACAGCGTGAAGAAGAAAGTTGACGGTGTGCCTGTTTCTCCACTACAATCTCCTTAGGCGCGGTCTTCGGGTGTGGGCAGCGCGGGAAGCCGATGTGTTGAGCGTTTTCAGCTGCTGGAGAACTCGTCTAAAGCGTACTCGCTCAGATCTCGTTTCCCGATCACCATCTCAAACTCAATTGGCGTCAGCATCGGGGCTTTAAAACGAGTAGCGTCATCGATAGTGACACGGGGGCAGGCGGTGTTGACGTACGCTTCTGCCGGAAACTGGTACAGCGTCCACGGAGTCAGTTCGTTTATCGTTACTGTGTAAGCGTCGTAGCCGCGCTCTATAGCTTGTTCTGCGAGTTCCAAGGCAAGGTCAAGGCGCCGTTGTCCCGTCTTTGTGCCAGCGAGAACGCAAAATGTCCGTGCGTTGAGTGCCTTCGTGATGAGGGCGTAACGTTGCTTCATAATGAGGCTAGCGTCGGAAATGGAGGTTCTATGCAGAAACGGATCAGCGGCGATGACCCGCTTGCCAGTTGCTAGCGCCACGCCGAGAGCGTGAAAGGCGCCACCCCCAATATAAAGGTACTCGTCAACGTCAATCGCACGTGCAGATGAAAAATTACAACCTAAGACCTGGCCGGGGTATTTCACTCTCCTGTCACCGGATCCGATGGAACACTGAAGCCCCGCTGATTCGAGGCAACGGCGGACGGAGCCCAACGTGTGGACGTGTTGAACGTTTGTTACGAGAGCGACCCGTGGGCCTTTGATAAGTCGTAGCGCATCATTTACGACTGGAATAACGTTGACGTCGCTCCGCATCTCGACAAAATGTACTCTTTGAGCTGCGATTTCAGGAATCTCAGCGTGGCCAAAATGAACCAGCAAGTCTGCTTGTGCGTCATAGTCAAGATCGCACGCTCCGTAGCACGGGTTGCCTGAGAGTAACACGGTCACGTTGGTCTGTTGTTGTATGCGCTTCGCTACGTCAGGCCCGTAACGCTTCAATCCCTCAGGAAATTGAAGCCGTATAACGCGGGCCTTTGTCTCCTCCACAAGTTCAGCTATCCGCTCAATTTCAAAGTCCATTTCTAAACTTCGTCAGTCAAACGCGTTCTCGGCACTGGCGTGGGAGTAAATGTGATTACGGGGTAGCTTTCACGAGTTCCCTTAAGTCGTCCACAAACTGTAGGATCGTCGCTTCATCAATGTGGGGCATAATGACGAGTCGCAATGCGCCGCCCATTACCGATACGCGCCAGCCGCGCGCCGTGAGTTGTAGGGCGACCCGCTGTATGTTAGGCAACGTGAATGCGACGATATTCATCACAGGCGTGACCACGGGATAGACCCCAAATTCTGCAGCTCTTTCAACACACAGATTGGTCAGCCGCATGCATTCTCGCACAATGTCTCTATATCCGTCGAACCCAAGATGCTCGAGCACGGCAAGCGTTGCAGCTACCGAGGCGCCGCTTCGTGTGCCTGTCATGGACCGCTCCACTGAGTAAAACGTGTTCGTGCTCAGGGCGTCGAAATCAGTTGGTTTCTTGAATAGAAGCCCGCCTGACGGTATTGTGCTCATGCCCATTTTGTGTGGATCGACGGCGATGGATCGCACGCCTTCCACTTGGAAGTCAAAACGGTACTTTTTTTCAAGGAATGGGAGAACGAGGCCCCCAAACGCGGCATCAACGTGCAGAAAGGCGTCGTTCTCAAGCGCGACGCGTGCTAAGTCGGGAATCGAATCAACAACGCCGAGAGCCGTAGAACCCGCGATGCCGACGACGCACACGGTGTTCTCGTCTACGAGCTCTTCGACAGAGCTGACGTCAACGGCATAGCGCTCGTCGAGCCGCGCTTGACGCACCTCTACTCCGGTAAAGTCTTGGGCCTTCGCAAACGATTGATGCGCCGACTCAGGAACAACAATGTTCGGTTTTCGCGCCCCGCAGATCAGCTTGCTCGCTCGTACTGCCTGTATGTTTGACTCGGTGCCGCCTGAAGTGATGTACCCCACGGCGTCGGGGGCGCCGAGGAACGACCCGAGGATGGCAATGGCGCGCCGTTCGAGCGCAGCCATTTCGGGGAACAGGTTGGGATCGCCGAGGTTTGTGTGGATGTTGTCGATATGTGCGCGGACGGCGGCTGGGTGCGGGTATGTGCACATAGAACTGAGGACTCGCTCGTAGCCTCTGTTCAACAGCATTAGTTCCCTAGGATCGTTCATTGCTGAGTTATTAACTGAACGAAGCGGTCCTAGTCTTCGTTCGTCAGATTTCGTGACGCCTCAAGGATGATGCGCATCTCGGTTCGCGCTACGGCTTCCCTGACGCGTTCGACTGCGTCAATGTTCGACGAAATGCTGCTAATGCCCATGCGCACCAGTTTTGCCGCCATTTTCGGATTTGAGCCTGCCTGGCCGCATATTGATGTGACAACGCCCGCTTTGTTGCAGCGCTGAATAACGTAGTCCATCAGCTTCAGCACTGCGGGATGCTGCTCGTTGTAGAGGGCGGCAACGTTTTCGTTGTTACGATCCACTGCGAGCGTATATTGGGTGAGATCATTTGTCCCGAATGAGACGAAATCGATTCCCTCGGCGATAAGGTCCTCAATAATGAGCGCCGATGCCGGGATCTCGATCATGATACCGACGTCCACCCGTTCAAAATCAATGCCTATTTCTGCGATGGTGTCTTTCGCTGCTCGCACTTCGTCCTGGTGTTGAACGAGGGGCAGCATGATGCCGATGTTCGTATAGCCATCGTCGATAAGGTTCTTGAACGTCTGGAGCTGCATCTTGAAGACTTCAACATCACGAAGGTCGCGCCGTATGCCACGCCAGCCGAGCATCGGGTTCGGCTCGATCGGCTCCTCCTCGCCGCCTTCCATTTGTCGGAACTCGTCGGTAGGGGCGTCGAGGGTGCGCACCCACACGGGTCGTGGGAAGAACGCGTCGACCACTGTTCGGATGCCCTTTTCCAGCTCACTAATGAACGCGTCTTTTTCGTTGTGTTCGATGTACCAGTGCGGGTGTTTGCCCATACCGAGGATCATGTGTTCGACCCGTAAGAGTCCGACGCCATCCGCTCCGGTCGCAACGGCTCGTTCTGTGGCCTGAGCTATTGAAACGTTTACCTTGACTTCGGTGGCAGTGACGGGTTTTGCCGCGCCTACGGTAACCACTCCCGCTGCGGGCGCCGCCGCTTCAGCCCGTTTGAGTCGTCCGGAGAAGACAAGCCCCCGCTCGCCGTCAACGGTGATAAGCATGCCATCGGTGAGCTTCTTCGTGGCATCCTTCGTTCCCACCACAGCGGGCACCCCGAGCTCCCTGGAAACGATGGCCGCGTGACTGGTCAAACCGCCTTCGTCTGTAACGATCGCCGCTGCCCTTTGCATCGCGGGAACCATGTCTGGGGAGGTCATCGCCGTAACGAGGATGTCCCCGTCCAAAACTCTATCGAGCTCGTCCACGCTTCGAATGATTTTGACTTCGCCAGACGCTTGGCCGGGAGATGCCCCGAGGCCTTCGAGCAACTTCTCTGCCTCGCCTGCTGTGCTCGTCTGTTGTTCTGCGTCTCCTTTCCTAATCGTCGTCACTGGTCTCGATTGCACGATGTACACCTCACCCTTTTCGATCGCCCATTCGATGTCTTGAGGGCTGTCGTAATGCTCTTCGATGAGTTCGCCTAGGTCGAGAATGGTATACAGCTCGGCGTCGCTGAGGACTCTTTTGTTCTGCAGGTCTGCGGGGACGTCCTTGGTAATCGTAGCACCCGTTTTTTGATCCTTCACAACCATAATTTTCTTGGTGGCGACATTTGCTTTGATTTGACGGGTCTTCCTATCGATAAGGTACGTGTCCGGCGACACGGAGCCTGATACTATGGCCTCTCCGAGACCCCAAGACCCTTCGATAATCGCTTCTGACGCACCGGTCGTCGGGTTGGTCGTGAACATGACTCCTGACCTGTCCGCGTTGACCATCTTCTGGACGACAGCGGATATATTCACGGAATCGTGCTCAAAACCTTGCTTGACCCGGTAGAAAATGGCCCGAGCGCCGTACAGGGATGCCCAGCATTTTTGAACTGCGACGACCACGTTGCTGGCGCCTCGCACGTTGAGGAATGTCTCCTGTTGTCCTGCGAAGCTCGCTTCAGGCATGTCTTCGGCCGTTGCGCTCGATCGCACGGCTACTAAAGGCGTATCTCCTTCTCTCTTTGCCAGCTCGTTGTAGGCATTCATGATGTCGCTGCGCATTTGCTGCGGCATCTTCGTCTTCAGCACGAGCTTCTTGGCGCTAGCGGCGGCCGCTTCTAATTCCTTTGCGTCGTCGACGTTCACGCGGAGTGCGGCAAAAAGTTTCGGCGCGATGCCCGTCTCGTCGAGAAAGCGTCGAAACGCTTGCGCGGTGACAGCGAAACCCCGCGGCACAGGAATTTCCGCGCTTATCATCTCTCCGAGGCTTGCTCCCTTTCCTCCCACGGAAGGAACGTCTTCAATGCGGACGTCCTCAAGCCAGACGACAGTTGGTTTATCTTTCATGCTCGCATCCTTTGCAGTTTAATCACTGCTATTTGGCGGCAGTAATTACATAAGCCTTTCCGACCAAAAGTAGAAATACGCTTTCGACGTCTAGGTAACCCGAATAGCGTTGATGCGCTCTGTGCGCTTCAGTTTTTTGACGAGGAATTATGAGGATACTTGTAAGTGACCCCCTATCGCAAGCCGGTGTCGAGCTGCTCAAAAGAGACCACCACGTCGACGTGCGGACTGATCTTTCACCAGAACAGTTTATCCGCATCGTTGGCGACTACGATGCGCTTATTGTCAGAAGTGGCACACAGGTAACGAAAGACGTCATCGATGCATCAAACCTCAAGGTGATCGGACGCGCGGGGGTAGGTGTAGACAACATCGACGTTGACGCTGCGTCGGCGAAGGGCATTATCGTCATAAACGCGCCTGAGGGCAACATGATCTCCGCCGCGGAGCACACTATAAGCATGATGATGGCGCTTTCGCGCAGCATCCCGCAGGCAAACGTTTCGGTCAGGAAGGGCGAGTGGAAACGCTCGCGGTTTCTCGGGGTCGAAGTCTTCGGCAAGACGCTCGGCGTTCTCGGCCTCGGACGCATCGGGGCTGAGGTGGCGAAGCGGATGCGCGCCCTCGGCATGAACATCATTGCATACGATCCCTTTATTACCGTTGAGCGCGCTAAGGAGCTCCGCGTTGACCTGGCATCGCTTGAAGACGTTCTCGCCAATTCGGACTTTATCACCGTTCATACGCCACTGACCAAGGAGACGCACCACTTGATCGGCACCAAAGAGATCGCGAAAATGCGTGACGGCGTCCGTATTGTGAACGTTGCGCGCGGTGGCATCATAGACGAAGAAGCGCTGTGCGAGGGCCTCAACAGCGGCAAGATCGCCGGAGCAGCGCTAGACGTCTTTGAACACGAGCCCCCCGCGGGAAGTCCGCTCCTCTCGCTCGACAACTGCATCGTGACGCCGCACCTCGGCGCCTCGACGGTCGAAGCGCAGATCAACGTGGCTGTTTCTATCGCAGAGCAAACGCTTGGCGCGCTCAAGGGCGAACCCGTCCGAAACGCGGTTAACGTGTCCATACGGGCGGAGACGTTTGGGGCGGTGCGGAGCTATATGCCGCTTTCGGAGCAGCTCGGCAAGTTCTGCATTCAGCTCGTCGAGGGGCAGATTCAAGGCATCGGCGTCACGTATACCGGCGAGGTTGGCCAGTGCGACGTTCACCCGCTAACTATTGCCGTGCTTAAAGGCGTCCTTGACCACGTGTTACAATCGCCAGTCAATTTTGTCAACGCAGAGATACTTGCAAAGAAGCGGGGCATTCGAATTACCGAGACGAAGACGGAAAAGCTCGAAGACTTTCAGAGTCTGATAACGGTTAAAATAAGCAGCGACAAAGGGGACTGGTCGGTGTCGGGAACCCTCTTCTTGGGGGATCAACCGAGGATAGTCAAGATCGGCAATTATCACGTCGACGCAGAGACGCAAGGATGCATGCTGATCACGTCCCACATCGACAAGCCTGGCGTCATTGGCGAGGTCGGTACACTACTCGGTAATAATAACATCAACATCGCCGGCATGAACGTCGGCCGCGACCAAGTTAGGGGTGGCGCGGTAATGGTGCTCGCGCTGGACGATCCTATTCAAGATGCGGTTTTGGCGGAAATCCGAGAGATCGACGGGATTTCGGTGGCGACGGCTGTCGTGCTGTGACGCTGCAAATTCTCAGCGTGTGCTCGGCCGCGACCGAGGTGGGTTTGCCCAGTGCTTGCTAGCGCTTTTTCTTCTTGCCGCTCTTCTTGCGGGCTTTGCTCTGGGCTTTCCGCCTCACTTGCGGTTGCGCCGCCGGATGTTGGGTTGATTTTTCGACGACGTCAACGAATGGCTCACGTTTCTCGCCTTCTTCGTAGAGATGTCGCCTGGACCGGACTTTTCGCTTTTTCTCTTCGCCGGTGGGCTCTTCCAGTGCTTCGATCGGTGCGGCAACGGCGCGCTTGACCGTCGCTTTTCTATCTTTCGCTGTGCGCTTTCGCGTTAGTGGCTCTTCGCGCGGGACGAACAGCCACAGCGTGACCACTAGAACGGTAAAAATAATGAGAATAACGATTGCGGTCGGATCGACACTGTTCAAGACGGGCAGAAAGAACAGGGCGACGACGATTGCCAAAGGGATTCCGGCAAAGATTCCGACATACAACAGAGGCGGCATCAACTTTTGCGTTTTCATTCCTGTCACACAAGTTTCATCAGCCGCGCCTTGGCGCGCGGCGCGCTGCTACTAGCTGTGCTGCATGTTCTACTAATCTCTTTTGATTGCCGCAAACGCCCCAGAGAGTGAGCGGGGTGAGCATCAACCTGTTGCGTTCTTTAAGCCGAAGCTCACGCGCTTCGCATCATAATCCGTGCGCCGCGGTCAAGCGCGTCTAAGATGCGATTAGCGATGTTGGTCCCCTTTGTCACCTTAATCTCACCGCTTCGCCCGATGGTCGCTGTGAAGAGATACTCATCATCGATCAACACGTCCACGATGTCGCCGGGCCGAGCATCTGACGTCACAATCACGTGGCGGTCGGTGAGCTCAACTTCGGCACTTGCCGTAGCTTTTTGGGGGGGTCCCTTTTCGCGAGCTTTGACCTTTCTTCGTGGCTCTTCAGTCGTCTGGAGAACGTCAATGTCAATCCCAAGGACGTCTTCAACTTTTTCGATATTCTTGCCGCCCTTGCCGATCACGTGGGATATGTCCTTGTCGCTCACGTAGACGTTGGCACGAGTGTCCGAGAGAATCTCGACGTTGACCGGCTCTTTGGCATACTTATCGATCTCCTTCTCAATCTCTCGAGCGGCAAATTTCCACGTTGGTTTTGCCTTGCCTCGTTCCCGCGGGCCTACCGCCATAACAACGACCTGCCTGCTGAAGAGGTAAATCTCGTGCTCGACCTTGTTCGTCTCAAAGTTCCTGACCTCGATGACCGGCCGTGCAAGATCTGCCTCCGTCATTCCCGCTGGCACTTTTACGGCAAAATGGACGTCATATACGGATTCAATCTCACCTTTCTTGAGGAATATGATCGTGTCAACAACCTGAGGAATAATACCAAACTCGACGCGGCCTATCAAGCGCTGAAGCGCGTCGATCCCGCGTGTCGTATGTACGACGCCTACCATACCCACCCCTGCGAGGCGCATGTCGGCGAACGTCCTGAAGTCGCTGGTCTTACGGAGCTCGTCATAGATCGTATAGTCTGGTCTCACAAGCAGCAGAATGTCGGCCGTCTTGGCCATGTCGCCTTCGAGCGCGGAGTACTGCGTGATGTTGTCTGGAACCTGTAAATCGCGCGGACTTTCCATCGTCTTAACGATGAACTCTTGGCCGGCAAGAAATTCNNTCGGCGAATTTGTAGTCGTCGAGTTTAACTGTCGCTATCGGGCGGACCGCGGTTATCTCGATGCCATCAGAAAACGGGGGTCGAGCAATGGCGATCCGTAACATGCCAAGCTGAACAATCGTAGCGCCACGGCGTTCCAGTTCAATAAAACCGTCAGAGCGTGACTTAGCTTGTTCAATGATGTCTGTAGCAATAGCGCGAATCTCCTTCTCAGTCATCCGCGTCTTTCGTATAGTGACCAATCTGAGGTCGCTTATCGAACCACGTTTCGCTCGTGGTGGCACGCCCTCTTTCAAAAACACCGACATAGTGTCACGCGTGAAGAACCGTTGCAGCAACAGCGGTCGTTCTGCTTTTTTTTCAGGGTAGAGATACGTGACGTCTAAGCCTTTGGCGCGCGCGACCTCGCTTTGGACGATATCACTCGTGATGAACGTCGCTCCATTCTCGGAGGCGACGGCTCGTATCATCGCGTCAATCTCCCCGACTGAGGCAAGCTTGATCTCATCAGCGGTGGGTCGCCTTCCGACATAGAGCAAGTCGACTTGACCCGCGCGTTGTCGCTCGGCAAGCGCCTTGAGCTCGTTTAGTCCTTTGAAGCCGATCTCGCGTCCTTGATTCGCCTGGGCTTCGAGCTCGGAGATTACCGCTTCGGGAATAATGATGGTCGCGCCGCGCAGTTCGTCGTCGTCGATAAGCTTCGTGATCCTACCATCGATCAACACACTCGTGTCGGGAACGTACTTGACTGTCATTTCATCACGTTTGTACGATAGTAGTGAGGCCCGTCATATTAATCCTGCGCTCCTGAAGCCGCGCGGGCTGCAGGCATTCACCCGTAAAGACGGACACGGCGGGATCTACGCGTTCTTAAGGGCCACGATTTCGTCGACGCTTTCAAGTTTCCATATAAGGCTTCGGTTCTCGTTCACGATAGCTTCGAGAGGCTCATCGGGGGAATGGCCGAGGGCAGCGACGACGTTGCTCGAGAGTTCGTTTGCCGTTATCATGTTAACGAACTTTTGTCGCACACGCCGACCGTCTGTGCGATCGGTGACTTCGGCAAGCCGGCCCAGCAGGGTGACGAAGGTAAAAGAAGACATGTCTTTGCTGAACCGTTCGATCTCCACCGCGACGTTTGGATTCTGGCTGAAATACTGGATCTTTTTTCCGTACCTGGTCGAGAGAAAATAGAGGTGATGCCCGTCAAAAACATAGAGAAACGGTGCAACATAAGGATGCGCGTCACCCTTGAAGGCGATCCTGCTCACGTAATTCTCACTGATTAGCCGGTCATACTCTTCTTTTTCCATATGCGGGATCTTCAGAAGGTCCATTTTTATCACTACTATCATGTAAGAGCTCCTGCTTTATTATGGTTATTTTGATAAAAATCGGGGCAGTCCGTTTTGAGCAAAACGTCTGACCAAGCTTTCGCTCGCGTCACGCCAGCGTGGCCACAAAGAGACAGCCTGAAGAGCACACCACAAAAGCGTTCACGGGAATATCGTAAGCAATCGCAGGCCCTCTGTCGATTCAGGCGGGGGATAAGCCGGCCAATAGACAACGATTGCTGCACGTCGCTCGGTAGGTGGAGCTTTGCCGCGTTAAGCATTGTTACGACCGGGAAAAAGCGTTGGCGTTGGCGACAAACAAGTCAAACTCGTGCGGCATCGAGTAAACATGCGCGTGGAGATATGACGCCACAACGTTGCTCTCCATGATGCCATCGTGTGCGTCGATTCCATCACCTTTCGTTACCCGATACGCGAATCGCGCGTCGCGATCTACTAATGCGGTCGAGTAGTGATATTCGTGGCCGCGCAGTGTATCGCCGATGCGTGCGATCGCACAATCTCGGACGGCTTCTACTTCCATGTGTCCAAGTGCCTGTAGTTTCTGGGTCATTTGAATATCCACAGGGAGAATATTGGTGAGTGAAACTCTCTTGTTCTCAACGGTAGACAGCGACCGCGACAGGTACATAAGCCCCCCGCATTCGCCGTATATCGGCATGCCATCGTCTGCATTTGTCCTCACATCGTCCAGAAGGTGCCGATTTGCGCTTAGCTGCGTAGCGTGAAGCTCGGGGTAGCCGCCGCCGAAGTACAGTCCGTCGACATCGGGCAGCGCGTCGCGAATCGGAGAGAAATAGACGACGCGGGCGTGCTTTTGTATCGATTCTATGTTTGAGCGATAATAGAAGCAGAATGCTGCGTCCATCGCGATCCCGATCACCGCTTCGCGCGTTCTTCTTGGCTCCTGCGGCCTGTCGAGCGTGAGCTGCGCGGCTGCTCGTTGGATGAACTCGATATCGAGCGAGTCATAAATCGACTTCAAGGCAGAAGCACTTAACGACGTCTCTGCTCCCATGTACAAGCCTAGGTGGCGCGATGGAATTCCAGAAGCTTCCCGTTCAATGGTCCCTATCAGCGGGACGTTTATTGCCTTCAACGACCGGCGAATGCTTTCAGCATGCTTTTCACTCCCTACGCGGTTCGCAATGACACCGGCGATCGTCAGTTTGTACGGGGTGAACGACGCGTACTTGATAAATCCCAAGGCCTGCGCCGCGACGCTTTCAGATGAGGCGCTCGCGTCGACTATGAGAAGAATAGGGATCTTGAGGAGGTCCCCGATCTTAGCACAGCTTGATATCCCATCATAAAGGCCCATTGCGCCCTCTATGACTGCATAGTCAGCGTCGCCTTTTGCAAGCTCTCGCCTGACGCCTTGGTCTCCCATCATAAAGGAATCAAGGTTGTAACAGGGCTCGTCGGTCACCTTCTCGAGGTGACTGGGATCGATGAAATCCGGACCGACCTTGAAGGATTGAACGCTATACCCTGAATCTTTGAGTGCTTTGAGAATGGCCAGCGTGATTGTGGTCTTGCCTACCCCGCTCTGAGTCCCGGCGACGAGAAGGCACTTCATCATCCGTCAATGCAGGAGACGTGGTAATAAATCTGCCTCACCGATCGTGCAGTCTACAATCGGCGAGAGAACTAGCAGGCACCAAAGCAAAAAAAACAGAGGCAGATCATCACGTAGGGAGACCCACGCCGTCAGCCCGACGCTATGTCAGAAAAAGTGGTGACGCATTGATCCAACAATGCGCCTATTCGCTTTCCTTTTCAAAAAAAGATTTATCGACGCCGCACGCCGGACACACCCAGTCGTCGGGAAGTTCATCAAACAGAACGCCCTCAACGTCTTCATCGTAGACCCATTCACAAATACCGCAAATCCATTTTGCCAACTCGTATCACCGTAACCTTGTTTTGTGGTTCCGAACGTAAATAATTTCTCCAGCTGGCGTTTGACCAACGGCAACGTCAGAATGCGCCTTCGTCACCAGGGCACCTTCTGCTGCAATTTTAGAACCACGTACTAACATTGTCAGTCAACTAAGTTGCCGTTTGTCACGACGTTGGGCTTTCCTTGAAAAGCCGGAGGCGTGACCTCCGTTGCGAACGCTTATCTCGTTTGACCGTGTACGCTCGCCCGTGCCAATCCGTGTCTCATCTGCGATCGAAATAAGCGCCACACCACAGCTCGTTTGGGAGGTGTTCACTGACATACATCGCTGGAGCGACTGGAATCCGCTGATCATCGAGGTGACTAGTGTCTCGGGAGGCACCATATGGGCGCCTGGAGGCGCCTTTGTCATGCGATACAAAACTGATTTCACGCCGATACAGGCGACTACTCGCTCGTTCGTGCAGCAGGTCCTGCCCGGAAGGAGGATCGTCTTAAGTGGCGATGTGTTCGGCTCGAGAGGGACTATGACGTATGACTTCACCTCATATGGTCCCAAGACCGTCGTTTCTGCCACAGAAGTGTTTGCTGAGACTGATTCCGATTATCGTAACTATGTGATCAGCAGCACTACGCAGCGACTTTTGACGGTGTTGTTGCGCGGATTGAAAAACCATATCGAGAACATGGGGCACAAATCCCGCGGGGCGCACGCTTGACTCGTTCATTCAATTTGCTGCTCTCTTCTATCAGGATGACCTTGCGCGGGCCAGAAGAGCCTTTTTATTCACAAGAACGGATCAAGGAAGAGATCCCCGGTTTGCCTTGCCACGAAGACCGCGAAGAACAGAGCGGTCGAAGATTTGCAACGTAAAGGCGTCTCCGTCACAATAGCGTGAGTTGAGAACGATCAAACAAGGAACTTAGATGCAGATGCGTGTCAGCCTTTGCTCTTGCGCTTGTTGTTGTACTTCTTGTCCTCGGCTACGATTCGCGCTATTTCTTCCTCGTCGCGCGGAAGCTTCAAAACAAAAGACCCATGGCACGGCTTCACGTACGTGAGCATGATGTAGCTAGGACCCACGCCGACGGGCACTGGTGGAAGGCCGATTAACCGTCGGTCAAAGACCTTGAATCCAGGTCCGACGTAATACACCTTAGCGGCGTGTTCGGTGATGTAGCGCAACGTATCTTTGAACGTGGCATTTTTGAGCAAAATCTCATAATCCATCTGTTCGATACAGCCAGCCACTTTTCTTCCCTCAAAAAATGCGCTTTGGATTGACGGCGACCGAGCTTGCGATCGCTTGCCTGCAAGAGATTTCTTGCAGGTTGGACGCCGTTGTGATCAAGGAGTGACCGCTCGAATAGCTCACTTCTTCTGAGTGCTGGCGATCCGCACTCTGCCTCCGAGCATCCACGAGCAGCTTGTGGGAGCGCTTATGTGAGCTCCAGGACTTGTTGCAGTCGCTCTCGATTGAACCCGACGATTACGGCGTCGCCTACGATGATGACGGGAAACGAATAACCCCCGGTTAGTCGGTACACTTCGCGCAAAACTTCTGTGCGCTTTTCGCCAGTTAACAAATCGACGTCAACGTACTCGAATTCGACGTTGTTGTCCGTAAGAAATTCCTTGGTCATCCGACAGTGCGGACACGTGCTGAGAGTATAAGCCTTAACCTTCACGATCTACCCTTTCATTTGGCTGCTATTTAAGGGTTATGAAGGCTTCACCGTGGCGACCGCTCGCTTGTCTCTCGGGCTTCTCCCAAAAAATATAGATCGCGGAAAAAAGGTGGGGGTGCCGGCGGGGACTGGAATGACGCGTTGCGTTTCGAGATCCTTGAGGTGTGGCATCGCAGTCTAACACTGGGCGTTTGCCGCAGGGTTCATAAACTCCACGGGCAATAACTTCTCGCGAGTTGTGCCTATAACACGCACGTGGGAGTCTGATATGCACGAGTTCACGCGCGCGAGTCGCTTGCGTAACCAGGTCAAGGTAGGAACGAGCGGGTGGAGCTATGACGACTGGGTGGGCCCCATTTATCAGTCCGATGAAAAGCCGAAATGGCTTGACTTCTATGCTAACCTCTTCTCAACGGTAGAGATAAACAGCACGTACTACCGCATCCCTAACCAGAAGCTCACCGATATCTGGATCGAGAAGGGCCTAAAGCACGATGGCTTCGAATACTCTCTTAAGTTCCCACGTTTTTATGAGCTTGAAGATCTTCGCGATCTGGCCTCAGAATTTGAGAACACCGTTGTGTCGCCAATTAGTCAAAATCAGCTGCTCGGCGCCATTCTCATCCAGCTCACGCCCTACGTTAAGCGCATCGAGCACGGGTACAGGACAGATAACTTGGAGAAGCTTGATGCGCTCCTGGCCGCGCTTCATACAGACGACTATGCTTATTTCGTCGAGTTTCGACACGCCTCATGGCTTGACAGCACGCGGCTTGATTTTGAGCCGGGAACGAAGGCGATGCTCGAACGCAACAATGTCAAGCCGTGCATCGTGGACGGGCCGTCTTTTCCGACCGTGATTGCGGATTCGGCCGCAACAACGGGTGCGTACATTCGGCTGCACGGCAGAAACACGGAAGAGTGGTTTAAACGGCACAGAGGGGATGACCCCGACCTGTCGCAACGCTATGAGTACACCTACACCGAGGAGGAGCTAGTGCCGTGGAAAGAACGGATTACGAACATCAAAACCGGCCTTGGCGGCACAGAGCCCGTCTGGGTTTACTTCAATAACCATCCTCGCGGCAACGCGCCGCGTAATGCGTTAATGCTTATGAAGCTCCTCGGCATCGGCCAATCTGCGGTTGATGCGGAGGAAACGGCAAAACGCCCCAGTCCGACCACGCTTCAGGATTGGGCGAATCGTTGATGGCACCCCAACGGTTATCCCTATAACTCCGATTCAGTCTTTTGCTGCTTTACGTTTGCGGGCAGCTCGTCGTACGTGTCGTAGACCGCGCTTGCCCCCTCTGAAACGACCACGAACTTGTCATCCTCGGTTCGGAAGATCACTCCATCGGCGAGGTCTGTTTCGCCAACCACTGCGGCTATGGCGTTTTTCGGCTTGCACCGGTACTCGCGCACGTCGATGCCTGTCTTCGTCTTGACCACGAACTTTTTTGCCACGTTCTCGCCTCCTTCGGTGTTTCTACATCTCCCTTCGTCGGGCTAAGTAAATACTCAACGCGAATGCGACGATGAAGTACACTGCCATCACGATGAGGCTCAATCGTATCTCAGGGTAGTATTGCGCAAGCGAATACGTTTGCACGCCGGCGGTTGGCCCTCCCGGGGCACTCGTCGTGAAGATCTTATCAGTCGGGTACGGGTTTTCGAATACGTACTGTGCAATTCCGTTTGCGAAGGTAATGGAGAACCACGGCTTGAACTTCGCGACTGAGCCGACAGCGTCGATAATTGGCAGTATTAGGAAGAACGTGAAGAACGTCAGGACGAGCGAGTACACCGAACTGCGCATTATGGCGCTGAAGAGGTAGGCGATCGCAAGGATGGCGAACAGGTACACGACCGAGTACGCAAATGACAATCCGGTGTTCGCTGGGATGCTGCCGTCGATCACGCGCACCGACACGACCGCTATCACGTAATAGAGCGCGATCGCTCCTACAGACACGAGCGCGCTTGCTATGAACTTGCCGAGAAATATCGCCGTCTTCCTGATTGGATTTGGAAACAGGAAGTACCCGGTTTTTGATTCGTACTCGGAAACGATCGCGTCAGCGCCAAAAAATGTGGCGCTCAGTATTGAGAGGATGCCCAGAAACGAGAGCACGTTCACCGTAAACTGTTTCGGGTCTTTAGGGTATTGGGAGCCGATCGCCGGAGGGACGATCAGAAAAATGGCGCTGATGATAATCGTCAGCAGAACGATCGCGAGCAATCGTCGCCCGCGAAGGTACTTCAAGAGCTCGTACTTCGCTACGGTCGCAATTTGTCGGACGCTGTTCGGTGCCATGGCTACGCCTCCCCCTCAGGCACGAGTTGCAGATAGACTTCTTCTATGGCCGCGCGCTGCGGCATAAAGGAAGTGACTTTGACGCCGGTATTTAGGATCCCTCGCAGCACTCTGAACTGTGCTTGCGGACCCCCGGTGAAGCCCACTTTGAGCGCGAGCGTTTCGGTGCGTTTCAGGGACGTGACATCATGTAGCGCTTGGATGGCTCTAAACTCTGGTGGCGTGATCGGCTCGAGTGTGTTGATCGTCACGGTGACGTCGTGCCCCACAGAGAGGTTCGTGACTGAATCGTAGGTCAGGAGGCTTCCGCGGTCGATGATCGCCACTTTGTCACATACCTCCTGCACCTCGTACAGTAGGTGTGAGCTCATCAGTATGGTGATATTGGTCTTTATCAGTCCCTTAATAATCTCCCGCACTTCGACCATGCCGCGCGGGTCGAGGCCTGACGTAGGCTCGTCAAGGATCAGTATGGATGGCTCATGCAGGAGCGCTTGGGCAATTGCCAATCGCTGTTTCATTCCTTTTGAAAACTGCCCCGTTCGCTTATCAGCCACTTCGAGGAGCTTGACTTGGTCTAAAACCGCGTGCGAGCGCTCGGCAATCGCTTCGCCGCTCATGCCGCGGATCGTTCCGACGTATGACAAGCATTCGTCAGGCGTTAGTTGTGGGTAAAACTCGGGCGTTTCTACGACCGCGCCCACTCCGTCGAGCGCGGCTTTGGGGTGGTGGATGACGTCAATGCCGTTGAGATAGGCCTTGCCACTCGAGGCCCTAAGCAAGTTTGTCAGCACCTTTATGGTGGTCGTTTTGCCTGCTCCGTTAGGACCAAGATACCCCACACACACGCCCCGTTCGACGGTCAAACTGAGGTCGTTTACGGCAACGTACTCTCTGTACTTTTTCGACAAATGCTCGATTACTATCGGTTCCATCGTTGATCAACCTTCTCTGCGTGCCGCCTTTTGCATTCGCGTTGTAATAATCTAATTAGCTGCTGTCTATAAAGCGCATTAAGCGTTTTATACATTTTGGTAGCGAGTTTGCGCGAACGTGTTATTGCGCCCACAGGCTTAGGCCAGCGCCTAAAAGAAGACTCGCCACTACCTCTCGTACTGCTTGTCAAGTGGCATTAGCATCGTCACGCACAGATTGAGGTAAGCGTGGGGTGGTTTCTGCTGCGTTTCTAGTGTAAGAAAATCAGCTTTTTGGCCTGACAATAGGTTTATTAGAGATAGATCAGATAGCACTGCGCTAGGGCTCGTGGTCTAGCTGGTTATGACGTCGCCTTGACATGGCGGAGGTCGCCGGTTCGAATCCGGCCG
>PMMR01000024.1:2477-3948 GCA_003162175.1 Candidatus Methanoflorens crillii | reverse complement strand
GGCCTCTACGTCAACGTCGTCGCATGACGCGCGCAAGAACTCACACCGCGCGTCGAGAGCTTTGAGAGACCGATCCAGACACTTGACGACCACCGCTTGTGCTTGACAACAGGGCAAGAGCGGCATCAGCGAGGCGCGCAATAAACGCCTTTTGGTAGAGGTATTTGTGAGTTTGACGATAGCAAAATCTTGGTACATCACGGGAATTGCCTAGCAGCCTACAAACCGACGCAACGAACAGCAGCATTGGTGCGCCCAGCGTTCAGCCAAAATTGATTGTCCAGCCGACGTTATCTGAGCTCGCCAGTGCTGCCAGGAACAATTCAGGCGAGCGAGCGTGATGATCCATTCGTTCGGAGTGGCTTAAAATGAAGACTCTTACGCTAGTATAATAACCATGTGCATCATTACAACAGACATAGTGCTCCTTCTTCGCTAGGTGCGATAGTACCCCCTCGTCTCTAGATGCGGGATTATGACCAGAAAAAAGTTCGTAACTAAGCCACAAAGCGTTGTCAGCACAAGCTGGGATGATGGTGCACCGCTCGATTGCGAGTTGTCACGCTTGCTCAACAAGCATAAGGTACAAGCTACTTTTTACGTGCCTTGGAAACCTGATAATTACGACAGAATCGACGACAACGAGCTCAAGAAGCTGGCGCGCCATTTTGAAATAGGGGCACACACGCTGACGCACCCAGATTTGACCGCAGTGCCACTTCGCGAAGCTAAGAGGGAGATACTCGGAGGAAAGAACGAACTAAGCGCCCTTCTTAATCAAGAAGTTGAAGTTTTTTGTTATCCTCGCGGAAAGTATACGAGAGAAATAGTCAGTTTGGTGAAAGAGTCTGGTTTCATCGGCGCAAGGACCATAGAGTGTTTCCGGGTTCTAAGGCCCGTCGATTTCTATCGGCTTTGGGCCACCGTGCCTGCGAATCCGTATTCATTTTGGAAGGCGATCGGTAGTATCGCGCGTTCTAGCTTCTTTGCCAACCTTGCAGGAATATCAATGGTGGTTAAAAATGTTCGAAAGTCGTGGATAGACTTAGCAACTGCATATTTTGACTATGTGCGCAAAAACGGCGGCATATTTCACCTGTTCGGGCACTCGTGGGAAATCGAGCGCTTCGGATTATGGGACGAACTAGACGAAGTTCTCGCATATATAGCGGCGCACGATAATGTTATGTATCTAACTAATGGCGAGTTGATCAGGACCCTAAAAGCCAACTAGGCATGTCGCCGATCGCTTTGAAAGATATCTATCTCAACCGGTGAGGGTAAAGAAACAGCACAGGCATGTACGTGCCCGTTGTGCCCGGTCTGGACCGGATACAACCTTAAAGAAAACGCTATTGCTGAATTTGGACTGCTGCAACTTAAGGGTAGGTCGAGCGGCACACGCTCTTGAAGGTAAGCACGATAACAGTAAGAGTTCACCTTAAGATTGTCGCTAACTGCGGCGCGGGCG
>PMMR01000024.1:0-2439 GCA_003162175.1 Candidatus Methanoflorens crillii | reverse complement strand
GGCGATCCTCGTTGCCGACGAGATAAGCTGCGATCCTGTCGCCTGTAGCTGAAGGACTCGGGTCAGCTGTTGTACACGTTTGCCGCTACGAGCGCGTGATTTGATAACGGCGTGCGGAGAAGCGGCGAAGCGGAGACTAAGCTGACACCCGCGTCGTTGCAAACTGCATCATTGATAACCTCCTCGAACGTAGTGTAATGGCGGCAGGCTCCGATCAGGAGCTTTGACATACACGAAAGGTGTGAATCGTGTTCCGTTCTATATGCACGGGTCGACTCGTGGTCGCCGTTCTCGTACTCGCGCTCGCAGTTGCCGCTGGTTTCGCATCATCACACAGCAGCCTGCGCGGCAGCGTCTAGCCTGTTGCCGCTCAAGCATCGCCTCGCACCACAACGGTGACGAATAACATAAGGGTCAACTCAGGCGGCATCTCGCTCGGTAGTACGCTCGAAGCAAACGGACAGGTGACCGCCGCCGGTAAGCCGCTAGCGAACGCGTCGATGGCGCTCTACGTGGGCGATGTGCTAATCGCCCATACTCAGACTGATCAAAGTGGCCGACACGCCTTCGTGGTCCCTGTCGGCCTGTACTACTTTCCGGCAGTATTTTCGAATGGTGCCACGATCTACACGGTGACTGAACCCAGTATTGGCTCNNTTTACCTCTTCGTGTGGCGAATGCGCGGAAAAGCAGTGCACCCGCTTCGCGGCAGGAGACGCGTGAAACCGGGCGAATAAACGGCCAGCGGGCCTGATTGCGACACGCTTCGTCAGGCTGACAAAGTGAAGTATGGTCGTACGTTCCTAACCCTAAAATACTGTAAGGGTGCCCTTGCTCATTTTCCTGCGATTCGGCAGCCTCGCCGTTGAGTGCGCTTAGCGTTCGTTAGCCACCCCACTCCTTTAGGATCTGACACACTGTAACAAAGACCGCACGTATAATGCTATCGTCGTCGAGAGCCACGCTGAGCCAACTGCGTGCAGGCAACTTGTACCCTGACGTGTCCCAGTTACACGGAGCAGCTTTGTGGCTCTGCATATTTCGCTCCGTTGCCGATTCTGGAGGGTTTAGTCGGAGCTACCGGAGCCGTCGAGGTCAACCGAGCCGGAGCTAAGAATTAGAATCTCAGAATATTTAGCGCCCCACACGATTTTCGGAGGCCGTCTGCTTCTAGCATAGCTGATTGCTGCCTGTCGCTGTCAGCTTTCGCAGCAGCCCAAAAATCAAAGGAATCTAAAAAAAAGAAGCTTTAGGAGCAAAGGAACGGGTAGAAGCAACACCGGTCTGTTGACAAGGTCATCCTTCTTCTTTCACCTTTCACTTTCGGCACGTTCTTGCAGTTGAGTTATCACCGTCAGCACCACCGCACCGTAAGTGCCAGCAATACATCCGCAGACCGATACAGGCGACAAGAAACAGGCCGTCTACAACCTCTTTGCTGCCTACATTCACACAATGCCGCTTGAAGAGCTAATAGAAAGCGTTGAACGGGCCCGGTTAGACGCCAAACGAAGGCATGTGGTGATATACGGTGCTGCGTGCAGCTACTGTCTAGACAGAGCGAAACGGCTTGACGGATCGTATTTACGGACGTTTGCGCTGGAGTTGAAGGAACAACTTGCCCAGGCACTCACTACGTTTGTCACATCGATTCTGACTGAGCCGCGTAAGGCGAGATGAGGAAAGTGCTGCGGAGCCACCGCTTCGTCAGATCATTGATGTGTTGCAGCAGGTGACGTGCACACAGGACGCTGAAGACGCAGAGAAGCTTGCGATTTCTGTGCTTGAAATCTACAAGAACAGCTAGACGAAGGCAGAGTTCAAAACAACGTGGAAAGCTAAAGCGTTTCGCTCACTCTGTATTACAACGATCTGCCATTGTAAGAAGCTTGCTGAAGCTCTCTATTTGGTAATCTGCTTTCGCCTGTTGAATCTGTCCGTATTTTGCCAGTCAGGTCTTCATTCCCGCTAATTTCCCGCCCTGCACATCTCTTTCAGGCCAATCACCGAGCATCAAACACTCCTCTGGCTTTAAGTCTAGCTGCTCGCAGATGAGGAAAAAAGGGGGTTCGCTGGCTTCGGTTCGCTGGCTTCCTCTTACCTGTATCATCGTTCGTAACGACCGAGTCAAGATATCCATCTAAACCCGCCTCGTTTAACCGCATCCACACCCTTAACCTGACCCCGTCGCTTACCACGCCAAGCTTGAATCTTGGTCGCTTTAGCCCAAGAACTGGACCGAGTCCTCGCCCACTAAGCATTGTGGGATCGGATCCGGGGGTGGTAGCGTTGCGCCAAAACGCACGATAAAACGCAGCTTCTTGCTTTTTATTCTTGTATGCGACGTGATCAGTGTTGTTACACATCAATCTTCTGCGATGAATTGAATAAAATCAAAATAAAAAGTTAAAAACTGGATTAATAAAAATAAAATACCAA
>PMMR01000037.1 GCA_003162175.1 Candidatus Methanoflorens crillii | reverse complement strand
TACTCCCGTCGTTTCTCTGACTCGGTCGTTTAAGTGGTCACGCTATCCAGTTCAGTATGACATCCTCTTCGCGTGGCGGCGCCTTTTCGATATCTTTCACGGGATAGCCGAAGATGAGCGGCACCATGAGGCGATATCCGTCGGGCACTTTTAGCTCCTGCCGAATTTCCTGATCTGAATCCAGAGGCATGCCAAAGCCTATCCAGCAGCTTCCGATACCGAGTGACCGGGCGGCGAGCATCATGTTCTCAGCAGCAGCGGCACAGCCATCTATGAGCATTATGTTCTCGAATTCGGCTTCTGAGGCTCCCTGATGCGAAGAAGCACGCGAAGCCCCGAAAATGAGGATGAGCACCTGAGCACCGTAGAAAACATTGAATTCCGGCCTTTGCATGACGTTCGCGAGCCTCTGAACTTGAGGATCAGAACTCTCTCCCACCTTGTCCAGCCCATCCAGCCACAGTTTTTTCGCCCGCTCAGAAAGCCGAGTGATCGTCTCTTTATTTTTAATCACGACGAACCTCCACGGCTGCCTATTTACAGCACTCGGAGCATACGTACCCGCTTTGATAAGTTCTCTGACTGTGTCATCAGGCACGTCAATCGGCTTGTAATTCCGCACAGATCTTCTTGAGTAGATGTTCTCAAAAACTTCGTTCATATGTTCCTCCTGTATCCCCTCTATTCATTCAATGCCACGGTTCACTGCTCAAAAGCGTTCTGTTGTGCGATAAGGATTGCTAATTTGACGAGCTAGTGAAAAGCGCACTGTCACGTCTCTTTTCTTTGCGAGACTGCAAATTTAATTAGTTAAAAAAATCGTGCTACCTTGTAAAGGGTCGACAGTGGCGATATATGGCTACAACTTTTAGATAGTTAAGCAAATAATGCACTCAAACTTGCAATCGACTTTTTTTCTTTCCCGAAATATCTTGCATATCGCTAAATCGTAACTCAAGGCTTCCTGAGGCGCGACTTTGTTCAGTTGAATCTTACGCGTTCGCTTTTTGGCCTGTGCGCTTCTCGTTGTATTTCGTATGTACTCGCTTAATTAAAGCCTCTGTCTCATAAAGCAAATGGAGTAGGTGGAATATTGCCCCCTGCGAAATCGCGAACATATCTTTCTGCCTTCAGTAACTCCAACAGCTTGCCCAGACCCTAGCTGCGTTTGTCACATCGATTCTGGCTAAGCCGCGGAGACGCCTAGACGCGGAAGAGACTGTTAGGCCACCTTTTCGCCGAATCGTTGATGTGTTGCAGCAGGTGGTGTGCACACACGACGCGGAGAAGCTTGCGATTTCTGTGCTAGAAATTTACGAAGGTAGTTGTTGGGAAGGGCGACGTTCAAAATGACGGGATTCTTCATTCCCAAGCCGATGCTGATACCTTAAGTGCTGTCGTTTAGCGGCGCACGGCTTGAAATATGACGTCAACCGATACGCGAACATATTCTTGTCGAAACGACGACTCGATGTCTTGAAAAGTTTTTTTTGTGATATTCTTTCGATCAGATTGACTTGGTTCCCTACGCCTCGTGCAAGCTATCTCTTGGGATCCAATCAGAGCATGTGAACCTGATTCGATCGCCGACCTATAGTGCTTTTTTCGCCTCTTCTATTGCCTTAGCAGCGATGCCGGGCGTCGCCTCTCCGAGAATCAAGGGCGTGAATTCAGGGTACGTGCCCAACTTCTTTGACACGATGAGCATGATCTCCGTCATTTGTGCCTCATTCAGATCGGCCACCATGAAGACATTGCGCGTGCCGGCCTCCGTATACACGGCCTCTGGCGCGAACCGAATCATGAGATAGCCGAAGAGTTTCCCGGGCCCTCCTTCTTCGAAATCTAAGTGATTGCCGACTTCTGTCGAAACTTCAAAATATACCAAGTAACGCACTTTGATCACCTACTGCCTCATTCAACGTTCACGAATAAGTGCTTTCACCCGGATTTGAGCGCTACGTTTCCTTCGGCTGCAAAAAAGTCGCAGATGTACTCATAGCAACCCCTTTGCAATATCTCGCATTTTGTGACGAAGCGACCAAAACTCAAATCGAAAAACGCTTTACTTCGCTCGACCATTAAGACGAGAAGATGCCATATCGAGACCTCGCTTCCTACAAACGCTTTGAAACGCACCTCGCGACGAACTGGCCGACCTTCACCGCGAAACGGAGTGAGCGCCTCAGACAACAAGGCCGCTTTGGCGAGGCATCAGAGCGCGTTGCTGAGAATATCGTGGAAGACCTCTTCACGATAGCCCTCGGATGGAATCTTGGTGACATAAACAATCAGGTCGACTATGCTGATATTGTCGTCACGCGTCTTGGAATTAAATACTGCATCGTCGAGACGAAACGCCCCGGTGCTCTTGCATGGAACCGAGCTGCTGTGCATAGCGCCCTTGAGCAAGCGCGTCGCTATGCAGACAAGCAGAAAGTGGCATGCATTGCCGTTAGCGATGGGGTGATGTTCTACGCTGCTAACATCGAGAAAGGGGGCTTGCACGACCGCGTCTTCGTCTCTTTGGAATCTAAGGAGCCTCACAACGACTTGTGGTGGCTTAGCGAGCACGGCGTTTACCGACCGCGCATAGGGCCGCAGGATGAGCCGCTTACACTCCTTAAATCAGCATCAGTCACACGAGTAGCGAGAACAGGAGAAGGTTCAAATGCTCCACTGCTTCATCCAAAATATTGCCTCCCCGCACAGTGCTTTGCTTATGTCGGAGATGCGAATCGGCCCGCGTCGTGGAAACTGCCTTTCATGCTGGAAGACGGAAGTATTGACGCACGACGTCTTCCAAAGGCGATACAAGCCATTTTGAGCAACTACCGCGGTGCAAAGGTGCGATCGGTTCCGGAGAACGCTATCCCTGATGTGCTCAGACGTTTAGCTTCAGCCGCAGAGCAGCTCGGCAGAATGCCACATCAGGGTGAAACGGCGAAAGTCTATGAGATGCTCGCGCAAGCACTCTGGCAGGTAGAGAATTCATAGCGTGACAGAATGAGCGTTAAAGAAATCATTCGCGATTTCACCTTTATAGCGCTTCTCTCCGCAGACGGGTTGTTTCGGAGATTACGTGGGCTGTCGTCGAGGATCGATTAATTCTCAAGAGTCACCAACTTGATTGCCAAAGCGGGCGCTGTTTACCGCTTTGCGCCAGGTATTTGTGTCACCCTTTCCCTAGCTCCTGACTCGCCATTTCTTTTTCCATTTCCTTTGATTTATGGGGCCCGTTCAGAAGCGTGGTGGCAAAAGCACGCAGTTGCGCCTCAAAAAGCCCTTGAAACGCACTGCCGCCAATCATAACGGTTATCCTTGAATGGCCCCTCCAGTGACGCACGCAACCGATCTGCACACATAAGATAAGCCTTCAAAGCTCAACGCCATCTCATGCCTACCCTATCATCAGGCTCCCGCGCGAGTTCTGTGAACTGGCCGGCACAAGCGCGGAGATCTATCAAACGAGCTTTGAAGACGAAATTGCTTTTTTAGTGAAGACAGTTGATCGTTCTAGAAAAAAGCTCAGCAAGGGTTCCAATTGCGAAAATTAGCCTTCAAACGGCGGAGATCGGGCGTTCGAATCGCCCCGGGGGCCCTCGTTCTTTTGCAGATCACCGACACTGGAGCCTTCCTTACCCTGCGAAAAAGCAATGTCTTACCAATTCAATGTAAATCAAACAGACAAATAAACGCAGTGGAGACAACCTATGCCGATAACACCTTTTGCTATTAGGTCTCTAGTATCAAAATTCCAGGAATCGAGAATATTCCTGACAGCTGCCGAAATGGATGTCTTTACGCTGCTGGCAAAAAAACCGATGTCGGCCCAGGAAATAGCGGATAGATTAGAAGCTACTGTGCGGGGCGTCACCATGTTGCTTGATGCTGTCGTGAGCATGGGTTTACTCGAGAAAAATGGAGAGAAATACCATTGTCCGGCCGAAGTAGCCTCCATATTGTCAAAGGAGTCACCAACTTCGATAACGCCTATGGTCATGTTTGCTACGGGAGGATGGAAAAGGTGGTCGTATTTGACGGATATTGTGCGCCTTGGAAAAGACAGGATTAGAGGAACTGCGTTTGACATCAATGAAAGCGAACAGGAGGCTTTTACCAGTGCCATGCATGCTGTCGCCTACGAGATGGCACCCTCGATAGTGGCAGCTATAAAACCAGGCGAGGCCAGGAAACTGCTCGACATCGGCGGCGGTTCCGGCGCATATGCACAAGCCTTTCTCGAAGCCTCGCCCGGCCTGACCGCCACGATCTTTGATCTGCCATCGGTCATTAACATGGCTCGACAGCGTCTGGCCAGTACGGGTCTGCTTGACAGAATCCAATTGGTTGCCGGTGATTTTTATAAGGATAAACTTCCAACAGGACACGATTTGGCATTGCTTTCGGCTATTATTCATCAAAACAGCCCGGAACAAAATGTTGAACTGTACCGAAAGATATTCAGCGCCATTCAGCCAGAAGGACGACTGGTTATCCGTGACCATGTAATGAGTTCGGATCACACCCGACCGACCAGCGGGGCCTTATTTGCCGTGAATATGCTTGTTGGCACTGCAGGAGGCCGGACCTATTCTTTTGAAGATATTAAGTCATCACTCGAATCGGCCGGTTTTATCAAGGTCAATCTGATACAGCCTGATGAACGAATGAATGGACTTGTGGAGGGGTTCAAACCTTAACGTGGAGTCTCTCGTTCCCTAAAATATCGTCACTCGTGTGGTTTTGCGTCAGTTCGTGAACGGAGGTTGAAAATAGCTTTGAACCGAAAAATAACGATCCTTGCTCGCGTTTTCTGAAGGACAGATAAAGAAGGACGAGTAATATGCGAAGGCCAACCCGCCGGAGAAATGGGGGGGCCTTCGCATCTGAATACGCTTTTCTATGTTGAATGCCGATAACCGCGCATGGACCTGCCCGGGATCCTCTCCTACAGAGTGGAGCGTCTGAAGTTCAAAGCGACCAACCTCGACCTCGGCTTGGCGCTTATCGCCACCTTCCTCATGCCCGTCGCCTGCTGGCTGCTGCTGGATTGGAGCGGAGCCCTCCTGCCCCTAATCCTGTATTATGGAGTGTTCTGTGTGGCCATCGTGCTCTGGCGCAAGAAGAGCCTCGACTATGTCAGACCGGTCAGTTGGTCCTTCAAGCTCTTCATTGGGCTGTTGGCCCTCCAGATCTTCATCCAGACGATCGCCTACCTGACCATCATACCCGTCAACGATCCATGGGAGGGGGTCCTGCTCACACTGCTCATCTGGGTCCCCATCAACGCGGCCATGGAACAGCTGCTTTGGGTCTACATATTCGACGCCTTCGAGACACGCTGGACGGAAAGGCGAAAGCGCTTCATAGGAGGGGTGATCGGGATGTTGATGGCGGTAATATTCGTAGGCCTTATACACGTCCTGTTCTGGAGCAGGTTCCTGCCTTCCTTCGAATCCATCACGCCTTGGTCTCAGATCTTCCTCATCGCCCAGTTCTTGATCACGCCCGGTTACTTGCTCCTTTACCGCAGGACCGGCTCGATGTGGCCGGTATTCGCCATCCACATCATCGCCGATGCGGTGCTGGTGTTGGGCGCGATGTATTCCATCTGGCCAGCCCTTTGGACATTATGAGGCGATCAGAAGAGAGGGCTGTGGCGGAGCATGGCCGTCGGTGACGTAGGGTCGAACAGGGAGCATCACCGTCGCTCTTAATACAATTCATCAAACTATTGCAAGATTGAAATAAGGAGTGCGGTGCAGAGTATATAGTTGGAGAGAGGAGGCACAGAACTATGGCATTTCGATTCGACAAATTAACGCTGAAGGCACAAGAGGCTGTGGTAAGGGCACAAGAACTCGCGACCGATCGAGGCAATGCGCAGATCGATCCGCTGCATCTCCTGGCCGCGCTGTTAACAGAGAACGATGGAATCGTCGGACCGATCCTCGAGCGGATCGGAGCGAACCGGCAACAACTCGATTCAATAATTCAGGCGGAACTAGAACATTTCGTCCAGGTCTCGGGCGGAGCGCCGCCACAAGGGAGCCGAGAACTGAATCAGGTGCTCGAAGCGGCCCAACGTGAGGCCGATGGAATGAAAGATGAGTTCGTCTCCACCGAACATCTCTTGCTGGCATTGGCGAAGGTCGATTCAAAAGCAAAAAATATTCTGAAACTCAATGCCGTTACTGAGAAGGACCTGTTAAAGGTGTTGCAGGCGGTCCGCGGCAGTGCACGTGTGACCGACCAGACGCCGGAAGACAAGTTCCAAGCGTTGGGACGCTACGGCATCGATCTGGTGGATCGCGCCCGGCAGGGAAAACTCGATCCAGTGATCGGTCGGGACCAGGAAATCCGCCGGGTCATGCAAGTCCTCTCGCGCCGGACGAAAAACAATCCCGTCTTGATCGGCGAGCCGGGCGTGGGCAAGACGGCCATCGCTGAGGGGCTTGCCCTGCGGATCGCCGAAGCTGACGTGCCCGAGAGTTTGAAAAATCGGAGGCTGATCGCGCTCGACATGGGCACGCTCGTGGCCGGCACAAAGTTCCGTGGCGAGTTTGAGGAACGGCTCAAGGCCGTGTTGCGCGAAGTGAACGACGCCGGCAACGTAATTCTGTTTATCGATGAGTTGCATACCGTGGTCGGCGCCGGTCGGGCCGAAGGGGGCAGCGACGCCGCGAACCTGTTGAAACCCGCGCTGGCCCGGGGCGAGCTGCGATGCATCGGCGCCACGACGCTGGATGAATATCGCACATATATTGAAAAGGACGCTGCATTGGAGCGGCGATTCCAGCCGGTCATGATCGGTGAGCCGACGGTCGAGGACACAATCGCCATTTTGCGAGGTCTAAAACCTCGTTACGAGGCCCATCATAAGGGTGTGCGGATCAAAGATTCCGCCCTCGTGGCAGCGGCCAACCTTTCGCAGCGCTATATCGCCGACCGGTTTCTGCCCGACAAGGCCATCGACCTGATGGACGAGGCCACCAGCCGGCTAGCGATGGAACTGGAAAGCGTACCCAGTGAGATCGACGTGGTGCAGCGGCGACTCGTGCAGCTTGAGCTAGCCGACCGCCAACTGGCCGACGAGACCGAGGAGCATGCACAGCAACGTCGCGAGGAAGTCCAGGAGGAGATCACCGAGCTGCGCAAAAAACTTGCTGACCTGCGCAAACAGTGGGAGCTTGAAAAGAGCGGGCTGGGCAACGTGCAGGATATCCGTAAAAACTTGATTGACGCCCAGTTGCAGTACAATCAGTTAGCTGCATCGATTAAGGAGAAGCAATCGGCGGGCAGCATCGTTTCCGAGGCCGATTACCAGAAGCTTTACGAGTTGGACCTCCAGCAGAAAAATCTGGCCGGCCAGTTGGACACGCTCGAATCGGACGCCGGCAAGAAGCCAACCAACGGCACACGCCGGCTCTTGCGCAAAGAGGTCGGTCCGGAGGAAATTGCCGAGGTCGTCAGTGCGTGGACGGGCATTCCCGTCACGCGGATGATGGAGACCGAGCGTGCAAAGCTCTTAGTGCTCGAAGATCGCATCCACCAGCGGCTCGTCGGTCAGGATGAAGCGGTCGAGGCCGTGGCCAACGCTGTGCGGCGGAACCGGTCAGGCTTGCAGGACCCGAACCGGCCGATTGGCTCGTTTATTTTCCTTGGACCGACCGGCGTCGGTAAGACTGAGTTGTGCAAGGCGCTGGCCGAAGTGATGTTCGACAACGAAGACGCGATGATCCGCTTGGACATGAGCGAGTTCATGGAGCGGCACACCGTGAGTCGATTGATCGGCGCCCCGCCGGGCTACGTCGGCTACGAGGAAGGCGGCGCGTTGACCGAGGCGATTCGCCGACGGCCCTATTCCGTCATCCTTCTCGACGAAATCGAAAAGGCCCATCGCGACGTTTTTAACGTCCTGTTGCAGGTGTTGGATGATGGGCGGTTGAGCGATAATCGGGGTCACACGGTCGACTTCACCAACACGATCATCGTGATGACCAGCAACGTCGGCAGCCAGGTGATCCAGGAGATCGCCAAGGAGGGCGGCACCGAGGAGGAGATGCGCGACGCCGTGATGGAGACGCTGCAAACCCGTTTGCTGCCCGAGTTCCTCAACCGGGTCGACGAGATCATGATCTTCCACCCCTTGCAAAAGGAGCAGATTCGCAAGATCGTCGAGCTTCAGGTCGCGCGGTTGCGGAAGCAGCTAACCGACAAGGGGATCGAATTGGACGTGACCGAGACCGCCTTGGACGAAATCGCGTCGGAAGGTTACGATCCGACCTATGGCGCCCGGCCTTTGAAGCGGGTGATCCAACAGCGGATCCAGAACCCGTTGGCCGTCGAGCTTCTCAAGCGGGAATTCGAGGAGGGCAGCCGCGTGAAGATCGACTATCTCGGTGGCGATTTTACGTTCAAGCGGAGCAATTAACACGTCACCGGTCAGATTCTTCGTGGGATTCGGAGTTGCCAGGCAGTCGCGGGGACTGTACTTGCGCTCGTGCCGATATTCGCGGTCGTCTATGGGTACCGAATGTACATTGAGGAGAAGCTCTTGATTGCGGTACTCCGCTAAGCCTACATGTCATACTCGCACAGGACGAAACGGCTTATCCCCTACGTGTTTTGAAGAAGTCTTGGCAATGAATTACTTGTGAGAGCTCCTTCCTTCAGTATCGCAGGTAGCCATCATATCCATGCTCAGGTAATGGATGCCAAGAGTAGCCACGTAGGTTGTGAAGTCGGAGCCTGTATTAGGCTCCGGCCGCTGTGCGCAATACGTGCACGTAAGCGTGAAACAACACACCGTGCAGTTGCAGTTTCCGCGTTCCCGCATCACTTCGCAATTCAAACAGCACGGGCTGACTCAAAACTCCCACGAACAGCTCGCCTGAATACAACGCTCAGCAGCACGCCTGAAACGATCAGCACTATCGAGTTTATGGTGATGATCGTTACTTCGAATGCTATAAGGTCATAGTGCAACAAAGAAAGAGCTGTAAAAAACAGAACCGCCGCGACAAAACCCGCGATGAAAATCCATCGCAGTGCACGCTCTAGCTTCCCTCCAGCAAACACAGCAGCAACAAAGAGGAAAGCTCCACTCATCATAGAGTATCCGAGAGTTTCTAAAGCAATGAAAAACCCGTGAGGATTATACTGGGTGAACAATGTGAGACCGGCTGTCTCCCCGGTTAAAATGCTCGGTATGACGACAGTAAACTGTATGAAGTAGTCAATGAGGATGATGGTCGCATAAATCACGGCGAACGATAGGGCGATGTGACTGAATATTTTCCTGTCGCTAGGGGCGTAGGAATGGATACAGACCACCAGTACAATGAATATCAGCGCTAGCAAAATTCCCGGATACAGCCATAGATAATCATTGGGAATGAATGCGGCTACGTTAGTATATGGATAAAGTACTATGTTTGCCGCCGGGGCGAAGGGCCCTGATCTCGGAGGGGTCAAGAAACCAGCCAGGAAAAACGCCGCCGCAAATACTGCCGTCAGGACCGCTGACCAAAATCCGAGCCTGCTTACGACAGCGCTCACCTTCAACGGAGAAGCCGTCGACGAAGTCTGATTCGTGCGTATCCCCCCTTTATGCAAAAACAGATGTGTAAGATGCGGCCAATGAAGTTTAAGAGTTGTTATCTGTCACTTTATGCCTGAAAGATGGTAGGTGGGCCGGATTCTTAGAAGTTAAGATTTACCCAAGGAGCCTTTTTAACCCTGGAGCTTCCGTCGTTTTTAGGCCCCACGGTTCTTAGCCTGGTTAGGATAGTTTATTGTCTGTCACGACCCATACGTTCCTCAATATTCCAGGGCCATACGTTCCCTCTCCTTACGTTCCAGGTTCACACGCGCCTGGTCCCTACGTTCCTTTATTGTTGCCGGTCCATATGTAGCCAGCTTCCTCAGCGGTCGCTTTTTGATCGTCAGACGTTGGCCTTCAGCTTGACTTTTTGCTCGGTGGACTGCATAGCAACCACCCACAGTGATCAGCTGCGCGTCACAAAGAGAATTTGCCTTGCGGTTGCGCACGCGACCGTGACCCTTCTGCGCAGATTAAGCACGAAATAAGGGGACGATGTCGGGTTGCGTGCGAGGAACTCAGGATTACGCTATTGCCCCATCGCGCCCAAGTGCTCCTGTATTTCCTGCTGCATCTGGTTGCGCGTGTTTGCACTCATCCCGTAACCCATGTACGGCTAGCCCGTGCTGTCAACGGTCGTGATGTTCCACGTGCCAGTAGAATTAAAAAATATTATTTCTCCAGTTCCCCCAATATCTTCATGGCCTTGGTGAAGGGAGGCATTCCCGATGTCAGTAAAACCACTCTCAGGACATCCACTATCTCTTCCTTGGTGATTCCCAGCTCCTTCATGCCGCTCACCATCTGCTTCTTGGCGGCCCGGTCGTCCGAGGCGGCAGCAGTGATGGCTATGGCAACCAGCTTCTGGGTCTTATAGTCCAGGACCTTACCAGTATAAGCTGCCTCATTCAAAGATACAATGGCTTTATAGAGGTCGGGATATTCGTTCTTGGCCCTTGCCATTCCCTCGCCGAAAAAGACTTCATCCTTCATAACATCTCACTCGATATTCCTTGTCGTGCTTGGAGTTATAGATTTTGTCATTCTCTGACCAAGACCAGATCAGGATTCTGAGCAGTGGATCTCGCCGCGCTCTTTCTACGCTTGCTAATAGTTCTTCTAGTGGCACCGTGTGGACGTACGCAACGAAGAGGTTGTAGAGAGCTTGTTTCTTGTCACCTGTATAGGTCGGGGAATATATTGCTTGCACAAAGACAGCCTTGGCGCTGACCGGGATAACTCAACTTCAAGAACACGTTGAAAGTGAAAAGAAAGGAAGAAGCGAAAATAAGCTCACCGTGGAGACTCGATCCGAAAAAAGCTAGAAAAAAATTCGCCCCGCTCAAAAAAACCGCTGGTTAATAAAAAACTGATGGAAAAACAACATCCTCGTCAAATAACAGGGTCAGAAACCCCGAACAACAATGCGATCGATCCATCCGTCAAGAAAAAACTCGATTAAAACAAGTGAGGCTACTCGACTTGCCCTAAGGTTGTTACATCCTCAGGAACTACGACGACCTCGGCAACCGCACAGTTGCGCTTTATCTCCTTGATTTCAACCTTAACTGAATCGTTGATCTTTGTGTTTGGAACAAAAACCACAAGCCCGCTAATGCGCGCAATGCCGTCTCCTTGTCTAGCAGTATCTTCAATCTTTACGTCGTATTGTGTGCCGACGTTCACTGGAGAGTCATTAGACGATCCGCTTCCGTAACTTCCAAAACTACTGCCAAAACTGCTGTTATTCGATTTGTACACGTTTCACCTCCTTTTCTTACTGTATAACCATATGTTTGGACGTTATATAGTCTTATGCTACGTTGCTAAACAGCCCAATTTCGCCTAAGTAAGCTAGGATTATGAAAAAAGGAGAGGTAGATACGTAACCGTTCAAACGGCATTCATCTCAATTTGTTAGCGTGCAACGCGCGCCAAATATTTCAAACAAATCGATGTGCGTCCATCTCTGCAAATAGCTTCTTGCAATTATCAACACAATTAAGCAAGATAGCGCCTATGTAAGTGGCATGCCACTACCCCCTACATTGGAGAGTGAGAAATTCAGACTGAAAGAGGCCACTTTGCTCACATTTGAGCGAGGGTTGCTTGCCGATTTAGAGAATCTCACCTTTATAAGGTACAAGGCTTGGGAACATCCAACACCTAATAGTAAGAAGGCGATACCAACTGATCGCCTGAGGCATTTTCCTGTAGAGGGCAGCTTTACGTTGAAATTTGTTCGCAAATCTGCTGACGAGACGCTCTCGCAACAACGTCGAGACGCATTAGCACAATTTATCGTTGAAGGGCGGCTTACAAATCCATTCCAAGAAAAGCGGGCAGTTTTGGAGGTCGTTACAATCGGTGAGCGAACGTATTCTCAGTTACGTCGCATCATGGTAGATGACAGACCACTCAAGTTTGAGGCCCAAAAATGTAGGATGCAAAATGCCGCTAGAATCTTCATCCGTTGATTAGGAGCGCACATACTGAACACCTCTACTCTCAAGCTCGCGCAGATACAATCGGTGCCTTTAAGCGCTCTGATTCAGGGAGTATCATTCAGCGTAGAAGGCTTACGCTTTTAAGCTCCTCAACGATTCGATCGACCGCATTAGCCGCATCTTCGAGCTTTCGGCCGCCGGTTATAACCAGTTTGCCGGAACCAAACAAAAGAATCACCACTTTAGGATCCGATAACCGGTAGACGAGGCGGGGAAACTGCTCGGGCTCCATTCACTTTCATTTCCCTTCCGCCACATCCCTTATCCCTCTTTCCCCCATACCATTTTTTATGGACCCGATCATTGAGCAGATACGGCAGGAGCTGGAAGCACGGGCTGATCCTGAAATTCAGACAAGCTCAAAGAAATTCTTCAAGGAAGAGATTCGGTGTTACGGCATGAAGACCGCCGCCGTGATTGTAATGGCAAAGAAATACTGGAAGGAGGTTAAGAACCGCCCAAAGCCGGAGATCTTTGCTCTCTGCGAGGAACTCTACCGGTCGGGATACATGGAGGAGTCTTTCATCGTTTCTCAATGGACTCACGCCCTTTCTGGCCGGTATGAGCGCGATGATCTTGCCGTCTTCCAGCGCTGGATCGATACGTACATCACCAACTGGGCGTCGTGCGACGGGCTCTGCAATCATACAATGGGTGACTTCATCGAACAATACCCAGAATGTACCGATGAACTGAAACGCTGGACTCAGTCGAAAAACCGGTGGATGCGCCGGGCATCAGCCGTTTCTCTCATTGTCCCCGCAAAACACGGGAGGTTCTTAAAAGAGTCCATTGAAATTGCCGACCTGCTGCTAACCGATACAGACGATATGGTGCAGAAAGGGTACGGATGGTTACTGAAGGAGGCAAGCCGGAAGCACACTGACGAGGTCTTTGCCTATGTTATGAAAAACAAGAGGCGAATGCCCCGAACGGCGCTGCGGTACGCGATTGAGCTGATGCCAAAGGAACTGAAGGCAGAAGCCATGAAGAAGAACTGGTAATTCCAGTTTTTTTTAGCTGCAGAACATAATTTATGAGAACTTCCTTGAGCTGGAATAGGGAATTATCTGACTAAGTAAACGGAACGTTCGTTAACTCCATTTTTTTGGTTATCATTAAGCAGCGGGCGCGCGACCATGCAATTGGGGGGCTTTTTTTGGTCTAACGTTATTTCGAGGTGCTTTTTAACCCGATTTAAATTCTATTTCTGTCCCGTATCGTAAGTACACATCGCACCTGATCAGGCAACGAATGTTTGTAAAACCGCTAATCGACGCCCCCACCCTTGATGTACGTGCCTTGTAATCAGTTAGGCCTTACTATAGCGGGCGGTGGGCAAAAGGAAAAAAGAAGGAACTGGAGCGCCCAGCTTCTGTTAAGTCAGAGCACCCGCGACGCGACCGGAATCTTCAAAACCAGATAAGCCGCCGCAAAACAGAGCGGAACTGTGATCGCCGCCGCCAAACCGAACTTGAGCAGGTGCTCGAGAGAGAGTCCCATTAGCGCTACGACAACGAATACGATGATCGGGGCTTGGATGACATAGACAGAGTACGAGTGTCGCTGCAGGAATCGGGTGAAGCTGCCCGACCAGTTGAACCGGTCACGGAAGAGTGTGATAAGCCCGAGGGACATTCCCACGGCAACGGTCGAATCCCACACCGCATAGACTGCAGATTGCCAGGACCCATAGCCGGCGACATTTGTGGCGCCTCCGCTGATCGCAATGGGAAAGACAATGATCGTCGCGACCAGCACCATGGCGAATCCCGCCCTCCCCATCGACTTCGGAACGTTCCGTAGCCAATTGTGACGAACAGCAACGATACCGATGATGAAGAAACTGACATACTGAGGGAGGTACGACAGGGTCGGAAAGCCGTCTACAAACTCGCCTATCGGTATGACGATGCGGATCAAGTAACTGGTCAAGGCCAGGATAAGGATGAACGCGGCTATGGCCCGATAGCGGGGGGGCTCGTTGCTGCTCTCCTGCCGTGGCATTCGGTTTCTTCTTGCAACCCACCAGATCGCGAAACCGATGTCGAAGACGAGCAGCATCGCTACAAACCACATGGGTCCAAAACCGACGAGCTGGGGGTAAGCTTGCCAGGACAGAGGCGTGGTGATGCCGCTCACGGATGCCGGCATCGCGTACGAGCCGATGACTGCGATCGGGTTAAGCACGAAGAAGACTATAAGCAGCGGGATGCCCAGGCGGATCAGCCGGTCCTTGACGAAACGTCTCGCCCCCTTGTGGTCGAGCGATCCCGGCGAGAAATACGCAGAAATCAGGAACAAGAGGCCCATGAAGTAGGCCTGGTTGATAGCTATAAAAATGACCAGCACGGCGAGCGCCAGTTGGTCGATCGGGGTCGGCTCCACGTAATAGAAGGCCCCCGCCCCAGTGTAAACGATTGCCAGGTGATGCAGCACCACCAGCGTGATAAGAAAGGTCCGCAGGTTGTCGGCGAAATAGAGGCGATCGGACAATTTTCTAGGCGGAGGGGGAGTCCCTCGTTCTTCCTCAACGACTCCCTTCGCGTCGTCAGCAGGTGCTTGTCCTGACGCCATCGCTCAATCCTCTTTTAGGGGGAGCCCTCCGAACTCACGTACTAGGTTCAAGGAGGTTTAAACGTGTTGATTTGCGTTCACGTCGGTTCATACGCCCAACCGAATTCACGGGCCTGGTGTATCTGTACTTGTATCCTTTTGACAATCGTCGCAACTGCTGGCTGCGCTCAAAAAAGAAACAAGGAGTGAAGCGCTACGGAGACGATAGTTCGCTCGCCCTCTTGGCAGCTTTCCAGGCTGCTCGGACCCTTCTAAAAATCCTGTGCAGCGTCACGAAGCACAGGCCAAGAAGCACGATAGCGACTGCAGCCCCCCCAACAGGCCCTAGCACCGCAAACATAGCGGCAATGATAAGCAGGGCTACCACAAGCAGCCAGAAGCCTACGAACAAGAATAGCCCTAGAAATAGCCCCTGGACAAAAGACTCCCTTATTTTATCACCCTGGCCTCAGATGCCACCGCTCCGACGCTACGACGTGCCGCTTGTATTCTCATCCAGCGCACACGTGACGATCACCGCACCGTGTTGAGCCTACGTTTGGTGCTGTGCGTACCCCCCAACATAGGCCGTTTGCACGCGCTGAGTCGTAGGTGTGGGCCCGCGGCGGCTTCTTATGCCGCTCTAAGCAAGCATGCCATGTCAGCCTCGTCCTTATGGTCGTCCAAGCAGGCAAGTGCTAGCCGGACTATATCATCGTCGGAGAGGTCCTGCTTCTTGGCCGCCTCTATCTTGCGCTTGAGCAGAGTGAGCCACTCCCTCGTATCCTTCGAGATGGTTATGGTCGTTTTATCGTGCGTGTTTGTCATTTGTCATTCTTCCTGTGCTGCTTTGGCTATTAACGCTAGTACTTGTGATACTGTCTATTTGTATTTAGTTGCAGGTTGTCTAAACGGCCTGCTCCAAAAAAAATGCGGAAGTTCGCTGAGGGTGGGCGACATAATCGCGTTACGAGTCAAATCGTGCTTATATGCTGACTCACGGTGTTGGCGAGTCGAATGGAGCGCCTATCGAATCGGCTGCCTGACCACGTACATGGCGCGCGCGAAGCACCGGGCCGTTACGACCTTTAAGACGTAACTACTAGGCTACCAACGATGGGTGGTGCCCATGAATTTTCAGGATAAGCAACAGTACCAAGAGATTTGTCCCTTGAAACTCGCGACAGACATCAGCTGTACTTTCCGGACTCATAAGCTCGTTTGCCGGTGTCAGTGCGACGACCAAAAGTGAGATAATCTAAGCCCACCGCTTTAGCGCAAGAGTACGTCAGAGAGAGCGCCTTAGGAGTCTTGAACGTGCACACGTTAGAATTGCGCAACGTGAACTCTGGATACGACAAAAAAACCGTCTTGCACGACGTAAATCTCACGATACACGAGCCGTCGATATACGTAGTGTTAGGTCCAAACGGCGCCGGGAAAACGACACTGTTTAGGACGATCGCCGGCATTTTAGAGCCATATTCGGGCGAAGTCGTGTTTGACGGCGAAAACGTGACCTCGTCCCGGGACGTTAGAAAGCGGATAAACTACCTCTCGCACTACAACGCGATTCCGGAGGAGATGACGGTATACAACGCTCTCACATTTTACGCCAACGTGCAGGGAGGAAGCGCTGAGGAGGTTCTCGCGCTGCTACACCTTCAGGAACTCAGGGATACAAAAGTCTCTGACCTCTCGCAGGGACAGAAGAAGAGAGTCTCAGTTGCGAAGGTGTTCCTTAGGGAGCGCGACCTCTACTTGATGGACGAGCCCACCTCAAACCTGGACCCCGGCTACTCGAAGGAGATCAGAGATATCCTCATTAAGCTGAGCAAGGATAAGATTGTCCTGTACTCCACGCACAACCTCTACGAAGCGAGCGATATCGGCACGAACCTCATCTTGATTAAGGATGGAACCATTGCGCTCGCCGACAAGATCGCAAACATCAAACTGAGAGAATACAGGGTGGGAATTAGGACCTCAACGGACATTTCAAAAATCGTGGACGCGAAGCGGGTAGAGCAGGGCTACTACGTCCTCAGCGTTTCGAACCCCGAAGAGGCAGGACGGATCCTAACGAAGCTAATCGAAAACGGGGTACTGGTGACGGAGATGCGGCAGCTCGAAAACCCGTTGCAAGAGCTGTTTGAAACGGCGTAACCGGTGAACGCGTGAAGAACAACNNATGGCTATCCTCACGGCAAATTTTGGCAACGCATTCCTAGGAGGGGTGCCCGGGAATAGCGGCATCGACGTCGGGACGTCACTCTCGCTTCTCTCCGTCGCGCTGACCGCTATCGCCGCTGTGACGCTTACGACGTCCGTCATTTTGCTCTACGTCTACGACAAGAATAACGGCGTGCTCGAGTATTTCCTCTCGCTCGGGATGAATCAAG